>CAYTTB010000049.1:0-23539 GCA_964440565.1 uncultured Thermoanaerobaculia bacterium
GCACGGGGCGCGACCCGTCGCGGAGCACACGGCCCGCCTCGGCCCCCCGCGCCCGGAGCGAGCGTCCGAGCCAGCCCGGCACCTCGCCCGGCAGCGATCCGGGGTTGGGCACGCCCCCAGCGCCCAGCGGCCCGTGGCACCCGAAGCATCCCATCTGCGCCGCCACGTCGTGCCCGGCGGCCAGCTCCGGATCCTCGGGCACTCCGATCAGGCCCTCGAGCGCCGCCACCGCCGTCACCACGGCCCGTCGTTCGGCCGCGCCCAGGCGCGTGGCGTAGGCCGGCATCGCGGCCGGGAACCCCGCGGCCCGGGGTCTGCCGTTGAGCACCGCGTCGCGAACCGCCTCCACCGACGCCGGCCCGTCCCCATCGCCCCGCCACCTCCACCCGCCGCCGGTCCGGTGACACGCAGCGCACGCCGCCTCGTCGAGCAGCTCCAGGCCCTCGCGGACGGGGTTCGCCTCCTCCGACCGCCACCACGCGCGGTACACCGGCAGCGCCGCCACCGCGGCCCCCGCGACCGCGAGCGCCGCCCACCCGCCCCACGCCCTTCGCCTCGCCCGCGCGGGTCTCCGGCTCCTCGCCCTCCGCGCCATCCTCACCTCCCTCCGCGATTCTAGTGCGCCGGGGAGGGGCACGGGCCGGCGCTCCCGCCGGCGGGGGCGTGCAGCGCACGGCGACGAGCGATCTCCCGGCGCACGGCCGCGGACCGCCGACAGGGGGCAGCGCGCAGCGGACACCGTCAGGGAGAGGCGGCCACGCCCCGGCCGTGCCGGGTCGCGTCCCGGGTGCGGCCCGACCGGCCTCGGGTGAGCCGGGCGAGCTACACTCCGGCGGTGACGGTTCGCATCGACCCCTCGGCCCACCGCATCGAGGTGTCGGTGGGCGACCTCGTGGCGGATCCCGAGGCGCGCGCCATCGGCCTGTCCGCCGGTGGCACGCTGCGCGCGCGGCTGGGTGGGGAGCTCCACCGTCTCCTGCAGCGGGAGCTCGCCGCGGAGCCGGGGTACACGGCCGAGGTGCCGGTGCGCCGGGAGCTCGAGGTGGACGGGTGGAGCGTGGCGGTCTCGGGACGCACCGACGGCGTGCTCCTCGCCGGCGGCCGTCCGGTCCGGGTGGACGAGATCAAGACCCTCCACTTCGCCACCGAGCTCCACGGCCGGCCGGACCGGTCGCGGCTCGAGCGGTACCGGAACCAGCTCCGGCTGTACGCCTACCTGCTCGCGACGTCCGAGGCGGAGCCCGCCGCGCGCCTGATCCTCGTGGACATCACGACCGGCGAGCGGCGGCAGGAGGAGGTTCCCTGGTCGCGGCGGGCGGTGGCGGCGTGGCTACGGTCGGCCGTGCACCGCCTGCTCGCGGCCCACGCCGCCGCCGAGGCCCGCCGCCGCCGTGCGGAGCGGCTGGCGCGGGAGCTTCCCTTCCCCCACCCCGAGTGGCGCCCGGGTCAGCGCGAGATCGCGGAGGCGGTGGCGCGGGCACTCGCGGAGGGCCGGCCGGCCCTGATCCAGGCACCCACCGGGATCGGCAAGACCGCCGCCGCGCTCCACCCGGCCCTGCGCCACGCGCTGGCGCACGGCCACCGCGTCTGGTACCTCACCGCCAAGACCATGCAGCAGCGGATCGCGGTGGAGACGGTGCGCGCCATGGGGGGCCGGGCGCGCACGCTCCGGCTGCGAGCCAAGGCGCGCATGTGCGCCCACCACGAGACGATCTGCCACGAGGCGGTGTGTCCGTACGCCGAGGGGTACTCGGCCAAGCTCGCCCGGACCGGACTGCTGGAGCGGCTGGTGGGTGAGGGCGGCCACATCGAGCCCGATCCGCTGTTCGAGGTCGCCCGGGCCGCCGGGGTGTGCCCGTTCGAGCTCAGCCTCGACCTGATCCCGGCCCAGGACGCGGTGATCTGCGACTACAACTACGTCTTCGCTCCGGGCATCGGGCTCCCGGCGGTGGCCGGCGCCGCCGCGGCCGCCGACGCCATCCTGATCGTGGACGAGGCGCACAACCTCGTCGACCGGGCGCGCGGGTACTACTCGCCGGTGCTCGAGCTCGGCCGCATCGAGCGAGCGCTGGAGCACCTGGACCGCCTCGGCTCGCGCGAGCTCGTCACGCTGCGCCACGCGCTCCTCGGGCTCGCGTCCTGGCTCGAGGACGTCCTCGAGACCGCGCTCGGCCCCGGCCGCTCCGGGGAGCGGCTGGCGGAGCCCGACCCGGCCCCGCTCGGGGAGCTGCGCCTGGAGCTCGACGCCGGGTTGCTCCGGTACGTCCTCCTCAAGCGTGAGCGGGAGCTGTGGCTGGAGGAGGACCCGGCGCTCGAGGCCGCCCGCGACGCGATCCGCTTCCACGAGGTCCTCGCCCTCGGCGGCGAGGAGTTCGCCCGCGTGGCGCGCCGAACCCGCGACCGTGCGGAGCTGGCCGTGGTGTGCTGCGACCCCTCCCGGTTCCTGGCGCCGACGATCGAGGCGGCGGCCGGGTTCGTGGCCATGTCCGCGACGCTGCAGCCGTTCGAGTACACGTGCGACCTCCTGGGGATCCGCCGCGCGGAGGCGCTCGCGCTCTCCGTGCCCTCGCCGTTCCCGCCCGAGAACCGCCTGGTGGTGGCGATCCCGGACGTGGACACCCGGTACCGGCGGCGCCGGGCCACCGCCGATCGGGCCGCCGCCTGGATCGCCAGGGTCGCGGCCCCCGACCGGAACACGATGGTGCTGGCGCCCAGCTACGCCTACCTCCGCCTGCTGCTGGAGCGGCTGCCGCCGGTCCCCCAGGAGGTCCTGGTCCAGGAGCCGGACCTGGCCCCGCACCGCCGCCGCGAGCTGCTGGAGCGGCTGCGGGCGGGCGGCGGCCACCTCCTGTTCGCGGTGCTCGGCGGGATGTTCGCCGAGGGGGTGGACTACCCGGGCGAGATGCTGTCCGAGGTCATCGTCGTCTCGCCGGCCCTGCCCCAGGTGTGCCTGGAGCGCCAGCTCCTGGCCGCGTACCTGGAGGAGCGGTACGGCCAGGGGTTCGCCTACGCCTACCTGATCCCGGGCATGACCCGGGTGATCCAGGCCGCGGGCCGGCTGATCCGGTCGGCCGAGGACCGCGGGGCCATCGTGCTCCTGGGCCGCCGGTTCCTCGAACGCCCCTACGTGGACCTACTGCCCGAGGAGTGGACCGGCGGCGATCCGTCCTCCCTGGTGGTGGACGACCCCGAGGCCGCGGTGCGCGAGTTCTTCGCCGCCTATCCGTCGGTGCCGACGCTCCCCCGCGCGGCGGAGCCCTGACCGCTCATCGCCGCCGCACCCGCACGGCCTGCGGGACCAGCCACGGAACGCCACCGCCATCGAGCGCGAACGGCTCGTGCAGCAGGACCAGCCTGCTGCGGTGATAGAGCGGGATGTACGGCCGGTCCCGCATCACCCGGTCCAGGACCAGGTGCAGTAGCTCCAGCCGCCGCTTCCCGTTGAGCTCGCTCGCCGCGGCCTCGATCCAGCGGTCCACCTCGGGGTCGGCGTAGCCCGTGCCGTTGGACAGCCCGAGCCGCCGCGCGGGGTCACGCGAGTGGACGGCGCTGTCCAGGAAGTCCGACACGTCGCCGAAGGGAAACGACCACGACCACAGGAACAGCTGCGCGCGGCCCGCCAGGATCGCGGGGTACGCCTCGTCCCAGGGCCGGGCCACCGCCCGCACCGCGATCCCGGCCCGCGCGAGCTGGCGCACCAGCTCGCGCTCGAGCTGCTGCTCGACCTCGCCGTGGAGGAGCGTCACGGTGATCCCCTCGGGGTGCCCGGCCCGGCGGAGAAGCTCCCGCGCGCGCTCCGGGTCCGCCGGCCGCGGGCCGTGGTCCGGCAGCGACCCCAGCACCCCCGGTGGAACCAGCGTCCCGGCGGCGACCTTGTCGGCAGAACCCATCGCCACGACCAGCCGGCCACGGTCGATGGCGAGATCGATCGCCTCCCGGACCATGGGATCGTCGAGCGGCGGCGCCAGGAGGTTGCAGCCGAGCATCCCCGTGGCGAGGTAGCCGAGCGGCCGTACGCGCCAGCCACGGCGAGCCCCGACCCGCGAGGCCACCGGCGGGGTCACCTGGTCCACCACGTCCACCGCGCCGCGCGCCACCGCCTCCAGCACCTCCTCCTCGGTGTCGAGGACACGGATCACCACCCGCCCGGCGTCGGGCGGGCGCCCCCAGTACCTCTCCCACCGCTCCAGCACGATGGGGCCGCGGGTGGAGCCCGAGACCCACCGGTACGGCCCCGTCCCCACCGGGCCGTCCTCCGGTGGGCGGCCGCCCGGCGACACCGTGATCAGGGCCAGCCGCGTCAGCAGCAGCGGCGCGGGGGCGGAGGTGCGGATGACGATCCAGCCGGGGCGCTCACCGTCGGCCCGGACGGACTCCACCAGCGCCAGATACCCCGCCACCGCCGACCCCGGGTCGGTCATGGCCCGGCGGATGGACGCGACGGCATCGGCGACCCGGAGCGGCCGGCCGTCGTGGAAGAGGACCCCGGGCCGGAGGTGCAGCCGCCAGGTGCGTTCGTCGGGCGTGTCCCAGCCGTCGGCCAGGGCAGGCTCCACCGCGAGGCTCGGGCCGATCCGGACCAGCGGCTCGAGGACCGAGAAGAGGATCGAGCGTGTCACGCGGTCGTCGTGCCGCACGGGATCGAGGGTGACCGGGGGGCTGTCGTAGCCGAGGCGCAGCGTCACCGGACGCTCGGGGTGCCCGGCGCACCCCGCCGTCAGCAACGCCAGCGCCACCATCCACCGCCGCACGAACGGACTCCGTACGTCCATGGTACACCCCCGACCGCTGCCGACAGTGCGGCGGCGCCGGGCCCGCGGGCACGGACGGGCGGCGGGTGGATACGCCCGCGACGCCGCCAGGCGTCAGCCCTCGGGCGCGGCGATCCGGTGCCGCGGGACGGGGCGGGCGGGAGCGAACGCCGCCTCGCCCAGCACCTCGATCGCGGCACCCACGGCCGCGGCCGCGCCCTCGGTCGCCTCGAGCGCCGCCGCCCGCACGGCCTCGGGCGGCGCCGCGACCCGGGCGTTGACGATGAGCTCGCCTCCCGCGACGGGCTCCTCCATCGTCCGGCCCACCACCGCGCCCGACTCGGCCGAGGTGAGGTGGGCCGAGGCCAGCCGCCTCCCCGCGCGCAGCAGCGCCTTGACGTGCGCGGGCTCCCGTCCCTCGCGCACGAGCCGCTCGCGCACCCCGTCCACCAGCGCGCGGAGCAGCTGAGCCGCGTCGAAGGGCGCCGTCGCCTCGAGCCGGAAGCGCGCGTTGAGCCACCCGAGCTCCGCCTCCCCCTCGGCGTAGGTGTCGTAGTCCACGTCCACCGCTCGCATGCCGCCGGGACCGAGGCCGGAGAGGGTCACCCACCACCGGTCGAGCCCCTCGCCGGTCGCCGCCGAGACCTCGAGCACCGGCCGTCCCGGGAACTCCCGCTCGAGGGCGGCCACCAGCCGCCGCCGCTCGCGGCCGGCCAGGAGGTCCACCTTGTTCAGCAGGATCAGGTCGGACTCCTCGAGCTGGGTCCTGAAGATGTACACCACGCGCGGCGAGAAGCCGCCCCCCGACCGCTCCACCAGCACCTGCCGCGCCCGCACCGGATCCACCAGCACGGTGAACGGGGCCACCTCGTACCTCCGGTCGTACAGGGTCCTCAGCGGCCGCACCACGGTGGCCACCACGTCGGTGCACGAGCCCACCGGCTCGGCGAGCACGATGTCGGGGGCGAGCCGCTCGGCCAGCCGCTCGGCGGCCTCGGCGAGCGCGTCGAACCGGCAGCAGAAGCACCCGCCCGCGACCTCCTCCACGCCGGCGGCGAGGGGGGCGAGGAGCTCCGAGTCCACCAGCCCCTCGGCCTGGTCGTTGGTGATGACACCCACGGTGCGGCCCTCCGCCACCAGGCGCCGGGTGAGGGTGGCGATGAGGGTGGTCTTGCCCGCACCGAGGAACCCGCCCACGAGCACCACCGTCGGCCGCGCCGGACTCCGATCCGCCATCGTCGCACCTCCCGGTTCAGCACACCTCGCCCGAGACCGGGTCGCAGCACAGCGCCACGTCGGCGGGGAGCTCGCCCGGCCGCAGCACCTGGAACACCCGGTCGTACGGGTGGGTCCGGAGCCGCTCCGCGGTGGCCCGGTCCACCGGCACCGGCACCCCGCGGCGGAAGCTCCGGCCCCGGTCGTCCACCACCTCCGCGAACGGCCCCCGGTAGACGGCGATCCCCCCGTCCACCGCGGCGGCCCGTCCCCGCGCCCACCGGTACGCCACCACCGTCACCGAGTGGAAGCGGTGGCCTTCCACCTCGCGCCAGAACGACCGCTTGAGCAGGGTGACGCCGTAGAACCCCGCCTTGACCAGCTGGCGCAGCAGCTCCCCCTCGGAGAGGGCGCCGGAGATGCACTCCCCCCACAGGTGCTCGCGCACCCGGAGCTCGGGCGGGACGTCCGCCTCGCACACGATGTCGGAGATCACCACCCGCCCCAGATCCCTGAGGACGCGGTAGATCTCGCGGAAGACCTGGCGCTTGTCCGGGGACAGGTTGATCACGCAGTTGGAGGTCACCAGGTCCGCGCTGCCGTCGGCGACGGGGAGGCTCTCCAGGAACCCGCGCCGGAACTCCACCACGTCGTACCCGAGGCGCTCGGCCACGCGCGGCGCGTTCTCCCGTGCCACCGCGAGCATCTCCTCCGTCATGTCCACGCCGATGACGCGGCCGGCCGGCCCCACCTTGCGGGCGGCGATGAAGCAGTCGATCCCCGCCCCGCATCCCAGGTCCACCACCGTCTCGCCCTCGGCCACGCCCGCGTCGGCGATGGGGCTCCCGCAGCCGTAGAACCGCTCCAGCACCTCGGCCGGGATGTGGTCCGCGTCCTCGGGGGCGTAGCGCACCGGGCAGCACAGGTCCTCCCTGGGCTCCTCCGCCGCCGCGCCGTAGAACCGCCGCACCAGCGCCCGCGGCCGGTCCACGTCGAAGGAGAGGACGCAGCTCGAATGGAGCGTCTGCACCGGCGCGGCGTCGGCGTCGCGCACCCCCTCGGTGCCGCAGGCGATGGCGCCGTCGCCCATCACGTGGTAGATCCCTGGGCCCTCGTACTCCGGGTTCCAGGCCTCCCGGCCGGCGCGCGCCAGCCGCTCGAGCGCGCGCAGCGCCAGGTGGCGGAGCACCGGGTAGTACGGGTCCGAGGCGCCCCGCACCTCTTCCGGCCCGGCGGCCCCCGCGGCGTGAGCGATGTGCTCCAGGTCGCCGCCCCCGAGGAACCAGCGGAGCGGGTCCTCCTCGAGGCCCGCGAGGTCGAGCTGGGAGAGCTCCCGAACCCGCTCGAGCACCGGCGAGGTGCGCCAGGTCCGTTCGAGCCCGTCCTCGAGCGAGCCCGCGCGCCACCCCGGCTCCTGGCTGAACACCGGGGAGGGGTAGATCCCGCCGTCGTGGTCCACGAAGAGCGAGTCCCAGCCGGCGTTGGAGAGATCCCAGCGCACCCCCGGCTGGCCGTTGACACGGAACAGCACCGAGCCGTAGTTGTCGAAGTCCACGCCGTGCCGCTCGCACTCTTCGAGCACCCGGTCGGCCAGCTCTGCGAGCTCCGGCGCCGAGGGGAAGAACCCGGGCATCGTCTCCAGCACGCGCCCCTTGCGGTGCGGCCACATGAGGTGCACGGAGCGCGCGCCCCAGGCGGCCGCGAGCTCCGGCAGCCGGTGGAGCTCGCCGAGGTTGGACCGGCCCGCCACGGCCGTGAGAGCCACCTCGAAGCCGGCGGCGGCGAGGCGGCGCACCGCCTCCTCGACGACGGCGAAGGTCCCCTCGCCGCGCAGGGCGTCGTTGGCGGCCGGCGTGGTCCCGTCCAGCGACACCTGGAGCCGCAGGCGGTCGGCGCGGAACCCGCGGAACCGCTCCCACCGCCTCCCCCGGAACATCGTGCCGTTGGTGATGACGATGAGCTCCGCGTCCAGCTCCTCGGTGACGAAGCGGACCAGCTCCGAGATGTCCGGGCGCACGAACGGCTCGCCGCCGGTGAAGTAGAAGCGCCGGACGCCCAGGGCGTGGGCCTCCCAGAACAGGTCGAGGAGGGCGTCGGTGGGCAGCCCCGGCGCGCCCCCGGGGCCCGACCCCACCAGGCAATGCCGGCAGCGGAGGTTGCAGCTGTTGTTGGTGTGCACCCACAGCTCGCGGAGGGCCTCGAGCTCGAGCGCCCGCGACCTCCGCACGGACGCCTCCGGCCGGGGGGGCTCGTGCGCCGCCAGCCCCTTCTCCACGAGCTCGGCGAGGGCCGTGTCCACCCACCAGCGGGCGCGCGGGAGCTCCCACCCCTCGCGCGCCGCCACCTCGGCAGCGAGCCGGTCACCGGTGCGCCCGTCCAGCCGCTCCCACAGCGCGGTCACCCGCCGGTCCGCGGCGAACCAGTGCACGCCCTCGCCGTCCAGGTGCACGTCGCACCCGCCGAGCTCCAGCCGCACCGTCCTCCGCCGGAAGACCGGGAGGTCGCTCCGGTACCCCGCCCGGCCTCGCGCCGGTGCCTCGTTCACGTCCACGTCGCGGCGGCTCGCTTCCACCCCTCACCTCCGTCCGCGGGTCGCGGCGCACCCGCCCCACGGTACCCGAGCCGGGCTCCGGCTCACAAGGTGCGCCGGGCGCCCACCGGGTACTTGCCTCCCGCCCCCCGCCCTGGTAACGTTGGCCACGCCCTCGCCGGGGTCACGGCGAGGGTGCGAAATCGTGGAGGATCGGAACGTGAGTCACTTCGACGAGCAGAAGACGGCGATCATCGAGGAGTTCAAGCTCCACCCCGGCGACACCGGCTCCCCCGAGGTGCAGATCGCGCTGCTGACGCGGCGCATCGAGTACCTGACCGAGCACTTCAAGACCCACAAGAAGGACTTCCACTCGCGGCGCGGCCTGCTGCGGCTGGTGGGACGGCGGCGCCGGCTTCTCGAGTACCTCAAGCGCAAGGACATCACCCGCTACCGCGAGCTCGTCAAGCGCCTCGGGCTGCGTGGGTGAGCGATGCCGTACACAGCAGACGTCGACGTCGAGGGAAGACGGCTCCAGTTCGAGACGGGCAAGGTCGCCAAGCAGGCCGACGGCTCCGCCGTGGTGCGGCTCGGTGACACCATGGTGCTGGTGACGGCCTGCGCGAAGCGCGAGCCCCGCGAGGGGGCGGGCTTCCTGCCGCTCACCGTGGATTACCGCGAGTACACCTACGCCGGCGGGCGGATCCCGGGCGGCTGGTTCAAGCGCGAGGGTCGGCCCACGGAGCGCGAGATCCTCACCTGCCGCCTCATCGACCGGCCGATCCGGCCGCTGTTCCCCGAGGGGTACTACCGCGACACCCAGATCATCGGTCTCGTGCTCTCCGCCGACGGCGAGAACGACCCCGACGTCCTCGCGCTGAACGGGGCCTCGCTCGCCCTCATGGCGGCTCCCCACATCCCGTTCACCACCCCCATCGCGGGGGTGCGCGTGGGCCGCGTGGACGGCCGCCTGGTGATGTTCCCCACCCACGAGGAGCGGGACCGTTCGGATCTCGACCTTGTGGTGGCCGGCTCCGACGACGCGCTGGTGATGGTGGAGTGCGGCGCGGCCGAGGTGCCGGAGGCGGTGATCGTGGACGCGCTCGAGGCGGCGCACGCGGCGATCCGCCGGATCATCGCCGCCCAGCGCCAGCTCCTCGAGCAGCTCGGCGTGGAGAAGGAGCCGTTCGAGCCGGCACCCGATCCGTGGGACGAGGCGTTCGAGCGGCAGGTGCGCGAGACGTGGCGGGGCCCGCTCGAGGAGGCGCTGCGCACCCGGGGCAAGCTGGCGCAGCTCGAGGCGCTGCGGGCGCTGGAGGAGCGGGCGGTCGGCTCGCTGCCCGAGGAGAGCCGAGAGGAGCAGGCGCCCTGGCTCGGGGAGATCCTCCACCGGATGGTGAAGGAGATCACCCGCGAGACCATTCTCGAGAGGGGCGAGCGCCTCGACGGCCGGGCCTTCGACGAGATACGGCCGCTCGCCTGCGAGGCAGGGCTGCTGCCCCGCACGCACGGGTCGGCGCTCTTTACCCGCGGCGAGACCCAGGCGCTCGTCACCTGCACCCTCGGCACCAAGGAGGACGCCCAGATCATCGAGGCGTTCGAGGGCGAGTCGCAGCAACGCTTCATGCTCCACTACAACTTCCCGCCGTTCTCGGTGGGCGAGGTGCGCTTCCTCCGCTCGCCCTCGCGGCGCGAGATCGGTCACGGCAACCTCGCCCGCCGCGCGCTGGCACCGGTGGTGCCTCCGGAAGAGGAGTTCCCCTACACCATCCGGGTGGTGTCCGACATCCTGGAGTCCAACGGCTCCTCCTCCATGGCCACCGTGTGCGGCGGTTCCATGGCGCTCATGGACGCCGGCGTGCCGGTGAAGAAGGCGGTGGCGGGCGTGGCCATGGGCCTCGTGTCGGACGGGCAGCGTTACGCGGTGCTCACCGACATCGCCGGCCAGGAGGACCACTACGGCGACATGGACTTCAAGGTCGCCGGCACGCGGGACGGCATCACCGCGCTGCAGATGGACATCAAGCTGGCGGGGCTGCCCCGCGAGGTGCTGGAGCGCGCGCTGGAGCAGGCGCGCCGGGCGCGGATGCAGATCCTGGACGCGATGGACGCCGCCATCTCGGGCCCGCGCCCGGACATCTCTCCCTACGCGCCACGGATATTCCAGATGAAGGTGGAGCCCGACCAGATCCGCCTCATCATCGGACCCGGCGGCAAGACCATCCGCGGCATCATCGAGCAGACCGGGGCCAAGATCGAGGTGGAGGACGACGGCACCGTCCGCGTCGCCACCAACGACCTGGAGGCGGCGGAGAAGGCGATGGAGATCATCCGTGGCCTCACCCGCGAGCCCCAGGTGGGCGAGGTGTTCGACGGGGTGGTGAAGCGGATCGAGCCGTACGGCGCCTTCGTGGAGATCCTGCCCAACTGGGACGGGCTCCTCCACATCTCCGAGATCAGCACCGAGCGCATCCCCGACATCCGCGACGTGCTCGCCGAGGGCGACACGATCCGGGTCAAGATCATCGGCATCGACGCCTACGACCGGATCAAGCTGTCGCACCGGGTGCTCATCGAGGAGGAGGAGCGCGCCAGGCGGCGCGCCGCCGGCGAGGACGAGCCCGCGCACCACGGGCACCGGGACGGCCGCCGGCGCGACGACCGTGGCCGCGGCGGCCGGGGCGGACGGCCGGGCCGCGACCGGAACGACCGCGGCCGCGGGGCCAGCCGTGGCGGTCGGGGCGGAGGCCGCCGGTAACCGACCAGCGGAACGACCGGCTCGGGGGGGGACGATGCTGCGAAGCCAACGGAGGGTACGAGCCGTCCTCGCGGTGGCGCTCGGCGTCGCCGCGTGGCTCCTCCCGGCGGTGGCGCCCGCCGCCGCCGGTGCCGAGGAACAGGGGTACATCGGCGGTGCCGCCTGCCTGAAGTGCCACGAGGCCGCCGCGAAGAAGCTCATCGGCAGCCATCACGCCGGACACGACTGCGAGAGCTGCCACGGCCCCCTGGCCGACCACGCGCGCGACCCGGGATCCCACAGGCCGCAGCTTCCGCCGCCCGACATCTGCCTCATGTGCCACCGGGCGGCACCCGGGCTCCCCGAGGCGCTCCCGCAGGTGGATCCCGCCCGGCACCACCCGAAGAGGGCCTGCACCGACTGCCACGTGGCGCACCACCCCGAGAACACGAAGGCCCGGAAACGGCGGCGGCGGCGCTGAGCCGGGCCCGGCGCGGGGGCGCTCAGCGGCCCGCGGCGGGATCGGGGCCGGCGGCCACCGGCGACCACCCCATCCCGTCGGGCTCCCGTCCAGCGCGCAGTCTCCGCACCACCCGCCACGAGCCGAGGTCCAGCTCGGTGATGATGTCCGCGTTGGCGTGGGCGATCCAGGCGCGCGATCCGTCGCCCGAGAGCGCGATCCCGATGGGCACCGAGCTGGAGCCGAACCGCCCCCCGAACAGCCGCCCCTCCGGGTCCGCCGCCCGGACCCCGAGCTCCACCCGCCGGACCACCCGGCGCGCCTGGCGGTCCAGTACCGCGAGGTCACCGCTCCGGGCGCAGGTCACCAGCACCCGCTCCCCATCGGGCGTGACCGCCGCCCGGATCGGGAAGGAGGGCACCTCCACCGTGGCGAGGACGCGAAGCGAGCCGGCCTCCAGCACCGAGACCGTGTCGGCCGCGCGGTTCGCCACCCACACTTCGGCGCCGTCCGGGGTCACCGCGATTCCCTCTGCCCCCTCGCCGGTGGGCACGGTCGCCGCCGTCCCCGTCGCCACGTCCACCGCCGTCACCGACCCGGAGCCGATGTTGGCCACGAAGGCGCGCCTCCCGTCCGGGGCCACGGCCACCATGTGCGAGATCTCCTGGCCGGTGGGCAGCGCCCGCACGACCCGGCGGCGGGCCACGTCCACCAGCAGGAGCGCCCGGCTCGCCTCCGAGGTCACGAGGAGCCGGCCGTCGGACAGGAACGCCATGCCGTGCGGCCGCCGGTGCGGCGCCAGATCCACGGTGGCGACGACCTCGGCCAGGGTCAGGTCAATCACCGTGAGGGTCCCGCCCGGGGCCGCGCGGGTGCCGTAGTTCGCCACCAGCGCGGTGCGCCCGTCCGGGGCCACGGCGACCTCGTGCGGCCCCTCGCCGGTGGGCAGGACGGCCCGCACCTCGCCCGAGCCCAGGTCCAGCAGCGACACCGTCGCCTCGGACTTGTTCGCCACCACCAGCGTCGCCGCCGACGCGGTTCCCGCAGCCGCCATCGCCAGTACCACCAGGACGCGCCTCACGGTCCCTCCCCCTTCCCCAACGCACCGTCGCCCGCGCCGCTTCCGCGGGCTCACGGCTCCGTGGCCAGCCGCCGCAGCAGCTGGAGCGCCTCCCGGTCCCACGTGACCTCGTCGGGCCCCTTCGGTGTCTCCAGGATCAGCGGCGTCCCGGCGAGCCGTGGATCGCGCACGATCCGCGCGAAGGTGGCCTCGCCCAGGCGCCCGTGGCCGATCCGCTGGTGCCGGTCCCTGCGCGAGCCCAGCGGCACGTCGGTGTCGTTGAGGTGGACCACGTCGGGTCCCTCCCGGCCCGTGGCCTCTCGAAACGCCGCCCAGAGCCGCTCCCACTCCCCGGCGCGGGTGATCTCCCACCCCGCCCCCCACAGGTGGGCCGTGTCCCAGCACACGCCCGCCCGTTCCGACGGCAGGCGCCGGAGAATGGCCGCGATCTCCTCGAAACTCGAGCCGAGCACCGTCCCCTGCCCGGCGGTCACCTCCACCAGGACCGGGGGGCTCCCCGGAGAGACAGCCAGCGCCTGGGCGATCCCGGCGGCGGCGCGCTCGATGCCCGCCGCCGTGCCCGAGCCCGTGTGCGCGCCCGGGTGGAGCACCACCCCCGCCAGGCCCAGCCGCCGCGCCCGCTCGAGCTCCACCGCCAGCAGCTGCACGCTGCGGCGCCACAGCGCGTCGTCCGGCGCCGCCACGTTGATCAGGTACGGCGTGTGCACCACCACCCGCCCCTCGAGGCCCGCCTCGCGGACCGCCTCCCGGAACCGCTCCACCTCCTCGTCGGGGAGCTCCCGGCCCCGCCAGCGTCCCGGCGCCTGAGTGAAGATCTGCAGCGCCGTGCACTCCAGCGCCACCGCGCGCTCCACCGCCCGCCACAGCCCGCCCGCCACCGACAGGTGCGCCCCGAGAGGTGGAATCCCCGGCATGGCGGCGAGTATCCCACACCCCCGGGCGACCGGATCCCGCCGCGGCTGCGGATCCGGGTGCCGCCGCGGTCGCCCCGGGGAGCGCCGACCTCGGCCCGCGAGGCCCCTCCCCGGCCCGAGATGCCAGCTCCGCCGTGCCCGTGCCAGGCACCACGGCCGCGGTGTCGCTGCGGGCTGAAGCCCGTGCTGCGCGGGGAGGCGCCACCTCCGTGGCGGGGGTGGCGGGTCCATCCGGCGGCCCGTCCACCCGCGGCGGTGCCGGGGCCCGCGCCGCATCTCGAGCCGGAACAGGAGCCGCAGCGGCAGGCGGCCACCCGCGACGGGCGACACGCCGACGAACCCCGTCGCCTGCCCCGCTGTGACCTCCACCATCGGTGACCGATCGTCACCGACAGGGCGGGAGCGCCAGAAAGAGGCCCGCCGCGCGCGCGGCGGGCCCGTCGGCAGAAAGAGGACGCGACGTCGTCCAGCCGAGATGATCCATCAGCGATCCGCTGCGCGGCGCGATCCGGGCGCCACGGCCTGGCTCGTCGCTCCTCCCGGCCTGCGGCCGAGCTTCGGGAAGCTCCGGCCGCTCGTCGCTCGAGCTCGAGGGTCCCGCCGCTCGCGACGATCGTGATGAATCCTCCGGGCTAGCGCATCACCGCCTTGATGGGTGCGAGCTCCCCGGAGCGGATCGCGGCCGTGTGGGCGGTCACCAGGGGGAGCGCACGGTAGCAGTAGTGGATCGCCGTCTGGATCTTGTCGTGGTAGAAGGCGGCGTCGGGATCGTCGGCGAGCAGCTTCCCGTACGCCTCCTCGTCCCCGGCGTCCACGCCCTTCTCCTCGAGGATGGCGCCGAGCTTCTCCTTGGCGAGGGCGGCCTGGTCGAGCAGGAAGTGGGCGCCGAGGATGGTGCCGGTCATGTCGAGGATGGGGAACGCATCGAGCAGGGTGACGAGGATCCCGTCGGGCCGCTTCTGCAGCTCCTTGGAGATGGTCTGCATCGCCTTGAGCGCGGCGGCCAGCATCCACGCCGGCTCCATGAACTGCGGGTCGTCCTTCAGCCTCTTGAAGGTCCGCTCCGCCATGCCCAGGAGCTCCACGATGGGCTTGCCGCCCCGGATGGGGAGCTTGCGGGCGACGAAGTCGAGCGCCTGGATGCCGTTGGTGCCCTCGTAGATGCAGGCGATCTTGCAGTCCCGCATGTACTGCTCGGCGGGGAACTCGCGGGTGTACCCGTAGCCGCCGAACACCTCGAGGCAGGTGTTGGTGACCAGCATGCCCCAGTGCGAGCCCCACGCCTTGCAGATCGGCGTGAGCACGTCCACGTACGACTGGTACCGCTCGCGCTCGTCGCCCTCGGTCACGTGGGTCATGTCGATGTAGTAGGAGGTGGTGTAGAGCAGCGCCCGGATCGCCTCCACGTACGCCTTGGACCACAGCAGCATCCGCCGCACGTCGGGGTGCTCGATGATGGGCACCTGCGGCGCCGAGTGGTCCTTGAACTTGGTCCAGTGCCGGCTCTGCAGGCGCTCCCTGGCGTAGGCCAGCGCGGCCTGATGGGCGGCCCCGGCCAGTGCCCCACCCTGCAGCCCCACCTCGATGCGGGCCGCGTTCATCATGTGGAACATGAGCTTCATCCCGCGGTTCTCCTCGCCGAGAAGGAAGCCGCGGCACGCCCCGTTCTGGCCGAACACGAGGGAGCAGGTGGGCGACCCGTGGATCCCCATCTTCTCCTCGATCCCGGCGGTGTACACGTCGTTGGGCTCGCCCAGGGTGCCGTCGGGGTTCACCCAGATCTTGGGCACCACGAACAGCGAGAGCCCCTTCGTCCCGGGGGGCGAGCCGGGAGTCCGCGCCAGCACCAGGTGGATCACGTTCTCGGTCAGGTCGTGGTCGCCCCCGGTGATGAAGATCTTCTCTCCCTCGAGGAGGTACAGGCCGTCCTCCTGCTTCACCGCCTTGGTCTTGACCGCGCCCACGTCGGAGCCGGCCTGCGGCTCCGTGAGACACATGGTGCCGCCCCACTGCCCGCTGTAGAGCTTCTCGACGAACAGCCGCTTGATCTCGTCGGTGCCGAACGCCTCGATCATGGCACCGGCACCGCGGGTGAGCAGCACGGTGAGGGAGAGCGACATGTTGGCGCCGAAGAAGAACTCGTTCACCGCGCTGCCGACGACCTCCGGCAGGCCCATGCCCCCGAACTCCGGGTTGGCCGTGATGCCGACCCAGCCCCCCTCGCACAGCGTCCCGTAGGCGGGCTTGAACGACTCGGGCAGGGTGACCGTGCCGTTCTCGTAGCGGGCCCCGATCCGGTCGCCGTCCTCGTTGGTGGGCGCGAGCTGCTCCTGGGCGATCTTGAGCGCCTCGTCCAGGACCATCTCGACGTTCTCGGCGTCCCAGTCGGCGAAACGCTCCGCCTCGAGCAGCTTCCTCGTGGGAAGCCACTCGAACAGCTGGAACTTCACGTCACGCAGATCGACTCTGTACTCCACGGCTGACCTCCTTTGATCCCGAGCGGGTGAAGAGCCTGAATGAACACTCATTCATTCTCCACGGAACGGTGCGGCATTGCAACCCCCCGGCCGTGGAGGGGCCGACGCCACGGGCTGGGGTTGCCGCGCGGAGGCAGCGGGCGCGATCCGGGGCGAGCGGACGGCGATCAGCGGCCAGCGACCACGCCCCGGCCGTGCGCGGTGACAGTTCCGGTCGCGGTCACGGAGGCGGTCGTCGCCGCGGCCTCGGTACCGGCCCCGGCCTCCGCCCGGACGCGCGGTTGACCGGCGAGCGGGGCGCGCCTACAATCCAGCTCGGGCGGCGACGTAGCCAAGTGGTAAGGCAGGGGCCTGCAAAGCCCTGATTCGCCGGTTCGAATCCGGCCGTCGCCTCCAGGGCCCGAAGACCGAACGCCCCGGTGCCGCGGCACCGGGGCGTGGTGCATCGCGCGCCCGGGCGCTCAGCGGCCGCCCTTGAGCGCGTCCAGCAGCTTCTGGCCGAACGCGGTGGTGGTGGAGGTGGAGGAGCCTGCGGACATGTGCTTCGAGTACTCCTCGCGCTCCTGCTCGCGCCGCCAGGCGCGCACCGAAAGGCTCATGCGCCGCCGCTCGGGGTCGATGGAGAGGACCTTGGCCTTGAGCCTCGCGCCCGGCGCGTAGGCGGCCCCCGGGTCCTCCCCCCGCGGCAGACCCAGCTCGGAGACCGGGACGAGCGCACTGAGACCCGGCTCGAGCTCCACGAACACCCCGAAGCTCGCGGTGTTCTCCACCACGCCCTCGACCACCTGGCCCGGCTGGTAGTGCATCTCGATCCGCTCCCACGGGTCCCGTTCCGGCAGCGGCCGCATGGTGAGGCTCAGGCGCCGCTGCTCCGGGTCCACCTCCCGGACCCAGCACGTGACGGTCTGCCCCTCCTGGAGCTCGTCGAGGCCCATCCCCGGCGGCAGCTGGCTGGTGTGGAGCAACCCCTCGACGCCGGGCTCCACCTCGACGAACGCACCGAACGGCGCCTTGCGCAACACCGTGCCCTCGATCCGCGAGCGCGCCGGCAGCCGCTCCTCGAGCCCCGCCCACGGGTCCTCCTCGAGCTGCTTGATGGACAGCCCGATCCGGTGCCGCTCGTGGTCCAGCTCGATCACCTTCGCCCGCACCGTGTCGCCCACGGAGAGGACCTCGCCGGGGTGACGCACGTGCCGCCACGAGAGCTCGGTCACGTGCACCAGCCCGTCGTCGCCGCCGAGGTCCACGAAGGCGCCGAAGCTGGTGATGGAGCGGACCCTCCCCTCCACCTCGGCCCCCACCTCGAGCCGCGCCCACAGCTCCTCCCGCGCCCGCTCGCGCTCCTCGCGCAGCAGCGCCGCGCGCGACACCACCAGCCGCCGCTTCTCGGGATCGAACTCCAGCACCTTGAACCGGTAGCTCCTGCCCAGGTGAACGTCGGGGTCGTCGGTCCGCCCCTCCTCGATCTGCGAGGCCGGGCAGAACCCGCGCACGCCGGCGACCGTGACGTCGTAGCCGCCCTTGCGGCGGCCCACCACCTTCCCCTCCACCGGGGATCCGTCCGCCGCCGCCCGTGCCAGCTCCTCCTTCAGCGCGCGCTCGAGCGCCAGCCTGCGGGAGACCCGGATCTGATCCCCCGCCTCCACCACCACGACCTCGACCGGATCCCCCACCCCGAGATCGTCCAGCTCCGCCCGCTCCAGCACCGCCTCGGACTTGCCGCCCACGTCCACCAGCGCCACGTCGCCGTGAATCGCCGCGATGGTGCCCTTGACCAGCTCTCCCACCGAGAGCTCCTCGTGCGCCAGCTGCTCGGACAGGGCGCGCTCGAACTCGCTCATCTCCGGGGTACGACCGTCGTTCATGGCAGGCCTCGCTCCGCCGGGACTCCGCCGTGCGCGCACCGCACGGCGGACCGCAAGGATACCACAGCCCCTGTCGGGCCGCGGCCGGGCGCGGTCCACGGCCGGATCCGGAATCGCGGCCGGTCGGCGGGGGCGCCGCGCGGGCGTTCAGTCCCGCTCCGCCCGCCAGACGACCCGGCCGCCCACGACGGTGGCGGCGGGGGCGCCGCGGAGTTGCATCCCCGCGAAGGGGGTGTTGCGCGAGCGCGAGCGGAACCGCTCCGGGTCCACCGTGACCCGCCGGCCGAGGTCGAGGAGCGTGAGGTCGGCCGGCGCGCCGGGCTCGAGGGTGCCTCCGGGGATCCCCAGGATCCGTGCCGGGTTGGTGGACATCAGCCGCACGAGCTGCAGCAGCCCGAGGACCTTGCCGTGGACCAGCCGGTCCAGCGCCAGGCTCACCGCCGTCTCCAGCCCCACGATCCCGAACGGCGCCAGCACGAACTCGAGCTCCTTCTCGTCCGGATGGTGGGGCGCGTGGTCGCTGGCGATGACGTCGATGGTGCCGTCGTAGAGGCCGTCGAGGATCGCCTCGACGTCCTCGCGCTCCCGGAGCGGCGGGTTCATCTTCCAGTTCGTGTCGTAGCCCGAGGCCGCCATGTCCTCGTCGGTGAGCGTGAAGTGGTGCGGGGTCGCCTCGCAGGTCACCGCGAGGCCGCGCCTCTTCGCCATGCGCACCAGGTCCACCGCACCCCGGGTGGAGACGTGCTGCACGTGCAGGCGGCCGCCGGTGAGCCCGGCGAGCAGCACGTCGCGGGCCACCATCACCTCCTCGGCCGCGGCGGGGATGCCCGGGAGCCCGATACGCGTGGCCACGGCGCCCTCGTGGATCGCCCCGCCCGCGGCGAGGTCGGCGTCTTCCTCGTGGGCGAGCACCGGCACGTCGAAGCTCCGGCAGTACTCCAGCGCCCGCCGCATCAGGCGGGCATTGCGGACCGGCCTGCCGTCGTCGGACACGGCCACCGCCCCGGCCCGCACCATCTCGCCGATCTCGGCCAGCTCCTTCCCCTCGAGGCCGCGCGAGAGCGCTCCCACCGGGTAGACACGGGCGAGGCCCACCTCGCGGGCGCGCTTCACGATGTACTCGGTCACCGACGGGTTGTCGTTCACCGGGTCGGTGTTGGCCATGCAGCAGACGGCGGTGAACCCGCCCGCCACCGCGGCGCGGCTCCCGGTCTCGATGGTCTCCTTGTGCTCGTACCCCGGCTCGCGCAGGTGAACGTGCATGTCGATGAACCCCGGCGCCACCACGAGGCCGGCGGCATCCAGCACCTCGTCGCCGGGATCGGGCTCGATCCGCTCGTCCAGGCGGGCGATGCGACCGTCCTCCACGAGGACGTCGAGCCCCTCGTCCAGGCCCTGCGATGGGTCCACCACCCGTCCGTCACGAATCAAGAGCCTCACGTCGTCCTCCCGCCAGCAGGTAGAGCACCGCCATCCGGATCGCCACCCCGTTGGTGACCTGCTCCAGGATCACCGACCGCGATCCGTCCGCCACCCGGGAGTCGATCTCCACCCCGCGGTTCATGGGGCCCGGGTGCATCACCACCGCGTGCGGAGCGGCCAGCTCGAGCCGCTCGGGGGTGAGGGCGAAGAAGTCGTAGTACTCGCGGCGCGTGGGGAAGTTCATCCGGTCCTGCCGCTCCAGCTGGATCCGGAGCATCATGACCACGTCGGCCCCCTCGAGCGCCGGCTCCAGCCGTGTGAACACCTTCGCGCCCAGACTCTCGAGGCCCACCGGCAGCAGCGAGGCCGGCCCCGCGAGGCGCACCTCCGCCCCCAGCTTGGTGAGCAGGAAGGTGTTGGACCGGGCCACCCGCGAGTGGCGGATGTCGCCGGCGATCACCACCTTGAGCCCCTCGATCCCGCCGAAGTGGCGGCGGATGGTGAAGGCGTCCAGCAGCGCCTGGGTGGGGTGCTCGTTGATCCCGTCGCCGGCGTTGATCACCGACGCCTCCACGAGGTTCGCGAGGCGGTGCGGGGCGCCGGAGTGCGGGTGGCGCATGACGATGAAGTCGGGCGCCATCGCCATCAGGTTGCGGGCGGTGTCCACCAGCGTCTCGCCCTTGGTCACCGACGAGGTGGAGGCCGAGAAGTTCAGCGTGTCCGCGGACAGGCGCTTCTCCGCGACCTCGAAGGAGAACCGCGTCCTGGTGGAGGGCTCCATGAACAGGTTCACCACGGTCATCCCGCGCAGGGTCGGCACCTTCTTGATCGGCCGACGCGCGATCTCGAGGAACTGCTCCGCGGTGTCCAGGATCAGGCGGATCTCGCCCGGGGTGAGGTCCTGGATCCCGACCAGGTCCTTGCGCTCGAGCGCCCGCGCCGCCTCAACCGGCATGGTGTCCCTCCCGCTGGATCCACACCCCGTCCTCGCCGTCCACCTCGCGCACCCGGACCTGCACGTCCTCATCGCGCGCGGTCTGCACGGCCTTCCCCACCACGTCGGCCGCGACCGGCAGCTCGCGGTGCCCCCGGTCCACGAGCACCGCGAGCCGTACGGCCCGCGGCCGCCCGTAGTCCATCAGCGCGTCGAGCCCGGCCCGTACCGTCCGCCCGGTGTAGAGCACGTCGTCCACCAGGTAGACCACCCGATCGTCCACCGGGCACGGAAGGCGCGTCTCCTTGAGCAGCGGCTGCCGGTGGGCGGGCCGCCACGGCCCCACGTCGTCCCGGTAGAGGGTGATGTCCACCGTCCCCACTGCAGGCTCGTTCCCCGCGGCCTCCCGGATCAGCCGGGCCAGCCGGTGGGCCAGCGGCGCCCCACGGGTCTGGATCCCCACCAGCAGCACGTCGGGGCCGTCACGCTCCACGATCTGCGCCGCCATCCGGGCCAGTGTGCGCTCCATCCCGGCGGCGTCGAGCACCTGCACCCTGCGTCCAGCGGACGCGTTCTCGGCTCGCATGGTCGCTCCCCGTCTCCCGTTCCCGCCGCGACCGGCGGCGGGCGATGTCCCTCGAGGCGAGCATGGTATCACCCAGCCGCGGCGCCCGGCCGCGAGCCGTAGTCCACCCGCACCACCGTGTGGATCCCGCCCCGCACCCGATAGTCGAGCACCACCTCCATCCAGCGTGGCGCGCAGCACGCCACCAGGTCGCCGAGGATCCTCGCCGCCGCGTGCTCCTGGTAGATCCCCACGTCGCGGAAGGAGATCAGATAGTACTTCAGTGACTTGAGCTCGATGCAGCGGTCGGAAGGAACGTAGCGAACGGTGAGGGTACCGAAGTCCGGCAGGCCCGAGTACGGGCACACGGCGGTGAACTCGTCCGTGGAGATGGTGATCTCCGCCTCGCGCTCGGGGTGCTCGTAGGGGAACGTCTCGAGCACCGCGGTGTCGATCGCCTCCGCCCCGCGGAACGGGTACCTCCTGCCCTCGGCCTCCACCATGTACTCGCCTCCCCGCCGCGTCCGGCGGCCGCCGCAGTATACCGGTGGTACGATCGGCCGCGAAGGGGAGGCGGCGTGCAGGCGGGAGTGCGGGCGGCGCTGATCGTGATCCTGGCGGCGGTGGCGGTGATCGCGGCGGGGACCGCCGGCTACGTCGCCATCGAGGGGGCCGACCCGCTCGCTGCGCTGTACATGACCGTGATCACCGTCACCACCATCGGCTACCGGGAGGTGTTCCCGCTCTCGCCCGCGGGCGTGGTGTTCACCATCGTGCTGGCGCTGTCGGGGATCGGGGTGATCTTCCTGGCCGGCACCGAGGCGGCACGGGTCGTCGTCGAGGGCGGCCTGCGCCGGTTCATGGGCCTCCGGAGGGACGCGAAGATGCTGGCGAAGCTCGACCGACACATCGTGGTGTGCGGCTTCGGCCGCATGGGCCGGGCGGTGGTGGAGGTGCTGGAGCAGCGGGGCATCCCGTTCGCGGTGGTGGAGGAGAACCGTGAGCGGTGCCGCGAGCTCGCCGAGCGCGGCGTTCCCGTGGTGGAGGGCGACGCCACCCAGGCCGACACGCTGCGGGCGGCCCGGATCGAGCACGCCCGCACCGTCATCATCTGCCTCCGCGACGACGCGCACGGGGTGTTCACGGTGCTGCTCGCGCGGCAGCTCAACCCCGAGGTGCAGATCATCGCCCGTGCGGTGGAGGAGGGCTCCGAGGAGCGCCTCCGGCTCGCCGGGGCGGACCGGGTGATCAACCCCTACCGGGTCGGCGGGCTGCGCCTCGCCTACACCGCCCTCAAGCCCACGGTGGTGGACTTCCTGGAGGCGTCGCTTCCCGGCGCCGAGGGCGACCTCGAGCTCGCCGAGATCCGCATCCACGAGGGCAGCGAGCTCGCCGGCACCACCCTCGCCGGGGCCGACGTGCGGCGGCGGTTCGGCCTCATCGTGGTGGCGGTCAAGCGCGGCGAGGGCAGCGTGTTCAACCCGGACCCGAACACGCCCCTCGAGGCCGGCGACGTGCTCGTGGTGCTGGGCCCCGCGGACGCGCTGGACCGCGTCGAGCGGGCCTCGGAGTAGCCCTCAGCGCCCCTCCACACGCCGGAAGGTGAGGGTCGCCCGGTCCTTCTCCACCCCGGGGAAGCGGAGCACGCGGTTGTGCATCACCACGTACACCCCGGGCTCCACCAGCCTCGCCGCGAGCAGCGCCTCGGTGACGTTCTGGAGCGCGTCGGAGTCCCGGAACTCGTACGGCCGCATGGCGCCGGTGAGGATCACCGGGACCTCGAGGTCGCCGAGTTCCCGAACCAGAAGCTCGCCGGTGACCGAGAGGGTGTCGGTGCCGTGGAGCACGATCACCGCGTCCGAGGTGGGCGCCGCACGCCGCACCGCCTCGAGGATCAGACGCCGGTCCCCGTCCGTCATGTCGAGGGAGTCCTTGTGCATCAGCTCCACGTGGCGGATGAAGAGGTCGGGGAGCCTCAGCGAGCCCACGATCTCGTCGAACACCGAGCGGTCGTTCCGCAGGGTCCCGTCCAGCTCGTTGTACGTCTTCTCGATGGTCCCCCCGGTGCTCACCACCGTCACCCGCACGGGACCCGAGCGGCGCATCCCCATGGCCACCTCCCGCCTGGAGTCTAGCCCGGATCATTCATCGCCGATCTGCTGCGCGGCGCGATCCGGGCGCCAGGGCCTGGCTCGACGCTCCTCGCGGCCTGCGGCGTGGCTTCGCGAACGCCCGGGCCGGTCGTCGCTCGAGCTCGAGACTGCCACCCATCTCCCGGCGCTCGCGACGGGCGTGATGGATGATCCCGGCTCGCGGCGACCCGCGCGGCCGTGAAGCGGCCCGCGCCTGGAGCCTCCACGAGAACCCCGCCCCGCCGCTCGTTCCGTCACGGCGGGTGCGGCGCCAACGCACCGCCCATCGCCGCCGCCGGCGCGAGGCCGGCCCACCGGGCGGGCCCCGGACGGGCGGGCCGCGCGAGCCCGGCGCCGCGGCCCGAACCGGATCCGGGACCGGAACCCGGACCGCGGCCGTATCGGGAGCCGCGACCGGATCCGCGGCCGCGCCCTGCCACGCGTGCCGCGGCGGTG
>CAYTTB010000050.1:0-21350 GCA_964440565.1 uncultured Thermoanaerobaculia bacterium
GCGAGGACCGAGGCGCGGCTGGAGGAGCTCGCCCAGGCGCAGGCGCGGACGGAGGCGCGGGTCGAGGAGCTCGCCGAGGCGCAGGCGAGGACCGAGGCGCGGCTGGAGGAGCTCGCCCAGGCGCAGGCGCGGACGGAGGCGCGGGTCGAGGAGCTCGCCGAGGCGCAGGCGAGGACCGAGGCGCGGCTGGAGGAGCTCGCCCAGGCGCAGGCGCGGACGGAGGAGGAGGTCCGGAAGCTGGCGAGGGGGCTGCGCGAGACGCGGCAGATGGTGGGGGGGCTCTCGGACACGGTGGGGTACGTACTGGAGGACCGGGCGATCCGCTCGCTGCCGCGGATCCTGAGGGAGCGGGTGGGTCTGGAGGTGGAGGGTGGCCTGCGGCGGACGTTCGTGGAGCATCCGGACGGGCGGGCGACGGAGGTGAACATCCTGGGGCTCGCGCGCAACGCGGCGGGGGAGACGGTGCCGGTGGTGGGGGAGGCCAAGGCGCGGCTGTCCCGGAAACACGTGGACGGTCTGGTGCGGGTGGCGGCGCGCCTGGAGGAGGAGGGGCTGCTGGCTGGGTCGCCGCAGCTGGTGCTGGTGTGCTACAGCGTGCCGCCGGCTGTCCAGCGGTACGCCGCCTCCAGGGGCGTGCTGGTGGTGCCCTCGTACGAGCTCGACCTCTGAGCCGGCCGGCGCGGCCACCGGCCCGGCGCCCCTCGCCGCACCGGGCTGACGGGGCGGCCGCAGCCGGTGAGCCCGATCTCGACCGGGTCGCCGGGATGGCACCTTCGGCGGCCCGCGTTCGTCACGGTGGGACCGAGGCCACGACGTGCGGGGGCCCCTCCCGCGCGGGGTGCCTGGCCCATCCGGTGCCGGGGCGAGGCGCCGGCACCGCGTGCCCGGGACGGCGGTCCCCGGTCCTCCGACAACCACCGCCGCCAGCGGGGCGCTCCCGCCGTCCGGGCGGCCGAGGGTCCTGGCAGCGCCGCGGTCATGGCGAGGCCCGGGGTGGAGGACGCAGCCCCTGCCTGCCTCGGCGGCGGCGGATGCCGCCGTGGGGCAGTTCCGGCCGTGCCCGGCGGCGCGCGGCGTTCCGGACCCGCGCGGGTGCTCCGCGACGCGCCGGCAGGTGGTGATCCTCCTCGCCCCTCTCGCCGGCGGATGTGCGGTGCCCCCCCCGCGGCGGGGGCGGGAATGGAAGGGTGTCACCGGCCGTGCGGCCTCGGGTACATGGAGGTGTGCCCTGCCGGGTGGCGGCCACCCTCGGGCCGGGGTGGTCCCCTGCCGGCTGCCGGGACGTGCGTCAGCGGCGGTCGAGCTCCGCCTCCACCTCGGCGAGGCGGGCCTCGAGCGCCTCGAGGTCCTCGGCCGCCTCGGCCCAGCGCTCCTCGAGCGCGTCGAGACCGTCGCGGGCAGCGGCGATGGCGCCCTGCACCTCCCGCAGCCGGCCGGGGTCGCCCCACACGGTGCGGTCGGCGAGAGCCGCCTCCCCCTCCGCGATGGCGCGCTGCCGCCGTTCGATCTCGGCCTCGAGCTCGCCCACCTCGCGCCGCAGCCGCTCCACGTCGCGCCTGAGGCGACGCCGCTCCTCGGCCAGGGGGGTGCGGCGCCGGGCGCCCGCCGACCCGCAACCGCGCCGGTCGGCCGGGCGCGGCCCGGCCCGCCCGAGCGCCTCGGAGAGCGACGCCACCTCGCGCGCGCGCCCCCCCTCGAGGAGCACGATCCGGTGCGCCACCCGCTCCACCAGCCGCCGGTCGTGGCTCACCAGCACCACCGAGCCCGGGAAGGCGAGCAGCGCGTCCTCCAGCGCCTCGCAGGTGGGCAGGTCGAGGTGGTTGGTGGGCTCGTCCAGCAGCAGCAGGTTGGGGCTGGAGGCGAGCAGGCGGGCGAGCGCGAGACGGCCCCGCTCGCCGCCAGAGAGCCCGGCCACCGGCCGGTCAGCGGCCTCGCCGGGGAACCCGAAGCGCGCCGCCCACGCGCGCACCTCGGTGGGGCTCCACCGCGGGTGGACGGCCCAGATGGCATCCACCACGGTGCCCTCCGCGGGCAGGTCGGCGAGCTCCTGGTCGTACCATCCGGCCGCGACCCGGTGGCCCAGGACCACGCGCCCGGCGAGCGGCGGCAGGCGGCCGGCCAGGGTCCGGAGAAGCGTCGTCTTGCCGCTGCCGTTGCCTCCGACCACCGCAACCCGTTCGCCGCGCCGGACCACGAGGTTCACATCGTGAAGGACCGGAACGCCTCCGTACCCCGCCGCGAGCCCCTCGACACGCACCGCGATCTCGCCGCACCGGGGGACGTCGCGCCAGACGAACGCCGGGACGGGATCGGCGCTCTCGGGCCGCTCGACGCGCTCCAGCCGCTCGAGCTCCTTCCGCCGCGCCTGCGCCTGGCGGGTGTTCTGGCCCGCGATGTTGCGGCGGATGAACTCCTCGGTCTTCCGGATGTGCTCCTGCTGGCGCCGCCACGCGCGCAGCTGCGCCGACTCCGCGGCGGCCTTCGCCTCGCGGTAGGCGCGGTACGGGGCGGGCCACCGCCTGAGCCGCCCCCCCGACACCTCCACGATCCCGGTGGCGAACCGGTCGATGAGGTCGCGGTCGTGGGTGGCGACGAGCGCGGCGCCCGGGCGGGCGGCGAGCCGTTCGGCGAGCGCCCCGGCGGCGATGAGGTCGAGGTGGTTGGTGGGCTCGTCGAGCAGCAGCAGGTCGGCGGGCTCGAGCAGCGCGCGGGCCAGCGCCAGCCGGGTGCGCTGGCCCCCGGAAAGCTCGGCCACGTCGCGCTCCAGGTCCTCGCGTCCCAGCCCGAAGGCGGCGAGGAGCGCCCGGGCGTCGGCCTCGGCGCGCCACAGCCCGCTCGCCTCGATCGCCTCCTGCAGGCGCTCGAGCCGGTCCAGCAGATCGCGGTCGTCGGGCCTTCCGGCGAGCTCGGCCGCCACCCGCTCCAGCTCCTCCTCGAGGCGGCGCGCCCGGGCGAACGCATCCATGGCGTAGGCCAGCACCGTGGTTCCGGGAGGCGCCTCGAAGTGCTGCCGGAGCCGGGCGATGCGCAGATCGCGCTGGGTCCGCACCCGCCCCCCGTCGGGGACGAGCTCCCCCGCGAGCAGCCGGAGGAGGGTCGTCTTGCCGGCGCCGTTGCGCCCCACCAGGGCGAGACGCTCGCCAGGGTTGTGCTGGAAGTCGGCGCCGTCGAGGATCACCTCGCCGCCCAGCCGGACCCGGATCGCCTCGAGGCGGTACAGCATCCTACCCGGCGACCGCCTCGGGCGGGCCCAGGACCAGGGGCGGCGCCGACGCGGGCTCCGGGGCCACCCGGATCGCGGCCTGGAGCCTCGCGGCCAGTGCCTCCCGCTCCACCGGCCGCTCCCCGACGAGCAGCTCGGCCAGCGGCTGGCCGGCCTCCACCCGATCGCCGAGGCGGACCCGGAGCCGGACCCCGGCGCCGTGGGCGAGGGGCTCGTCGCGCCGCCTCCGGCCCGCGCCGATCTCCACCGCGACCCATCCCAGCGCCTCGCCGTCCACCTCGGCGACCCAGCCCCCCTCGCGGGCCTCCACCGGCTCCACCGCCAGCGGCCGGGGCAGGCGGTCGGGGTCGGGGTCGCCCCCGTGCGCGCGCACCATCGCCTCCCAGGCCGCGAGCGCCCGGCCGTCCGCCAGCGCCGCCTCCAGCCCGGCACGATGGGCGTGGCGGTCACGGCCCCGCAGGACCCCGAGCTCCTCGGCCAGCGCCAGCGTCACCTCGCGCAGCCGGGGATCGCCCCCGCCGGAGAGGACCGCCAGCGCCTCCCGCACCTCGCAGGCGGTCCCGAGGGCGGGTCCGAGCGGCTGGTTCATGTCGGTGAGGATCGCCTCGCACCGCATGCCCGCGGCCCGGGCGACCGCCCTGAGTGCCACCGCGAGCTCGCGGGCCTCGCCCACCGTCTTGCGGAAGGCGCCGCTGCCCCACTTCACGTCGAGGACCAGCGCCGACGCGCCGAAGGCGAGCTTCTTCGACATGATGGAGCTCACGATGAGCGGCAGCGACGGGATGGTGGCGGTGACGTCGCGGAGGGCGTAGAGGGTACGGTCGGCGGGAGCGATCCGCTCGCTCTGCTCGGCGACCGCGGCGCCGCACCGGTCGAGCGTGGCGAGCAGCCAGTCGCGGTCGTGGCCGCAGGCGAAGCCGGGGATCGCCTCCAGCTTGTCCACCGTGCCCTGGGAGTGGCCGAGCCCGCGCCCCGCCATCATCGCCACCGGGATCCCCACCGCCGCGAGAAGCGGCGCCAGCACCAGCGAGACGGTGTCGCCCACGCCGCCGGTGGAGTGCTTGTCCACCGCCTCCGGGCGGAGGCGGGCGAGCTCCCACCGCTCGCCGGAGGCGGTCATCTCCTCGGTGAGCCAGGCGGTCTCCTCGGGGTCCATCCCGCGGCAGGTGATGGCCATGAGCATCGCCGCCAGCTGCTCCGGAGGCAGCTCCTCGCGCGCGGCGCCGCGCACGAACGCGCTCACCTGATGGCGGTCCAGCTTCCGGCCGTCGCGCTTCCTGGCGATGGCCTCGACGAAGCTCACGGCTCAGCCCAGCTCCTCGAGGCGGCGGCGGGCGTCCTGGAGGTACGGCGACTCCGGGAACCCGTCCACGAGCTTCTGGAAGGTGGTCCTGGCGTCGTCCACCTTTCCCTCCTCGAGGTAGGCGCGGGCGAGCTCGTACAGCGCCGCGTCGCGCGGTAGCCGCGGGTCCTCGCCGGCGGCCATCGCCCGGAGCTGCCGGATCGCCTCCGCGGCCTGGCCGGTGGCCAGCTGGAGGTGGACGAGGTCGAGGGTGGCCACCCGCACCTGGGCGATGTCGGCGTGGCGCCTGGCCACCGCCACCAGGAGCTCGCGGGCGCGCTCGAGCTCGCCTCGCTCGATGAGCTCGCGCGCGAGGATGACGCGCGCGAGGTCGGCCTGGCGCGTGCCGCCGAGCTCGGAGACGATGGCATCGAGCTTCTTCTCGGCCTCCGCCCGGGCCTCGTCGGTGGTGGCCTTGTCGAGCTGCTCGAGCGTCGAGGCCAGCAGCGTCGCCGCCTTCAGCTCGCGCCGCTGCCGCCAGACGCCGAGCCCCCACCAGAGGAGCACCACGAGGCACACGGCGGCGAACGCGGCCAGCACCGGCCGCCAGTTGGCCGTGAGCCAGTCGAGCAGCCGGTCCACGATGGAGACGAACTCGTCCTGCTTGAGCTTCTTGCGTTCGATCCGTCGCACGCTACCCTCCGCCGGACGGGCCACCCCGCCCGAGTCGCAACTATACCGGCGGCCGGGGGCTTTGCAAAGCGCGGCGGCGACGGGACCGCCCCGGCGTTGCGGGAGGAGGCGGCGGGGGCCGTCCTGGCTGCCGCTCGAGAGCTGACGATGACGGAACGGAGTCCCGTGCCCGGTCGCCCCCCCGGGTCCCGTCGCGGAACGTGCCTGGCCGAGCCTCGTGCAGCTCGCGCCCCCGCGGACCGAGGCGTCGCCGCGCCTGTCGGGACGCCCGCAGCCGGGGGTGCGGTGGGGTCGTGCCGGAGGGGCGAGAGCGCCGCGGTGGGCGAGGAGAGAGCGGGCCCGCCGGCGGACACGCTGGCGGGGCGGGCGCCGCGCGCCGCGCCCGGCTCCGCGGGGGCTCGGGACCCCTCAGGGGACGGGTCGTACCGGCGGCGTGCGCTCGTCCCCGGTCCAGAGTCGGCGGAGCCGGCGGCGGCGGAGCAGCCATCCGGCCAGGAGGTGGCCGAGAAGGCCACCGGCCACCACGTCGGAGAGAAAGTGCTGGTGCGTGACCACGCGGTTGATGCCGGTGGCCGCGGCGACGGCGTAGAAGACGGCGCGTGCCCGGGGATAGAAGGCCGAGAGAGCGGTGGCGGCCGCGAAGGCGGAGAGGGTGTGGCCCGAGGGGAACGACTGGCAGGAGGCGTGGGAGAGGCCCAGTCGCGGGCCGTGGAAGACGGTGCGCTCGGCGCCCGCGACCTGGCCCGCCCGCGACGGCCGCTCGCGGCCGGCGAGCCCCTTGAGCACCGCCCCCGATGCGGAGGCGAGGATCACCACCAGCCAGAGCGCCGCCGCCCGGCGCCACCCGCGCCGGTCGAGGAACCCCACCACCAGGCCCACCACGAGGGTGCCGAGCCCCGAGGCGAGGAACTTGGCCGCGGTGAGCCCCTCCCGCATCTCCCCCCACCGGTCGTAGAGCGTCACCGCGCGCAGGAAGGGGAACGCCGGCCGGTCGAGAAGGAAGGCGAGGGCCAGCAGGGCCAGTGCCAGGCTCACCCGGACCGCGGGCTGGACGCGGCGCTCACCCCTTCTCGACATCGTTCCGCAACTGCCCCCACAGGTCGCTGTAGGCGATCTGCGAGCGGATCCGCCGCACCTCCTCGCGCTGCCCGTGTGCCCCCACGACGGCGGCGAGGGAGGCGATCACCTCGAGGTTGAACGGGAGGCGCCCCGCCGTCGCCAGGTAGGTGGAACGGATCACGTCGAGTCGCCGCGGCGTGGCGAGGCGGCGGAGCTCGCCCACCGTGGTGACGCCGCGGCTTCCCAGGAACTTGATGATGTTGTTGACGTCGCGCTGTGCGCAGCTGATGCCGAGCTCCGCGAGCAGCGGCGGCAGGTTCTCCACGCCGATGGGGTCGGCGTCGGCGTAGGAGATCTCCTCCTGGTGCCGGTTGAGCTCCTGGTACAGGAAGTCGAAGTGCTCGTCGATGGCTCCGATCAGCTTGCTGAGGATACGCAGCTGGCGCCGCGCCGCCACCGTGGTGCCCCTCCCCGGCTTGTACCCCAGGTGGTGCTCGAGTGTGCTCCACAGCTCCTGGGCCAGCGTCTGCACCTGCAGCTCGAACCACGGCGACTCGGGTACCCCGTCGGCCTCGCGGAGGCGGAGGACGTAGTGCACGGAGGCGTAACCGCTCTCCTTCTCGAGCTGCTCCAGGTGGTCGAGGCTCAGGGTGCGCGTCTGGTCGGGGCTCAGGTACGCCGTGGGCGGCTCCTCGTCGGAGATCTCGAACACGCCGCAGGTGCCGAGCTCCCGGTCCACCAGCGGCAGGTGGCTCAGGACGTACACGAGGACCCGCACCCCGATCACGTCGTGCATGCGCCGGAAGCTGTCCGGGTGGAGGCCCCGGGGGAACGACTCTCGCTTGCGCAGGATCTTGTCCACCACCTGCTCCGGCCGCTTGATCCGCGTCGTGATGCGGTGGACGGGCGACGGGATGGGGATCCGGTTCGTGGTCTGGTACTTCTCCCAGTAGGCGGGCTCCTTCCACGGCTCCAGGTGGTCCAGGACGAGCCGCTGCGTGGGCCGGAGGACGGCCCGGACGTACCGCTCGTACGCCTCCAGGAACGCGTCCAGGTCCATCCCTCTCGCCGCCACCGTCGGCTCCGCCACGGGTCCACCGTACCACAGGGGCGGAGAAGGTGACCGCGCGCACAGTGGGAGATTTGACCGGCGAGTTGCGCGTGGTATAAGATCCCACGAGAGATGCTCAATCGCCGCTGCAGTGCGCCCGACGGGGAGGTACGACGATGGGTCGAACGGTGAGGTTCGTGGCTGCCTCGTTGCTCGCGGGTTCGCTCGCGTTCGCAGCCCATGGCCAGACGATCTTCTGGCTGGACACCCCGGCCGACGGCGCGGTGGTGTCCGGGATCGTCCGCGTCGAGGGGTGGGTCCTGGACGACCGTGGCGTGTCCAATATCGACCTCTATGTGGACGGCCAATTCGTCGCCGCGGCCGACATCAACATTCCCCGGTACGACGTGATCCAGGCCTACCCGTGGTTCATGGGGACGGCGAGCGCGAGACCCGGCTTCCGGACGGGGTTCGACGCGCGGACGCTCACGGCGGGGGAGCACACCCTGTTCCTGCGTGTGACCTTCGGCGACGGCACCGCCTCCGACTTCGGCGAGCGCACCGTGACGGTGGACGACACCCGCAACCAGGTGCCGTTCGGCGAGCTCGAGCTGCCGGGCGAGGACGAGCCCATCGCGGGCGTCTACCCGCTGACCGGATGGGCGCTGGACGACTCGGCGGTGAGCCGCGTCGAGGTGCTGGTGGACGGCTACACCTACGCCGGGGCGGTCACCGGCATCGAGCGGCCGGACGTCGCCAACCGGTTCCCCGGCATCGCCGGCGCGGAGACCGCCGGGTTCCTGTTCAACCTCAACACCTCGAAGCTCACCAACGGCGTCCACGTGCTGGCGGTGCGGGTCTGGGACGACGAGGGCGCGTCGCGGGTGGTGGGCCAGCGGCACGTGTTCGTGAACAACAACTGGGCCAACCTGGTGCCGTTCGGCGTGATCGAGTACCCGCCCGCCGACCACGTGTTCTACGCGCGGGGGTGCGGCGCTCCCTCGGGCGGGGGCGGCTCGCTGCCGCCGGGTGCGGGCGACCCGCTGTCGTGGGAGATCGTGGCCGGCTGGGCGCTCGACCCCGACGACGGCGTGCAGTGGGTGGAGCTGCTGCTCGACGGCGCCGTCATCGGCAGCACGAACCCCGCGAACTGCCATTACGAGAGCTGGTTCGGGATGGACGTGAACTGCTACGGCGCGGCCAGCCAGCTCCGCGAGGACATCTTCCGGCTCTACTCGGACGTTCCCAACTCGAAGCACAGCCAGTACACCTTCATGGTGGACGTGTCGTACCTGGTGACCTCGCTGGGCGTCAGCAAGGGCGCGCACGTGCTGAGCGTCCGTGCGGGCGACCACGACGGCCATCAGACCGAGATCGCGTCCATCCCGGTGGTGGTGCAGTGCGATGACTACCCGGACCGGCCCTCGTGGGGCGATATCTACACGCCGGAGCGGCTCGCGCACGTCTCCGGGACCTACACGGTCACCGGGTTCGCTCTGGACTACGACCACATCGTCACCGACGGCGTGGAGATCTGGGTGGACGGGACGCTGGTGGGGATGGCAGACTACCCGCTGTCTTCGCCGGAGGTGCCGGCGATGTTCCCGTACCTCTCCGCCACCTTCACGGCGACGGCGGGGTACAGCTTCGATCTGGACACCACGGCACTCACCGACGGCGAGCACCAGCTGGTGGTGATCACCCAGGACGCCTTCGGCAACCGGACGGCGATCGGTCAGCGGACGTTCTACGTGGACAACCTGGGCGCCGACTCGGCACGCCCGGCGCTGGCGCCGCGGGTGGGGCGGCGGGCCGGGAGCCCGCGGTTCGACTGAGACCCGCCGGCGAGCGGCGCGCTCCGGCACCCCGCCGTGCGGGGTGTCGTTCGTGACGGGAGGTGAGTGTGCGTGCGCTGTACTTCGAGGAGCACGGGGGGACCGACCGGATCCGGTTCGGCGAGCGGCCGCTGCCCGAGCCCGGTCCGGGCGAGGTACGGGTGCAGCTCCGCGCCGCGGCTCTCAACCACCTGGACCTGTTCGTGCTCGGTGGGATCCCGGGCGTTCCCGTGGAGCTGCCGCACGTCGGCGGGGCCGACGGCGCCGGCGTGGTGGACGCGGTGGGGCCCGGGGTCGAGGGGGTGGAGCCGGGCCAGGAGGTGATCTTCGACCCGGGGCTTTCCTGCGGCACCTGCGAGTTCTGCGCCAAGGGCGAGCAGTCGCTGTGCGTGCGCTACGGGATCCTGGGCGAGCACCGGGACGGCACCTTCGCGGAGGCGGTGGTGGTGCCGGCGGCGGGCCTCGCGCCACGGCCGGAGCATCTCTCCTGGGAGGAGGCGGCGGCGCTGCCGCTCACCTTCCTCACCGCGTGGCGGATGCTGTTCACCCGGGGGGGACTCACCGCCGGGGAGAGCGTGCTGATTCACGGTATCGGCGGTGGTGTCTCCCTCGCCTGCCTCGTGCTCGCCAAGATGGCGGGGGCGCGCGTCATCGTGACCTCCCGCTCCGAGGCCAAGCTGCAGCGCGCGCTGGAGCTGGGCGCCGACGAGGCGATCCCGGCGGGCGGCGAGGTCGCGCGCGAGGTACGGCGGCGCACGGGCAAGCGCGGCGTGGACGTGGTGGTGGACTCGGTGGGCGAGGCGACGTGGATGCAGTCGCTGCGATCGGCGGCCAAGGGCGGCCGGATCCTGACGTGCGGCGCGACCACCGGGCCCAACCCGGCGGAGGAGATCCGGCTGATCTTCTGGAACCAGCTCACGGTGATCGGATCCACCATGGGCTCGCGCGAGGACTGGCGCCGGATGGTGGAGGCCGTGAGCCGGGCCCGGCTGCGGCCGGTGGTGGACACGGTGATCCCTCTGGAGGAGGGCCGCGCGGCCTACGAGCGGATGGAGCGGGCCGAGCAGTTTGGTAAGATCGTGCTCGCCATCGGGCGCTGAGCGCCCGGTGCGGAGGCGGGACAGCGAGTGAGCACGAGCATCGCAGAAGCGCCATCGCCGCGCATCGTTCCCCGCCCCGAGCATCCGATCTCGCGCCGCGACATCTCGGAGGGAGCGCTCAAGGTCCTGTACCGGCTCCACCGGTCCGGCTACGTCGCGTACCTCGTGGGCGGCGCGGTGCGGGACCTGCTGCTCGGGCGTCGGCCCAAGGACTTCGACGTGGCCACCAACGCGAGGCCGCGGGAGGTGCGGCGTCTGTTCCGCAACTCCCGCATCATCGGCCGGCGGTTCCGGCTCGTGCACGTGATCTACCGGGACGAGATCGTGGAGGTCTCCACCTTCCGGGCCGCACCGGGGGAGCCGCGCGACGAGGAGGGGTGGGACGAGGCGCGCCTCGAGGGCGAGGACGTGGAGGAGGATGCGCCGGAGGAGGAGCGGATCTACGGGACGCCGGCGGAGGACGCATGGCGCCGCGACTTCACCGTCAACGCCCTCTACTACAACATCGCCGACTTCTCCGTGATCGACCACGTGGGCGGCCTCGAGGACCTCGAGCGGCGGGTGATCCGCACCATCGGCGAGCCCGGCCGGAGGTTCGCGGAGGACCCGGTGCGGATGATGCGGGCGCTGGAGTACGCGGTGCGGCTGGGGTTCGAGCTGGACCCCGCCACCCGGGAGGCGATCCGGGAGCACCGTGAGCGCATCCGTGAGGCGGCGCCCGCGCGGCTGACCTACGAGCTCGGCGAAGCGCTCCGCTCCGGCCAGTCCGAGGGGATCTTCCGCGCCCTCGCGGAGTTCGGGCTGCTCGAGCTGATCCATCCCGAGGCGGCCGCCGCGGGCGCGGCGCTGTGGCCGATCCTCGAGCGGCTCGACCGCCGGGTCCGGGGCGGCGAGCGGTTCGAGGAGGTGGTGCTCCTCGGGGCGACGCTGCTGCCCGCGATGCTCGGGCGGATCCGGCCGCACCTGGAGTCGGGGCGGCGGATCGTGGGCGAGGCGGTGCTCTCGGACCTCGCCGCGGTGCTGGAGCCGGCGGCGGCGCGGATGCACCTGCCCAACCGGTTCGTCCACCTGCTGCGGCACGGCGGCTACACCCTCACCCGCCTCGCGCGGCCGCCGGCCAGCGGGCGCCAGGTGCTCCGGCTGATGCGGCGCGAGTACTTCCCGGTGGCGTGGACGCTGTTCGAGCTGTGGGTCCACGCGGCGGACGGCCCGCGCGATGCGTGGAAGGCGTGGGCGCACGCGGTGGAGCAGGTGCGGCGCCACGGGTTCGGCACCGAGCCCAGGCTGCTCGCGCAGGAGGCGCGGCGGTCGAGGCGACGGCGGGGGCGACGGCGGAGGCGGCGGTGAGCGTGCCGGAGAAGGCCAGGCGGCGGGTGGAGTGGCTGCGCCGGGAGATCCGGCGCCACGACCGCCTCTACTACGTGGAGGCCCGCCCGGAGATCTCCGACCTGGAGTACGACCGGCTGTTCGCGGAGCTCGTGGAGCTCGAGGAGCGGTACCCCGAGCTGGTCACGCCGGACTCGCCCACCCAGCGCGTGGGCGGCGAGCCGCTTCCGGAGCTCGAGCAGGTGGAGCACGCGGTCCCGATGCTCTCGCTCGAGAACACCTACGACCTCGCGGAGCTGGCGGACTGGTACGGCCGGGTCACCCGGCAGCTGGGGCACGAGCCGGATGGCCTCACGGCGGAGCTCAAGATCGACGGGGTGTCCATCTCGCTGATCTACGAAGGCGGTCGCCTGGCCCGGGCGGTGACCCGCGGCGACGGGAGGGTGGGGGAGGACGTGACCGCCAACGCCCGCACCATCCGGGCGCTGCCGCTCGTCCTCGACTCCGACCTGCCGCTCGTCGAGGTGCGGGGCGAGGTGTACATGCCGCGCAGCGTCTTCGAGCGCCTCAACCGGGAGCGCCGGGCGGAGGGCCTGCCGCCCTTCGCCAACCCGAGGAACGCCACCGCGGGCTCGATCCGGCTCCTGGATCCCCGCGAGACCGCGCGCCGTGGGCTCGGCGTGTGGTGCTACCAGGTCGCCCGCATCGAGGGACGGCGCCTGGAGCGGCACAGCGAGGCGATGGAGTTGCTCCGGGAGCTGGGCTTTCCGGTCAACCCGGGGTTCACGCGCTGCGCGGGCCTGCCCGAGGCCGAGGCGTTCATCGCCGAGTGGGAGGACAGACGGCGCGAGCTCGACTTCGACACCGACGGAGTGGTGGTGAAGGTGGACCGGCTCGACGAACAGGCGGCTCTCGGGGCGACCGCCAGGGCCGTGCGATGGGCGGTGGCGTACAAGTACCCGCCGGAGGGCAGGCGCACGAGGGTACTCGACATCGTGGTGCAGGTGGGGCGGACGGGGGTCCTCACCCCGGTGGCGGTGCTGGAGCCGGTGGAGGTCTCGGGCTCCACGGTGTCGCGGGCGACGTTGCACAACTTCGACGAGGTGGAGCGGCTCGACGTGCGGGTCGGCGACACGGTGTGGATCACCAAGGGGGGGGAGGTGATCCCCAAGGTGATCGCGGTGGACCGGGCCGCGCGGCCGCCCGGGAGCCAGCCGTTCCTTCCGCCCGAGCGGTGCCCGGAGTGCGGCACCCCGGTGGTCCGGGATCCGGGCGAGGTGGCGGTGCGGTGCCCCAACCCGGCCTGCCCGGCGGTGCGCCTCGCGCGGCTCAGGCACTTCGTCTCGCGCGGCGCGATGGAGATCGAGGGGCTGGGCGGGAAGCTCCTGGAGCAGCTCGTGCGGGAGGGGCTGGTGACGGACCCCGCCTCGCTGTGGGACCTCGACCCCGGACGGCTGGCGCAGCTCCCCGGCTGGGGCGAGGTGTCGGCGGCCAACCTGATGCGGGAGCTCGAGGCGGCCCGGACCCGGCCGCTTCCCCGCCTGCTGTTCGCCCTGGGGATCCCGCACGTGGGGGAGCGGGCGGCGCGGCTTCTGGCCGAGCGGTTCGGCACGATGGAGCGCCTCGCCCGGGCGAGCGAGGAGGAGCTCGAGGCGATCGAGGGGATCGGGCCGGTGATCGCGCGCTCCGTCGTGGCGTGGTTCCGCGACCCGGCCAACCGCGAGCTCATCCGGCGCCTCGCGGAGCGGGGCGTGACCGGCGCGCCGGTGACGCGCGCGGGCGGGGGGCTCGACGGGCTCACCTTCGTGCTCACCGGGGCGCTCTCGCGGCCGCGTCCGGAGGTGGCGCGGCGGCTCGAGGAGCTGGGCGCGCGGGTCGCGAGCTCGGTGTCGCGGCGGACCTCGTACGTGGTGGCGGGGGAGAGCCCGGGCAGCAAGCTGGCGCGGGCGCGGGAGCTGGGCGTGCCGGTGCTGGACGAGGCGGGCCTGGAGGCTCTGGTGCGGGAACGGACCGGGGAGGCGCTGTGGAGCCGGTGATCGTGCTGGTGGACGACGACGACGGCTCGCGCGAGGCGATGCGGCGGGCGCTGGAGCGGGTGGGGTACCGCGTCGAGGCGTTCGCGGATGCCGCCGAGGCGCTCGCCCGCGTGGAGGCCGGCGAGCCGGTGGACGCGGTGGTCTCCGACGTGCGGATGCCCGGGATGGACGGGTACGAGCTGCTCAGGCGGGTGCGTGCCGTGCTGCCGTCGGTGCCGTTCCTCCTGGTCACCGCGTACGGCGACATCGACGGGGCGGTGTCGGCGCTCCAGGAGGGCGCGGACGACTACCTCACCAAGCCGGTGAAGGTGCAGGAGCTCCGGCGCCGGGTGCAGCTCCACCTCGAGCGGCGCGTGCTCGCGGACGAGAACCGCAGGCTGCGCGCCCGGCTGCAGAAGAGCTTCGGGTTCGAGGGGATCGTGGGGCGGTCGCGGGCGATGGAGGAACTGTTCGACCGCCTGCGGGTGGTGGCGCCCACCCGCTCCACGGTGCTCATCGTGGGCGAGTCCGGCACCGGGAAGGAGCTGGTGGCCAACGCGCTCCACCAGAACTCGCCGCGCGCCTCGGGGCCGTTCGTCCCGGTCAACTGTGGCGCCATCCCGGGCGAGATCCTGGAGTCCGAGCTGTTCGGCCACGAGAAGGGGGCGTTCACCGGGGCTCACCAGCGCCGGATCGGGCTCATCGAGACCGCCTCCGGCGGGACCCTGTTCCTCGACGAGATCTCGGAGCTGTCGCCGAGCCTGCAGGTGAAGCTGCTCAGGGTCCTCGAGGACCGGACCATCGTGCGTGTCGGCGGCAGCCAGCGGATCCCGGTGGACTTCCGCCTCGTGGCGGCCACCAACCGGGACCTCGAGGCGTGGGTGAGGGAGGGGAGGTTCCGCGAGGACCTGTACTACCGGCTCAAGGTGGTGACCCTGACGATCCCGCCGCTCAGACGGCGGCCCGAGGACATCCCGCTGCTGGTGCGCCACTTCATCGAGCGGTACAACCGGGAGCTCGACCGCTCGGTGCGGGGGGTCCGCCCCGAGGTGCTGAACGTCCTCGCCCGGAATCCATGGCCGGGCAACGTCCGGGAGCTGAGGAACCTGGTGGAGACGCTGGTGCTGTTCGCGCGCGGCGACGAGATCACGCTCGAGGACCTTCCCCCGGAGTACCGCGACCCCTCGGCCGCGTCGGGGCCGCGGCAGCCGGGCGAGACCGCGTGGGTGCCGCGGCCCATGGCCGAGATCGAGCGCGAGGCCATCATCCGGACCCTGGAGCACACCGGTGGGCACCGTGCACGAGCCGCCCAGCTCCTCGGCATCGGCCTCAGGACGTTGCAGCGCAAGCTGAAGGAGTACGGCGACCTCGTCCCCCCCGAGCTGCGGCGCTGACCCCGGGCCTCCGGCGCGGCCGGCCCGGTCGTGGTGCGACGGGCTCTCGAGAGAATCGGGGAGACTCCGGTCCGGGTGCGGACGGCCCCGCGTGAGGCGGGGTGGGGTGTACGATGGGAGCACGGACGGTTCGATGGGGGGTAGGGATCTCGTCGGGCTCGGGCTGTGCTGCGGGCTCCTCGCGGCCGGCGGGGCCGGCGCCGAGCGGCCAAACGTGGTGGCCTACACCAACCGCGAGGGGCTGCCACAGCGGCAGGTGCTCGCCCTGGCCCAGGACGCGACCGGGTACCTCTGGGTGGGGACCTACGGGGGGCTGTCCCGGTTCGACGGGCGCCGGTTCCTCACCATCGGGACGAGGCAGGGGCTCGCCTCCAACGGGGTGCAGGCGATCGTCCCGGCGGATGGCGGAAGCGTGTGGGTGGGCACCTCCGGCGGCGGCGTCTGCCTGGTGAGCGGCCTCGAGGCGCGCCGGTGCTGGCGGGCTCCGGACGAGCTGCCCTCGGACGACGTCATGGACATGACCTCGGATGGCGAGGGCGGCGTGTGGGTGGCGACCTTCGCCGGGGTCACCCACATCCGTGCGGACGGGGCGGCGGTGACGTACCGGTCTGTGGCCTCGGGCGAACCGCTGCAGGACGTGCGGGTGGTCCGGCGGGTCTCCGGTCACCTGCTCGCGGGGTTCGCGTCGGGGGTGGCGCGCCTCGACGGAGGGCGGTCCGCGAGGCTGCCGCTCGGTCTCCCCCGCGGGCCCGTCCGTGCGCTGGCCCGGGCCGGGGCGTGGCTGTACCTCGGCGGGGCGTGGGGCGTGTACCGGGTTCCGGTGCGGCTGGAGCCCGCGAGGGCGGAGCCGGTGCTGCCGGGGGTGTTCGTGCAGGCCATGGCTGCACGGGGCGACGAGGTCTGGGTGGGAACCCGCTCGGGTGTCCACGTCGTGGGAGCCGGGCCGCCGCGCCGCCTCACCCGGGGCAGTGGCCTGCTCTCCGACACCGTGCACCGGCTGTTCTTCGACCGGGAGGGGGTCCTCTGGATCGGCACCGACGAGGGGCTCGACAAGCTGGTGGAAGGGCCGTTCACCGGCTTCACCACCCGTGACGGGCTGCCTCACCCCTTCGTCCGAGCGCTGGCGGTGGACGCCCGGGGGCGGCTGTGGGTGGGGACGCGGGGTGGCGTGGCGGTGCGCGAGGGGGGACGGTTCCGGGCGGTCGCGGACCCGGTGCTGGCGGGGGCGCGGGTGTACTGGCTGGAGGCCTCCCCCGGTGGGGGGATGTGGGTCGCGACGTCGGACGGGGCCGCCCTGCTGCGCGGGGGACGCGTGCTCCGCAGGCTCGGGCCCGCCCAGGGGCTGCCGCACCGGTCCGTCTACGCACTGGCCCTCGACGCGGCGACCGGCGAGCTCTGGGTGGGCACGTGGAGCGGGCTGGCGCTGTTCGCGGACGGCCGGGCCGTCCCGCTCCCCCCCGAGCTCGCGTCGTTGCGCCCGCTGACCCTGCTCCTCGACGGGAGGCGCCGCCTGTGGGTCGGGCTCCGTGAGGGCGGGGTGGTGGTGGTGGACCCCTCGGGCTCGATGAGAAGGCTGGGCGCCGCGCAGGGAGCGACGGACCAGGTCGTGTGGTCCATGGCGCGCGCCCCGGACGGCGTCTGGCTGGGGACCAACGGGGATGGCGCCCTGCTCGTCACTCCCGGTGGGGTGGAGCGCTGGGACTCCACCCGGGGGCTGGTGGACGACTTCGTCTGGCAGGTCCTGCCCGACCGCGAGGGACGGGTGTGGTTCTACACCTCCCAGGGGCTCGACCGGCTGGAGGATGGACGGATCCGGCACTTCGGGGTGGGCGACGGTCTCCTCGACCTCGAGGGCTCCGCCAGCGCGTGCGTGGAGGACGGGGAGGGCGACCTCTGGTTCGGGACGGGCTCGGGGCTGGTCCGGTTCGATCCGTCGCGCGAGGTCCGGACCGCGGCCCCGCCGCCGGTGCTCGTGGAGGCCGTCCACGATGGCGAGGGCGGTGTGGTGGAGGACGGGGCACGGCTGCCACCACACCCCGGCGTGCTCACGTTCACCGTGGTGTCGCTCACCTTCCGCAACGAGCGCGCCGTGCGCTTCAGCTTCCGGCTCCTGCCGGTCCAGCCCCGCTGGTCCGCCCCGTCCCGGTCGGGGACGGTGCGCCTCGCGGGCCTGGGGCCGGGCCGTTACCGGTTCGAGGTGGTGGCCGTGGATCGGCGGGGAGTGCGCTCGGCCCGCCCGGCCTCGTTCGCCTTCTCCGTGGCCGCCCCCTGGTGGCGGGCCCCGGGCGTGGAGGTGCTGGCGGTGCTGGGGCTGGTGGGGGCGGCGGTGGGTTACGTCCGCTGGCGCTCCGCCCGTCTCAGGGCACGCACGCGGGAGCTCGAGGAGCTGGTGCGACGGAGGACCCGCGAGCTCGCCGAGAAGGCGGCCGAGCTGGAGCGCCTCGCGGCGACCGACGAGCTGACCGGCCTGTGCAACCGGAGGCGGTTCCTCGAGACCCTGCGGGCGGAGCTCCGCCGGCTCTGGAGGGCCCCGCCCTCGGCGCGGCTGTCACTGCTGCTGCTGGACCTGGACGGGTTCAAGGACGTGAACGACTCGCTGGGCCACGCCGCCGGTGACGCCGTGCTCGTGGCGGTGGCGCGTGCGCTGACGGATGCGGTGCGAGCCTCGGACACGGTGGCCAGGATCGGCGGCGACGAGTTCGCGGTGATCCTCCCCATGACCGACCGTGCCGGAGCGCTGGTCGTGGCCCGCAAGGTCGTGCGGGCGGTGCGTGAGGCGGGGGTGGTGTTCGAGGGGGGGCGGATCGACGTGACCGCATCCGTGGGCCTGGCGGTGGTGGCCCCCACGGCCGCGTTCTCGGAGGCGGAGGTGACGCGCCTGCTGCAGCGGGCGGACGTCGCCCTGTACGCCGCGAAGCGGCGGGGGGGCGACGTGTTCCTCGACGACGGCGAGACCTGGGCCTAGCGTGGGCGATCCGCTGCGCGGCGCGCTCCGGGCGCCAGGGCCTGGCTCGTCGCTCCTCCCGGCCCGCGGCGTGGCCTCGGGAACGCTCGGGCCGCTCGTCGCTCGAGCTCGAGTCCCGCCGCTCGCGACGATCGTGATGAGCCGGCCTCGTTCGCGGCACGTCGCGTTCGCGGCATGGCCGGTGGCGCGTCCGGGCCGGGGCACCCCATGGGTCGGTGTGGGACAATCGGCGAGGTGAGGTTCGCTCCCTGGCTGCCCGACGGTCCTGCCGGTCCCCCGGAGGACGACGCCGTGCACCTGTGGTGGCTCGAGCTCGACGGGGTACCGGCGGCGGCGCTGGCGGCGCTGGCGCCGGCGGAGGCGGGGCGTGCGGCGCGGATCGTGGACCCCGGGGCGGCCCGGGAGCGGGCGGCGGCGCGGGCGGCGCTGCGCGCGGTGCTCGGGGGTTACCTGGGCTGTCCGCCGGCGGAGGTGCCGCTCGCCGTGGAGGCCGGCGGGCGGCCCTTCGCTCCCGGCGGGCCGCGCTTCAGCCTCTCCCACGCGGGCGGCTGGGTGCTGCTCGCGGTGGCGGCGTCGGACGTGGGCGTGGACGTGGAGCCGCTCCGTCCGCGCCGGTGGGGTCCGGTGGCGGCCAGGTTCCTGGGGAGCGAGGGCACGGCGGCCGTGGCGGCGGCAGCGGACCCGGAGGTGGCGTTCCTGCGCGCGTGGTGCCGGCTGGAGGCGTGGGCCAAGGCACGCGGGAGCGGCATCCGGTTCGGGCTCGAGGCGCCCGACGGCCTGTTCCGCGACCTCGGCGAGGGGACCGAGGTGGAGGACGGGCCACGCTGGTTCCGGGTGGTGGACCTGGAGCCCGCGCCGGGGCACGTGGCGGCGCTGGCGGTGGCCGCGCCCGCCACCCGTCTCGCCTGGATTCGCCGCCTGCCCGTCTGACGCGTGCGGAGGGCGCCCCGGGCGCCGCCGGCGGGGGTCAGCGCACCGCGAGCTCGCGGGCCGGACCTGCGGCGCGGGAGGCGGCGAGCCCCGCGAGGAGGTGCTCAACCACGTCGCGTGCGGTGTAGCGTGCACGCCCGCCCAGGAGCCGGTCGAGATGCACGACGCCGTCGCCGGCGGTGACCACGGGGGGCTCCCGGTACCCCCAGCGTCGGCGCTGGGCGAGCCCGGCGGCGGCGAGGAGGGCGTTGCACAGGCACACGCGGCCCTCGGTCTCGGCGAGATCGCCGCCCCGGGCGACGAAGGTCCGGATCGGCTCGGCGGGGCACCGCCAGACGATGCGTCCGTCGGGGAGCCGGTGCGCCTGCCGCAGCATCCCGGTGTCGCACACGCGCCGCCGGGCGTCGCGGACCGCGGGGTCCGCCACCGTGCCCGGAAGCTCCACCACCTTGAACGGAAACCCGGTGGGCGAGGCGAGCGGGTCGGTCCGGACCGTGAGCTCCCCCGAGCGCACCGCCTCGAGCACCCGCGCCCTGAGCGCCGGGTCGAAGCCGGACTCGTCGCAGAACGCGAAGGCGGTCCCCACCTGGACGCCGGAGGCGCCGGCCTCGAGCGCCTCTCGCAGCCGCTCGGGCGTGTCCCACCCGCCGGCCATCCAGAACGGCCGCCCCAGCTCCGCCATCCGCTCCGGCTTCACCACGTCCTTGGGGCCGTAGAGAGGCTCGCCGCGCCCATCGAGGCGCAGCGGCCCGCGCGGCGGTGCGTTGTGGCCGCCGGCCACCGGCGCCTCCACCACGAACCCCTGGATCTCGCCCTCGGCACGGCGCAGGAGCGCCTTCGCGAGCACCGTGGAGGAGACGATGGGAAGGAAGATGGGGCGCCGCAGCGGCGGCGACCCCGCGGCCTCGGGGAGAGCCGCGGCGGGGTCGAAGGCGATCTCGAGCGCCTCGCCCCCGCCGTGCACCTCGAGGCGGTACGTCACCGGGCGGTGCTCCGCCAGGCGGTCCAGCAGCCGCGGCACCTGCCACGGGATCCCGGCCCCCACGATCACCACGTCCACGCCCGCGAGCATCGCCCCGTAGAGCGAGGCGGGCAGCGGCATCTGGATCTTCTCGAGGAGGTTGATCCCCACCGGCCGGTCGTGGCCCCGCTTGGCGAGCCACACCTCCACGAAGGTGGCCGCGGCGGTGAGCCGCTCCAGGTCACGCCGGGGGCGGGGCGACCACATGGGCGGGCGGGGCAGCGGCGCGCCGGGGGCGACCGGGCGGTACCGCTCCAGGATCTCGCGGACGGCCTCCCGGTCCGGGAACGCCTCGAGCGCCCGCCGCACGTGGCCACCGGGGTCACCGAGACCGAGCCGCGCGGCGAGCACGAGGGCCGCGCCGGTGCCGGTGACCACTCCCAGCTGGCCGGTGTCGGCCACGGCGCGGGCGAGGCGCCAGCCGGAGACCGCGACGGCCATGCCGCCCTGGACGATGGGGGGGAGACGTCGGGTGTCCACCGTCACCTCACGCCGTGTCCGCGGCCGGGAGGCGGTCCCGCCCCGCCCGCGAGGGCCGCCGCCCGCCGAGGTGCGCGTACCTGATCCACTCGGGCACCCCGCGCAGGTCGCGCACCAGGCCCACGGCGGCGAGCGCCCGCAGCGTCCAGTAGGTGACGTCGTACTCCCACCAGAAGAACCCCTGGCGGACGGAGTTCATGTAGTGGTGGTGGTTGTTGTGCCACCCCTCGCCGAGGGTGAGGACGGCGAGGATCGCGCTGTTGCGGGACCCGTCGCCGGTGGCGTACCGCTGGCGGCCGATCATGTGGTTGAGCGAGTTGATGGTGTAGGTCGCGTGCCAGCACGCCACCACGCTCACGGGGATTCCCCACACCAGCGCGGGCAGCCCCCCGAGGGCGAGCAGGAGCGCGCCCAGCGCGACGGTGGGCAGGTACCAGTGCCGGTCCAGGAAGCGGAGCTCCGGGTAGCGCGCGAGGTCCTTCACCGTGGCGAGGTCGGTCCCCGAGAAGTCCTCCACCATGATCCACCCCATGTGGGCCCAGAAGAACCCGCGCTGGAGCGGCGAGTGGACGTCCTCGGGGGTGTCCGAGTAGCGGTGATGACGCCGGTGGTGGGCGGCCCACCAGAGAGGGCCCTTCTGCAGCGCGAGCAGGCCGAGCACCGCGAGCACGAGCTGGAACGGCCGCGAGGTCCGGTACGTGCGGTGCGAGAAGTAGCGGTGGTAGCCGGCGGTCACGCCGAACATGCGGACCAGGTACAGGCCGCCGGCGAGGGCCACGAGCCCCCACGAGAACGGCAGCGCCAGCGCGGCGAGCGCCGCGAGGTGGACACCGAGGTACGGGGTGTTCTTCCAGGCGAGCCTGAGGAAGCGTCGGGTCGTCATCTTCTCTCCACGACGGGTGATCCCGTCCATCGAAGGATGACGCCCGCTGTTCAGGTTCCGGTCAAGCGAATGTCAGGATCGTGTCAGCTCTCG
>CAYTTB010000050.1:21450-23206 GCA_964440565.1 uncultured Thermoanaerobaculia bacterium
CCGCGCACGGTGAGGATGTGGCGGGGGTGGGCGGGGTCGGCCTCGAGCTTGGCACGGAGCTGGGCGACGAAGTTGTCCACGGTGCGCGGGGTGCCGTGGTGGCCCGGCCCCCACACCGCGTCGAGGATCTGCTCCCGGCTGAGCACGCGCCCACGGGCGCGGGCCAGCGCCGCCAGGACCTCGAGCTCGGTGCGGGTGAGCTCCACCCGCTGGCCGCCGCGGCGCACCTCCATCCGGTCGAGATCGAGCGCCACCTCGCCGAACCGGATCGTGCCGCGGGCGGCGGGGGCGCGCCGCCGCAGCAGCGCGCGCACGCGGGCCAGCAGCTCGCCCACCGAGAACGGCTTGGTGACGTAGTCGTCGGCGCCGAGGTCGAGCCCCAGGATCCGGTCCATCTCGGCGCCCCGCGCCGACAGGATCAGCACCGGGGTGTCGTCGCCGGCCCCCCGCAGCCGGCCGAGCAGCTCGTGGCCGTTGAGGCCCGGGAGCATGATGTCGAGGACGATCAGGTCGAACCCTCCCGACCGCGCCAGCCTGAGCCCCTCGCGCCCGTCGGCGGCCGAGGTCACCTCGAACCCCTGGCGGGCGAGCGCCATCTCGAGCCCCATCCGGATCGAGGCGTCGTCCTCCACCACCAGGATCCTCGCCCCGCTCATCCGCTCCCCTCCGCGACCGGCAGGACCAGCGTGAAGGTGGCGCCGCGCCCCGGCTCGCTCTCCACCTCCACCCGCCCGCCGTGGGCGCGGGCGATCCGCTCCACGATGGCGAGGCCGAGGCCCGTGCCCTGCACCGCGGAGGACAGCCGGTCGTCCACCCGGTAGAACGTCGCGAAGATCCGCCGCTGCTCGCGGCGGGGGATCCCGATCCCCCGGTCGCGCACCCAGAGCCGCACGTGACGGCCGTCGGCGTCGGCGCCCAGGGTGACCGGCCGGCCCGCGCCGTACTTCGCCGCGTTGTCGAGCAGGTTGAGCAGGGCGTCGGCCAGCGCCTCCGGGTCGCCCTCGATGGCGGGCAGACGCTCCCCCACCGCCTCCTCCAGGGTGACGGTGCGGCCCACCGCGGTCCCGCGGAACGTGGCGGCGGCGCGTCGCGCGACCTCCCCGGGATCGAGCCGGACGCGGCGGAACGAGAACCCGCCCGCCTCCATCCGTCCCCAGTCCAGCAGGCGCTCGATCCGGGCCGAGAGGCGCTCCGCCTCCCGCTCCAGCGCCTCGAGGCAGCGCCGCCGCTCCGCCTCGGGGGCGGTCTCGTCGCGCAGCATCTCGGCGAACATCCGGATCGAGGTGAGGGGGGTCCGCAGCTCGTGGCTCACCTTCGAGACGAAGTCGGTCTGCAGGCGGGCGAGCCGCGCCTCGCGGTGGAGCAGGGCCAGCGCGATGGCGGCGCCGGTCCCCAGGCACACCACCAGCGCCAGCGTCAGCACCCCGAGCACGAGGTCGAGCCGCGACCTGAGCAGCGCCAGCATCGCGATCCCGATCCCGAGCAGCAGCGCGGTGGGGGCGATGATCAGGCTCACCATCAGCCACACGATCCGCCGGAACCCGCGGGTCGGACGGTCGAGACGGTCCAGCAGCGTGTCGCTCACGGCACCATCGTACCCGCACGACGCCGTATCGCCAGGGCTGGCCAACGCGGTGGGTTCGTCGACGCCGTCCGCCGGTCTCCACCGGTTCGGGGCTTTCCGCGATGGTGAACCACGACCGCGGCGCGCCAGCTCGGGGCCGCGCTGCCCGAGGGGCCGTACGACCTCTTCGCG
>CAYTTB010000051.1:0-23034 GCA_964440565.1 uncultured Thermoanaerobaculia bacterium
CCGCTCGCGGAAACCGCCCATGAAGACGTTGCCCACGCCCGGTACCGACTGCAGCTCGCGCTGCCAGCGAGCCACCACCTGGGCCGCTTCCGCGGTGTCGGGGGCGATGGCGGCGGCGTCCCCCGGGTCGGCGATCCGGCGCGCCGCCTCGCGCCGGAGGAGGCTGGCGCGCACGAGGTCCTCCCGCCGCCGCGCGGTGCGCGCGGCGGCGAGCCCGCCGTGGTGGACCGGCACCGAGACCTCGGGCCGGCGCGCCAGCGCCGCGGCCGCGACGGCGCACCGGGACCTCGTGGGCCTCCTCCCATCGGGCTGGCGGTACGGCGGGCACGCCGCCGGGTTGCACCGTCGGCGCCGCTCACGCCCCGGGGTCCAGCTCCAGGTCCACGCGGTTGTCCGGTCCCTCCCAGATCGAGATCGAGATCAGCCGTCCGCCCAGGGCCGCGCAGCGCGGGGCGAGGCGCGCGGCGAGCACCTGGGCCACCCGCTCCGCGGAGGGCGTGGGGCGTCCGATCTCCGGGTGACGGTTGAGGTCGGCGCCGTCGAGCGGCGCCACCTCGTCCTCGAGCAGCCGCCGCAGCTCGTGGAAGTCGAGGGCGTACCCCTCCGGGCCGAGCCGGTGGGTGGCGACCCGGATCTCCACCGCCCAGCGGTGGCGGTGCGGTCCCTCCGGCTCCCCCCGGTACGAGACCAGCGCGTGGACGGCGTCGAACTCCGCCCGCGCGTGCACCACCCAGCGCGTCACCGCGCGCCTCCCGCAGCGGTCCGGGCACGGCCGGCGGGCCGGAGCACCACGAGCTCGCGCATCACGCGGACCAGGGGGAGCCGCCCGGCGGGCACGCCCAGCTCGAGCAGCAGGCGCCTGGGCGAGACCACCGGCACCTCGCCCCCGCGCAGGGCGAGCTCCACCCGGAGCGAGCCGTCGGGAAGGATCTCCCATCGCAGCACGCCGTCGCGCACCTCCCCGGGCAGCCCGTCCGGCGCGGGCGGCCACGCCCGGCCCTCGTCCGGGGCGATCCGGTACCGCGCCGCCGCCGCCATCTTCCCCAGCGACGGGGCGCCCGGGAGCAGCTCCCGCGCCTCGAGCAGGCGGAGCCCCTCCGGCAGCAGGCGGCTCGCCGCGTCGAGGTGGGCGCGCCGGATCGGGGCCACCGCGTCCACGTCGAACGGCTCGGCGAGCGCCTCGTACCCGAGCGGCAGTGCCGGCCCCATGGAGAGGCGGACGTGCGGGTTGAACCCCTCGGTGAACCGGACGGGGAGCGCGGCCCCGCGCAGCGCCCGCTCCAGCGCGTCCATCGTCTGCCGGTGGGAGAGGAAGCGGGCGTCGCCCCGTTTCTCGAAGGTGATCCGGTAGCGCCGGTGCACCGGAGGCTGGCGGGGCGGGGCCGGCGGTCGCGGGATCCGCGGCGCGGATCCCTTCCGGTAGGCGGGCGCGCCCGCGGGGGCCGGCGCGCCCCCGGGGAGCGGCAGCGTGGCCGGGGCGAGGCGGATGTCCTCGCCGTCGCCGGGAATCCCGCACCGGTAGCACCGTCCCCACTTGCAGTCCTCGGTCACCGCCTCGCGGAACGCCCGGCGCCGTTCCGCCTTCAGGTATCCCGTGCGAACCCCGGCGTCGAGCACGTGCCACGGGAGGGTGGCGTCGAGCGGCCGCGGGCCGAGCTCCCGCTCGAGATCGATCCCGGTCTCCGCGAGCGCCCGCCGCCACGCGTCGAGGTCCAGCCGGTCGCTCCACCCGTCGAACACCGCGCCCAGCTCGTGCGCGCGCTCGATGGTGTCGGCGAGCCGGCGGTCGCCACGGGAAAGCAGCGCCTCGAGCGCCGCCTCCTCCGGGTCGTTCCAGGTCAGGCGGGCTCCCCGGATCCGCCGGAACCGGTCGCGCAGCAGGGCGATCCGACGGCGGAGCTCGTCCACCCCGCAGAACGGCTCCCACTGGAACGGCGTCCACGCCTTGGGCACGAAGCAGCCGACCGAGACCTTCACCTGCACCCGCCGCCCGGCCGCCCGCCGGCCCACATCCACCAGCCGCCCGGCGAGGTGCGCCAGCTCCTCGAGGTCCTCGTCGGTCTCGGTGGGCAGCCCGATCATGGCGTACACCTTGATGAGGGTCCAGCCGGCGGCGAAGGCGGCCTCGGCGGCGCGGATCATGTCGTCGTTGGTGAACGTCTTGTTGATGACCCGCCGGAGGCGGTCCGAGCCCGTCTCGGGGGCGAAGGTGAACCCCGACCGGCGCACCGAGGACACCGTCTCGGCCAGCGCCACGGAGAAGGCGTCGGCGCGCAGGCTGGGCAGGCTCACGGAGGCGCGGCGGGGGGCGAGCCGGCGCGCGAGCTCGGCGGCCAGCGGCTCGATCTGCGAGTAGTCAGCCGACGAGAGCGACAGCAGCCCCACCTCGGGAAGCCCCGTCTCCGCCACCTGCCGCTCCATCCGATCGGCCACCACGGTGGGGTCGTGCTCCCGCACCGGCCGGTACCAGTACCCCGCCTGGCAGAACCGGCACCCCTGCGTGCAGCCGCGCATGATCTCCATCCCCAGCCGGTCCTGGACCACGTCCGCGAAGGGGACGATGGGGACCTCGGGCTGGTCCGCCGGGTCGAGGGTCGGTGTCCAGACGCGTCGGACCGGCAGCGGTGCCGCCGGGTCCAGCGCCTCCCAGCGGCCCTCGTCCGGGTGCCAGCGGTAGAGCGAGGGCACGTAGACGCCGGGCAGCCGTGCCAGCGCGCGCAGGAGCCCGGCGCGCGGCGTCCCCGCCGCCCGCGCCTCGCGGACCGTGTCGAGGATCGGGTCCAGGCCGGCCTCCGCGTCGCCGATGAGGAAGGCGTCGAAGAACGGCGCCACCGGCTCCGGGTTGGCCATGCACGGCCCGCCCCCCAGGACGAGCGGGTCCGCCTCGCCGCGGGCCGCGGCGCGGACCGGGATCCCGGCCAGCCGTAGCACGTACGGGACGTTCACGTGGTTGAGCTCCGACTGGAGCGTGATCCCCACGATGTCGAAGGCACCCACCGGCCGGTACGACTCCAGCGTGTAGAGTGGGAGCCCCGCCTCCCGGAGCGCCGCCGCCATGTCCGGCCACGGCGCGAAGGCGCGCTCGGCGAGGGCGTCCTCGCGCCGGTTGACGAGGTGATAGAGGATCCGCGTCCCCTGGTGGGACATCCCGATCTCGTACGTGTCGGGGAACACCAGGGCCACGTGCAGCGGCACGCTTTCCCACGGCTTGCGGACCAGGTTCCGCTCGAGCCCCAGGTAGCGCGCCGGCTTCTCCACCAGCGGCAGGATCTCCTCCAGCCGGGCGCGGATGCGCTCCGGATCGTGTACCATGCGCTCGCCTCCCCCGGCTCTCGCCGGCAAGGGGCTCATTCTACAGCTTTCGTGGGAATGCGCTGCGGCCGGCCGGTATTCCGCGCGCGGGGGTGGGGGAGTGAGGGAGTGAGGGAGTGAGGGGGTGAGGGGGTGAGGGGGTGAGGAAGTGAGGAAGTGAGGGGACGGTGAGGCGGGTGCGTGCGGGGGGAAGCCCGGGGGCCGGTGAGGGGGTGAGCGTGCGGTGGCGATCGTTCCTGCCGCCGGGCCGTGGCGATCGTGGCAGCTCGCTCGCGCGGGCCGGCCACCGCCGGACACCAGGTGTCCGGAAACGGACACAGTGTCCGAAATCGGACGGACACCTCGGCCGGGGCCGGGCGCGCGTGGGCGTCTGGCCGGCCGCCGCGGCCACGGGACGGTGCCCCGCCGGGCGGTGTTCCCGCGCAGGATCCCGCCTCCCGGCTCCCCCGCGCATCCCGCCTGGCACGGCCCGTGCAGAACCCGCGGACGGCGGCGCCTCCGTCGCCTCGATGCGGAACCGTGCGCGAAACGCTGCGGGTGGAGCCGGAGCCCTCCGGGAACGGGGGACGGTCTCGAGTGCCGGCGGGCGGGCCAGCCGGCGCCGGGATGCCGGCCACCCGGTGGGCTGGAGTGTACCCGCCGCGGATCTCTCCGCGTCGGACACCGCTGCCGTCCTTCCGGCGGCATCTCAACCTCGAAGGGGGCCGTGCCGGCCCCGGGGAGGATCGCCATGTCGTGTTCGGGAAACGGTCCACGTCTGGTGACCACGGCGCTCGCCGTCGCACTGCTGCTCTCGGCCGCCTCGCTCGCGGCCCAGGGCTCGCCGCCACCGGGGTTCTTCGGCCCGGACCGGGCCTCCGCCGACCTCGACCGCGCCGAGACGATCCTGGACGAGATCGAGCGGCGGCTCGACGGGCTACGCTGCACTGCGCCCGAGGTGCCGCCCGATGTCGGGGAGCGCCTGGATTGGGTCGAGGGCCTGGTCCGCTCGTCCGAGCTACGCCTGCGCGGCGTCCACTACACCCAGGCGCGTCCGCTCCTGGACCGGCGGCGTGCCCTCCTCGAGAGGATCAGGGCCCTGCATGACGAGCTCGAGGCGTGGGATCCGGCACAGTGCGGCCCCGCCCCCGCCCCCGACTCGGCGCAGGGCAACGGCACCGCCTCCATCAGCGGCACCGTCACCGACGAGGCCGACGGGCACCCTCTCGCCTTCGTGCGGGTGCACCTGAGGTGCGACTACCCGTACGTGAACACCGAGACGTTGACCGGTACGACGGGGGCCTACACGTTCGAGGGGCTCGAGGCCAACACCTGCTACGTGTGGACCGAGAATCAGCTCGGGTATTTCGACGAGGTGTGGAACGACCACCAGTGCGACAGGTGGGGCTGCTCCTACCATTGGTTGGACGGCGATCCCATCGTGATCTCGGAGGGCGAGGACGTCACGGACATCGACTTCGCGCTGGAGCGGGGCGGCGAGGTGCGGGGACGCGTCACCGACGGGACGACCGGAGCCCGGCTCGCGGACGTCTGGATCACCGTTTACGACTCGACCGGGCGGTACGTCATGGGGGGCTACACCGACACCGACGGGGGGTACCGGGCCGGGCTCCTTCACGAGGGCACGTACTTCGTGTGGGCCTATCACGGGTCGTACGCGGCCGAGCTCTACGACGATATCCCGTGCGGTCCGGACTGCCCCGACCCCACCGTCGGCACGCCTGTGGCCGTCGCGCGCGGGCAGATTGTGGACGGGACCGACTTCGCGCTGACCCCTCTGCCCACCGTCTCCGGGACCGTGACGGAGCTTCCCGATGGCACTCCAGCCTACACCTGGGTGGAGTTCTACGACGAGAACGGAAACTTCGTCGACGACGTGTGGACCTCCCATCGGACCGGCGCGTACACTTTGAGTGTCTACCCCGGCACCTACTACCTGATCGCCGAGGGAACGTACGGCCACGCTTCGGAGATCTGGCAGGAGATCTCCTGCGCGGGCACGTGCGATCCCACCACCGGCACGCCGGTGACGGTGCAGTTCGGGACGGACGCCACGGGGATCGACTTCACCCTCGACCCGCTCCCCTCCATCTCCGGCACCGTGACGGAGGAGGGTACCGGCGTCCCGCTGGAGTCGTGCACGGTCAGGTTCTACGAGGTGTCAGGCGCTTACCGGGGCGGGGCGACCACGAATCGCGACGGCGGGTACACCTCCCGGGGCCTGCGGCCGGGCACTTACTTCGCCACGGCGGGGGGTTGCTCCCACGCCATGGAGCTCTACCAGGAGATCCCGTGCCGCCCGTGGAGCTGCGACCCCAGCTCCGGCACCCCCATCGCCGTGGACCTCGGCGCCGACGCCACGGGCGTGGACTTCACGCTGGGACGGACCGGGAAGATCCGTGGCACGGTCACCGCAGCGGTCTCGGGCGCTCCCCTCGAGGAGGCCACGGTGAACATCTACGACGACACGGGGCACTTCGCCGGGTACGCACTCACCGACGCTGACGGCGCGTTCGACTCCCCTGACCTTCCGCCTGGGACCTACTACGCCCTGGCGGATGATAGGTACCGGTGGTGGGAAAAATCTCGTTTCCAGCCCCAGCTCTACGACGGGATCGACTGCTCCGCGGGATGCGACCCGGTGACCGGCACGCCCATCTCGGTCGTGGCGGACGCGACGGCGGTGGCGAGCTTCAGCGTGCACCTGTACGGGCACATCGTGGGCACGGTGACGAACCAGTTCGGCGACCCCGTCACGTGGTCTCGGGTCGAGATCTTCACGGAGAATCTCGCGGATGTCGACATCCTGTGGGGCGGCGGCAGCGGGGGTTTCGTCTCCGATCCCCTCCCGCCCGGTAACTACTACGTGCTGGTCAGGGCCGAGGATCACGTGGACGAGCTGTACGACGGCATTCCCTGCGAGGGTGGCTCGTGCGACATCTCCACCGGGACCCCGGTGACCGTGACGCTGGATTCCGAGACGCCCATCGCCTTCGTGCTCCACCGCCAGCCTGCCATCTCCGGGGTGGTCACGGACGCGTTCCGACAGCGAGGCGTGAACTCGGGGTGCATCTGGGTGTTCGACTCCAGCGGTGCGAAGGTGGCCGGGACCTGCCTGCATTCGCATGGCCGGTACCACGTCCTGCTGCAGGACCCCGGCACGTACTTCGTGGCCACCGGCATCTCGTCCTACCTCGACCAGCTCTACCAGGGCCTCCCGTGCGAGGGCGGGTGCGACGTCACCCAGGGAACCCCGGTGGCGGTGGGTGACGGAGAGGACGTCACGGGAGTGGACTTCGTTCTCGAGCCCGTGCCCCTGTTCGACGACGTTCCCGCCGGGCACTGGGCCAGGAAGTGGATCGAGGAGCTGTACTGGCATGGGGTCACCGCCGGCTGCGCGACCGACCCGCTGCGCTACTGCCCGGCGGATCACGTGCTCCGGAAGCAGATGGCGGTGTTCCTCCTCAGGTCGAAGGAGGGCTCGTACTACACGCCGCCGCCCGCGGTCGGGGTCTTTACCGATGTCCCGCCGGAAGACCCCTTCGCGCCGTGGATCGAGGAGCTGGCCGCGCGAGGTGTCACCTCGGGGTGCGGTGAGGGGAAGTTCTGCCCGGATGCCCCGGTGACCCGCGCGCAGATGGCGGCCTTCCTGCTCGTGACGCTCGAGGGAGCGCTGTACACGCCGCCCCCGGCCGTGGGGATGTTCGCCGATGTCTCGCGGAACGACCCCTTCGCACCGTGGATCGAGGAGCTGGCCCGCCGCGGGATCACCGCCGGCTGCGGCGGGGGCAACTACTGCCCGGACGACCCCGTCACCAGGGCGGAGATGGCCGTGTTGCTCGTGACCACGTTCTCGCTGCCGTTCTGAGGCTGGGAGCGGCCGACGGCCGCCGAGCACGCCGCGGCCGGTGGCGGTGAGTCGGGGAGCGAGGCGCGGGACCTGCAGCGGCTGGAGCTGGCGGAGCGATGTCCCGCCGACCGGCGGCGGCGCGTCCGGCGCGCCGCCGGGCGGTGGCGGGGGTGACTCCCGCGGTCACGCCGCGGGGCGGGTCCCGAGGCGCTCCACCGCCCGGCGGAGGCGGGCCAGCGCCCGCCCGCGGCGGGGGCCGATGGAGCCGATGGGCCAGCCGAGACGGTCGGCGGCCTCCTGGTAGCTGAGCCCCTCGAGGTAGAGGAGCTCCAGCAGGCGGCGGTTGGCGTCCTTGAGCTGGCCGAGGCCGCGGGCCACGAGGTCGCGCACGTCCTCCTCGTGGCCGGGGTCCGGCGCGCGGGTCTCGAGGTCCTCGAGGTACCGCTCGGTGAGGTTGCGGTCGCGGATCAGCCGCCGGATCCGCTTCTTCGCCTGGCGCGCGGCGGTGCCGGTGAGCCACTGGCGGACGTTGCGGATCTCGTCGGCCTTGAGCGCGAGCTGCAGGAGCACCTCCTGGTAGAGGTCTTCCGCGTCGTCGGGGCTCAGCCGGTACCTGCGGAGGAAGATGGCGAACAGCATCGGGGTGTACGCCTCGACCAGCCGGTCGAACGCGGCTCGCTCGCCGGCCACGAACCGCGCGAGCAGCTCCCGTGCGCGGTCGTCGGTGAGCCCTCCGGTCTCGGCGCCCGTCCTGCGGGTGTGCGCTGCGCGTGCCATCGTGACCTCCGTGCACGGCATGCGCACGATGCGTGCCAGCCGGGTCGGCGGCGTCGCCGCGATGGAACCCTCGAGATGTCAGTGAGATGCAGCGGACAGGACAGTCGGCCCGAGGCGGTCGCCCGTGTTCATGTCAGGATCGTGAACACTCGGCAGGGGTGCGGACCAGCGTGACCAGTACCTCCGCCACCGCCGGGTCGAACTGCCTTCCCGCCTCCACCTCCAGCTCCCGGGCGGCCAGCCCGGGCGGGACGGGCTCGCGGTAGCAGGAGCGCATGGTCATGGCGGCGTACGCCTCGGCCCCGGCGAGCACCCGGGCGAGCCGGGGGATCGCCTCTCCGGCGAGAGCCTCGGGGTACCCGCCGCCGTCCCACCGCTCGTGGTGGTGGCGCACCGCGAGCACGACGGGCTCGGGCAGGCGCAGCCGCGCCGCGAGCTCGCCGGAGCGGACGGGGTGCTCCCGGATGGCCGAGCGGGCGCTCTCGTCGAGGGGCCCCGAGCCCCGCAGGAGCTCCGGTGGCAGGGTGAGCTTCGCGGTGTCGTGGAGCAGACCCGCCACCCGGAGGGCTGCCAGCTCCTGCCTGGGCAGGCCCAGCTCGCGGCCGGCCATCACCGCCAGCTCGGAGACCTGGATCGAGTGGTAGGGGCCGTGCGGATCGTGCCGGTCGAGCCCCTCGAGGAGCAGGCCGAGGGCCTCGCGGAGGCCGGGGCACGAGCGGTCGTCGGGGATCACGGGGGGCAGATCACGGTACGCGAGGCGGACGCCCGCCGGTGGACCCTGGCCGGCGAGCAGCTCCTCGACCGTGGCGAGGAACGCCTCGAGGTCGAACGGCTTGAGGAGGATCCGTGACGCGCCAGCGCGCAGCACGCGGCGGTGCACCTCGGGATCGGCGCGCCCGGTGATGGCGAGCAGGGGCAGCTCGGGCAGGCCACAGAGGAACCGCACCCGGCGGATCACCTCGTCCCCCGGAAGGCCGGGCATCGCGACGTCCAGCACCGCCAGATCGGGGGGGCTCCGGCGGAGGTGCCCGTACGCCTCGACGCCGTTCGCCGCGCTCGTCACGCGGTAGCCGCGGGCCTCCAGCGCCTCGGCGAGGGCGAGCCGCACCGCCGGCTCGTCGTCGGCCACCAGGATCGTCGCCCCCTCCGCGTCCACGTCTCGAGTATACCGGGAGCGCGGCGCGCCCGGCGCGGCGAGGATGCGGGGCGGTCTCCTGTAGACTGCCCGCATGCGGGTGGTGTTCTTCGGCACGCCGCAGTTCGCGGTCCCCTCGCTCGAGCGGCTCGCCGCGAGCCGGCACGAGGTGGCGCTCGTGGTCTCCCGCCCCGACCGGCCGGTGGGGCGCCGGCGCGTGATGACCGCGCCGCCGGTGGTGGAGACGGCGAGACGGCTCGGGATCCCCGTGCTCCAGCCGCGGAAGCTCAAGAGCGAGGCGTTCCTCGCGAGCATCCGGGAGGTCGGCCCCGAGGCCGGCGTGGTGGTCGCGTACGGACGCCTGCTGCCGCCGGAGCTCCTCGCCATCCCGCCGCGGGGTTTCGTCAACGTGCATCCCAGCGTCCTGCCCCGGCACCGGGGCCCGTCGCCGATCCAGTGGGCGCTGGTCTCGGGTGACCGGGTCACGGGGGTCACCACGATGCTGGTGGACGAGGGGATGGACACCGGACCGATCCTGCTCCAGCGACGGGTGGAGATCGGACCGCGGGAGACGGCGGAGGAGCTCTCCCGCCGCCTCGCCGACCTCGGTGCCGAGCTGCTGGTGGAGACGCTGGACCGGCTCGAGAGCGGGACCGTCGTCCCACGCCCCCAGCCGGAGGACGGCGCCACGGTGACCCCCATCCTCCGGCGCGAGATGGGCCGGGTGGAGTGGGGGAGGACGGCGCGCGAGCTCGTGAACCGGCTGCGCGGGTTCACGCCGTGGCCCGGGCTCCACGCCACGCTGCGGGGAGGACGGGTGAAGCTGCACGGTCTCGAGGTGGTCGAGCCGCCCCCGCCGGGCGGCGAGCCGCCGGGGACGGTGCTGGCCGCGGGACCGGACGGCATCGTGGTGCGCTGCGGGCGGGGAACGGCGGTGCGCATCACCGAGCTGCAGCGGGAGGGGCGCCGCCGCCTTCCCGTGGACGCCTTCCTGGTCGGTGAACGGATCGCGCCGGGTGAGCGTCTCGAGTGACCGCCTGCGCGCGGCCCACCTGCTGATGCGGGTGGAGCGGGGCGACTTCGCCGGTCCGCTGCTCGAGCGGCACCCCGGCGGTGGCGTGCGGGTACGCGTCCTGGGCGTGTTGCGCTGGCTCCGCCTGCTCGATGCCGCCCTGGCCCCGCACCTCCGGCGGCCGCTGCCCCGCCTCGACCCGGAGGTCCGGACCGTGCTCCGCCTGGGGCTCTTCGAGGCGGGCTTTCTGGGGGTGCCGCCGCCGGTGGCGACCGACGGCGCCGTCCACCTGGTGCGGCGCCTGGCACGCTCCTCGGCGGCGGGCCTCGTGAACGCCGTGCTCCGGCGCGCCGTCGCGGAGCTCCAGCGCCTGCGCCGGGAGGCGCCGCTGGCGGTGCGGCTCTCGCACCCCGACTGGATGGTGGAGCGATGGGAGGCACGGTGGGGCGAGGCCGTGACCCGGGCGATCCTCGCCGCGAACCAGGAGCCGGCGCCGCTGTGGGTGTGGTTCCTCGACGAGCGGGTCCGCTCACGGCTGGAGGCCGGCGGGTGCGCCCTCGAGGCGCACCGCTGGCTGCCGGGCGCATGGACCGCTCGCGAGGGTGCGGCCGCGCTGGCGGCGGCGGTCGCGGGCGGCGCCGCCTACGCACAGGACCCGGCCTCGCAGCTGGTGGCGCACCTGGCCGCGAGGCTGCTCCCGGAGGCGGGTGTCCCCCGGGTGGCGGACGTGTGCGCGGCGCCCGGGGGCAAGAGCGCGCTGCTCGCCCGCCTCGTGCCCGGAACGTTCCAGGTGGCGGGCGACCTGCGCCTGGCGCGGGCGCGCCTCGTGCGCGGGCTCCTCTCGCGCGCCGGAGCCGAGGCGCTGGTGCTGGCGGCGGACGCGCGCCGGCCGCCGCTGCCGGTCCGGGCCTTCGATCTGGTGCTGGTGGACGCCCCGTGCACGGGCACCGGCACCCTGCGCCGGCACCCCGAGCTCAGGTGGCGCCTGCACCCCGGGTCGGTGACGGAGCTGGCCGCGCTCCAGCGCGACCTGCTCCTGGGAGCGCTGGAGCTGGTGCGGCCCGGAGGGGTGGTGCTGTACACCACGTGCTCGCTGGAGCCGGAGGAGAACGAGGAGGTGGTGGCCGCCGCCAGCGGGGACGTGGAGCCGGTGCAGCTCGCGCCGCTGCTGCCCGCCGCGGCGGGAGCGCGGCCCACCCCGATGGGCGGAGCGGTGCTCGTTCCCGGTGCCGACTCCGACGGGTTCACGTACCACGCGCTGCGGTACAATCCCGGCCAATGAAGAGAGCCGTTCTCATCGTGATGGGGGTCCTGGCGGTGGCCGCCGCGGCTTCGGCGGCGACGCCGCACCGCGTCGTCGTGCTCGGGTTCGACGGGGTGGATGCGCAGCTCACCGAGCGGTGGATGGCGGAGGGGAAGCTGCCCCACCTCGCGAAGCTCGCCGAGGCCGGCGGTTACGCGCGGCTGCTGCCGCCGGTGCCGGCCCAGACCCCCGTCTCGTGGTCGGTGTTCACCACCGGCCGCGACCCCGGTGGCACGGGGATCTTCGACTTCCTCGTGCGCGACCCCGAGACGTACATGCCGGGGTTCGGGGTCGCACGGGAGACCCGGCGGCGTTTCCTGTGGGGTGACCGCAACCCGCTGGTGCTCGCCTCGCTGGGCGGCATCCTCGGGCTCCTTCTCGGGTTCCTCCTGGCGCGGCCGTTCTCGCGCCGCGCGGCGCGGCCGGCGGCCGTTCTCGCGGCGGCGCTTCTCGGCGGGGCGGGGTGGTGGGTCGGGAGCCACTGGCTGCCGTCGGAGGTCCCCGCGGTGGTCAACAACCGGCAGGGGATCCCGTTCTGGAAGGTCGCGGGAGAGGACGGGATCGACACCGTGGTGGCACGGGTTCCGGTCACCTTCCCCGCGAGGACGTACGAGGGGGTGCACCTGCTGTCGGGGCTCGGCGTTCCCGACGTCCGGGGCCGCATCGGCAGCCCCTCGCTCTTCACCTCCGACCCGTTCTACGAGCTCCCCGGCGACAACGAGTTCTCCATCGAGCTGGTGCGCCTCCCGAAGTCGAGCGGCGAGATCCACACCGCCATCCCGGGTCCCCCCAACCGGCTGTTCGGCACGCCGCCCAGGGTGGACGCCCCCATGGTGCTCCGGGTGGCGGAGGACCGCTCCAGCCTCGAGATCGAGGTCTCCGGGCAGCGGATCACCCTGCGCCCCGGCGAGTGGAGCCCGTGGGTGCAGGTCGTGTTCCCGTTCAACCCGGTGGTGCGGCTCCATGGCATGGCGCGCTTCCGGCTGCTCGCGCTCGACCCGGAGATCAGCCTGTACCTCACCTCGATCCAGCTCGACCCGGAGCGCCTGCCGCCGGGGTTCCTGATCTCGTCGCCCCGGGACTGGGCCGCCCAGCTCAAGCGCGAGGTGGGGCCCTTCAAGACCGCGGGGTGGGCGGTGGACACCTGGGGGGTGTCCGAGAAGGTGGTGGGCGAGGACGTGTTCCTGGAGGATGTCGAGGAGACGGTACGGGAGTTCCGGCGGTTGCTCGAGCGGTTCCTCGCGGGCGACGAGCGGCTGCTGGTCCACTACTTCGAGTTCACCGACCGCGTCGGCCACATTCTCTTCCGGTTCATGGACCCGGAGCACCCGGCGTACGACCCGGAGCGCGCTCCCAGGTACCAGCAGGCGTTCCTGCACGCCTACCAGCTCATGGACGACATCGTCGGCGAGACGATGGCGGCGCTGGGACCCGACGACGTCCTGCTGGTGCTCTCCGACCACGGCTTCTCCAGCTGGCGGCGGTCGTTCAACATCAACACCTGGCTCGCCCGCGAGGGGTACATCGCCCTCACCGGCGGGCCGGGCAAGGTCCAGGACCTCGAGACGCTGTTCGACCGGGGGCAGTTCTGGCCCAACGTGGACTGGAGCCGCACCCGGGCGTACCACCTGGGCCTCGGGGGCCTGTTCATCAACCTCAGGGGGCGCGAGGCGCACGGGATCGTGCCCCCGGGTGTGCCGTACGAGGAGCTCCGGCGGGAACTGGCTCGCAAGCTCGAGGCGCTGGTGGATCCGGAGACCGGGGTCCACCCGGTCCGCAAGGTGTACCTGCGCGAGGAGGTCTACTCCCGTTTCGACCCGAAACTGGTGCCGGACCTCATCGTCACCACCGAGCGGGGGTACCGCATCTCGTGGCAGAGCGCCCTGGGCGGGATGCCGTCGGAGCTCTTCATGGACAACGCCCGTCCGTGGAGCGGCGACCACTGCACGCTGAACCCCGAGGTGGTCCCCGGGGTGCTCTTCTCCAACCGGTCGCTGCTGCGGCAGCGGGTGGCGATGCTCGACGTCTACCCGACGATTCTCGAGCTGCTCGGCGAGCGCTCGCCCGAGCCGGTCAACGGCACGCCGTTCCTCTGACCGGCATGCGCCGCCTCGCCGTCCTCCTGGCCCTGGCCGCGGCGTTCCCGGCCGCCGCCCACGCGGGAGGGGACGAGCTCGCGGCGCTCCGCGCCCGGATCCGCGCCATCAGGCGGCGGCTCGAGAGGCTCGGAGGCGAGGTGGCGGACGCCGAGCGCGAACGCCAGCGGCTCCGCCTCGAGCTCGATCTCGCCCGGGCCAGGGTCGAGGAGACGCAGCTGGTCCTCGCCGCCGCCAGGGCCGAGGCGAAGAAGCTCGGCACGGCCGTGCGACGCCTGGGCGAGGAGCTCGAGCGGCGGCGGCGCACGGTCCGGGTGTCGCTGCAGATGATGGCGCTCCTCGGCCGTCCCGGGACCGTGCGCCTGTGGATGGACGCGCTGAGGGGGGGTGACCTCCTCCGTGCGGTGGATACCGTGGGGGCGCTCACCGCGGGGCAGCTGCGGCTGCAGGAGGAGTACGAGCGCCTGCGGCGGGAGCGGGCGCGCCGCCTGGGCGAGCTCAGCCGCCGGCTCGAGGCGATGCGCGAGGCGGCGGACCAGCTCGCGGCGCGCCGCCAGCGGCTGGCGGCGCTGGAGGCCGAGGCCTCGGTGCGCCTCGCACGCCTCGAGCGCGAGGCGCGCCGGACGCGGGCGAGGCTCCGGGACCTGGAGCAGCGTGCGGCGGCGCTCGAACGGCTCATGACGCGGCTCGCCGGGCGGCGGCGGATTCCCCCGCAGGAGGACGTCCACCGCTACCGTGGTGCCCTCCCCTGGCCGGCGCCCGGGCGGATCGTGCGCCGGTTCGGCCGCCACCGGATCGCGCGCTACGCCACCTACACGGTCAACAACGGCGTGTGGCTCGACGTGGCGCCGGGGGCGGAGGTCCGCGCGCCGTTCCCGGGTGAGGTGGCGTTCGCCAGCCACTTCTCGGGGTACGGCAACACCGTGGTTGTCGACCACGGCCACGGCGTCTACTCGGTGGTGGCGGGCGTTGCTACACTCTTCGTGCGTGCGGGGGACCGCGTGCAGCTCGGGACGGAGCTCGGCCTCGCCGGGCCGCGACGGGAGGGCGGCAACCTGTACGTGGAGATCCGGGCCGACGGGGCGCCCCGCGACCCGGAGCGGTGGTTCCGGCTGCGCGGGAGCGGAGGATCATGAGGACGTTCCGGACGGTCACGGTGACGCTCACGGCGGTGGCGGCGACGGCGGTGGCGGTGCTGCTGGGGGCCGCGGGCAGGGGGCGGCCGGAGCTGTACCGCGCCCTGGGCAACCTCGCCGAGGTGGTGCACCTGATCCGGGCGAACTACGTGGACCCGGTGGACCTGGACCGGCTCGAGCGCGGGCTGGAGGCGGGGCTCCTCGAGTCGGTGGACCGGCGGGCCGCCATCGTTCGGGACCGCGCGGCGTTCGCCCGGCGCCTGGCGAGCGCGCCCGCGTTCGGCCTGCTCCTCGGCCGGCGCCTGGGAGCGGCCGCGGTGGGGCAGGTGTGGCCGGGCTCCCCCGCCGAGGCCGCCGGGCTCGAGGCGGGCGAGGTGATCGAGAAGCTCGACGGCGTGCGCACGCGGACCAGCCCGCTCTACGTGCTGCGGCGGATGCTCGGCGACGCCGCGAGGGCCGGGCGGGCGGTGGAGCTGGTCGTCCTCGACCGGGAGGTGGAGAACCGGCGCACCGTCACGCTCGAGCCCAGGCCGTGGGACCCGGTGGCCTCCGCGGTGCGTGTGGAGGAGCGGGACGGCGTGACGGTGGTGCGGCTCGTCGGGGTCCCGCAGGGGACCGCGGGACGGCTCCGCGCCCTGGCGGCCGGAGGGAGGGCGCTGGTGCTGGACCTCAGGGCCACGGCGTGGGGGGTGGAGGACGAGGCGCTCGCCGTGGCCGACCTGTTCGCGGGATCGGGTGAGCTCGGCGCGTGGCGCGGCGGCCGCGCCGGCGAGCGGCGGTTCGAGGCGCACCCGGGCTCCGTGGCGCCGCCGCCGGTGGTGTGCATCGGGCCCGACACCCAGGAGGCCGGGGAGCTGCTCGCCTCGGCGCTCGAGCGCGCCGGGGCTGTCACGGTGGGCGAGACGACGGCGGGGTGGGCCCCGCACCGGACGGTGGTGAGCGAGGGGACGCTCTCGCTCTACATCCCGGTGGCGTTCTGGCTGGCGCCGGACGGCCACGCGCTCGACGAGGGCGAGGGCCTCGAGCCCGGCGAGCGGGTGGAACCCGCGGAGACGGGCGACGCGGTGCTCGAGCGGGCGCTCGAGCTGGCACGGGGCGAACGTGCCCAGGCGGCGTAGGCGGGGGCCGACACCCGCCCAGGTCGGGGCGCTGGCCGCCGGGGCCGTGCTGCTTTCCGTCCTGATCTGGCTGGCGGTGCGCCCGGGGCCCCCGGCGCCGCGCCGGGGCGAGTTCGGGGACGTCGTGCGCGAGACGGCGACGGGTCTCGGCGTGCCCCCGGGCCACATCGAGGCCGACGTCGCCATCCGCAAGGTGGAGGGCGTGTTCGTGCGCGCCTGGCGCGTCGGCGTGCCCGACTGCGCGACCGCCCGGCGGCTCGCGGCGGAGCTCGCGCGGAGCGCCGTGGCATGGGGAGGAACGGTGCGCACCGAGGCGGCCGGTGGCTGCGCGGCCGGGACCATCCGTGTGGACCTCGGGATCGAGGAGCTGGTGCTGGACGCGCGACCGCTTCCCGAGCGCCCCACCTCCACCCCGCGCCCCCCCGCGACGCCCACCCCCACGCCGCGCCCCACGCTGCCGCCGGGTCGGCGCGGCCACCTCGCCATCCTTCTCGACGACGCCGGGCAGAGCCTGGAGCTGGTACCGCGGCTCGCGAGGCTCCCCCGGCCCGTCGCGGTGGCGGTGCTGCCGTTCCTGCCCGCGAGTGTGGAGACGGCGGCGCGCCTGGATCGCGCGGGCCACGAGGTGTGGCTCCACCTGCCCATGGAGCCCGAGGGGTACCCGCGGCGCGACCCGGGTCCCGGGGCGATCCTGGTGGCGCTTCCGGAGGCGGAGATCCGGGCGCGGGTGCGGGCGGCGCTCAACAACGTGCCGTACGTGGTGGGGGTCAACAACCACATGGGGTCGCGCGCCACCGCTGACCTCAGGGTCATGACCTGGGTGATGCAGGAGATCGCGGCGCGCGGGCTGGTGTTCCTCGACTCCCGCACCACCAGGGCCACCGTGGCCGAGGTGGCGGCGCGGGCGCAGGGGGTCCCGGCCTGGCGGCGCCACGTCTTCCTCGACAACTCGCGCGACGCGGCCGCGATCCGGAGGGCGCTGGCCGAGGCGGTCTACCGCGCCCGCCGCGACGGCGCCGCCGTCGCCATCGGCCACGCCAACCCGGCCACCGTCGCGGTGCTCGAGCGCGAGCTGCCGCGCCTGGCCGGGCGGGGGGCGGACCTCGTGCCCCCGGCCGAGCTCATCCGGCGTCGCGCGGGCCGGTGACGCGTCCGCCGCCGCCCTCACCCGAAGGCGCGCCAGAGGAGGTGGAGGCCGAAGGCCACCATGCCGATCCCGAGGGCCACCAGGAGACGGGTCTGGGTGCGGCCGGAGAACACCTCGCGCCCGCGCCGGAGCGCGAGCAGGAGCGGGACGTACCACGAGAGGACCCCTGCCAGGAAGGCACCGAGAAGGAGGGCGAGGCCCAGGCGGCCGAACCGGCGGGCGGCGTGGATGAAGGCGGTGCCCACGCTCGCCCACCACAGCCAGAAGCCGGGGTTCGCCGCGGGGATGATGAGCCCCGCGAGGAACGGCCCGTGCAGGCGCATCTCGCGCTCGGCGTGCTGGCGGCCGCGATCGCTCACGAGGCGGTCGGTGAGATGCCGGGGCGCGGTCACGATCATCACGACCCCGGCGACGGTGAGGAAGGCGCCGGCCACCGGCACCAGGTAACGGTGGCCACCGACCGCGTACAGCGCGGGCTCGAGCCCGAAGGCGAGGCCGAGGAACACCAGGATGTCGAGGGTCACCACGCCCCCGAGGCAGGCGGCGGCACCGCGGGTGCCGTGCGAGAGCGCGAACCGGCTGGCCGCGATGGTGCTGGGGCTCGGCACGACCACCGTGGCGAAGGTCACCACGAAGGCGGACAGCAGCACCGGGAGGATGTCGGCGGAGGGCATCCCGGGCTCACCGCTCCCGCCGCCGGTGCCACACGGTGCCGTGCGGGGTGTCCTCCAGCGCGATGCCCATCGCGGCGAGGCGGTCGCGGATGGCGTCCGCGGTCTTCCAGTCGCGCGCCTTCCGCGCCGCCGCCCGCTCGGCGATCAGCCGCTCGACCGTCTCCACGTCCACGTCCGCCGGCCCCTCCTCGCGGGGCGCCACGTCCAGCACCGACTCCGCCTCCGCGAGCGCGCCGTCGAGCTCCGCCCGGACCGCCGGCGCGATGCCGCCGCCGTCGAGGGCGGTGTTGACGCGGGTCAGCAGGGTGTGCAGGGCCGCGAGCGCGCGGGCGGTGTTGAGGTCGTCGCCCAGTGCCTCGCGCAGCTCGCGCCGGAACCCCGTCACCGCCTCCGCCGGCAGGTCGCCGGCGTCGCCGGCGGGCGGGGCGTGGCGCAGGCGGCGGAGGGTGTTGCCGATGCGCTCCACCGCCTGCTCGGCGGCGTGGAGGCCGGCGAAGGTGAAGTTGAGCTTCTGGCGGTACGGTACCGAGATCAGCAGGTAGCGGATCGCCAGAGGGTCGTGGCCGCGCTCCAGCAGGTCGCGGAGGGTGAAGAAGTTGCCCCTGGACTTGGCCATCTTCTCGCCCTCCACGATGAGGTGCTCGGCGTGCAGCCAGTAGCGCACGAACGGCCTTCCCGTGGCCCCCTCGGACTGGGCGATCTCGTTCTCGTGGTGGGGGAAGATGTTGTCCACGCCGCCGGTGTGGATGTCGAAGGTCTCGCCCAGCAGGCTCATGGACATCGCCGAGCACTCGAGGTGCCAGCCCGGCCGGCCCGGCCCGAGCTCCGTCTCCCAGGACGGCTCCCCCTCCTTGGGCGCCTTCCACAGGACGAAGTCGCGCGCGTCCTCCTTCTCGTACTCGTCGGCGTCGATCCGGGCGCCGGCGAGGTTGGCCTCCGGGCGGACGCCGGAGAGCTTGCCGTACTCGGGGAACGTCGCGATGCGGTAGTAGACGGACCCCTCCGAACGGTAGGTGTGGCCGCGCGCCTCGAGCCGCTTCACCAGCTCCACCATCTGCGGGATGTAGTCGGTGGCGCGGGGGTAGTGCTCGGCGCGCTCCACGCGCAGCGTGTCGAGGTCCTCGAAGAACGCCTCGATGTACCGGTCCGTGTACTCGCGGAGGCTCTCCCCACGGGCGGCGGCGCCGCGGATGGTCTTGTCGTCCACGTCGGTGAGGTTCATCACCTGGGTGACCCGGAGCCCCCACAGCTCGAGCGTCCGGCGCAGCACGTCCTCGAACAGGAACGTCCGGAGGTTGCCGATGTGGACGTGGTCGTAGACCGTGGGGCCGCAGGTGTACATGCGCACGTGCCCCGGCTCGAGCGGTTCGAACCGCTCGATCCGCCGCGAGAGCGTGTTCCTGAACCGGAGCTCCGCCTCCATCCGGCCTCCCGGCGGGGATTGTAGACCATGCCCCGGACGGCGGTGCTCCCGCCGGGGGCGGCTGCCGGGATACGATGGCGGGGTGACGCGGCGATGGACGGCGGCGGTCCTGGCGGCGCTGGCGGGGTTCGCGGCGGGCCCGGCCGGGGCGGGCGAGCTCCTCTACCACGCGGAGACCGCCGACGGGCGGGTGGTGGCCTCCCGCCGGGCGGATCGGCGGTTCAACCCGGCGTCGGTGCTCAAGGTGGCCACCGCCTGGTGGGCGCTGGAGGCGCTCGGTCCAGGGCACCGGTACGTCACGGAGCTCGGCACCGCCGGGAAGATCGAGGCGGCCACCGGCACGCTCCGGGGCGACCTCGTGGTCGTGGGCGGCGGCGACCCGGACCTGCAGCCGGAGAACGCGTTTCGCATCGCCCGGGCCCTGAACCGGCTCGGCGTGCGGCGGGTGGACGGCCGGCTGGTGGCGGTGCCGCCGCTCTTCTTCGGCTGGGACCACGGGGCGCGGGCGCTGGCGCGGCCCGGGCGGGAACGGACGCTCTCGGCGGCGCGGCGTCTGGCCCGCGCCCTGGACCCGGCTCGCTGGGACGCGGGCCTCCGGCGGGCGTGGCGGGAGGCGGTGGGGCGGGATCCGTCGCTGGGGGCGGACCCGCCCGCCCTGACGGTGCCGCGGGTGATCGTGGCGGCGCGGCCGCCGGCGGGCTGGAAGCCGCTCGTCAGCCATCGCTCGAACCCGCTCCCGGTGCTGCTGCGGCGGTTCGCGGTGTTCTCCAACAACGACATCGTGCGGGTGGCGGAGCCGCTGGGGGGCGCCGTCGGCCTCGCGGGGTTCCTGCGCGCGCGGCTGCCGGGGTTCCCCTGGAGGGTGGGGGCGGCCTCGGGCGAGCGGGTGAACCGCACCACCGCGCGCGGGGCGGTGGCCCTGCTGGCGGCGTTCGAGCGGGCGCTGGCGGGGTGGGAGCTCGAGCCGGCCGACCTGCTGCCGGTGCCGGGATGCGATCCCGGGCCGGTACCGCGCATGTTCCCGCGCCTGGCGCGGCCGCCGTTCGCCCGCGCCGCGGTGGTCAAGACCGGCACCCTGAGCGACACCGACGGTGGTGTCGCGGTGCTGGCGGGGTACGTGGCGACGCGTGACGCGGGCCGGGTCCGGTTCTGCGTCGCGGCGCCCGGGGCGGGGCGACGGCTGCGGGCGGCCCGGCGCCAGGAGGAACGCTGGTTGCTCGACCTGGTGCGCCGTCTGGGCGGTCCGGTGCCGCGACCGTGCCCAGCGCCGCTCGCCTACCCGGACACCTTCGCCGAGGTGGTGGCGGAGGCGGCGGGGCGGTAGCGGACAGGGCCATCGGGCTCCCGTGCCCTTTACGCCACGGAGGGTGGGGGGCGCGAGAGCCGGGACGTCGTCACGGAGGCATCCGGGAGATCCACGGCCGCGAGGGGGTCGCGGTCCCGGCTCCGGCCCCGGTAAGCTGGGCGCATGGCGCAGTGGATCGTGGTGGTGGCGAGCGCGGTGGTGGCGCTCGCGCTGCGGTGGGGGCGGCGAACGGGTGCGGGAGCGTGGCTCGTGTGGGCCTCGGCCACGGTGGCGGCGCTGGCGGTGACGGCCGGTCCGCACGAGCTGCGGAAGGCGGTGTCGCTGCTGGCGATGCCGCTGGGGCTCGCCTGGCTCCTGGCCCTGGCGGTCTTCTGGCGGGCGCGGAGGACGGGCGACCGGGTCGGCGCCCGCCTGGCGGCGCTCGTGGCCGCGGCGCTGTACCTGGCCGGGAACGTCCCCCTGGCCACGGGTCTCGTGAGCCGTCTCGAGCGCCCGTGGCGGGAGCGGCCGCGCTGGCCCCGCGAGCCGCTGGACGCGGTGGCGGTGCTGGGAGGGGGCGTGGGGCTCGACCCGGCGGGGCGTCCGCAGCTCACCCGCGCGGGCGACAGGGTGCGGGTCGGGGTCGCGGCCCTGCGGCGGGGGGTGGCGCCGGTGCTGGTGGTGACGGGCCCGCTGGTCGCGACCTCGCGGGGCGGGGTGAGCCTCGCGGAGGCCGCGGCGGCGCTGTGCGTGGAGCTGGGCGCGTCGGCGGAGGCGGTGCGGCCGGTGACCGGGCCGCGAACCACCTGCGAGGAGGTCCGGGCGCTGGCGAGGCTGGCGCACGAGGCGGGATGGCGGCGGGTGGGGATCGTGACCTCGGCGTGGCACCTGCGGCGCGCGATGGCGCTGGCGCGGCGGGAGGGCCTGCCGGCGGTGGCGATCCCCGCGGACTTCCGGGGGACGTGGAGCGAGCGCGGGATCCGATCGCTGGTGCCGCAGGCCGACGGCCTGCTCCTCGAGCAGCGGTTCTGGTGGGAGGTGCTCGGCCGGCTGGCCGGCCGCTGATGTACGCTGGCGGCGTTCGGGCCGCGCGGGCGCTGCGCCCGTGCGGAGGCGGGCGACGGGGGCGGCCGCGGCCCGGGGAAAGGGGGCCGGGAGATGCGGCAGGAGACCACGGGCGGGCGGGAGCGGTTCCGGTGGGCGGCGCTGGCGTCGGGCCCGGCGGCGCTGGCGGCGGTGCAGCTCGCCGCCGGGGCCGGGCTCACCGGGGGCCAGCGACTGGTGGCCGGGCTCACGCTGTGGATGGCGGCCTGGTGGGTGACCGAGGCGGTGCCGCTCGCCATCACGGCGCTGCTGCCGCTTCTGGTGCTGCCCCTCGCGGGCGTGGAGGCGGTTCGCAGGGTGGCCCCCAACTACGGCGAGCACATGATCTTCCTGTTCCTCGGTGGGTTCGTCGTGGCGCTCGCCATCGAGCGTTCGGGGGCCCACCGGCGGCTCGCCCTGCTGACGGTCAGGGCGCTGGGCGGCACGCCCCGGCGGCTGGTGTGGGGGTTCACCGTGGCCACCGCGGCGCTCTCCATGTGGCTCTCCAACACCGCGACCACCCTCATGATGCTGCCCATCGCGGCCGCCGTGGCGGGGCGGCTCGAGAACCGGAGGGCGTCCATGCGCCTGTTCCTGGGCGTGGCCTTCGGGGCGGGAATCGGCGGCCTCGGCACCCTGGTGGGCACGCCGCCGAACCTGGTGCTGGCGGGGATGGGCCCCGAGCTGGCGCCCGGAGCGCCGACCATCACCTTCGGCGGCTGGATGCTGTTCGGCGTCCCCACCGTGGCGGTGCTGGTGCCGGTGGCCGGGCTCCTGCTCACCCGGGGCCTGGCGCGAGGGCCGGACCTCGCCGGGGTGCTCCGCGAGGAGGCGTCGCGGCTCGGCCCGGTCTCGGCCTGGGAGCGCCGCTCGCTCCTGCTGCTCGGCGTCACAGCCCTCCTCTGGATCACCCGCGCCGACCTGCGGTTCGGGGCGCTCGTGGTGCCCGGATGGAGCCGCCTGCTGCCGGACCCGAAGCTGGTCTCCGACGCCGTCCCGGCCATCGCCGCCGCCATCGCCGCGGCGCTGGTGCCGGCCGGCGGTGGGGCGCGGCGTCCGCTGGTGACCTGGGAGGAGATCCGCCACGGGGTGCCCTGGGGCGTGCTCCTCCTGTTCGGGGGCGGGTTCGCACTGGCCGACGGGGTGCACGTCTCGGGCCTCGACGGGTGGCTCGCCGACCGTCTCCACGCGCTCGCCGGGATGCCGGTGGCGCTCGTGGTGCTGGTGGTGGTCCTGGTCACGGTGGCGATGACCAACGTCACCTCCAACACGGCCACCGCGACGCTCCTGATGCCGGTGATGGCCGCGCTGGGACGTGCGATCGGCGAGCCGCCGTACCTGCTCATGACGGCGGCGGCGGTGGCGGCATCGTGCGCCTTCATGCTTCCCGTGGCGACCCCGCCCAACGCCATCGTCATGGCCTCCGGCGCCGTCAGTGCCCGCGACATGTTCCGCGAGGGTGTCCGGCTCAACTTGCTGGCGGCGCTCGTCGTGACGGTTCTGGTGCTGACGCTGGGCCGGGTCGTGCTGCCGCTCGGCTGAGAGAACCCGGCCGACCGCGGCGGCGTATACCGGGGCGGTGGCCCGCGCTGATGCGGTGGGAGCGGGCGAGGCGGAAGGGAGCGCTCCGACGTCAACCGGACCTTCACCCTCTTCTACCCCGAGAAGAGGCCGTTCTTCCAG
>CAYTTB010000052.1:0-22347 GCA_964440565.1 uncultured Thermoanaerobaculia bacterium
TAGCCGCGGGCGTCCCCGCCCGCGGACGTCCCCGCCCGCGTCGAGGGCAATGGCCTATGCCCGGCCGCAGGCGTCCCCGCCCGCATCGAAGCCGCGGGCCTGGAGGATCCCGCCGCCGCCCATGCCCCCCGTTTGTGGCTGCGGGCGTCCCCGCCCGCACAGAGGCCACTGGCCCATGCCCGGCCCGCCCATGTCCCCCCATTGTGGGTGCAGGCGGGGACGCCCGCACCCACGCGAGGAGACACGGGCGAGACGCCCGCCTGCCGTCACGGCGCGGAACCGCGCGGGAGCGAGCTCCCGCCTCGCCGTCCGGCGTGGCGCCCGGCCCCGGGCAGGCATCCGCCCGGCCGTCCCGTTCCGTGCCGCCATCGCCGGGGCGATGCCTGTCTCGCCGCGGACGCGGCCCCCGAACCCGCGGCACTCCCCTGGCGCGAGATGGCGGGATGGGGACGGACCCCGGCCGGCGGAGGCGGAAAGCGGAGAGGAGGACGGTGATCGTCCCGGGAGGTGGCGGCGGGACCGGCCCCGGTAGCCGTGCCGCGGCCGCGGCGGGGGGTGCCGCGAGGCGGGCCCGCCCCGATCACTCCTGCAGGCCGAAGTGGTGCTCCCACTCCCAGGCGTTCCACCACTCGGCCTCGATCCCGCGGCAGGTCTCGCCGTAGGCGGAGCAGGCGACGCAGCCGGCACCACGGACGATGTTCGGGTCCTCGAGCGGGGTGTATCGTCGGGCGAGCTGCTCGCCGAGCTCGGCCGCGGCGAGCTCCTCGGCGGTGGGCTCGCGGTCGGGCAGCTCACGCACACCCGCCCGCTCGAGCCGCTCGCCGGCCTCGAGGAACGCCACCGTGTCCTCCTTGTCGGCGTGCTCCCACAGCAGCCGGGCGATCTCGCGGGCCACGTCCCGGTCGGCGTCCCGGGCGAGGCGGGCGGTGAGCTCCTCGAGCCGGCGGTGCTCCTGGGTGAGGACCATGAGCGGGCCCCGGTCGGCCGGAACCTCGAGGTGGTCCACCAGAGCGGGGAACAGGACCTCCTCCTCGCGCGCGTGGTGGAAGCCCGCCGAGTAGGTGCGGAGGAACCGTGCGAAGGCCGCGGCGTCCGCGGGGTCACCGTCCTCCTCCGCCCACCGGTAGAGCGCCCCGGCGACGGTCACGATGAGCCGGTGCTCTCGCTCGAACGCCTCGAGCAGCCGCATCGTCGCCTCCGTGGCGGACGATACCACGGCCGGACCTCTCGCGGGGGGAGCAGTCGCGGGTGGTAGACTCCGTCCGCGGACCTCCACCACGGGGGTGGCGCGGTTCGAGCGGCCGGAATGGAGGGCGTCACGGACCTCGCGCGGGTCGGGAAGGTGCGGCGAGCCGGCCGGGCGGCGCTGGTCGTGGTGCTGCCGGGGCTGGTGGCCTGCGGCGGCGGCGGCCGCCAGGCGACGCCCACCCCGACGCCCTCCGGGACGGCGCTGGTGGTGGGCTCGGTGTCGCGGGACGCGCGGGCCGAGCATCGCCGGTTCGCGCCGCTCATCGAGCTGCTCCGCTCCCGCGTGCGCGAGGCCGGGTTCGCCACCGCCCGGCTGGAGGTGGTCGCGACGGTTCCCGAGATGGCCGCGGCGCTGGCGGACGGGCGGGTCCACCTCTACCTGGACAGCCCGTTCCCGGTGCTGGCGGTGTGCCGCCTGAGCGGGGCCGAGCCCGTCCTGCGGTGGCTCAAGCACGGGCTGGCGAGTTACCGGAGCGTGATCTTCACCCGCGCCGACTCCGGCATCGCCGACCTGGCCGGGCTGGCCGGGGCGCGGGTGGCGTTCTCGTCCCCCGCCTCCACGAGCGGCTACCTGCTGCCCCGGGCCGTCCTGGAGGGGCACGGCCTCCACGTGACCGAGGGGGCCTCCGGGGACCGCCGGGCGGTCCACGCCGTGTTCTCGGGCGACGCGGAGAACACCATGTTCTGGGTGCTGGAGCGGCGGACGGAGGCCGGCGCGCTCGCGGCCGAGTACTTCGAGAGGCTGGCCGGGATCCGCCGCGGCGAGCTGAGGGTGCTCGCCACCACGCCGGAGGTGCCACGAGCGCTGGTGGCGGCGGGCCCGGCGCTCTCGGGCGAGGCGCGGGAGGCGGTGGTGGCGGCGCTCGTGGGCCTCGGGACCGACCCTGGGCGCGACGCGCTCTCCCGTTTTCTCGGGACCGCCGGGTTCGAGCGGCTCGCTCCGGGCGATCTGACCGTGGCCGAGGAGCTGCTCGAGACCCTGCGCGCGGATGGGGGTGCACCCCGATGACCGGGGAGGTCCAGGGGCGGCCGATCCGGTGGCGGGCGGTGCTCGCCGCGGGCGGGTCGGTGGTGGCGGTGACGCTGGTGCTCTCGTGGCTCGGGTTCGGCTGGATCTCGGCCAGCCTGGCGGCGGGGGCGCGTGCGAAGGCGGCGGCGATGGCCCGGCTGGCGGCCGACGCCGCGGCGAACCCCGTGGTCTCGCTGGACGTCGCCCGCCTCCGCGAGGTGATGGCGGTGGCGCGTCTCGGCGCGGGCGTCGTGGACGCGGTGGCGTTCGACGCCGCGGGACGCATCCTCACCGACGGCACGGTGGAGAACCCGCGCCGGCACCATCGGTTCCCCGGGGCCGCGGAGACGCTCCGGGGCGGGGAGGTCCGGCTGACCTCGCTCGGAGGCGGGCTGGTGAGGGTCACCGCGCCGGTGCGGGTGGGGGAGGCGGTGGTGGGCGGCGTGGCGCTGGACGTCTCGCTCGCCCCGCTGGCCCGGGAGAGGGAGCGCCTCGCGATCCGTGTCGGTGCGCTGGGGCTGGCGCTGGCGCTGGTGCTGGGTGGGCTGGCGGCGTGGCTGGCGCAGCGCTCGGTGGCGCGCCCGGTGGAGGAGCTGACGCGCGCCGCCGAGGCGGTGACCGCCGGCCGCCCCGCGCGCCTCGTCGCCGACCGGGCGCCACGGGAGGTGCGGGCGCTGGCCCGCGCCCTGGAGACCATGCTCCGGCGGCTCCAGAACGCCACCCTGTCGCGGGAGACGCTGGAGCGGACGCTGGACGCACTGGGCGAGGGGCTGGTGGTGGTGGACCCCGAGGGACGGGTGGAGAGCGCCAACGCCGGGCTGGTGGAACTCTGCGGGGGCGGGGCCGCCGCCATCGTGGGCCGGTCGTTCGAGGAGCTGTTCGTCCCGGACGACCGTGAGGCCGTCCGCGGGTGGCTGCGCGCCGCCCGCGACGAGGAGCGGGGTGTGGTCCACGGGGAGGCGCGGCTGGACACGGAGCGGGGGAGCGTGCCCGTCCTCGCCACGCTGCGCGCCATGCACCGGGTGGTGGGCGGCGGCCTCGACGTGGTCTGCCTGCTCCGCGACGCCCGCGACCTCGCGCGGCAGCGCGAGCGGCAGGACCGGTTCCTGGCCACCGTGACCCACGAGCTGCGGACCCCGGTCACCGCCATCGCCGGGGCGGTGGGGCTCCTCGACGACGAGCTGGCGAGCCGGCTGGAGCCGGGGCACGTGGACCTCCTCCGCATCGCGGCGGCCAACTGCGAGCGGCTGGCACGCCTGGTGGACGACCTCCTCGACCTCGAGCGGGTCCGCCTGGGCCTGCTCGAGATCGCGGTGGCGAGCGTGCCGCTTCCGGAGGTGGTCGCCGACGAGGTGGGGCGGATGCGGCCGTACGCCGCCGGCCGCGGCGTCCGTCTCGAGCTGGGGAAGATGCCACCGGTGGCGGTCCGCGCCGACCGGCGGCGGCTGGGGCAGGTGCTGGGCAACCTGCTCTCCAACGCCTGCAAGTTCTCGCCGCGGGGGACGGCGGTGGAGGTACGGGCGCGGGCCGAGGGGGGGCGGGTGCGGGTGGAGGTGGCCGACCGCGGGCCGGGCGTGCCGCCCCGGCTGCGGCCCCACCTGTTCGAGCGGTTCGCCTCCGGGGACGCCCCGGCCCGCGGCGCGGGAGGGGCCGGGCTCGGGCTCAGCATCGCGCGGGAGCTCGCGGAGCGCATGGGTGCCTCGGTGGGCTACCGCGACCGCGACGGCGGCGGCGCGGTGTTCTGGGTGGAGCTCGAGGTGGCCGGCTGAGGCGGCTCAGGGGCGTCCCGACCCGGCCAGCCGCTCCGCGAGCCGGGTGTGGCGGCGGCGCTGATCGGCGGTGCGGACGGCGCGGGCCAGCGCGCGCCGCGTGCCCACGATCACCACCAGCCGCCGGGCCCGGGTCACGGCGGTGTAGAGGAGGTTGCGCTGGAGCATGATCCAGTGCTGGTCGTGGAGCACCACCACCACCGCCGGGTACTCGCTCCCCTGGGCCTTGTGGATGGTGCAGGCGTAGGCGAGGGCGAGGTCCTCCTGGGCCTCGGGAGGGTACTCCACCAGGCGGTCGTCGAACCGGACGGCGAGGGTGCCCGCCTCGGGGTCCGCCCCCACCACGGTCCCGAGGTCGCCGTTGAACACCCCCAGGTCGTAGTCGTTGCGGGTCTGCATGACCTTGTCCCCGGCGCGCAGGCCCCGCGGCCCCACGGGGAGGGCGTCACCGGCGGGGTTGAGACGCTCCTGCAGGCGGCGGTTCAGCCCGGCGACGCCGAGCTCCCCCCGGTGCATCGGGGTGAGCACCTGGACGTCCCGCACGGGGTCCAGCCGGAACCGCGCCGGGATCCGCTCCGCCACCAGCCGCACCACGGTGTCGGCCGCAGGGGCGGGATCGCGCCGCTCCACGATGTAGAAGTCGCCCAGCTGGCCGTCGCCGACGCCGACCGGCATCTCCCCCCGGTTGATCCGGTGGGCGTTCTCCACGATCCCGCTCCGTTCCCCCTGGCGGAAGACGCGGTCGAGGCGCACCACGGGGACCGCGCCCGAGGCGACGAGGTCCCCCAGCACCTGCCCGGGGCCCACCGACGGCAGCTGGTCGGCGTCACCCACCAGCACCAGCCGGCAGCCGGAGCGCACGGCGGCGAGGAGCGCGGCGGCGAGCTCCACGTCGAGCATGGAGACCTCGTCCACCACCAGGACGTCGGCCTCGAGCGGGCGCTGGCGGTGGCGGGCGAAGGCGCGGTCCGCCGGGGAGAACTCGAGCAGCCGGTGGATGGTGCGCGCCGGGTGGCCGGTGGCCTCGGCCAGCCGCTGCGCGGCGCGGCCGGTGGGGGCGGCGAGCTCGAGACGGCGGCGGCGGCAGCCCGCGATCTCCACCAGGCCGCGCACGAGCGTTGTCTTGCCGGTCCCGGGACCGCCGGTGATCACCACCACCGGGGCGGTGAGCGCGGCGAGGAGGGCGCGCCGCTGGGCGTCGGCGAGCTCGATCCGGGCCGAGCGCTCGAACCGCTCCACCGCCCGCTGCGGATCGGGCTCGGGCGCCGGGGAGGAGCGCAGCAGGCGCCGCAGGTCGCGGGCGACGCTCGCCTCGGCGGCGTGGAGGCGAGGGGGGTACACCCGGCGCTCGCCGCCCTCGTCCTCCACCACCACCCGACCTTCCCCGGCGAGCCGCGCGAGCGGGTCCTCGAGCTCTTGGGCGGGACGGCCGAGCAGATCGGCGGCGCGCGCGAGGAGCTCCGGGGCGGGGAGGAAGACGTGGCCGTCCTGCGCGGCCTGGGAGAGCGTGTGCTCGATCCCCGCCCGGAGCCGCTCGGGTGCGTCCTCCGGGATCCCCAGCTGGCGGGCGAGCCGGTCGGCGGTGAGGAACCCCACGCCCACCACCTCTTCGGCGAGCAGGTAGGGGTTCTCCCGGACCCGGTCCACCGCCGCTGCGCCGTACCGGCGGTGGATGCGCATGGCGATCGCCGGCCCGAGGCCGTGGGCGTGCAGGAACACCAGCACCGGGTAGAGGCCACGATGCTCGGTCCACGAGGCGCGGATCCGCTCCAGCGTCGCGGGACCGATCCCCGGAACCTCCAGTAGCCGCTCCGGATCGCGATCCATCACCTCCAGCGTCTCGAGCCCGAAGCGGGCCACGATGCGCTCGGCGAGCTTCGGGCCGATCCCCCGCACCCGGCCCGAGGCGAGGAGCCGGCGGATCCCGGCGGCGGTGGAGGGCGCGACCGGCGTGTAGGCGCTCACCTCGAGCTGCCGCCCGAACCTCCGGTGCTCCACCCAGCGGCCGGTGAGGCGGACACGGTCGCCACGGCGGATCCCGAGGAGGGGGCCCACCGCCGTCACCTCCGGTCCCCCGTCCGGCTCCACGCGCACCACCGCGAAGCCGCTGGCCGGGTTGGTGTAGACCGTGTGCCGCACCGTACCCTCGAGGGTGATCTCGGCCTCTGGCTCCTGCGCCGGACGGTCCACGGGGCGAGTGTACCCGGCCCGGGCGGGAATCAGGAGACCGAGACCAGGTTGCAGTATGCTGGAGGACGGGCATCTCCGATGCGGGCGCGAACGAGGAGTACGGCGGCGGGTGCGGTGGCGGCGGCGCTGGCCGCCGCCCTGGCCGCGGGGGCCGGCGTGGGTCCTGCCGCCGGTGAGACCCACACCCACTGGGACCGGGCCTCCGGCCTCCCCGATGCCTCGGTGCTGGCCCTGGCGGAGGCGTCCGACGGACGGCTGTGGGTGGGGACCCAGCGCGGGCTGGTGGTGTTCGACGGCTCGAGGATGGCGCCGTGGACCCCCCGGCGGCGCCCCGGCTCGACGCTGGTGCTCGCCCTGGCGCGTTCGGACGGAGGGGAGATGTGGGTCGGCACGGCTGAGGGGGTGGCGCTCGTGGACCGCGACGGGGAGCGCTGGTGGCGGCCCGCGGGCGGCGCGCCCGCGCGCGAGGTGCGCTCGATCCTCGCGCTCGGGCCCGGGGAGGCGCTGGCCGGGAACCGTGCGGGGCAGCTGCTGCGGGTGGGGCCGGGCGGGCTCGTGGTCGTGGCGGTGGTGCCGGCGCCGCCGGAGCTCTCCGGGGTGGAGGTGCTCCGGCGGGAGGACCGCGGGTCGGTGCTGGTGGGGGCGGGGGACGGGCTCTGGCGGTGGCGGGGCGGACGCCTCGAGCCGGTGGCGTGGGCGGGCCGGGGGGCGTCGCACCGGGTGTTCGACCTGTGGCGCGCCCCGGGAGGCACGTGGTGGGCGGCGACCGAGCGCGGGCTGTTCGAGCTGACCCCGGACAGGCCGCGCTGGCGTGCACGGCGCGAGGCGCTGCCCGGGGCGGGCGAGGCGATGGCCCGCCGCGTGGTCGGGTGGCGCGGCGAGCTCTGGGTGGGAACGCTCGGCGCGGGGCTGTACCGCGGCCGGCGTGGGGCGATGGTGCCGGTGCGCGCCGGCGGCTGGGGCACGCTCGCCGAGGTCCGGGCCATGGCGGTGACCTCGGACGGATCGCTCTGGGTGGGCGGGTACGACGCGGGGCTCCACCGGGCCACCCGGACCCCGTTCCGGAGCCTCGCCGCCGGAAGGGATGTCCCCGTGGGCCGCGTCTGGTCGGTGGCGAGGACCCGGGACGGCTCGGTCTGGGCGGGCGCGGCCGGCGGGCTGTACCGGTGGCGCGGGGACGCCGTCACGGTGGTGCCGGGGATCGAGGGCCCGGTGACGACCCTCCTCGCCCTGGACGACGGCGGCGTCGTCGCGGGGAGCGGGGATGGGAGGGTGGCGGTGGTGCGGGCGGGGACCGTGGAGCGCTCCTGGGGGACGGCGAATGGCCTCCCGCGGGGGCCGGTCACGGCGCTGCTCGAGGCTGCCGGCACGCTGTGGGCGGCCGGGGACGGGGGCGTGGCCCGCCTCGAGCGGGGACGGTGGCGGGTGTTCTCGGTCGCGGAGGGCCTTCCGGACAGCCGGGTGCCGGCGCTGCTCTGGCTTCCCCGGGGGGTCGTGCTCGCCGGCACCCTGGGCGGGCCGGCGGTGCTCGCCGGCGACCGGTTCGTGGCGGCGTGGGGCGGGGCGATGCGCGGCGAGGCGGTGGAGGCGCTCGCGCTGGACGGTGAGGGGCGCGTGTGGATCGGTCTGCGATCCGGCGCCGTGGCGGTGGTGGCTCCGGACGGGGAACCGCAGGGACGGGTGGCGCTGCCGTGGCCGGAGCCGGTGGGGTCCCTCGCCGCCGGCGCGCACGGCGAGCTGTGGGTGGGGAGCGGCCGCGGGGTCCTCCACGCGCCGCGTCGGGAGCTCGCCCGGGCGGCGAGACGGGGAGAACCGTTCCGCGGATGGCGGGCGCTGACCGAGGCGGACGGGCTCGTCTCCGACGACTGCAGCCAGGGCGTGGGCGGGGCGCTGGTCGTGGCGGCGGACACGGCGTGCGTGGCGACGCTGGGCGGGGTGTCGTGCTGGGATCCGCGTTCGCCCCTCGGCCGGCCGCCGCCGAGAGTCCAGGTGCGGGCGGCCATCCTCGACGGGCGAGAGGTACCGGTGGCGGACGGTGTCGTGCGGGTGCCCGCTGGCGTGCGGCGGGTGGAGCTCCGGTTCGGTGCGGTGGCGCTGTGGTCGCGGCGGCCGGTGCGGATCGCGCACCGGCTCGAGGGGGTGGACCCCGGCTGGGTCCCCGGGGTGGTGCCGGGGACCGCGGTGTACCTGCGCCTGCCTCCCGGCCGGCACGAGTTCCGGGTGGCGGTGATGGACCCCACCGGCGGGGTGCGGGGACCCGCCGCGCGGGTCGCGGTGGTCGTCGCGTCCCCGCTCCACCGCCATCCGGCGTTCCTGGCCGCGGCCGCGCTGCTGTTCCTGGGGCTGGGCCCCGCCGTGCACCTGCTGCGGGTGGCGGCGCTCAGGCGCCGGCAGGAGCGGCTGGAGCGCCTCGTGGCGGAACGGACGCGGGAGCTCGCCGCCGCCGCCGCGCGACTGGAGCGCCTCTCGCTCGAGGACCCGCTCACCGGCATCGCGAACCACCGGGCGTTCCGTGATGCGCTGACGTCGAGATGGGCCGAGGCGCTGCGATCGGGCGCCGAGATCTCGCTCCTGATGGTGGACATCGACCGGTTCAAGCGGCTCAACGACACCCACGGGCACCTGGCGGGCGACCGCTGCCTGCGGGCGGTGGCGCGGGAGCTCGCGCGGCAGGTGAGCCGCCCCGGAGATCTGGTGGCCCGCTACGGCGGCGAGGAGTTCGCGGTCCTGCTCCCCGGCACGCCGCGGCGCGGTGCGGCGCGGCTGGCCGAACGGATGCGCGCGGCGGTGGAGCGCCTCGGGGGCGGAGGCGGTCTCGCCGGTGTCACGGTGAGCGTCGGCGTGGCCTCGGCGGTTCCGGCCGAGGGGCTGGGGCCGGAGGACCTGATCGCCGCGGCCGACGAGGCCCTGTACGTGGCCAAGGGCGCCGGACGCAACCGGGTCGTGGCCCTCGGCGCCTCCGGCCGGCATCCGGCGGTGGGGGCGTGAGGCTCACGCGCCCTTCGGCGGGATCCGGCTCGCGATCCACTCGGCCAGGGCGGTGATGGTGAGGGAGGGGTTGACGCCGAGATTGGCGCCGATCACGGAGCCGTCGGCGACCCAGAGGTCCTCGTGGCCGAACACCCGGCCCTGGGCGTCCACCACGCCGCGGTCGGGTCCGGCACCGATGGCGCACCCACCGAGGATGTGGGCGGTGGTGGAGGTGTCCAGCAGCACCTCGTTGAGGGTGCTGGAGGGGATGGCGTCGAGCTCCTCGGCCAGCTCCCGGGCCACCTCGTTGGCGATGGGGATGTACGACGGGATCCCCGGCTGGCCCGGATCCGGGCGCGAGGTGAGGGTCCTCGCGAACGGCCACAGCAGCCGGCGCCGGCGCACCAGCCGGGTGTGGCTGTCCGCCGTCTGCATGACCAGCAGGACCACGCTCCGCTCCGCCTTGCCGAGCGGCCACGACACCCGCAGGAAACGGAGGGGATGGCGGATCACGTTGCCCAGCCACCTGAGCTGGCGCGGCACCCGCCCGCCCCCGTCGGTGAGCAACGTCCCGAGCAGCAGCATCACGTCGGAGCCCCTGGGGAAGCGCACCATCTCCATGTGCGTGAGGTCGTCCATCTGGGCCTTGGCGGCGATGGCGATCCCCTTCCAGAGCTCCCGGTGGCGCCGGGAGATGATGCCGAGAAGGGCCTCCGAGTTGGTCCGGACCAGGTGCCCGAGACGGTCCGACAGCCGCGGCAGCGTCCCGGCCTCCTTGCAGCGCATCAGCAGGGGAACCGTCCCCAGCACCCCGGCGGCGAGCACCACGCGCCGGGCGGTGAGGGCGCCCCGCTCCGGGAACAGGACGCGGGTCGAGCGTCGCCAGCGCAGCCGGTAGCCGCCGCCCGGAAGCGGCTCCACGAGCTCCACCTCGGTCTCCGGGACCACCCGGGCGCCGCGCCGCTCGGCCAGGTGGAGGTAGTTCTTGTCGAGGGTGTTCTTGCCGCCTTCGCGGCAGCCCACCATGCACGCGCCGCAGATCGTGCACCCCACCCGGGGCGGCCCCTCCCCGCCGAAGTACGGATCCGGGACCTCCACCCCGGGCTCGCCGAAGAACACCCCCACGGGCGTGCGGTCGAAGGTGTCCCCGCGGCCGCGGCGGGCGGCGGCGCGCTGGAGGGCCTCGTCCGCGAGCCACACCGGGTGCTCCCGGGTCGTGCCCAGCATCCGCCGCGCCTCGGCGTAGTGCCGGGGCATCACCCGCCGCCAGTCCACGAGCCCCTTCCACTGCGGGTCGTCCCAGACCACCTCCGGGGGCTCGTAGTGGGTGTTGGCGTAGAGCAGGCTTCCCCCGCCCACGCCGACCCCGTGGATCACCAGCACCTCCCGCAGCAGCTTCAGCGCCCACGTCCCGTGGCAGCCCAGCGCCGGGATCCAGAACGCCTTCGGGATGTTCCAGTTCGTCGTGGGGAAGTCCTCGGGACGCCATCGCCTCCCCTTCTCAAGCACGATGACCCGGTACCCCTTCTCGGAAAGCCGCAGCGCGGCCACCGAGCCGCCGAAGCCAGAGCCCACGATGGCAAAGTCGGTGTCGAAGTCCGCGGATGTCACGGCGGGCGACCTCCGCGCGGAGTCTAGCACGTCATGCCGCGCTGCGGCAGCGTGGCGGCGGAGCGACGGGACCGCGACCTCGGACGGCCGGTCCCGGCTCAGCCGCCCGGGCGGACCCAGAGCGTCCAGGTACCGCCGCTGCCCTCGCGCCCCCACACCGCGGCGCCGCGCCGGCGCAGCGCCTCCACCATCGGGGCGGGCAGGAACGGCGCCTCCACACGCACCACGCCCCCGGGCGGGCACGCGTCGAGGGCGCGCGTCACCTCGGCCACCGGAGTGGCGCCCGCGGCGAGCAGGGCCGCGGCGTCCACCACGGCGGCGGGCTCGGCGTCCGCCACCGGCGGCGGCGGGGGCTCCAGGGCGAGCTCGGCCGCGTCCGCGGCGAGCGGCTCCTGGCCGGCGGCGGCCCGCAGCCGGTCCACCAGCTCGCGCGCCGGGATCCCGGCCACCGCCGCGGCCTGGGCCAGGGTGGTGACGCGCGCCACGGTCCGGCGCAGCACCGGGTTCCTGAGCGCCGCGAACCGGGGTGCGGCGGCGACGAGCTCCTCCTCGAGCTCGGGGTACGCCTCGAGCAGCGCCGCCACCCGGGTCTCCGGCAGGATCTCGGGGCGGCTCACGGCATCGCCTCCGCCGGCGCGTCGTCGAGCAGCCGCCGCTCCCCCTCCAGGGCCCGGATCGCGGTGACGTCCTGGGTGACCTCGAGCGTCCCGAGGTAGGTGCCGTCGCGGTCACGCACCGCGAAGTAGCGGATGTGGACGAACCGCCCGTGGTGCCGGATCCAGAACTCGGCGACGTCGCGGGCCCCGGACCGGAGCTCGTCCACGATCCGCTCAACGATGTGCAGACTCCTGGGCGGGTGGCAGTTCTGGACCTTGCGGCCGATGATGGTGCGGCTGCGCGCGAACACGCGCTCCCGGCCCTCGGAGAAGTACGCCACCCTGTCGTCGGCGTCCACGAAGGTGATGTCGAGGGGGAGGGTGTCGAGGATCGCCCGGAGCTGGCGGAGGGTGAGGTGCCCGGAGGGCAGCCGGATGGCGTCGGCGGGGGCCACCTCGGCGGGGCGGGCGGGGAGGACCGGGAGCGGCGGAAGCCACACTCCGGCGGGCTCCACCAGCATCGGGCCCAGCTCGCGCCACTGCGCCGCGATCTCGCCCCAGTCGGTCTCCGCGAGGTGCTCCAGCGCCATGGGCACGAGCACCCGGTCCTCCTTCTCGGTCATGGACTCGACCTGGTCGAGCATCGGCAGCACCACCGTGTCCACGGCGAGGGCGAGCGCCTGCCGGTCGAGCTCCTCCGCGGCCCCGAGCAGCTCCCGCACGGCCCGGATCCGCTCCCGGATCTCGTCGTCCACCCCCCACATGACCTTGGGCGGCCCCACGAGGCCCGCCTTCTCGAGGAACGGGAAGATCAGCAGCTCCTTGCGCCGGTAGTGGTGCTCCACCGGCTCCAGCGCCCGGTGCGCCTCGCGCCACGCGGCGATGGCCTCGGCGCTCCCTTCCTCGCGCACCCTCCCCGCGGCGTCGCGGTACGCGGCCACCAGCTCGCGGATCCGCGCGTTCTCGGCCCGCAGCGTGTGCGCGGGGTGACCGGGGACCTCCGCCAGGGAGGGGACGTCGGCGCGCCCGCCGGCCAGCAGCGCGGCGTGCAGGTCGCACATGCGGCGGATCTCGCGCTCGGGGATCCCCTCCGCCATGAGCTCGTCCTCGAGAGCGGCGATCTCGCTCGCACCCACCTCGTCGAGCAGGGCGCCGAACTCGCGCCGGAGCGCCTCCGGGTCCTCGCCCGCGTGCAGCCTCCGGACGATGGACTTCAGGCGCTCGAGCCGGAAACGCCGGTTGTCGAGCAGCTCGCTCATCTCCGCCTCCACCCACAGCATGGGGCCGGCAGGACGGTGTGTCCTTGACCACGGTCAAATGCGACTCAGTCGCGAACGAGGGCCGCGAGGAGCGCGTCGAGCTCCGCGGCGCCCAGCCTGCCGCGGCGCTCGAGCGCCCGGGCGAGCCCGTCCACGGCCGGCCAGTGCTGCTCGAGCGCCGTGCGGACCGCGGCCGCCCGCTCGAGCAGCAGGCGGTGGGCGGCCTCGCAGTCGCCGGCGAGGCGCAGCGCCAGGCGTACCGCGAGGTCGAGGTCGGCGGCGTGCTCGTCCGGCTCGGTGCGCCCGGCCTCCATCGCCTCGGCGAGCGGGCCGGCGAGGGCGACGTCCAGGCGGACGAGAGGGTCGGTTTCCCCCGGCGCGGCGAGCAGGTCCAGGGTGTGGCAGGCGCCGGCGAGCTCCGGGGCCGCCCCGAGCTCGAGCTGGGTGACCCGCAGCCCGGCCAGGTGCGCCACCACGGCGTGGGCGGCCTCGTGGACCGCCACCAGGCGGGTGGTCGGGGGGACGGCAACGGCGGAACGGCTCACCTCGGCGCCCTCGCCCCGAATGTAGCGCCGATGCCGCGCCGCGGCAAGAGCGCCCGCCGGTGGCTTCCGCGGCGGGGCGGGATCCGCCTCCGGCCCGCGGCGCCCGCGGGCTCAGGCGAGGCCGAGGTCGGCGCGGAGGCGGGGGAGGGCGGCCTCGGCCGCCTCGCGGCCCGCCACGATGAGCCCGGGGACGTCGGCGAAGTCCCATCCCAGCGAGTCGGCGACGTCGGGGACCACGAGGCAGTCCACCGCATCCGGGGACGGGTGGTTGGCGCGGCTCCAGAGGTAGCCAGCGATCATGAGGACCTCGAGCACGTTGCGCGGCCTCCTGCGGCCCGAGGGCGGGGGGATGAGGTCCACGGCGATCACGTAGTCCGCCCCCATGTCGCGCACCACGTCCACCGGGAGGTTGTCCACCACGCAGCCGTCCACCAGGACCCGCCCGCCGTGCTCCACCGGCGGGAAGATCCCGGGCACCGCGGAGCTGGCCCGGAGCGCCGGCCCCAGCGGCCCCTCGCGGAACACCACCCGCTCGCCGGTGAGCAGGTCGCACGCCACCGCCGCGAAGGGGAGCTCCAGCGCCTCGATGGTGTCGCGTCCGATCGCCTCGATCAGCCGGCGCTCCAGGGGCCGGGCGTCCAGCAGGCCGAGGAACCGGTCCCGGATGGCGATGCGGGCGATCCCCGGCCAGCGCACGGTGAGGAAGATCCGCTCCAGCTCCGATGGGGGCAGACCGGCGGCGACGCCCGCCCCCACCAGCGCCCCGACGCTCGTCCCGGCCACCATGTCGGGGCGGATCCCGGCGCGGAACAGCGCGTCGAGCACGCCGACGTGGGCGGCACCGCGGACGGCGCCGCCGGAGAGCGCCAGCCCGATCCGGCGTGCGGGCTGCGCGAGCGTGGGCATGCCTCGAGTATACGGCGGTGTATCATCGAGGAGGTCGGTCCGCGAGGTCAAGGCCGGGAACGAAGGGGGCTCCGAGATGGCGCTGATGAAGATCCCGTCGCTGATCCTGAAGCAGCTCTACACCCTGGGCAGCCTGCGCAACCGCTCGGGGAGCGTGGTGTTCGCGCTCAAGAACCGCCTGAGCGACGCCACCCTGGTCCGCCTCGACTCGATCCGCATCGACGGACGCGAGGTCCCGCTCGAGTCGGTGGACCTGGTGGACGGCGGCACGCTGATCCCGGCGCGCCAGGTCTCGCCCGAGCGTCCCATCGAGTTCCCGCTCGCGAAGCCGGTCGAGGTCGTCTGCCACGGGATGGAGCTGGCCAAGGGAAAGCACGAGATCGAGCTGGCGTTCGAGGCGACGCCGTTCGGGCGGCTCGCCTTCCGGGTCAAGGACGCGATCCGCGACCCCAGCCAGCGGCCGCGGACCGTGCCGTACGACAAGGAGAACAACTACACGCCGGAGATCATCGCCGCCCGTCACCGGTTCGCGGAGGAGCTCACGGGCGTGAGGCTCCAGCACATCCCGCACTACTCGTTCGATCCCGAGATCACCCGCGGCAACGTCGAGAACTTCGCCGGCGTGGCCCAGGTGCCCATCGGGTTCGCGGGCCCGCTCAAGGTCAACGGGGAGTACGCGCGGGGCGAGTTCCTGATCCCGCTCGCCACCACCGAGGGGACGCTGGTGGCGTCGTACAACCGCGGGATCAAGGTGCTCAACCTCTCCGGCGGCGTGCTCACCACCGTCCAGGACGACAAGATGCAGCGCGCGCCGGTGTTCGTGTTCGACTCGGCGCGGGAGGCACGGGCGTTCCGCGACTGGGTCGAGGAGCACTTCGAGGAGATCCGGGAGGCGGCGGAGGCGACCTCGTCGGTGGCGAAGCTCCTGTACGTGGACACCTACCTCGCCAACAAGTTCGCCTACCTCCGGTTCAACTACACCACCGGCGACGCGGCCGGGCAGAACATGGTGGGACGGGCCACCTTCGCCGCCTGCTCGTGGATCCTGGACCACGTGGACAACGTGCGCGCGTTCTACCTCGAGTCCAACCTGGCCACCGACAAGAAGCACTCCCAGATCAACCTCATGCGCACCCGCGGCAAGCGGGTCACGGCGGAGGCGGTGGTGCCGCGGGACGTGCTGGTGCAGCACCTCCGGGTGGAGCCGGAGAGCCTCCAGTACCACTCCAGCGTGGCCAACGTGGGTGCGTTCCTCTCGGGGGCCAACAACAACGGGTGCCACTCGGTCAACGGGATCACCGCGATGTTCATCGCCACCGGCCAGGACGTGGCCAACGTCTCGGAGTCCTCCTCGGGGATCGTGTACACCGAGATCACCCGCGACGGCGACCTCTACATCTCCATCACCATCCCGTCGCTCATCGTGGCCACCTACGGCGGCGGCACCGGCCTCGCCACCCAGCGCGAGTGCCTCGAGCTGATGGGCTGCTACGGCAAGGGGAAGGTGAAGAAGCTGGCCGAGATCGTGGCCGGGGTGGCCCTCGCCGGCGAGCTCTCGCTGGGCGCCGCGATCTCCTCGCTGGACTGGGTGTCGAGCCACGAGAAGTACGGCCGCAACCGCTGAGAGGAGGCGATGGCCGCCGTGACCGGGGCCGGGGAGGGGCGCGCGGCGGAGCGGGCCGCCGGGCGGCCGCTCCGCTGGCGGCGGACGCCGGGGCTCCTGCGGCGCGCTCTGGTCACCTTCCGCCACCTTCTCGGGCTGGCCGCGGGCGGCTACCTGGCGTGGGTGGAGGGGCGCCGGCGCCGGCCGTGGGACCTGCCCGGGCTGGTGGTCCGGGGCGCCGCGGCGCTCCTCCGCCCGTGGTTGCTGCCCGAGCTCCGCGACCGGCCGTTCCCCGAGCAGCTCCGCCGCCGGTTCGAGATGCTCGGGCCCACCTACATCAAGCTGGGTCAGGTCCTCTCGGTCCGGCGGGACCTCCTGCCCGAGCCGGTGACCGCGGAGCTGGCCCGCCTCCTGGATCACGTTCCGCCGACGCCGTTCGAGCAGATCCGGCGGATCGTGGAGCTCGACCTCGGGCGCCCCCTGGAAGAGGCGTTCCTGGCCGTGGACCCGGAGCCCATCGGCTCCGCCTCCATCGCCCAGACCCACCGCGCCACGACGTTCGCGGGCGAGGACGTGATCCTCAAGGTGGTGAAGCCCGGCGTCCGGGACACCCTCCGCCGCGACCTGGCGCTGCTCCGGATCGTGGGGCGTCTGCTGGAGCGCCTGGCGCCGTCGCTCGAGCCGCGGCGGATCATCGAGGAGTTCTGCCGCTACACCCTGCGCGAGGCGGACATGGTGGCGGAGGCCGAGCACGCCGAGACCTTCGCCGCCAACTTCGCCGACCTGCCCGAGGTGGTGTTCCCGCGGGTGTACCGGGAGCTCTCCGGGCGCGACGTGCTGTGCATGGAGTGGATCGAGGGGATCCCCGCCGACGCCGCGGCGCTGGCGGAGCTCGACCTCGAGACCCGCCGGCGGCTGGTCGAGATCGGCGCCGAGGCGGTGATTCGCATGGTGTACCGCGACGGGTTCTTCCACGCCGACCTCCACCCGGCCAACCTGCGGATCCAGCCCGGGCCGCGGCTGGGGTTCATCGACCTCGGGATGGTGGGGCGGCTCGACGACGGGGTGCGCCGGGCGCTGCTCTACCACGTCTACTCGCTGGTGCTCGGCGACGTGGAGGGCGCGGTGCGGCACATCGCGGCGGTGGCGGAGCCGGGGCGGGGGGCGGACCCCGCCGGGTTCCGGCGCGAGGTGGCGTCCATCATCCGGCGGTGGCGGGAGCCCGGGCAGGCGCGGCTGTCGCTGGCCGAGGTGATCCTGCTCTCGGTGCGCGAGGGCGCCCGCCACCGGATGTACTTCCCGGTGGAGCTCGTCCTCATGGTGAAGGCGCTGGTGACCTACGAGGGGATGGGGATGCTGCTCGATCCGGAGTTCGACGCGGTGGAGGTGGCCTCCCGCCACGTGCTCCGCGTGTTCCGGCAGCAGTTCAGCCCCGCCCGCCTCGCGCGCGAGGGGCTCAAGGGCGTCCCGGACCTGGTGGAGGCGCTGATCCGGCTCCCCGAGCTGGTGGGGGAGGGGATGCGCGAGCTCGAGCGGCGGCGGCAGCCGCCCGGGGAGACCCCCCTGGCGGGGCTGCGCGGCACCCTGTACGGCGGCTTCTGCCTCGTGGCCGGGGCGATCCTCGCCGGCGTCGGCGCCCCGTGGCCGGTGTGGACCGCGTTGCTCGTCCTCGGCCTCCTCGTCCCCCTCCGCCGGGAGTGACCCTCAGCCGGCGAGGAACCCGCCGAGGCGCGACTCGTCGAGCCAGACCGCCCCGTCGCGGACGACGACCGGCAGCGCCTCGAGGTGCGAGCCGCGGCACGGTCCGGCCACGCACAGGCCGTCCCCGGGCCGGTACAGGGCGCCGTGGGCGGCGCAGGCGAGGTGACGCCGGTCCGCCGACCAGAGGTGTCCGGGGTCGCGCTCGTCGAGCGGCATCGGCAGGTGGCGGCAGAGGTTCCGCCAGGCGCGGACGGTGCCGTCGGGGAGCCTCAGGAGGATCCCCTCCTCGTCGAGCGGTCCCTCCCGGAAGATGAACCGGAGCCCTTCCGGGGGGATCTCGTGAAGGGCGGCGAGGCGGCGCATCAGGGCTGTGTCCGGGTGGCCACGAGGGCCGCCGTGCGGGGGTCGAGGTCGCTCCGGCGCCAGGCGCCGAACCCCGCCGGTCCGAAGATCGCCTCGAGCTCCTCCCGGGTGTAGCAGCCGCCCGAGGGCGTGTGGAGCAGCATGTTGACGGCGAACAGCGCCGTGGCCGGAGGGCTCGTGTGCTCGCGATCCTCGAACAGGAAGTCCCGGATCACGAGGAGCCCTTCCGGCTCGAGCGCGGCCGCGAGGCTGGCGGCGAGGCGCCCGAGCTCCTCGGGGCCGAACACGTGCACCAGCGACGACACCAGGGCGGCGTCGGCCGTGGGCAACGGCCCCTCGAGCGCGTCCACCGCGACGAAGCGCACCGCCGCGCCGGCGGCCTCCCGCTCCATCAGGGAGCGGAACGCGGCCTCCGACTCCGGCAGGTCCACGACGGTGGCGGCGAGCCCGGGGAACCGCCGCACCGCCTCGAGGGCGAACCGCCCGGCCCCGCCCCCCACGTCGATCAGGTGACGCCGTCCCGAGAGGTTCACCCGAGACCACAGCTCGCCGGCCCGGCGGCGGGCGAGGTCGTCCATCGCCGCCAGGAACGCGGCCTGCTCCTCCGGGGTGCGGCGCTCGCGCGGCAGCGGACCGCCCCGCTCGAGCACCTCCGGCAGGCGCGCCCAGTTCTGGAGCAGCACCTGGTTGTGGCGGAGGATGTGGGCAAGCGTCAGTGGCGAGTCGCTGGCCAACAGCTCCGCGTGCTCCGGGGGAAGGGTGTACCGTCCCGCCGCGAGCTCCGCCACCCCCATGGCCACCAGTGCGTTGAGGACGATACCCACCGCCCGGGCGTCCAGCTCCAGCCGAGCGGCCACCTCCTCGGCGGTGCCGGGCGAGGCGGCGAGAGCGTCGAGCAGCCCGGCCGCGGCGGCGGCGGTGAGCACCGCGGCGGCGCGGTACCCCGAGGCGATCTCCAGGAGACGATCGGCGTCCATGCGGCGATGGTACCCGAGTCCTGGCAGGTGTGCGCCCTCTCCCCGGACATTCCGCCGGACCGTGTCTCCGGTGTCGCGCTGTCGGCGGCGGAGGCGCCGCTGACGTCGCGCGACGCCCGCAGGAGCCGCAGGGTGGAGCGCGTGGAGTGGAGCGGGTGCGCCGGGCTCCGCCCGGCTGTGGACCGTCGAGGCCCTCGCGGCATCCCGAGGAGCGGCCGGAAGGCGCGACGAGGGGGGAGGACGAGGCGGCGGCTGCCTCGGGGTGAGGACGGCGAGGGAGAGGGATGGCGGGCGTCGTACCCGTCGGTGAGAATGAGAGATGAGAAGGCCAACCCCCGGGCGCAGTAAGGAGATCGAAGAGGTCGTGGGTGTGGACCTGGGCGACAGGAGGAGCCGGCTGTACGTGCTCGACCTGGGCAGCGGCGACGTGCTGGAGGAGGGGAGTGTCCCCACCACGCGGGCGGCGGTACGCTCGCGGGGACGCGCACCGCCAGCGCGGGGGTGGGACCCGTCCCGGGGGGCGAGGGTCCGGGCCTGGCCGAGAGCTCGAGGCCCATGACCGCCGGTGGAAGTGACCACGATCATGGACTATATTCTGGTCAGGAGGGACGCGATGCCGACGGTGACGCTCTCGGAGGCCAAGGCCAACCTGCCCCGGCTGCTGGCGGAGGTGGACCGGCTGGGCGAGCGGGTGCTCATCACCCGCTCCGGAAGACCGGCCGGGGTCCTGATCTCGGTGGACGAGTACGAGGGGTTGCTCGAGACGCTGGAGATCCTCGCGGACCCGGAGCTCTCGGCCGCCGTCCGGCGGGGGCTCTCGGAGGCCGAACGGGGGAGGACGGTGAGCCACGAGGAGCTCTGGGGTGATCTGGAGCGTTAGCTACACGGAGTCGGCGGCCCGCTCGATCCGGCGCCTCGACCCGCAGGTCCGCGAGCGGGTCCGGGCCGCGATCGAGGCGTTGCGGTCGGATCCGCTGCGCGGGAAGCCCCTCCAGTTCACCCTCCGGGGCCTGCGGTGCTGGCGAACGGGCGACTGGAGGATCCTGTACCGGGTCGTCGAGGACCGTATCGAGGTCCTCGTGATCGCCGTGGGCCACCGCCGCGACGTCTACGACCGCCTCCGCGACCGCCTCGGGTGAGCGGGCCGCCGCCGCGCCCGTTCTTCGAGTCGAGGCGGCGTCCCGGGGAGCGGGCGCTGCAGCGCGCGAGGGTCGGCGGCCGTGGTGCCTGCCACCCCCGCTCGTGGCGACAGGCGTTGCCTCCCACGCCGACCGGCCACGGTGGTGCTCGGGTACACTCCGCGCGTGGCCGGGGGCGATGGCATCGCGGTGGTGATCCCGGCGCTCGACGAGGCGGCGCGGATCGGGGCGTGCCTGGAGTCCGTGGGCACCGGCGCCGACGAGATCGTCGTGGTGGACGGCGGGAGCCGGGACGGCACGGCCCGGGTCGCGGCCGGGTACCCCGGGGTGCGGGTGCTCACCGGGGCGCGGGGGCGCGGCCCGCAGCTCGATCTCGGGGCGCGCGCCACCTCGGCCCCGCTGCTCCTCTTCCTGCACGCCGACTGCCGGCTGCCCCGGGGATGGGCTCCGGCGGTTCGCGAGGCGCTGGCGGAGCCCGGGGTGGCGCTGGCCTGCTTCCGGCTGCACACCGAGCCGAGCCGCCCCGGGGCCGGACGGCTGCGGCGTGCCTGGCTGCGGCTGCTCGACCTGCGCTCGCGGGGGTTCGGCCTTCCGTACGGCGACCAGGCGTACGCCGTGCGGCGCGAGGTGTACCGGCGGATCGGGGGGTTCCCCGCCATCCCGCTCATGGAGGACGTGGCGTTCGCGCGCGCGGCGCGGCGCGTCGGGCGCATCCGGAGGATCCCACTCGAGGTGCGCACCACGGCACGGCGGTTCGAGCGGCACCCGGTGCGGGCCCGGCTCGCCACCGCGACCTTCCCGATACTGTTCCGGCTCGGGGTGTCCCCGTGGACGCTGGCCCGCTGGTACCGGGAGGTGCGGTGAGCTGTGTGGTGGTGTTCGGGAGGGAGCCCGTTCCGGGCCGGGTGAAGACGCGCCTCGCGGCGGGGCTCGGGCCGGAGCGCGCGGCGGCGGTGTACGCCGTGCTGCTCGACGCCACCCTGGCCGTGGCGCGGCGGGCGGCGGAACGGGTCGTGCTGGCGCTGGCCGAGCCCCCCTCTCCGGGGTGGGTGCCGGCGGAGCCCGTGGAGCTGGAGGTGCAGGTGCCGGGGGACCTGGGCCGGCGGATGGCGGCGGCGTTCGCGCGGCGGTTCGCGGAGGGGGAGACGCGTGTCGTGCTCGTGGGTTCGGACTGCCCGGCGCTCTCCGCCGCCCACCTGCGGAGTGCGCACGCCGCCCTGGACGACGTGCAGGTGGCCCTGGGCCCCGCCGCGGACGGGGGGTACTGGCTGGTGGCGCAGCGGGCACCCGGGGTGGCGGGGATGTTCGAGGGGGTGCCGTGGTCGTCGCCGGGGACGCTGGCCGCCACCCGGCGGCGGCTCGGTGAGCTGGACGTGGCGTGGCGGGAGCTTCCGGAGCTGTCCGATCTGGACACGGCGGAGGACCTGGAGGCGGTGCTGGCGGATCTGGCCGTCCCGGCCGCATTGCGGCGGCGGCTCGAGCGCGCGGCGGGCCGCGGAGGAGGGTGAGGTGGCGACGATCGGCGTGATCACGGGCTCGGGGCTCTACGAGCTGGGAGGCCGGTTCGAACCGGCCTCCCGGGAGGTCGGGACGCCGTGGGGCGCGGTGACGGTGGAGGCGGCGCGGCTCGCCGGCCACCGGGTGCTCGCGGTGTCCCGGCACGGGCCGGGGCACCGGCGGCTCTCGAGCCAGGTGAACCACCGGGCGAACGTGTGGGCGCTCGCCGAGTCCGGCGCCGAGGCCATCGTGGGGGTCACGGCGGTGGGGGTGCTGGACGGGTCGGTTCCGCTGGGGGTTCCCGTCGTCTTCGACGATCTCTACTTCCCCTCCAACCGGCTGCCCGACGGCTCCCTCGCCACCTTCTTCATCGAGGCGGGCGACCCGCGGCGCGGGCACCTGGTGCTGGAGGCGCCGTTCTCGCCGGCGCTGAGGCTCCGGCTGCTCGAGGCCTGCCGTGCCGCGGGCCTCGAGCCGGTGGACGGCGGGGTCTACGTCCACGCCGACGGGCCGCGCTTCAACACCGTGGCCGAGCTCGGCGGGTTCCGCGCCGTGGGCGGGACGGCGGTGAGCCAGACCTGCGGCCCCGAGGCGGTGCTCGCGGCGGAGCTCGAGATCCCGTACGCGCTGGTGGGGTTCGGGGTCAACCACGCTCCGGTGTCGGGGCGTCGGCCCACGCCCGAGGGCGAGATCCGGGCCAACCTCGGCAGGATCGGGCCGGCGGCCGCGGCGCTGCTCGACGCCCTCCTCCGTGGCCTCGAGGCGGACGCGCGGCTCCCCTTCGACCAGGGGTTCGTCTACCGGTTCGACTGATCCCGGCGCGCGGTTCCGCGGCCCGGTCCCGGCCCGCCGCGCGCGCGTGGGGGCGCGCGGGGCAGGAAACCGCTGCCCGATCGGGACGGTGGCGGCGGGCGGGCGAGGTCCCGGTGGGGCCGCCGCCCCGGACGTCTCGAGGACCCCGCCG
>CAYTTB010000053.1:0-101 GCA_964440565.1 uncultured Thermoanaerobaculia bacterium
TCTCCCGCCGGATGGACGCCCAGGGCGAGGAGCTGCGGGGCGAGATCGCGGAGCTCTCCCGCCGCATGGACGCCCAGGGAGAGGAGCTGCGGGGCGAGATC
>CAYTTB010000053.1:201-22217 GCA_964440565.1 uncultured Thermoanaerobaculia bacterium
GGGGAGCTCGCCCGCCGCATGGACGCCCAGGGAGAGGAGCTGCGGGGCGAGATCGGGGAGCTCGCCCGCCGCATGGACGCCCAGGGAGAGGAGCTGCGGGGCGAGATCGCGGGGCTGCGGCGCGAGATGCGGGAGGAGATCGCCCGCCTGGTGCAGCGGATGGACACCCAGACCCGCTGGATCGTGGGCGTCCAGTTCCTGACCCTGCTCACCCTGATCGCGGCGCTGCTGCGCCTCGCGGGGTGAGCGCGGGCCTCTCCCGGCCGGGACCGTGCCGCTCTCGCAAGGAGGAGGTCCGTGCCCCCGTTTCTGTCCGATCGTGCGTCACGCCGGGGAGGCGCGCGCGGGCCGGGGCGGACCTCGCTTTCCGGGCCGTGGGCCGCGGGCGGCCGGCGGGCGCCACGGCGGGGACGCGCGCCGCTTCCATCGCCCCGGCGCCACCTGGGTCGCCGGGGCGCGGCCTCCGGGACCGGGGGGAGGGGTGGCCGATCCGGCTCAGCGCACGATGAAGCTGCCGGTGACGACCCCGGCACCGCCGGTCACCGGGTCCCACGCGGTCACGGTGAGCACGTAGGTGCCGGAGGCGGTGATGGGAACCTCGGCCGCGAACCGGCTGGTGCGCCCCGCGTGGGCGAGGGGGATGCGGATCGCCGGCTCCCCGTCTCGCGAGACCTCGGCCATCACCTCGAACCGGCCGGCGTCCCACAGGCCGCCGGGCTCGACGGGGCAGCCGCACAGCATCACGAGGTTCACCGCGACGGGCACCCGCAGGGGCGGACCGTCCCCGGCGGGAGCGTCGAGCACCGTGTGCACCGCCGGCTCCAGCAGCTGGAGGGCGAGCCCCGGCAGCTCGAGGAGCCACCCGTCACCGGCGGTGAGGTCGTGGCCGGGCAGGACCCACCGGGTGGAGGCGGCGCTCGCCCCCGAGGCCCCGGCGGCGAGCGGCCCGGTGGCCCGGGCCTCGATCCGGCGGGGGCGGTCGAGGTCGAGCACCGCCGTGAACGCGGCCGCGTCGGGGGTGGCGAGCACGCGGTCGCGCCCGTGCCGCTGCCGCATGATCCGGTCGGTGTTCCCCGTGCCGCCGGAGGTGGGGCCCGAGGCGAGCAGCTCGCCGGTGTCCGCGTCGCGGAGGGTGACCAGGGCACCGCCCATGGAGCTGCCCACGAACTTGGCGCCCGCCGCGAGGACGCGGACGGTGACGGTGGTGGGGGTGCCGGCTCCGGCCGGGAGAGCCGCCGCGAGCACCAGGAGCGCGGCCGACGGACGCACCGAAGAGAACACGCGCACGGGACCTCCTCTCGTCTCGACCCGGCAACGCCGGGTCGCGGCGGGAGATTCCGCCGGGCGGCGGGGGGCGCCCGGACGGGGTTCAGCGCAGGAACAGCAGCGCCCCGCCGGCGACGGTGATCGCCGCGCCCAGGACCGCCGTGGGCCGGGGCCGGTCCCGGTAGACGATCCACGACGGGATCAGGATGGTGACGGGGGTCGTCCCCATGAGCGCCTGGGCCACCCCGGCCTCGGCGTGGCGGATCGCCACCAGCGACATCCACACGCCCAGGAACGGCCCCACGACCACCCCGCCGAGCAGCGGTGGCCACGCCGCCCGCTCGGCGAGCGCGCGCACCGTCGGCACGAGACGCCGTGCGGCGAGGGTGAGGGCCAGGAGCCCGAGGGTGGCCCAGGTCATGCGCAGCAGGGTGGCGGGCAGCGGCTCCAGGGAGCGCATCCCCATCTTGGCGAAGGTCGCCCCCAGCCCCTGGCCGGCGGCTCCCAGGAACGCGGCGATCCACCCACGCCGCACCACGGCGGGCGGCTGGTGGCGGAACGCGTCGCCGCCGTCGTCGCGGCCGAGGGCAGCCAGGGCCACGCCGGAGACGATCACCGCGATCCCGGCCAGTGCCAGCGGCCCCGGCCGCTCGCCGAGGAGGAGCCGGGCGCTCGCGAGCGTCACGATGGGCGCCGTGGACATCACCAGCAGCGCCCGCCGCGGCCCGATGGCGGTGAACGCCGCGAAGAGGGCGGCGTCGCCGAGGGTGAGCCCCGTGATGCCGGAAAGGCCGAGCCACAGGTGCTCGCGCGCGCCGGCCGAGGGCAGGGGCGAGCCGGTGAGCGCCCACAGCGTGCCGCCGAGCAGCAGCACCGCCAGCGGCAGCCGGGCGAAGTTGACGGCCCAGGAGCCGACGCGCCGGCCGGCCGCGGTGAACAGGATCGCGGTCACCGCCCAGAGCAGCGACGTGGCGACGGCGGCGGCCTCGCCCGCGTGCGTCACCGGCGCACCGTACCGGGCTCGCCGGCGACGAGCCGTACGCGGCCGGGCGGTCCCTCCACGCAGCGGCCCACGACGGCGGCACCGGGCAGCCGGCGGGCGAGGTCCGCCGCGGCCTCGGGGGGGCACGCCACCAGCAGCCCGCCCGACGTCTGCGGGTCCAGCGCCAGGTCCACCAGCACGGGGTCGGCGTCCGGGTCCACCTCCAGCACCCGCTCGAGACTCTTCCGGTTCTTCGCCGTGCCCGCGGGGACGAGCCCGGTGGCCGCGGCCTCCCGGGCCCCGGGCAGGAGGGGGAGGGCGTCGAGGCGGATCTCCACGGCCAGCCCCGAGGCCTCCGCCATCTCCGCCGCGTGGCCGGCGAGCCCGAACCCGGTCACGTCGGTCACCGCGTGGGGCCCGGCCCGGCGGGCGAGCTCCGCGGCCTCGCGGTTCAGCGTCGCCATCCAGCGGATCGCGGTGGCGAGACGATCCGGGTCCGCGAGCTCCGCCTTGGCGGCGGTGGTGAGCACCCCGGTGCCGAGCGGCTTGGTGAGCACCAGGGCGTCGCCGGCCCTGGCGCCGCCGTTGCGCCACACCTCGTCGGGATGGACCACGCCCGTCACCGCCATCCCGTAGAGGAGCTCCCGCCCCTCCACGGTGTGGCCGCCGGCGAGCACCGCTTCCGCCTCCTCGAGCGCCGCCAGGCCCCCGCGGAGGATCTCCTTGAGGACCGCGCGGTCGTGCTCGCCCGCCGGGAAGCTCACGAGGTTCATCGCCGCGAGGGGCCTGCCGCCCATGGCGTACACGTCGGAGAGGGCGTTGGCCGCGGCGATGCGCCCGAAGGCGAAGGGGTCGTCCACCACGGGCGGGAAGAAGTCGGCGGTGTGGATCACGGCGAGCTCCGGGGCCACCCGCACCACCCCGGCGTCGTCGGCGTACTCGATCCCCACCACGAGGTCGGGCGACTCGAGCCGGGGGAGACCGCACAGGATCGTGGCGAGCGTGTCCTTGGCGAGCTTGGCGCCGCACCCGCCGTACGCCGTCCCCGCGGTCAGCCGCACCGGGGGGGTCTCCGGCGCCTCCAGCGAGGCGAGGCTCCACGCGCGGCCGCGGCGGCGGTACACGGCGCGCGGCGGCGTTCCGAGCTCGGCCAGCAGCGCCGCGAGCCGCGCCGCCTGCTCCGACGGCGCCGCCAGCACCACGCCGCACTCCGAGCTCACCGCCCGCGGTGCCGGGACCACGTCCACGTCGAGCCCGGCGTCGCGGGCCGCACGCTCGGCCCGCATCACCCGCTGCACGCTGCCGAGCACCACCAGGAGATCGCGCTCCACCGTCCCTCCGGCGTGGATCATACCGCCGGGCCGGGGGCGTCGGGCACCCGCGCCAGCATCGCCGCGGCCACCAGCGCCAGCACGCCGCCGGTGAGGAACGCCGCCGGCGCCCCCAGCTCCTGCCAGAGGAGGCCGAACAGGACGCTCCCGGGAAGGGCGGCCGCTCCCACCACCGCGTGGTAGGCGCCGTAGGCGGTGCCCCGGAGCCGCTCCGGGACCAGGGCCGCCACCCACGCCCGCTCCGCCGGCTCGGCCAGCCCGAACACCACACCGTAGGCCAGGAACACCGCCACCAGCGCCGGCCCGGAGGGGATCGCGGCGAAGGCGGCGTAGACCGCGGCGTAGATGGTCCAGGCGGCGCCCACGACGCGACGGGGCGGAGCGGCGTCCGAGAGGCCGCCGCCGACGCCCGCCGCCGCCACCTTGACCAGGTTGTGGGCGGCCCAGACCAGCGCCACCCAGCGGGGCGCGAGGCCGGCGTCGCCCAGCCGGAGCAGGAGGAACGTGTCGGTGGCGTTGCCGAGCGTGAACGTGCCCACCGCGGGCAGCAGCCGGAGCACGGGCCCCAGCTCCCGCCACGCCCCGCCCGTCCGGCCGGAGGCCGCGGCGCGTCCGGAGGGCTCCCGAACGGCCGCCGCGAGGAGCGCCACCACCGCCCCGGCGGGGACCGCGGCGGCGAGGATCACGCCCCGGATCGAGAGGCCGGCCGCCAGCAGTCCCGCCGCCGCCAGCGGGCCGGCCACCGCCCCGGCGTGGTCCATGGCGCGCTGCACACCGAAGGCGACGCCGCGCCGCTCGGGCGGGGTCACGTCGGCGATGAGGGCATCGCGGGGCGCGCCCCGGACGCCCTTGCCGATCCGGTCGGCGGCGCGCAGCGCCAGCACCGCCGGCCAGGAGCCGGCGAGGCCGATGAGCGGACGGGCGGCGCCCGAGAGGGTGTAGCCGCCCAGCACCAGCGGCACCCGCCGGCCGAGCCGGTCCGACCACCGGCCGGAGACCACCCTGAGCGCCGCCGCCAGCGACTCCGCCAGCCCCTCGACGACCCCCAGGGCCGCCGGCCCCGCTCCCAGCACGCCGGTGAGGAAGACGGGCAGCAGCGGGTAGATCATCTCGCTCGAGAGGTCGGTGAGGAGGCTCACCGCCCCGAGCACCAGCACCACCCTGGGGATTTCCGAGAGCCCCCGCCGCATCGCCGGACAGGGTACCATCGGCCCGTGAGAGCTCTCCGGCTCGCCCTGGTGCTGGCGGCCGCCGCCGGGTGCGGCGTGGCCCCGCTGCCGCGCTCCCTGGCAGGGGTGCCCCTCGTGGAGCTGGAGACGGGCCGGCCGGCCCGCGACCTGGTCGCCCGGCTGCACGGGCCCGGCGCCGGCGTGCCCGGGCGGACCGTCGTGGGACGGTACGCGGCGCCCGGCCGCGAGATCGTGGTGTACGCGAGCACGTTCCCCTCTCCGGAGGAGGCGGCCGGGGCGTTCGGCCGGATGGTGGCGGCGATCGGGAGGGGCGGAGGTCCGTTCCGGATCCAGCGGCGGGAGGCGGCGGCGGCCCGGCTGCGGGGGCTCGGGCGGCAGCACGTCGTGTGGGTGGAGGGCGCCCGCCTGGTGTGGGTCGAGGCGACGGCCGGCCTGGCCGGGCCCGCGGCGCGCGAGCTCGGGCTCAGTCCAGGATGAGCGAGTCCAGCGGCCGCTTGGGCACGTGGTGGCGGCCCTCGGCGTCGCGCCAGTAGACGATGTCCCGGTCGGAGCGGATGGTCTCGATCACCACGACCTCCCTCGGCTTGCCCAGGGCCAGCACCAGCAGGATCGCGTACCGCTCGGGGATCCCGAGCTCGCGGTGGAGGGCGGCGGCCTCGAACCGCGACATCATGCACCCCCCGAGGCCCCGCTCCACCGCCCCCAGCATGATGGTCTGGGCGGCGATCCCGTGGTCGATGCCGAAGTTCGACGTGATCTCGGTGTCGCCCAGGATCAGGATGTACGCTGCGGGGCGCTCCCCCTCGGCGGGCCCGTCCCAGTCGGTGATGTACCCGGCCCAGTTGAGGTGCTCGAAGATGCGCGCGTTCCGTTCCGGTGTCCAGGAGAGGTAGTACTTGAGCGGCTGGAGGTTCCCCGCCGACGGGCAGAGGCGGGCGAGCCCCACCAGCTCCACCAGGGTCTCGCGGCTCACCGCCACGTCCTGGTAGAACCGCCGGTAGCTCCGGCTGCGCCACACGAGCTGCCTGAACGACACGCCCCCTCCCGTCGCCCGGATCCCATCGTAACCGGTCCCGCTCCGGGTCGCCCACGCCCGCCGGTCGTCGGCGGCCCCGCCGCGGGGTGGGCGAGGGGCCGAGCCCGGATCGTTCATCACGACCGTCGCGAGCGGGGGGAGATGGGTGTCGGCCTCGAGCTCGAGCGACGAGCGGCCCGGGCGGTCCCGGAGCCACGCCGCAGGCGGGAAGGAGCGACGGGCCAGGCCCTGGCGCCCGGATCGCGCCGGGCGCTGGATCGCTGATGAACGATCCGGATCAGGTGCCGAGGTGACGGATGCGCAGCAGCGGGGCGTCGAGGCGCTCGGGGCTCGAGATGTCGGCGTCGGCCTCGACGTACCAGAGCTCGTCGCCCTCGGGATCGAGGAGGGTCTGGGTGACCCGGTACCGGCCGGGGCCGATCTGGACGATGCGGGTCCTGTCGGCGAGGCGCGCCTCGTGGTTCCACACGATCCGGCCGTACCGCTGGAGGAACGGCGCCATGGCCCGCTCGAACCGCTCCGGGGGCCAGGGGTCGTCCTCGGGCTGCAGCACCGCCTCCGCCGCGTCCTCCCACGCCCCCTCGGCCAGGGCCGCCACCAGCACGTGCATCTCGGCCCTGAGGCGCGATTCCAGCGCCTTGAGGTCGGAGAGGAGATCGTCCCATTCCTTCTGGCGGTGGTGGGCGTGGCGGTCCTCGGGACGGACCAGGCCGAGCTCGGGATGGAGGAGGCTCTCCCACTCCTCGATGAGCGAGGTGTCGGTGCGCTCCAGCACCGCCCTCAGGTACCCCATGGCGTCGTACAGCCCCTCGGTGCGCGCCCACCGCGGGACCGAGTGCTCCAGCACCTTGTACAGGCGCGACAGGTATCGGAGCAGCACGCCCTCGGCGCGCTCGAGGCCGTACCGCCTGACGTAGTCGTTGAAGCCGATCCACCCCTCCACCATCTCCCGGCCGATGGACTTGGGCCGCACCGCCTCGGCGCCCACCCACGGGTGGACCTTCCGGAACGCCTCGAACGCCTCGAGGAGGAACCCCGCGAGCGGCCTGGGGTAGTCCACCTCCTCCAGCCGCTCCATCCGCTCCTCGTAGGGGACCCCCTCGGCCTTGAGCCTGGCCAGCAGCTCGCCCTTGAGGCGGTGCACCTGCTGGCGCAGGATCACGTCGGGGTCCTCGAGGATCGCCTCCGCCACGGAGACGACGTCGAGAGCGTAGTCGGGGCTGCCCGGGTCGAGCAGCGCGATGGTCTCCACGAGGAACAGCGACAGCGACTGGTGGAGGGAGAAGTCGTACTGGAGGTTCTCGTTGAGGACGGCCCACAGGTACGGCGAGGACACGTCGCGGACCATGCGGATCACCCGCGCACGGTGGAGCGAGCGGACGAGCCGGGCCGCCTCCGAGAGCAGCCGGCGCTTCCGGTCGCCGTCCTCGTGGCAGTGGGCGATGAGCTGGCGGAGGGAGTCGAAGTTGCGGGCGTCGGGGTCGTTGATCTCGGCGTCGCGCTGCAGCAGCTCGATGATCATGCCGTGCGTGATGCAAAAGCGCGAGCGCAACGTCTCCGGGGGGCTCGCCACCAGCTTGCGGAACGTCTCCTCGCTCCAGTTCACCGAGCCCTTGCGCGGCTGCTTGCGGACCACCTTGCGGCCCGCGCGGGCCTTCCGCTCCGCCAGCCGGTTCTCGATCACGTGCTCGGGCGCCTGGCACACCACCCACCCGCGGTCGTCGAACCCCTTGCGGCCTGCGCGCCCGGCGATCTGGTGGAACTCGCGCGCCGAGAGCAGCTTGACCCTGCGCCCGTCGTACTTGGCGAGCCCGGTGAACACCACCGTCCGGATCGGGATGTTGACCCCGACCCCCAGGGTGTCGGTGCCGCAGATCACCTTGAGCAGCCCCCGCTGGGCGAGCTGCTCCACCAGCAGCCGGTAGCGGGGCAGCAGGCCGGCGTGGTGGATCCCGATGCCGAACCCCAGCACGCGCTTCACCGTTTTGCCGAACGGGGTGTCGAACCGCACCCCGGAGATCGCCTCGCGCAGCGCCTCGCGCTCGGCACGGGTGGTGAGGTGGAGGCTGGTGAGCTTCTGGGCGAGTTCCGCCGCCTCGCGGTGGGTGAACGCCACCACGTAGGCGGGAAGCCGCCCGGACACCTCGAGCTCCTCGATCGTCTCGTGGATCGGGGTCTCGCGGTACTCGAACTCGAGCGGCACCGGCCGCTCGGCCGAGGCCACCGTCGTCACCGGGCGGCCGGTGCGCTCCTCGATCCGCGCGGCCAGCCGGGTCGTGTCGCCCAGGGTGGCCGACATGAGCAGGAACTGGGTCCGCGGCAGCTCGATGAGCGGCACCTGCCACGCCACGCCGCGCTCCCGGTCGCCGTAGTAGTGGAACTCGTCCAGCACCGCCGCGGCCACCTCCGCGGTGGGGCCCTCCCGGAGCGCGATGTTGGCGAGCACCTCGGTGGTGCAGCAGATCACGGGGGCCCGGTGGTTGATGGAGGCGTCGCCGGTGAGCATGCCGACGTTCTCGGGGCCGAACAGCTCGCACAGGTCGAAGAACTTCTCCGAGGTGAGCGCCTTGGTGGGCGCGGTGTAGACGGAGCGCTCGCCCCGGGCCAGCGCGTGAAAGAGCAGCCCCAGCGCCACCAGCGACTTGCCGGAGCCGGTGGGGGTCGCCAGGATGACGTGGCGGCCGGCGTAGAGCTCGAGCAGCGCCTCCTCCTGCGCCGGGTACAGCTCGAACCCGCTCGCCGCGGCCCACTCCAGGAACGCCCCGAGGACGGCTCCCTCGTCCGCCCCCCGGGCGGGCAGCCGCTCGGCGAGGGTGGGCCTCCCCTCGCGTTCGGGTCGCGTCGCCGTCATCCGCGCGCCTCCGGGCGCCCAGTGTACCCGGGGAGAGGCGTCAGTCGTCCTCTCCCGCCCGGCGGACGGAGAGGACCAGGCGGTACGTCTCGGGGGCGATCTTCTCACCGAGACGCGGGTGGGGCGTGAGGTCGCCGAAGCGCAGCACGAGGTCGCCGAGCGCCGCCTCGCGCGGCTCGAGCGTGGAGTTGATCCGGGCCTCCCGCTCCTTCCCGTCCTCGACGAGCCGCAGCCGGACCCTGGCGTTGCCCTCCCAGATGCACCGCGCTCCCTCGGGGCAGCGGCTGTCCTCCTCGACCTCGAGGAAGGTGACCGCGAGGCGGCCGTCGGGGTCGGCCGCGGTCTCCCCAGGGGCGAGCCGGAGGATGACGCCCGGCTCCAGAGCGGGGGCGCCGGCGCCGCTCCCGCTGAGCGCGGCGAGGAGAAGGAGCCCGATCATGGCCGCATGGTAGCAGGCTCAGACCCGCGCCGCCTTGGCGCGATAGAGCTCCTGGTCGGCCGCCGCCACCAGCCGGTCGATGTCGAGCTCGTGCGGGTGGGCGGCCACCACACCCACCGACACCGAAAGGCGCACCTCGAGGGCGGTCCCCACCGGGATCGGCTGAACCGCCACGGCCTCGCGCAGGCGGTCCGCGAGACGGAGTGCGTCGCTCCGGGTGGTGTGGGGCGCCAGCACCAGGAACTCGTCGCCTCCCCACCGGAACAGCTCGTCGGTGTCGCGGATGGCTCCCCGCAGGCGCGCGGCCACCTCGGCGAGCACGACGTCGCCCGCCGCGTGCCCGTGGCGGTCGTTGATCGCCTTGAACCCGTCCAGGTCCACCATCAGGGCGGCGAGCGGCGTCCCGAGACGGTGCGCCCGGTGCACCTCCCGGTAGGCCACGCTCCCCAGCGCCCGCCGGTTCAGGCAGCCGGTGAGCGGGTCGAGCCGGCTCAGGCGCTCCTGCTCCCGGGCGTGGCGCGCGATCCCGTGCGACAGCGCGGCGGTGGCGGCCAGGCTCGTCGCGACGAACACCGCCAGGAACAGCGTCAGCTCCCGCTGGGCGGCCTCGGGCACGAGCCCCCGCGCGCCGAGGGTGTGGAAGAACCCCACCAGCACGATGGCGGCCGACAGCAGGAGCGACCCCAGGGTGAGGAGGAGCAGGCCGAGCCCCCCCGCAGCCCCGAGACCGACCGCCGGCGAGGCGGGCAGCTCGCGGTGCAGGAGGCTCCGGACGGTGGGACCGGCGAGGTAGAGGAGCGGCCCGGCGCCCACCAGCACGTGCGCCAGGGCGGACACCACCCACGCCTCCCAGATCGCCTGGCCGGCGGTGAACTCGAGCCCGTGGCCGGCGATCCCCACGTGTGCCCCCACCGAGCCCGCCACCGAGGCGACGGTGCCGTAGAGCAGGAAGTGGGCGATGGAGCCCCGGCGGCGCAGGGTGGGGTCGGCGCGGGCGAAGCTCATGCCCCCCCACAGCAGGAGGATCGCCAGCGGGTCGGCGAGCGACTGCACCGCCGCCGGGAGCAGCGGCATCCCGGAAAAGACGGTGCGGGTCCAGCTGGTGAGAGCGGCGGGGAGGATCCCCCACATCGGGCCCAGCAGCAGCGCCGTCGCGAGGTCGAGGGGCAGCCACGGGTGCACCGGGACCTCGAAGCTCAGGGGACCCACGGAGAGCGGGACGCCCGACCACCCCCGACGCGCCGTCGCCAGACCGAGCAGCACGGAGGCCGCGACCAGCACGAGCCACGCGGCCACCACCCGCCGCGCCCCGGCATGGCGCCGGGCGGCGGCGAACGTCGCCAGCAGCGGCCACCGTTCGGGCCCGGTGGCGAGCACGGCCCGCCGCGGATCGGTGCCCGGTCGCATCCATGTCCTCCGGCAGGAACACCTCGCAATGAGCATGCCGGCCTGGCGGGCGGCCCGGGGGGCGCTCCCGTCCCAGAACGGGACACGGGGGCAGGCGCCCGCCCCCACCTGGCACAGGCTCTCTCAGGCCGGCGGCATGGCGGGGGACACCGGTGCCGGGCGCCGGGCGCCCCCACCCCCGGAGAGGAGCCGCAGGGCGTTGAAGATCACGAGCAGCGAGGCCCCCATGTCGGCGGCGATGGCCGCCCAGAGCGAGGCGTGCCCGGCGAAGGTGAGCACCACGAACAGCGCCTTGACGCCCAGGGCGAAGGCGATGTTGGCGCGGATGATCCCGAGTGTCCGCCGCGAGTGTGCGACCAGCCAGGGGATCCGCGACAGCTCGTCGGACATCAGCGCCGCGTGCGCGGTCTCCAGCGCCACGTCGGTGCCCGCCCCCATGGCGATGCCCAGGTCGGCCATGGCGAGGGCGGGCGCGTCGTTGATCCCGTCGCCCACGAAGGCGAGCGGTCCCGCCTCGCGCAGGGCGGCCAGACGGGCGGTCTTGTCCTCGGGCAGGAGCCCGGCGTGGACCTCCTCGATCCCCACCGCCCGCGCCACCTCCTCCGCGGTCTCGGGGTTGTCCCCGGTGAGCATGACGATGCGGCGGATGCCGAGCTCGCGCAGCCGCGACACCGTCTCCCGCGCCTCGGGCCGGGGTGCGTCGGCCAGCGTCACGAACCCGCACACGTGGTCGTTGCGGCCCACCACCACCACGGTCCGGCCGCCGCGCGCGAGCGCCGCCACCCGCTCGTGCATCGCGTCCGTCTCCAGCCCACGCTCCTCGAGCAGGCGATGCGAGCCGAGCCATGCCGGCCGCCCCTCCACGACCCCCTCGACGCCGCGGCCGGGCAGGGTGGTGACCGCCCCGGCGGGAAGCGGCTCCACCCCCCGCTCACGGGCCGCGGCGACGATTGCCGCGCCCAGGGGGTGGCCGCTGCGGAGCTCCAGCGCCGCCGCGGTGGCCAGCACCTCGCGGACCTCGTGACCCTCGCCGGCCACCACCTCCACCACGTGCGGCTCCCCGGAGGTGAGGGTGCCGGTCTTGTCGAAGGCCACGGTCTCGAGGCGGGCGGGAACCTCCAGCATGTCGCCCCCCTTGACCAGCACCCCGTTGCGGGCGGCGGCGGCGAGCCCCGCCACCACGGCGACCGGGGTGGAGATCACGAGGGCGCACGGGCAGCCGATGACCAGCAGCACCAGTCCCCGGTAGATCCATTCGGACCAGGCCCCGGCGCCCAGCAGCGGCGGCACCGCGGCGGTGAGGATGGCCGCGGCGAACACCGCCGGGGTGTACACGCGGGCGAACCGGTCCACCCACCGTTCGGCCGCGGCCCGCCGCCTCCCCGCCTCCGCCACCTGGCGCACGATCCGGGCGAGCACGGTGTCGGAGGCGGGCTGGGTGACCCGCACCGCGAGGGTGCCGTCCACCACGATGGTGCCGGCGTACACCGTCTCTCCGGGCTCCGCGGTGCGCGGGTTCGACTCCCCGGTCACCGGCGAGGTGTCCACCAGGCTCCGTCCCTCCAGCACCTCCCCGTCGAGGGGGATCCGCTCGCCCGCGTGGACCACCACCACCTCGCCCACCACCACCTCCTCCGGCGGGACCTCCTCCTCGGAGCCGTCGGCAGCGCGGCGGCGCGCGGTGGGTGGGGCGAGCGCCATGAGGCGCTCGATGGCGCGGCGGGCGCGTCCGACGCTCCACGACTCGAGCAGGAGCGACACCGCGAACAGGAACGCCACCGTGGCCGCCTCCATCCACTCGCCGATCAGGATGGCGCCGGTCACGGCCACGGTCATGAGGAGGTTCATGTCCGGCCGGAGCGCGCGGGCGGCGGCCACCGCGCGCGGAGCCACGAACCACGCGCCCGCCACCGTGGCGGCGAGGTAGAGCAGCCGTACGGGTAGCGGCAGCGGCACCGCGGCGGGGTGGCCGAGGCCGATGGCGTGGGCGAAGCTGCCGGACAGGACCCCGTGCACCACCACCCCGGCGGCGAGGAGGAGGCCGCTCGCCGCCGCCATTGCCGTGCGGCCGTGGCGGGCCCACCACGAGAGCCCGTCGGCGGCCACGGCCCCGGCGGGGACGGCGTCGAGCCCGGCGCGGCGCACCGCGTCGAGGATCGCGCCGTCACCCACGTCCGTCTCGGGGACGTGCACCAGCATCTCGCCCGCGATCAGGTCGAAGGCGAGGCGGTCCGCGCCCCCGACGACGGGCCCCACCTCGCGGCGCAGCGCCTCCACCTCCTCGGCGCAGTCGAGCCCGCGCACCGCGAACCGCCGCTTGCCCTCCCGGCCCGGATCACCGGTTCCGGGAGCGGGGCACACGTCACCCGCACAGCACGTGACCTCCCCGGCGGAGGGGGGGTGGCGCGAGGGATTCCGGTCGCTCACGATCGCTCTCCTCCCCGTGCCGTCACCGGCACGCTCACCCTAGCACGGGCTCCGCACCCGCGGCTCACGGTGCCTCGTCGTGGTCCGGCGAGCGGACCGCGGCGGGGCCGCGGTCGCCGGTGCGGATCCGCACCGCCTCCTCGAGGGGAAGGACGAATATCTTGCCGTCGCCGCGGAGCCCGCTGTGGGCGGCGGCGGCGATGGCCTCCACGATGGCGGGGGCCTCCTCGTCCAGGGCGGCGATTTCCAGGCGGAGCTTCCCGGTGAACTCGGTGAGCTCCTCCCGGGCGGTGTGGCGGGCCTTTCGCTTGCCCTGGCCGAACCCCCGCACTTCCCAGACGCTCATGCCCGGGAAGTACGGGAGGTGGAGCAGCGCGTGCTCCACCCGGGTCAGGGCGTGGGGCTGGATGTAGGCGACGATCAGCTTCATGGTCAGAACTCCGTCCGGCCGCGGTCGAACCACGGGTAGAGGGTGGGCAGCACCACCAGGGTGAGCAGGGTGGCCGAGATCAGGCCGCCGATCACCACCGTGGCCAGCGGCCGCTGGACCTCGGCGCCCGCGGAGGTGGCGAGCGCCATCGGCAGGAAGCCGAGGCTGGCCACGAGAGCGGTCATCAGCACCGGCCGCAGGCGGTCCAGCGCCCCCTGGCGGGCGGCGTCGCGGGGCGGCAGCCCCTTGCGCCTGAGCTGCTGGATGTGCGCCACCATCACCACGCCGTTGAGGACGGCGATGCCGAAGAGGGCGATGAAGCCCACGCCGGCGGAGATGGAGAACGGCATGCCGCGCAGCTTCAGCGCCGCGACACCGCCGATCACGGCGAGGGGGACGTTGACGTAGATGAGCGCGGCGAGCGCCAGCGAGTCGAAGCTCATGTAGAGCAGGAGGAAGATCAGGCCCAGTGCGAGCGGGACCACGATCCTGAGGCGCGCGGTGGCGCGGGCGAGGTTCTCGAACTGGCCACCCCAGGCGATGTGGTACCCGGGCGGGAGCTCCACCTCGCGCTCCACGGCGGCCTGGGCGTCGGCGACGAAGGAGCCGAGATCCCGCCCGCGCACGTTGGCCTCCACCACCACCCTCCGGCTGATCGCCTCGCGCGAGATCTGGTTGACCCCTTCCTCCTCGCGGACCTCGGCCACTTGGCCCAGGGGGACCAGCGTGCCGCTGCGGCTCGCCACCGGGAGCGCCTCGAGGTCGGCCACCTCGTGCACGGCGTCGGCGGGGAGGGTCACCGCGAGCGGGAAGCGCGGCTGACCCTCGATCACGGTGCCCACGTCCACCCCGGCGCGGGCAGCCTGCACCACTGCCAGGATCGCCGCGGCGTCCACCCCGTACCGGGCGGCACGTTCGCGGTCCACGCGAACGGTGAGGTTGGGCAGACCCTCCACCTGCTCCACCTTGACGTCGGCGGCGCCGGGGACGCCGCTCACGGCCCGGGCGACCTGCTCGGCGATCCGCGTGAGGGTCTCGAGGTCGTCGCCGAACACCTTGATCGCCACGTCCGAGCGGACCCCTGCGATGAGCTCCTGTACCCTGAGCTCGATGGGCTGGGAGTAGGAGAACTTGACGCCGGGGACGGCGGCGGCCAGCTCGGCGTCGATCCGCTCGATGAGCTCGGTCTTGGTCCGCGCCCGGCGCCACGACTTCTTCGGCTTCAGCATCACGAAGATGTCCGAGATGTCCACGCCCATCGGGTCGGTGGCGATCTCGGCGCGCCCGGTCTTGGAGACCACGGTCTCGATCTCGTCCGGGAACTTCTCGAGCAGCGTCCGCTCGATGAGGGTGGTATCGCGAATCGCCTGACCCAGGCCCACCGAGGGCAGCCGCCACGCCTGCAGCGCGATGGACCCCTCGTCCAGCCGCGGCACGAACTCGGAGCCGAGGGTGCCGAACACGAGCACCGCCGCCGCGAACAGGATCGCGGCTGCGGCGAGCACCTTCTTCGGGTGCCCCTGGACCCGTTCCAGGACGGGACGGTAGAGGCTTCCCAGGCGGCGCATGAGCCACGTCTCGTGGCTCGGCCTGGTCCGGGCGAGGAAGAACGTGGCCATCACGGGCATCAGGGTCAGCGCGAGCAGGAGCGAGCCCACGAGGGCGAACACCACGGTGAACGCCATGGGGCGGAACATCCGCCCCTCCACGCCCTGGAGCGTGAGGATGGGAAGGTAGACGATGATGATGATCCCCACCGCGAACGCCACCGGCCGGGCCACCTCGACAGCCGCCTCGCGGATCGCGGCCAGCGGCGAGATGTGCTCCTCGCGCTGTTCGAGGTGGCGGAGGATGTTCTCGATCATCACGACCGAGCCGTCCACGATGAGGCCGAAGTCGATGGCTCCGAGGCTCATGAGGTTGCCCGAGATGCCGAACCGGTTCATCAGGATGAAGGCGGCGAGCATGGAGAGGGGGATCGCGGAGGCCACGATGAGCCCCGCCCGCACGTTGCCCAGGATCAGGAGCAGCACGAGGATCACCAGCACGCCGCCCTCGATCAGGTTCTTCTGGACGGTGTGGACGGTCCGGGTCACCAGCTCGGTGCGATCGTAGAAGGTATCGATGGTGACGCCGGGAGGCAGGTTCCGCGAGATCTCCTCGATGGCGGCGTGCACCTCGCGGGCCACGATGCGAGAGTTCGCGCCCTTGAGCATCATGGCGATCCCCAGCACCACCTCCCCGCGCCCGTCACGGGTCACGGCGCCCTGGCGGGTGACGGAGCCGATGGCCACGTCGGCCACCATGCCGATGGTCACGGGGGTGCCCTGCTCGTCGGTGCGCAGCACCACGTTCTCGATGTCGGCGATACCGCCGAGGAGCGCCTCTCCGCGGATGATCCGCTGCTCGCCGGCGTGCTCGATGTACCCCCCGCCGGTGGCGAGGTTGTTGCGCTCGAGCGCCTCGAACACGTCCTCCAGGCCGAGCCCGTAGGCCAGGAGCCGGTCGGGGTGGACCCGCACCTCGTACCGCTTGGCGAGTCCTCCGAAGGTGTTCACCTCCACGACCCCCGGCACGGAGCGAAGACGGTAGGCGATGTCCCAGTCGAGCAGCGTCCGGAGCTCCATCGGGGTCCAGCACTGGGGGGTGTCCGGGCCCTCGGGCGGGCACATGGGCTCGCCCCGGACCTCGAACTGGTAGATCTCGCCGAGGCCGGTGGAGATGGGCCCGAGCTCGGGTGTGCCGTACCCGGGAGGGATCATCTCCTCCGCGGTGGACAGCCGCTCCGCCACCTGCTGCCGCGCCCAGTAGATGTCCGTCCCGTCCTCGAACACCACGGTGACGGCGGAGAGGCCGAACTTGGACACCGAGCGGATCTCGGTGACCTTCGGGATGCCGCTCATGGCGGCCTCCACGGGGAAGGTGACGAACCGCTCCACCTCGAGCGGGGAGAGCCCGGGCACGGCCGTGAGCACCTGCACCTGCTCGTTGGTGACGTCGGGCACCGCGTCGAGTGGAAGGTCGAGCATCGCCTTGACGCCGGCGCCGATCAGGAGGATCAGCGCGAAGGCGACCAGGAGACGGTTGGCGAGCGCCCAGGAGACGAGCCGGGTGGCCATCACTCCTCCTCCCCGAGCTCGTCCTTCAGGAGCTCGCCCTTGAGCGTGAAGGCGCCACGGGCCACGACCCGGTCACCTTCCTCGAGGCCGGACACGATCTCCACGCGGCCGTCGAACCGCTGCCCGGTGGAGACCTCAACCGGGCGGAACCGGCCGGGGCCGTCCTCCACGAACACCACGGTGCGGCCCTCGACCCGCTGGATCGCCTCGGACGGCACCACCAGCGCCTCCCGGTCCACGGGCACGCGTACAGCGGCCCGGACGAACATCCCCGGGAGGAGGAGGCGTTCCGAGTTCCGGAGCCTGACCCTGACCCTGGCCGCGCGCGTCCGCGGCTCCACCTCGCCCACGAAGTCGATCCGGCCGACGAAGGTGCGGCCCGGGAGCGACTCCGCGGTGACCGTGACCTCGCGGCCCACCCGGACACCCGCGAGGTCCTTCTCGTAGACGTCCAGCCACGCCCAGAGGCGCTCCAGGTCCGAGACCACGAGCAGCGTCTGCAGGCGGTCCACGGTCTCGCCCTGGGCCACCTCGACCCGGGTGACGGTTCCGGCGATGGGCGAGCGCACCACGAGCTCGGGGCTCACCACTCCGTGCAGGGTCCCGTCGTCGGAGAGGCTCTCGCCCAGCCGGCGGATGTCGGCCTCGTCCATGTCGAACAGGTGGAGGCGGTTCTCGGCGAAGGCGAGCTCGGCCTCGGCACGTTTGAGCGCTCCCTCGCGCTCGAGGAGCTCGCCCCGCGAGATCGCGCGCTGCTCCACGAGGCGGCGGGCACGCTCGGCGGCCTTGCGCACCACGCGGTACTCGGCCAGCCGCGCCAGGTACTGCGCCTGGGCCTCCCCCAGCTCCGGGCTGTCCAGCACGCACACCGGGTCGCCCCGGCGGACGGTGCTCCCGAAGTCGGCGAGCAGCCGCACCACCCGCCCGGAGATGCGGGGGGAGATCCTGGCGGTGCGGGTCTCGTCGTAGGCCACGGCACCCGTGATGCGGACCTCACGCTCGGGCCGGATCCGGGCCGCCGTGATGACCTCGATTCCCGCGGTCCGGATCCGGGCGGGGTCGAGCTCCACCACGGGCGGCGCCGCACCCGGCTCCTCCGGGCGGGTTCGCGGCTCGGTGGCGGTACGGGCGCACCCGGCGGTGAGCGCCAGCGCGCCGGCGGCCGCCAGGGCGATGAACGTCGTGATCGTCTGTCGGTCTCGGCTCATGGTGTCGTCTCCGTGTCGGCGTGTTCGGGGTCGGGTTCCGGGGCGCTCGGGGCGGGGGCCGCCGCGAGCGCACCCGAGATGCGGTCGAGCTCGACGCGCAGCAGGTGGAGCTCCCGGAGTACCTCGAGCGCCTCCAGCGAGGCGTCCTGGGCGCTGCGGCGCGCGTCGAGCAGGTCGAGGATCGAGGTCTCCCCCTCGCGGTAGGCGAACTCGGCGATACGGGCGCTCTCGGTGGCCGCGGGGATCACCTCGCGGGCGAACCGCTCCGCGGTGGCGCGGGCGGCCTCGTACCGCCGGGCGACGGCCGCGAGCCGCCCCAGCAGGTCGCGCCGGGTGCGCTCGGCGGCCGCCTCGGCGGCGCGCGCCTCGGCCTCGGCGGCGGCGGCTGCGGGCCGGTTCGCGTTCCAGAGCGGCACCCTGAAGGCGAGTGCCACGGCGGCGGCGCGACTGTCGTACTCGGTGGCGCGCTCGACGCGCGTCACCAGCGAGGGCATGGCGAGGGCCCGCACGAGCCGTGCCCTGGCGCGGGCGGCGGCGACGCGGAGCCGCTCCACGGCCAGGTCGGGGCTCCGCTCGGCGGCGCGCGCCGCCAGCCGGTCCGGGTCCACGGGTGGCGGCAGGCGGTCGAGAGGCATCCGGAGGCGGAATCCGGCCGGGATCCGGTCGCCCGAGAGGCGAACCAGCGTCGCCGCGATCCCGTCCCGCTCCGCCCGGGCGAGCTCGACGGCGCGCTCGAGGCGTCCCAGCTCCACCTGCATCCGCAGGCGCTCGAGCTCCCTGGCCTCCCCCAGCCGGACCCTGAGCGCCGTGTACTCGGCCGTCCGGCGCACCGTGGCCGCCTGCTCCTCGAGGATCGCCACCCGCCGCTGGGCGGCGGCGAGGTCCACCAGCAGCGTGCGGATCGTGGCGATCACCGAGGAGCGGGTCGCCTCGAGCCGCCGGGCGGCCAGGGCGACGCCGACCCGCGCTGCACCGGAGGCGGCGCGGTACCGCCACGGCGTCGGTAGCTCGAGCTCCAGGGCGGCACCCCACTCGGCGCCGGAACCCGGCCCGCCGCGGTCCTCCCCCCGTCCGGTGGAGAGCTCGAGGGTGGGGTCGGGGAGACGGCGCGCCGCGCCGAGCCGGGCGCGGGCCGCCGCCAGGGCCGCGGCCGCGGCCTCGACGGATGGGAACCGCTCCAGGATCGTGGCCTCCACCTCGGCGGGCTCGAGGGTGGGCGGCGTCGTCGCCGCCGTCGCGCCCGCGGCCGCGGCGAGGACAGTGGTCAGCAGTACGGTCGAGGTTCGAACACGATGCATCGCTCCTCCGTGATCTGGGGCACCGGGTGCAGGGCACCCGTCGCAGGTCATGCTCGGACTGTGGGGGGAGGTGTCAGCTCAGGCGGGGCGGCTTGTCCCGGCGGGCGTCGTGAGGGACGACCCGAACCGTCTCGGCCGCAGCGGCGACGGACGCCGCCGGCTCCGCGACGCGGACGGGTGCCGCCTCCGGAAGGACCGAGATGGCGTGGCACACGCAGTGGCAGTCGGGGTGATCGCCGGGGCCTCCGTCCGGGGCGCCGAGGGCGAGGCCATCCTGCGTGGCGGTGCCCGCATGCACGCACGGCGCCACCAGGCCCCCGAGGAGGAGGGCCAGCATCGCCAGGGCCGCGGGACGGATCGTGCCGCGCATCGCCGAGGGTAACCCTACCACGGCGCGGCCGATTCCCGAACAGGGGGGCCGTGGCTGGGGTCACCCCGGGGTGGCGCGGCGGCGGCGTTCCGCGGGCCGTCGCCTCGCCCCTCCCCGGCCCCCTCGCGGCGCCGGTGCCGCCCCACGGCAGCCGGGGCAGCGGGCACCGGGATGGGGAGGCTCCCTCCCCCCGGACCCGGGACCACATCCGGATCCGCACCCGCGACGGCATCCGTGACCCCGCTCGAGTCCCACGCCGGATCGCCTCGCCCGTTCCCGGTCGCGGGTGCGGATCCGGAGCCGGTCACGGCCGCCTCGGGAGCTGGGGACACACACCTTCTCCCGGTCGGGGAGTCGGGGCGCATGCACCACCGGTGGTGCGCGGTTCGACCGGATCCGGGCCCACGCGAAGGTGGAGAAGGTCAGCGGTCTCGTGAGACGGCCCGGTGCCAGGCGAGCCACCCCTTGAGGATCGCGCCGCGCACCGGGAAGCGGCTGCGGATCCGTTCCACGCTCCACTCCACGATGTCGCGGGGAGGGACGGTGCGCTCGTGCGGCGGCCGGGGTTCGAGGCGCACCGCCCCGGTGGGGCAGGTCACCGTGCACACGCCGCATCCGATGCACCGGTGGGGCAGCACGCGGTAGGCCTCGCCGTCGTCCGCGGGCACGATGGCCTCGACGGGGCACCGCGTGTCGGCGCACAGGCCGCAGGCCGCGCACTCGTCGGCCGCGACGGTGGCCACCCAGTTGCTGCGCACCAGCCCGTGCGGGGTGTGGTGCTCGGTGAGCAGGCGGAGGAAGCCGCAGCAGCACGAGCAGCAGTTGCAGACGAACATCTGCGCGCGCTCGACGTTGTAGGTGCAGTGGACCAGCCCCTCCTCCTCGGCGGCGTCGAGGAGCGCCATCGCCTCGTCGCGCGAGATGACGCGGCCCCCGCGCGGGCGGCCGTCGTAGGCGTCGGGCTCGGGCGAGAAGGCGAGGCAGGTCTCCATGGTGTGGGTGCACGGCTCGCCCAGCAGCTCCTTCTCCCGGCGGCAGATGCAGTCGGCCACCTCGAACGACCGCGCCCGCTCGAGCATCCGCCGCAGGTCGTCCGTGGCGAGGACCGTCGCGCGGGCGTCGAGCCGGCGCGACACCGGCACCACGCGGGCGAGCCCCGGCGGGTGGCCGCCCAGGGCCCGGGCGAGGTACGGGCCGTAGGCCTCGAACAGCTCCGCGAGCTCCCGGTCGAGGCGCGGCAGCTGCATCTCGTAGATCCCCACCACGAACGGCAGCAGGCAGTAGCACCGGCGCCCGCGGAACACGAGCCCTCCGATCTGGCCGCGGTCCACCATCGCCTCGAGCCGGCGCCGGACGGTCTCCTCCGGCTCGCCCAGGCGGCGGGCGATGGCCGCCGCGGTCTCGGGGAAGGGGCGGAGCTCGAGCGCCATCTCCGCGTCCTCGGGCGAGTAGATCCGGCGCAGGATCTCGAGCTCGATCCCCTCGGGGGTCGCGGGGAACCCCTGCGGCAGGCGGTCGAGCGTGCGCGCCAGCCGGCGGTAGACGTCGCTGCGGCTCACGTCGCGGTCAGTGTACCGCGCGGCCTCCCCCGGCGCCAGCGCGACCGGCGCTCTGCTACCCTCCGGGTACGCGGAGGTGAGGATGCGGAGGGCGACGATCCTGGTGGCGGCGGTCCTGCTGGCGGTGCCGGCGCTGGCCGGCGAGCCGCTGCACGTGCTGGTGGTGAACGACGACGGGGTGGACGCTCCCGGGATCGCGGCGATGGCGGCGACGCTCGAGGCGGACCCGGCGTACCGGGTCACGGTGGTGGCCCCCGCGGAGCACCAGAGCGGGAGGTCGCACGCGGTCGTCACCCGGGGGCCGGTGCGCGTGAGGCGGCACGCCCCGGTGGGCGGCGCCCCCGCCTGGGCGGTGGCCGCCACGCCCGCGACCACGGTGCGGGTCGCCCTCTCCGCGTTGCTCGCCGACGACCCGCCGCAGCTCGTGGTGTCGGGGATCAACCGGGGCGAGAACGACGGCATCCTCGCGTGGTACTCGGGCACCGTGGGTGCGGCCCGGGAGGCGGCCATCGCGGGGATCCCGGCGGTGGCGGTCTCGCTCGAGCTGGACTGGGAGCGTCCCGCCCCCGACTACACGGCGGCGGCCCGGCTGGCGAGGCCGGTGGTGGACGCGGTGGCCCGGCACGGACTGCCGCCCGGGGTGCTGCTCAACGTCAACGTGCCTCGCGACACGGCGACGGTGAAGGGTTACCGTCTGGCGCGGATGAGCGTGGCGCCGTCCTCGGTGGAGCGGTTCGACCTGGAGCGCGTGGATCCCGACGGCACCCGCTACTACGCCCCGCGCTGGCGGCCGGCCCAGGACGAGGACCCGGGGACCGACACCTGGGCCCTCGACCACGGCTGGGTGACGGTGGTGCCGCTCGGGCTCGAGCAGACCCGCCTCGACGCCTTTCCCCTCCTGGGTTGGGTGGCGGGGCTCGAGCCGCCGGTCCCGCCGTCGGCCGCGGCGAACGGGGGGTGACCCCCGGCGCCGGTGCACTCTCCCGGCGCCGGCGCCGATTCTCCGGCCACGGGGCGGCGCGGCCGGGATCGCGGGCAGCCGTTGCAGGCGGCGGCCGCGGTCGCGGCCCCGGATCCGGTCGCGGTCACCGCCGTGGGTGGAT
>CAYTTB010000054.1:0-22060 GCA_964440565.1 uncultured Thermoanaerobaculia bacterium
GCCGGGAGCTCCTCCAGCGCCTCGAGCGCACCATCGGCCGCATCGACGAGGCCCTGGCGGGTGCGGGCGGGAAGCCCTGAGCGTTCGCCCCGCAGGGCCTCGTTTCCGGCGTGCGCTCGCCGTCGTCGCCAGCAGCCGGCAGCGGTCGGATCCGCGCGAAGGTGCGGCAACGGCGTGGCTGGCTTCGCCGTCTGGTCCGGGACGGAGGTGGCCCTGCCGCTCGCTACTTCAGTCGCAGCCCGTCGTTGATCTCGGCCAACAACCTGTTGACGCGCTCCTCGACCTCCGGTGGCGGGGGTTCCTTCGCACCCACTTCGAGCCGCACCTCGAGCCGGAACGGAAGGCCAGCCAGCGCCTCCACCAGCTCACCGATCCGGTCGGCAAGATCCTGGAGCTCGTGCGGCTCGAGCGCCGCCGACGCCACCCGCACCGCGGCCGGCGGTTGCCGGACCCGGGCTCCCTCTTCCGGCGGCCCGTCCCTCCCAGAGGGAACGATCAGGCGAACCGCCGGGGCGGATGAGAGATCGCACGGCCACGGCGCGCTCTCGTCCCCGAGCACGAGGTATCCCGCGCGAAGCGCCGCGTCGATCACCTCCCGGACCGCGACCCAGGGCAGCGAAACGCCGGCCTCGGCCGAGAGCGCCGCCGCCATCGCGCCCGCCGTCGTCGCGCCGTCGCTCCATGCCTCGGGGAGGTTGTCCGGAAGCAGCTCGGCCGGCGGAATCGGCTCCGGTGGTGGAAGCAGGCGCGCCTGAGGCTGGACCACGCCCGGAGGGACCGCCTCCTTCCAGAGGCTGGCAGGCGGCGATGACAGCCACACCGTCCCGGCCTCCACCGCACGCTCCACCGCCTCCCGCACGACCTCCGGCGGGGCCTTCGGCACGACCACGTGCTCCTCGTACCCGTCGCGCTGAATCGCCACCGTGTGGCCGCCGACGAAGTAGCGCTCCACGTCGGCAACGGTGATGGCCTCTCCATCCCAGAGACCAGGAAGCCTCCCCGGCTCGAGCAGCGCCGGGTCGAGAGATGTGAGCTCGGCGTGCTGGGGAAGCACGACCTCGAGGCCCGCATCGTCGAGAGCCGCCGGTTCCGGTCGCTCCCACCACCAGGTGCGCCGGGTCCCGTCGGGCCGTGAAAGCGTGAGGACGAAGATACCCTCCTGGCAGCCGCGGAGCACCGTCTCCACGACCGCGTCCCTGCGCAGGATCTTCGGAAGACGCGGGAACTGCCCGAAAGCTGTCACGAGATCGCACAGCCTCCGCGAGGGTTCGTCCTCGCGCCAGAGCTCGTACGGGCCGCCTGGAAGCAGCGCGTCGGGGCTGACCGGGCCTTCCTGGATCCTGGACCGGGGATCGGCCTTGATGGCCTGAAAAAGCGGACCTTCGCTCCCGCCTCCGAGGCGGAAGGCCTGCACCTCGCCCTCCTCCCCCATCGTGACCACGACGTTGTAGGCCGCCCGGACCGCCGGGCCCAGAGCGTCCTTCGCCTTCCTGATGTAACCCGCGAGCATCTGATCCCGGATCGGATCCAGGGGCTGGTCCTTGAGGCGCGCCCGGACCTCCTCCCACCCCAGGTACTCCCGGACGGCGGCGTCGAGCGCCGCGACCCCTTCCCGCGACGGGACAGCGACCACGATGGCGTTCTGGTACACGCGGGGCCGGTCCGCCGACGTCGTTTCCACGATGTACCGGCGGGCGAGGGGGCTCGGCCTCCCCGCCGCGGACGCCGCCTCCGGCCCGAGGACGACCAGGTGAAGGTTCCCGTCATCCTGAACGTCCTGGGGCCCTGCCGGAAGCAGGTGCACCCTTGCCCCGGCAGCTGCTGCCCCTGCCGTCAGGCTCTTGGTGGCCGCGATGATCTCCCGCAGCGTGGCCACGACGTACGACGACTCGAGCCCCGTCACCGCGTCATGGTGCATCTGCCTCAAGTTGGGGCGCGTGCCCAGCCGCCACTCGCGGGGAAGCTGGGGCCGTCCATCGGCGCGCGTTCCTCCGGTCCCGATCGCGGCCTCGTCCAGGAACCAGGAGACCTCCGCCCACCGTGTCAGCCCTTCCTCGAGCTCGATCCGGTCGGGCCGCGTGGGTGCCAGCAGGAGCACGAGCTCCCGGGTCGTCGCCTTCTGGCCGATGGGCTGCGAATGAAGAAAGGTCGCCACCACCGCGGCCTCCACCTCCCGGTGGTGGAGCCCCGGAAGCTCCCGCTCGATCTCGCGCGCCTTGCCGAGCTCCTCTCTCAGGATCGCCGACCATTCCTGCCGTCTTCCTTCGTACTCCTCGGCCCGCGCCACCGCCGCGAGCTCGCGCAGCGCCTCGGAGAGATCCTCCGTTTCCGGTTCGGAGAGCAGCACCGACGGACCCACGAGCGGGCTCGTGTCCCACCGCTCGGCCTCGCGCAGCGCCAGGGCAAACGTGCGCAGCACGCCCCGGGTCCTCTGGAACCCCTCCAGCTGGGTCCACTTCGCGTAGAGGACCTTCGTGAACTCCGGGTGGAACGGATAGCTTCGCAGGAACTCCTCCTCGACCTGTGGCCCCCTGCGGCGGCTCGGTTCGTCGAGCGCGTAGACGCCCTTGAGCGCGGCGACAACGTGCGGGCGGAACCGCTCGGGGTTCGCGATGGCGGCCGGGTCGAACAGCCGGCGTCGCAGCACCTCCGCCACGTCCTCCTTCACGACGGGCTCGATGGCCTGCTCCCGTTCCCGCCCGAAGATGGCGTAGAGCTCCTGGATGATCTCCTTGCCCAGAGCGTCGCTCTTGCGTGGATCGGTGGCCAGCAGCGAGGCGACCACGGCGCAGCGGTCGACGCGCGTCGCGGCCTGCGTGAGCGCCTGGAAGAAGTTGAGCAGCCGCCCCCGCCACTCCGGCGCGAGCCCCACCTTCTCCCGGGCGTACATCAGCACCTCGTCGATCAGAACGAGCACGCCGAGGCCATCGCGGACCGGGATCTCGAGAACAGCGGCGAGGAGGTTCTCCGCAGGCGCGCTTTCCCGCTCCTCGGGGCGATCATCGGGGTGAAGGAGGCGCAGCCCGTGTTCGCCCGCGATCTGGTAGGCCAGCACGCTCCAGGGTTGCCGGAGCCACCGCGTCTCGTCCGACGGTCCCCGGACCGCCATTCCCTTCTCGACGTCGAGCTTGTCGAAGGGCAGCACCGCAACCGCGGCCTTCGAGGGCTCGTACCCGATGTGCTCCACGAACTCGCGCACCGGCGGAAGGTCCGGCAACGGGCCCGTTCGATGGACGAGGTGATACAAGGTGATGAGGGCGTGCGTCTTGCCCCCGCCGTATGTCAGCTCGAGCTGCCGCACCGCCTTGTCGCTTCTGCCCTGGAGACGATCCACGACCTCCTTCGCGAGCTCCCGCAGGTTGTGGGTCGCGTAGGTCAGGGCGAAGAACCGCTCCGGATCCTCGTACTCGGGACGCCGCCCACGCCGCATCGCCACCTCGTCCAGATCCGCGGCGAACAGGCTCAGCGTCAGCTCACCGGTCCGGAGCTCCTGCCGAAGCGGGACGACCTCGTGCCAGGGCTTCCACGTTGTCTTGGTCATCGTTCCCTCTCAAGAAACGGTACGAGCCAGCCGATCGTACCTGATCCTCGGGTGAACCACCCGCGTCTCTCCCGACGCTTGGCGCATGTGGCCGCGGAACAGTCCCCGCAGGCCCCTGCGCTCACCGGGTACAGGGAGGCTGCGCGCCGGGCGATGCCTGAGCGGATACCCCTCGGGGAGAACGTTCTCGAACGGCTTCACATCCCCTCCAGCCGCGGCTGCCCGTCATCGTACATGGAGCCTCGTGTCTTCACGTGGTTCGCGATGGACTCGAGCATGGAGCGTTCCTCGCTGCCGGGGTCGGCGAGCTCGACGAGGGCCTGCAGCAGCTTCGGGAACACCGGGTTCGTCGGCAGGCCGTGAGCCTTCAGGTACGCGTCCACCTCCTCGCGGTCTCCGGCCCTCCACAGGCGCATCAGCCGGTGGACCCGGTCGATGAGCGGCACGGGTCGCCCTCCCGGGGCGTCGAGGCCGAGCCCGCGCCGGCTCCGGCGGTTCCACGCCTTCAACCGGTAGGTGCTGCCGCCCCCGGAGGCCCCCTCCCCGTCCGTCTCCTCGTCACCCCGCCTGCTACGGCCGCGCGCGATCAGGTCGAGCGGGCCTTCCAGCTCGCGGTCGGAGAGCCCGCACGAGAGGGCGTACAGGATGCAGGCGCCCGCCGGAGCCTCGCCCATTCCGAAGTCGTGCCGATGCAGCAGGTAGTACGTGGTCACGTCGTCGAGCTGCGCGGCGCTCTCCGCGCCGGCCCCGTTGTGGGCCAGGACCCTTCCGACGACGTACTCCACCACCATCCGCCGCACGGCGCGCAGGAACTCCGCCACCTCGAGCCGCCCATCTGGTGCGTTGGCCTTCTTCACCGCCGGGTAGCGGCTGTACGCCTCCAGCGCCGGGCCGGTGGCGGCCCAGACGAAGTCGGGCCCGCGGATGCCGGCATCCCAGAACTCGGCGAGGCGCTCGCGGATCCGCTCCCGCATCTCGGCGAGAACGCGGGCGTCCCATCCGGCCCGGACGCCCGGGGGCCGCTTGCGGCACACGAGCCAGATCGACGAGGCGAGGGCCGCGGAGCCCAGGGAGCGCGTCCTCGTCCTGCGCTCGGTCTCGATGGGCCAGCTCGCCGTGACCACGAACCCGGCCCTGATCATCGCGCCCACGAGCGACTCCCACGCCTCGGGGCTCTTGCTGGCGAAAACCACGACCATCCGACCGTCCGGCTTGAGCGCCTCGTGGCACGCCCGGAACGCCCGCAGCATCCCCTTCTCGTAGGCCGCCCGGGAGCGGGAGCGGTCGCCCCCGAACCGGCTGGCGTCGTCGATCAGCTCCCCGTCGCCCGCCTCGGGGTCCCACTTGGGCCCGAGCGGCGCGGCGAACGCCGCGTCGAGCTCCGGGGAGAGGCCGTGGAGCGTCCGGCGCAGCCAGACGTGGAAGAAGTCCATCAGGTCCGAGTACGGGATGGCGTCGTAGTAGGGAGGGTCGGTGAGGATGAGGTCGTAGTACCCCTCGGGAAGTGCGGAACGCGCTGATTGCCTGTACACGGCGATGGCACCGCCGCAGGCAGCTGAGCGCAGGTGCTCCAGGATCTTCGCAACCCACTCGATCCCGCCGAGGAACCCTCCCGTCGCGTAACTCAGTGGTACGCCCTCGGCGAAATCCCAGACCATCGGAAGAGCGTAGCGAACGAAGGTGTGTCCCAGGAACTCACCGTCGTTGGCCCATGTAACTAACGAACTGGAGAAGTCAGCAAGCCGGTCCACCGCGCAAGCCAGGTAGGCTATGAGCGCTTCAATCCAACCGTCGGGATAGCCCTGGCGCTCCATCTCGGCACGCGCCTCGCGCGTGACGGCCACGAACGTCCCCAGCGCCAGGAGCTGTCGAGGGGTGAACAGCTTCGACCACCGGTCGAGGCCGTAGAGCGGAACCCGGATCCCCAGCGCCTCCTTGCCGGGCAACGGCTCGTCCGGAACGCCGAACGGAACCTCGCGGAACACCTGCTCGAGCGCGGCGGCGGCCTCCCGGGTCCGCCGGATCTCGAGCTCGGTGGGCAGGCGGTACTCCTTCCCCCGCTGGCCCGCCACCACCACGGCGGTCATCACCGCTCCCAGACGGCCGGCGCGCCCCTCCTGGCGGATGTCCTCCATGGTCATGGCCACCGTCCCCGGCCGGCCGCAGCACGGGCACCAGGCGCCGGAGCGGGAGACCGTCCCCTGCCCGATTCTCCGGTCGTGCTCGCGCCGCTCTGCCGGGTTGCGCCCCTCGACCGGCACGTCGTGCTGGATCCCGAAGACGACCCCGGTCCGGTCGGGGTTGGGCTCGAGCGTGAGCAGGACCCGCCTGTCGCGCCTCTTGCACAGCCAGCGGGTCTTGAGCAGCGGGATCTCGGCCCGGCACGCCTTGCAGCGCACCGTGCGCGCCCACAGGTACGCCACGGTGGGCTTGGGCACCCACCGCGGGTTCGACGGCACGGCGAGGTATCCGGCGTCGAACTCCCGGTTCAGCGCCTCGATGTCCGGACGGCCGTGGCTGTCGAGCGGCACCGGCCGGAGCTCGAGGGCGCGGTCGCTCTTTCCTTCGCGCGGGGCGAGCGCCTCGAGCTCCGCATAGGTCGGGTAGAAGCGCGCCAGCCGGCGGCGCGCCTCCTCGAGCACCCACCGTCCCCACGCCCGGACGTGCCAGGCGAGGTCGGCGTCCTCGACCGGGAACAGCCGCTGCTGCACCGCCTCGAGCCGCTCCCGCAGCCGCTTCCGGGACGTGACGCCCCCGCTCTTGAGGAACTGTTCCATGAACGCAGGTGAGGCCAGCGCGAAGTCGGGCAGGGGGCGGCGCTCCCCGGCGAGACGGTGGGGATACTCGAGGGTGCACCTGAGCAGGAACCACGCGACGGGGTTGATGTCGGCCGCCGTCACCTCGCACCCCAGGCGCATCGCCTCCAGCGGGATCGCCCCCCCGCCGGCGAACGGGTCGAGCACCCTGGGCGCCCGGCCGCCGTGCGCCTCGCGGATCCGCTCGCGGAACCAGTCGAGCTCGGGGGACGTCTCCCGTCCCCAGTGCAGGATCCCGCCCTCGGTCCGGGTCACCTCGACGTGCTCCACCCGCCCCCCGGGTAGCCGCTTGGTGACGGTGCCCTTCGTGAGCTCTCCGGCAAGCCTTCGCAGGAGCCGCCGCCGCTCGCTCTCGCTTCCCGGATCGGGCAGCAGGGACGCCACCAGCGCCGCCCGGCACGCCGCCAGCGGCCGCCGCGCCGGCCAGATGTGCAGCGTGGAGATGTGCCCATGCCGCACGTTCTTCTCGTGCACGGCGTCCAGCGACACCCGCCTCAGCGGAAACGCGACCTCGATCAGGCGCCTCGCGTCACTCATCGGTCGCGGATCCCCGTTACGCTCGCGATTCGGAGCAGAGTGACCAAGTTATCGCGCTCCTCCGCGCTGGTGGGCGGCGGTGCGCCGGTGCTCGTGGTGACCCGTATCGTTCCCGGGTCGCCGGGCCACGTGGCCGGGCAGATCGTGACACGGATGTGGCCATCCTGGCGGGTCGTGAGCAGTCTTCGCGTCTCGCCGTTGACCTGAAGGCCGGTCACTTCGATGCGCTTGCTGTATTCGCCGACGACGTGAGGGTCTCGTCCCTGCACGCTTGCCAGGACTACCGCCGGGCGAGTTGCGCTAACCAGCCCGGAGCTGTACCCCGACCTGTGCGCGTGGTGCGGAGCAACGAGTATGTCGACACCCGAGACGAACGCGAGCCACGCTTCGTCGACGGCCTCGGGTCCGAGGAGCCGATCCCACGCGCTCGCCTCCACGTCACCGCAGATCAAGATCGAGCGGCCCGCGTAGTCGATCCTCGTGACGATACTGGCGTTGTTGACGCGGGTGTTCGCCGCGCCGCCGAGGCGCCGCGCTCCGACGGCACCGAGGCTTTTCTCTCTGATAAGCACACCCCCATAGTCCGGGATGACGGCGCCCGCAAATCGCCTTGCGAAAGATAGGCAAGCCTCCACGAGCTCACGGCCCTCCGGCCCGCTGCACGTCGCCACCGCATCGTTGACGTATTGTCCGTCAATGTCGGGAAAGCGGAGGAATTGGGTCCCGATCCGGTCCAGGCAGGGCAGATCCGTCAGGTGATCGCCATGCAGGTGGGAGATCGTGGTCTTCAGGACCGGATAGCCTCCAAGTCTCGGCAGGATCCAATCCCGCAAAGGGTGGAACCGCTCCGACGCTCCGAGATCGAACACACACCAGTGGCCGTTCGGCAGACGGAGGGCCGCACACTGCCCGTGATCGACATCGAAGAGGTAGAAATCGAGCTCATTCATTGCTTGCCTCCTGTGTTCCCATGGGTTCGTCCTTTTCAAGTGCGAGGAACTGGACCAACAGCTCGCGTCCATAGTGAATCCCGAACCGGCGCATGCGGTACAGCGCCGCCGCCGCGAGGAGCAAGAGCAGGATGGCGCCGTCGCGAGCATGCCCGGCGGGTGAGAACGATCCGTCGAGCTTCTGAATGACGACCAAGAACGCCTCGAGGAAAAAGAGCACCAGGAACGACGCGGCGAGCCCCCGGTGGAGGCCATAGTTGCCGTTGAAGACATCCACGCGAGCGTTGCGTCTCGCCCCGGCCACCGCCGCGTAGACCTGACGTACGACGGCGGGCCACTCTTTCTTGGGCACGGACCTGGGGTCCACCGGCTCAGCCGTGCCGAGCAGAACGGCGAGCTTCCGGCCGAGCTGCTCGATCTGCCGGCTCGCGAGGAGGCGCTCCGGCCCACTCCGGGTCCAGTCGGTCGGCATCCCGCCTTCCAGCGACCAGAACGCCCGTTCGAGTCCGTTGCCCAGCGCCTGGACGAGCTGGCCCGCGACGTATCCGAAGACAAGGAGCAGGCCGAGACCGCCGGACGAGATGGCGGCCGGGTCGAGAACCTCGCGCCCGCCCGGCAGGATCAGCGCCGCGCCGACGAGGAGGACGACGCCGGGAAGGACGACGCCCGTGAACTCGTAGAAGTCGAACTTCCGCATCAGCCCCCACCTCCCGATGCCGCCGCCCGGATCTCGCGTTCGGGGATGACCACGCCGCCGGTGGGGGTGGCGAGCAACCGGCCGAAGGGATCCTGAACGCGCAGGAGCTGCGGCCGGGCGGTGGCGCATCCGTAGACCACGTACAGCCAGTACCGGGATCGGAGGTTGCACGCGCGCGCCCACTCGTTGTCCGTGAGCTCGACGGGCCCCGAGCCGGCGCGGCCCTTGACCTCGATGGCGAGCTCGTCGCCCGAGGGACGGCGGGAGAGGAGGTCGAACCCCGGCCAGTCGGCGAGGCCCGCGGCGCGAGCACGGGCGGGCGTCGAGACGTCGAGGACCTCGGCGCCCAGCGCCTCCTCGTGAGCGGTGGCGACCTGGACCGCCACGGCCTCGACATCGGCGTCGAAACGGGCGCGCGCCTCGGGGTCCTCGGCCGGAACGACGACGAACCTCGCGATGAACCGGACCGGCTCCGGCTCCACGAGATCGGGCTCGAGACGCACCGCCTCGAGCACGGACCGCCGTCGCTCGGCCAGCACCCGCTGCTCCGCACGGACCTCCTCCAGCTGGCGCCGTGCGGCAGAGCCTCCCGAGGCGGCGGCGGATCGGAGGCGGGTGCGGCGCGAGGCGAGCACCGCCGCCCGGTGGTCGAGCCCTCGCCGGAGGAACGCGATCCGCCCGGCCGCCTCCTCGCGCAGGCGGGCGCGGAGGGCCTCCGCCGTGGCCGCAGCGAGGTGCTCGTCGGCCCAGGCGGTGGCCTCCTCCGCGAGGGACTGTCCCCGTGCGACGAGGGGAAGCGCCACGGGCGGGACACCGCGGCGCGGCTGGAGGAGCAGGAGCGCCTCGGGCTCGGCCTCCCGGAGGGTGCCGTCGGCCTCCTGGCGTAGCGCGAACAGGCGGGTCTCGAGCACCTCCTCCCGCCGCAGATCGGGATGCTCCGGTCTCGGTCGGCGGACGACGCGGAGCAGACCGACGTGGAGAAGGTAGGGAGCCGCCGCCGTTGGATCCACGAGCACCGCCCCTCGGGCGGCGGCACGGCCGAAACGTCGCTCGAGCTCCCGGCGCAGGGCCTCGAACACCGGCCCCCCGGGGTGGACGAGGATCGCATCCGGATCGGCGGAGGGACGCACCGTGAGGCGCGGCGGGCCCTCCGCGGCGTGCTCCTCCAGCGCAGGCCACAGGAAGTCGAGCGCGCCCTCGCGCTCGGCCTCGAGCGCGAACGTCCCGTCCGGTCGCTCCTCGATCCGGTACCCGAGCCTTTCTCCCGCACGACCGAGAAGCCGAAGGACGTAGCCGGGGAGCAGCCTGCGGTACGTCTCCCTGGCGATCTCGCTGCGGAGCCGGGGAAGCTCCGCACGGACCTCGCCTCCGGGACCCAACAGGCGCTCCTCCGCGGCCACGAGGGAACGCACGCTCTCGGCGGTGAGCCGCTGGCGAAGCTCCGCGGCGGGGTCGGGACCTCGCTCTTCCAGCGCGAGCGCCATCAGCTCGGGGATGGACACGCCCTGGAGGATCCGGCCGATGACGTCGAACACCTTGTCGTTGCCGAGCTCCTTCCGGATCGTCTCGAGCTTCTCGAGGAGGACCTCGAGGACACGTCCCTCGCGCGTTCCCGCGGCGACCAGGTTGAGGATCACCACCGGGTCGTGTCGCTGGCCGTACCGGTGGATTCTCCCCATGCGCTGCTCCAGCCGGGCAGGGTTCCAGGGCACGTCGTAGTTGACCATCCGCCAGCAGAACTGGAGGTTGATCCCCTCGCCAGCTGCGTCGGTGGCCACCAGGATCTGCGCGCCCCCGCGGTCGTGGGGCCGCCGGAAGAACGCGACCTGCCGCTCGCGCTCCTCGAACCCCATGCCGCCGTGAATCGAAGCGACCCGCCCCGCGTAGCCCAGCCCTTCGAGGCGCCGGACCAGGTAATCGAGGGTGTCGCGGTGCTCGGTGAACACGATGAGCTTCTCGTTCCGGCGATCGGGTTCTTGCAGCTCCTCGAGCAGCCGGGCAAGCTTCGAGTCCTCACCGCGCGCCTCCACCGCGCGCGCCAGGTCGAGGAGCTCGAGGACCTCCCTGCGCTCCGCCTCGAGCTCGGCGAGCGAGGTCGCCACCACGCCCCCGAGGAGCCGCTCCTCGGCGAGCTCGTGGGCCTCCCGGCCGTGGACGGTGTCCTCCTCGTCGGCCGTGGTGCTCTCGAACGGGTCCTCGGCGTCGGCGTCGAGGCGTCGCTGGCGGCGGAGCAGCTCCTCCTCGGGGATCGCCCCCGTCCGGATGCCCTCGATCAGCTCCTCGAGGCGCTCGAGACGGCGCTCGAGCGAGCGGACCAGCGCCCACGGCGAGCTCGCGAGCCGCCGCTGGAACACGGTCATGGCGAAACGGGCGGCGGAACGGTTGAGGATCCGCGCCCGGTTGTAATGGCTGCGGATGTACTGCGTGGTGCGGTCGTAGAGGGCTTGCTCGCTGGTTTCGCCTTTCGAGAGCTCGTACGTCAATGTCACGCTGACCCGCCTGGGGAAGAGCGGCGACCCGTCAAGCGTGACCATCTCCTCCTTGGTGCGGCGGATGAAGTGGCAGCGCCTGAGCTCCTCCGGCGCCTCGGCCAGCGCCTCGGGGGTCGAGAACCCGTCGGGCTGAAGAAGCCGCCACAGGCAGAAGTAGGGGAAGTCTTTCCCCATGTGAGGAGTGGCCGTCAGCAGCAACAGGTGGTGAGCGTGCCAGGGGAAGCGCCACTCTTCCGGCAGGGGCTCGACACCGGCCAGCCCCTCGGCCAGCCGGTAGCGGTTGGTGGCGCGGAACGTGCCGTCCGGATCGAGCCGGGCGCTCAGCTTGTGCGCCTCGTCGAAGACGACGAGATCGTACGGCTCCGTCTCGGGGTCCTGCAGCCGCCGCCGTGTGGTTGGCGCCGCCGCGGTGTCGATCTTGACGATGACGAGATCGCTTCCCGGGCCGGCGAACGGGTTCCCGTTCCTGGCCTCGGAGCTTTCGACGATCCGGAAACGGAGCCCGCAGAGCCGCTCCAGCTCTCGCCGCCAGTTGCCGACCAGCCCCGCCGGTGGCAGGATGAGCACCCGGCGCAGAAGCCGGCGGCTGAGCATCTCGCGGATGTAGAGCCCGGTCATGATGGTCTTGCCCGCGCCGGCGTCATCCGCGAGCAGGAACCGGAGGGGGTTCTGCCCCAGCATCCGCTCGTACACGGCGAGCCGCTGGTGGGGGAGCGGGTCGATCCGGGACGCCTCGGTTGCGAACGCGGGATTGGCGAGGTGCGCGAACGAGAGCCGCTCGGACTCGACGAGAAGGCGGGCACCATCGGCGTCGCCGAGGAAGTCGAGGGTGGGGGCCCGCGGCGTCGTCGGTTCGGCGCCCTTTGTCCCTGTTCGGTCCTCGATGCTCTCGGCGAGCTCGAGAAAGCGGCGCCACGCGAGGCGGCCCGGGCGTGTCTTCCGGTTCTCCCACCGGTTCACGGTGGCGACGGAGACCCCCAGCCGCTCGGCGAGCTGTGCCTGGGTCCACCCGAGCTCGAGCCGTAGCGCGCGGATGCGCGCCGCGTAGCCAGGTGAAGCGGAGTGATTCTTCACAAAGCGATTATACCACATCGCGTGAGACGATAGTTGTTGATTGACACATGTCATATCCCGCCTTCCGAGAACCACGGGACGGGCGGCAGGCGGCGGGGTTCGCCGGGCACTGGCGCCGTCACGGCCCCCGGGGCCCGGAGGATCGGGCTCGCTGCGTGGGCATCGAGGCGCACGGCCACCCGGTAACGGCGAGGTCCTCGCCGGTGCGGCGCATCCGGTCGCATCCCGGACCGGATTGGCGTGCGAGGTCGACCGGGGCTCCGTCGCGGGGCGCGGGCCCGGGCCGGCGGGTGCCCGCCGATGCGGGTGTCCGCGCATGCGGTATACTGGCACCGGGAGGCGTCATGGCGACGGTCCGGGCCACTGTCGAGATCTTCGGGCAGCGGCTCGGGCTGCGCGCCGAGGGCGACCCGGCGCGGGTGCACGAGCTCGCGCGCTGGGTGGACCGGAGGATGCGCGAGATCGCCGACGCGACCTCCTCGGTGGACACGGTCAAGATCGCGATCTTGACCGCGCTGAACATCGCGGACGAGCTCTTTCGGGAGCGTGAGAAGGATCAGGACGTCCGGCAACTCGAGCTCGAAGAGAAGGCACAGCGTCTGGTGACGAAGCTCAACGAGGCGCTTGGCGCGGAGGGATCCTCCGCGTGGCAAGCATAGGTTCGGAGGTGCCTGCGCGGTTGGTGATGAGCGAAACTGCGGCTGAACCAACACCGAATCCGGGGGCAGCCGGGTTCTGTCGCCCCGAGCCCGCCGTGCCGGCGAGCGACGGTCGGCGGACAGGCGCCCATCGTGGTTGCCCGGGTTCAGGCGGTGCAGCTCACACGGCCGAGGCGGGGCCTCCACCTTAGGTTCGACGACCCTCCAGACGTCGCCCCCGGGATGCCGGTCGCACTGATCGCTCCTTGACAGGGGGGTGAGCTGTGGAACAGGGGCTGACGATCGCCGTCGGCGCCCTGCTCCTCCTGCTCGCCGCCGGGGTCGTGGCGGTGGCGATGCTCTGGTTCGCGCTGCGCCGCCGTGGCGCCCGGGTGGTGGAGCGGGCGGAGGAGGAGGCGCGCCGCATCGTCGCCGAGGCGAACGCCGAGGCGAGCCGGATCCTCAAGGACGCCGACGTGGAGGCGCGGGAGCGCCTGCTCGAGGCGCGGACGGAGTTCGAGCGGGAGACGCGGGAGCACCGGATGGAGCTCGCGGCCCTGGAGCACCGGCTCGACCAGCGCGAGGCGGTGCTCGAGGAGCGGGCGCTGAAGCTCGCGGAGCGCGAGGCCGAGGTGGAACGCCGCGAGGGTGAGCTGGCGGGACGCGAACGGACGCTCGCGGAGCGCGAGGCGGAGGTGGAGACGCTGGTGGCCGAGCAGCGCGAGCGCCTCGAGCAGGTGGCGGGGATGACCGCCGAGCAGGCGCGCGAGGAGCTGGTGGCCTCCATGGAGCAGGAGGCGCGGATGGAGGCGGCCAGCCGGATCCGGCGCATCGAGGAGGAGGCCGCCGAGCGGGCGAGGGAGAAGGCGCGGCGGGTCATCTCCATGGCGATCCAGCGGATCGCCTCCGACCACGTGGTGGAGAGCACGGTCTCGGTGCTGGATCTCCCGTCGGACGAGATGAAGGGCCGGATCATCGGCCGCGAGGGCCGCAACATCCGCGCCTTCGAGCAGGCCACCGGTGTTGACCTCATCGTGGACGACACGCCGGGCGCGGTGATCCTCTCCTGCTTCGAGCCGGTGCGCCGGGAGGTGGCCCGGCAGGCGCTGGAGCGGCTGGTGCAGGACGGGCGGATCCACCCGGCGCGGATCGAGGAGGTGGTGGCCAAGGTCCAGGCCGAGATGGAGGAGCGTCTGCTCGCCGACGGCGAGGCGGCGGCGCTGGAGGTCGGGGTGCCGGACCTCCACCCGGAGCTCCTCAGGATGCTGGGCCGGCTCCAGTTCCGCTCGTCGTTCGGGCAGAACGTGCTCAAGCACTCGATGGAGGTGGCGTGGCTCGCCCACCACATGGCGGCGGAGCTGGGCGCCGACGCCGCGCTGGCCAAGCGGGCGGGACTCCTGCACGACATCGGCAAGGCGGTGGACCGCGAGATGGAGGGGACCCACCTCGAGCTGGGACGCGAGCTGCTCAGGCGCTACGGCGAGTCCGAGGCCGTGATCCACGCCATGGAGTGCCACCACGGCGACCACGACCCGCGCACGGTGGAGGCGGTGCTGGTCACGGCCGCGGACGCTCTCTCCGCCGCCCGGCCGGGAGCCCGGCGCGAGATCCTCGAGAGCTACGTCAAGCGGCTGGAGAAGCTCGAGGCGCTGGCGGCCGAGTTCAAGGGGGTCGAGAAGGCGTACGCGATCCAGGCCGGCCGTGAGCTCCGGGTCGTCGTGGAGTCGGCGAGGGTCTCCGACGAGGAGGCGCTGTGGCTGGCCCGTGACGTGGCCAAGAAGATCGAGGCGGAGCTCACCTACCCCGGCCAGATCAAGGTCACCGTGATCCGCGAGACGCGAGCCGTGGAGTACGCCCGGTGATCCGGATCCTGTTCGTGGGCGACGTGATGGGCGGCGTGGGCCGGAAGCTGCTCGCGCGCCACCTGGAGCCGCTCGTGGACCGGGAGCGGGTGGACTTCGTGGTGGTGAACGTGGAGAACGCCGCCGGCGGGTTCGGCCTGACGCCGGCGGTGATGGCGGAGCTCGACCGCCTGCCGGTCCACGTCTGGACCTCCGGCAACCACGTCTGGGACAAGAAGGAGGGCGTGGCGCTGCTCGACGCCCATCCCACGCTGCTGCGGCCCGCCAACTACCCGGAGGGCAACCCCGGCCGCGGGTGGTGCGTGGAGCGCACCGCCGCCGGGGTGCCGGTGGCGGTGATCAACCTCCAGGGGCAGGCGATGATGCCGCCCATCGACAACCCGTTCCGGGTCGCGGACCGGGTGCTCGGGGAGATCCGCGAGGCCCACCCCGAGGTGCGGGCGATCGTGGTGGACATGCACGCCGAGGCCACCTCGGAGAAGCAGGCGATGGCGTGGCACCTGGACGGACGGGTGACGGCGGTGCTGGGTACCCACACCCACGTCCCCACCGCGGACGAGCGGATCCTCCCCGGCGGCACGGCGCTGCAGACCGACGTGGGGATGACCGGCCCGTACGAGTCGGTGATCGGGATGAAGCCGGGGAACGTGCTCGAACGGTTCCTCCTCAACACGCCCCGCAGCTTCGAGGTGGCGAGGCGCGGGGGCGAGCTCCGCGGCGCGCTGGTGGTGGCCGACGAGGCCACCGGGCGTGCGGTGGAGATCCGCCGGGTCCGGGTGGCGGAGGGCTGAGGTGCCCGGCGGCCGGGGCGGGGGGCGGCGGGGCGCGCTCCTCGTGGACCTGCCCAACTGGGTGGGCGACGTGGCGATGGCGCTTCCGGCCGTGGCCCGGCTCGCGGCGGCCGGGTGGGAGCGGGTGACGCTGCACTGCCGTCCGCCGGTGGCGCGGTGGCTCGAGCGGCTCTTCCCCGGCGCGGAGGTCGTGGCCACCCGCCGCCGCGAGGCGCCGTGGGCCGCGGCCCGGCGGCTCCTGGCGGGGAGCCCGCGGTTCGCGGTGGGCGTCACCCTCCGCCACGCCACCCGCGCCAAGCTGCTGCTGCGGCTCGCCGCCCGCCGCTCGGTGGGCAGCCACACGGGCGGCGGGGCGCTGCTGCTCACCGATCCGGTGACGGTGGACCGCTCCCGCCACCAGGTGCACGACGCGGACCCGATGCTGGAGCGTCTGGGGCTCGAGCCCGCCGACCCGCTCTGGCGTCCGGGGACGCCGGAGGCGCTCCGCGCCGAGGGGCGGGCCGCGCTGGCCGCGGCCGGCGTGGAGCCGGAGCGCGCGGTGGGGCTCGCCCCCGCGGCGGCGTGGGGGCCGTCCAAGCGGTGGCCCCCCGCGCGGTTCGGGGACCTCGCCCGCCGCCTCGCGGAACGGGGGCGGGAGCCGGTGGTGCTGGTGGGGCCGGGGGAGGAGGCGCTGGCCGCGGAGGTGGCCGCCGCCGCCGGCCGCGATCTCCCCGTGGTGGGTCCGGGTCTCGACGTGGCGGGCCTCTGTGGCGTCCTGGCGCACCTGCCGGCGGTGGTGGCCAACGACTCCGGCCCCATGCACCTGGCGGCGCTGGCCGGATGCCGGCTGGTGGCGCTCTACGGCCCCACCGACCCGCGCCGCACCGCCCCCCTGGGAGACGGCCACGCCGTGATCTCGCTCGGCCTCCCCTGCGCGCCGTGCCTCGAGCCGGTGTGCCCGTTGGGCCACGGGGACTGCCTGGCGCGGATCGGCGCCGACGAGGTGCTGGCGGCGCTCGAGGGCGGCTGAGCCCGGCACCCGGGGGCGCGCCCGGCCCCCGCCGCGCCGGGCCGGCTCAGCTCACCCGGCGCCCGTCGCGGACCACGACGCGGCCGCCCTTGACCACGTGGCGGACCGGGTTGACCCCCCAGTGGTAGACGAGGTGGAGGTGGGTGGGCTCGGCCAGCACCACGAGGTCGGCCCGCTTGCCCTCCTCGATGGAGCCGAGCTCGGCGGCGCGGCCGATGGCCGCGGCGGCGTTGAGGGTGGCGGCGGTGAGCGCCTCCTCCACCGTCATCCCCATCGCCAGGGTGGCGAGGGCGAGGATCGCGGGCATGGACTCGGTGGGGGAGGAGCCGGGGTTGCAGTCGGTGGCCAGCGCCACCGCGCACCCCGCCTCGATCATCCGCCGCGCCGGCGCGTACGCCGAGCGGAGGAAGAACGAGGTGCCCGGCAGCAGCACCGCCACGGTCTCGGATGCGGCCAGCGCCTCGATCCCGCGCTCGCTGACGTGGACCAGGTGGTCGGCGGACAGCGCCCCCAGCTCCGCCGCCAGCTCGGCACCGCCCAGGGGGGTGAGCTCGTCGGCGTGGAGGTGGATCCGCCACCCGTACCGGGGCGCGTCGGCGAGCAGGCGGCGGGTCTGGTCGAGGTCGAAGACGCCCTCCTCGCAGAACACGTCCACCGCCTCGGCGAGGCCGCGCCGGGCGATCTCGGGGTGGACCTCCTCGATGAGGAGGCGGACCCACCGCTCGGGGTCGTCCCGGTGCTCCGGCGGGACCTCGTGGGCGGCCAGGCAGGTGGGCACGAGGTCCACCGGGTGGCGCCGGTGCGCCTCCCGGATCGCCTCGAGCATCCGTACCTCGGTGTCCAGGTCGAGGCCGTAGCCGGACTTGGCCTCGACGGTGGTGGTGCCGTGGAGGAGGAAGGTGTCCAGCCGGGCCAGCGCCCCCTCGACCAGCTCCTCGAGCGGCGCCGCCCGGGTGGCGCGCACGGTGGCGTTGATCCCGCCGCCCGAGCGCGCGATCTCCATGTACGTCTCGCCCCGGAGGCGGCGGTTGAACTCGCCCTCGCGGGAGCCCGCCCACACCGGGTGGGTGTGCGGGTCCACGAACCCGGGGATCACGCAGCCGCCGCCCGCGTCGAGGACCTCGTCGGCGGGCGGGAAGCGGCGGTCGTGCTCCGCCCGGTCGCCCACGAAGGCGATGCGCCCGTCCTCGCACCGCACCACGGCGCCCTCGAGGACGGCGAGCGACCCCATCGCGGCACGACGGAGCGCGGCCCGTCCCAGCGGTGTCACGACGCGCGCGGCGCCCCCGACCAGGAGGGAGCTCACCCCTCGCCCTCTCCCGTCGCCCGCCGGCGGTCGAGCAGGGACAGCTTCGAGGTGGTCTCCTCCTGCTGCTCCGCCCGCTGGTCGTCGCGCGCCACCCCCTCCAGGACCTCGACCAGCCGCATCAGATCGGCCCGCGCCTCGCGCCGCTGCTGGCGGAGACGGGCGGTGACGGCCTCGAGGTTGCGGATCCGCTCGGCGGTCTCGTCCATCACCCGCTGGGCCAGCGCCTGCGCCTCCTGGACGATCCGCTCGCCGTCGAGACGCGCCCGCTCGAGCAGACGCTCGGCCTCCCGCCGCGCCTCCTCCCGGGTGGCCTCGGCGGTCTTCTGGGCGGCCACCAGCGCCTCCTGCAGCGCCGCCTCGCGCTCGCGGTAGGCGGCCAGCTCCTGCTCCAGGCGGGTCACCTGCCGGCGCAGCTCGCCCCGTTCCCTGAGGAGTCCCTCGAGGACGTTGGCGAGCTCCCCGAGGAACTCGTGCACCTCGCGGGGATCGTACCCGCCCACGCGGCGCGAGAAGCTCTTGCCGAGCACGTCGAGTGGCGAGAGCTCGGTCATGCGATCCCCCTTTCCGACGGACGATTATGGCACACCGACGGCGGCCCGCCCCGGGGGGCGGGCCGCGCGGCTGTGATCCCCGACACCCCGCGCCGCTACTCGGACCCGGCCTCGTACTCCGGGAAGTGCTCCACCGTGACGTCCAGGTGGCCGGCGATCCGGCCGGCGTCCCGGACCAGGGAGCGGCCGATCACCACCCGCTGGATCTGGTTGGTGCCCTCGTAGATCTGGGTGATCTTGGCGTCGCGCATGTACTTCTCGATCGGGTAGTCCTTGCAGTACCCGTAGCCGCCGAACAGCTGCACCGCGTCGGTGGTGACCCGCATCGCGGTGTCGGTGGCGAACACCTTGGCCATCGCGGCGAGGCGGGAGACGTCGCGGGCGCCGGCGTCGATGGCCCGGGCGGCGGTGTACACCAGCTGCCGCGCCGCCTCGATCTGGGTCGCCATGTCCGCGAGCATGAACTGGATCGCCTGGAACGAGAGCACCGTCTGCCCGAACTGGCGCCGCTCCGAGACGTACCGGAGCGCCCACTCGAAGGCGCCCTGGGCGAGGCCGACGGCCTGCGCCGCCACCCCGGGCCGGGCCCGGTCCAGGGTCATCATGGCGTTCTTGAAGCCGCCGCCCTCCTTGCCCCCGAGCAGGTTCTTCGCGGGCACCCGGCAGTCGGTGAAGAGGAGCTCGTTCACCGGCACCGTGCGGATACCGAGGGTGTCCTCGCGCTTGCCCACCTCGAAGCCGGGAGTGTCGCGCTCCACGATGAAGGCGGAGATCCCGCGCACCCCGCGCTCCGGGTCGGTGCGGGCGTAGACCGTGTACACCGAGGCCACCGCCCCGTTGGTGTTCCACTTCTTGTGCCCGTTGATCACGTAGTGATCGCCGTCCCGCACGGCGGTGGTCCTGAGGCTGGCGGCGTCCGAGCCGGACGGCTTCTCGGAGAGCCCGAAGGCGATGAGCTTCTCGCCGCGGGCGATGGGCGGGAGGTAGGTCTCCTTCTGCTCCTCGGTGCCCCCCAGGATGATGGGAAAGGAACCCAGGGCGTTCACCGCGTACGCCACCCCGACACCGCCGCAGGCACGGGAGAGCTCCTCCACCACCAGGCACATGTCGAGGACGCCGGCCGACTGCCCGCCGTACTCCCTCGGGATCCAGATCCCCGTCAGCTCGTACTTCCGGAGCGCCTCGAGGATGGACCAGCCGTACTCGCCGGTGCGGTCCAGCTCCGCCGCCACCGGGCGGACGTACTTCTCCGCCACCTCGCGCGCCCGCTCCTTGTACTCGAGGTTCCTCTTCGAAAGCAGCTCCTCCATCGGCCCCTCCTTACGAGCGTCAGGCGCGTGCATCCTAGCACGCGCCCGAGGCCCCTCACGGGGCGTACAGCCTCCGGTACCACGCGGCCGCCGCCAGCACGTCGGCGGTGTACGCCCGCGTCGCGCCGTAGCCGATGGCGAGCAGGTAGAGCTCGGGCGTGCACGGCTCGGGGCACCGCGCGGCCCAGCGCGCGGCGGCCCGTTCCCCGGCGTTGTACGCGGCCACCGCCCGCTCCGCACGGCCGCCGGACCGGCGCAGCAGTCGGGCCAGCTCCGCCGCCCCGAGCCGCAGCGACCGCGCGGGATCGTGCAGCGCCTCGGGGTCGGGCTCGGGCTCCCCCAGCGCCCCCGCCACCCGGCGGGCCGTCGCCGGCATGAGCTGCGTGAGCCCGCGGGCGCCCACCGCCGACACCGCCCCGGGGTCCCACGCCGACTCCTCCCGCACCAGCGCCGCGAGCAGCGCCCAGTCCACCCCGGCCTTCTCCGCCGCGCGCCGCACCTCGACGGGCATGGGCAGCGGGTACAGGGTCCGCGCCACCCTCTCGGGCAGGAGCGCCACCGGGGCGCGGGGGTGCATCCGGCGCCGGGCCTCGTCGGCGAGGGCCATCGCCCGGCGGATCCGGCCCGCGGCGGCGAGCCGCGCCGCCGCCCACCCCGCCGCGGCCGGGTCGCCGTGCGGCAGGTTGGAGGCGTCCCACCGCGCCGCCGCCTGGTGAAGTCCCAGCGACCACAGGCGGGCGGCGAGACCGCGCCGCGGCGCGATGTCGCGCGGCGGCCGGAACCGGGGGGCCACCGCCGCCCGCACGGCGGCGAGCCGGGCGGGATCGGGTTCCAGTGCGGCCCACTCCGCGAGCGCCCCCGCGTCGCCACGCTCGCGCCACGCCCGCGCCACCCCGTCCCGCCAGGCGTCCACCGTCTCCGCCGGCAGCCGGGCCGTGGTGGCCCGTGCCGCCTCCTCCCAGTACGGGCCGAGGCCGATGCGGGCGGCCCGCTCGAGGCGCCGGAGCGCCCCGGGGCCGTCGCCGAGCGCGAGCTCGAGGCGTGCCGCCACCACCTGCGCCGCGCCGCCCCACCGGCGGCCGCGGACGCTGTCGAGGAGGCGCACGGCTCCGGTCCCATCGCCGGCCCGGAGCCGCTCGAGGGCGAGCAGGATCCGCCCGCGGTCCCGCCCCTCCCGGGTGCGGAGCCGGCCGATCGAGGCCTCCGCCCGGCGGCGGTTCCCCGCCTGGAGCTCCAGGTCCGCGAGGAGGAGGCGGCGCGCGTCCGAGGGCCGCGCCCGCACCGCCCGCCGCGCCGCCTCCAGCGCCGCCGGCAGGTCGCCCGCCGCGAGCCGGGCGCGGGCCAGGTGGACCAGCAGCTCCGCCCGGCGCCGCGCGTCCGGCGCCCGCCGGAGCGCCCTGAGGTACCAGGCGGCGGCCTCGCCGTACCGCTCCCGGCGGTACGCGCACCGGCCGGCGCGGAACGGCGCCTTCCAGCCGCGGAGCGTGCGTGCGGCCCGCTCGAGCAGCGGCGCCGCCTCCTCGTACCGTCCCTGGGCGAGGAGCGCGCTGCCGAGCAGGAGCCGCTCGGTGGCGGAGCGAGGCCCGAGTCGCTCGAGGGCGGCGGCGGCGGTGGCGGCGGCGCGGTCGCGGACCGAACGGCGCAGCAGGCGGAGCAGCTCCCGCCGGCCGGCCTCGCCAGCGGCGGCGGCCACCGCCGCCTCCAGCCGGCGGCGGTCCGCCCGTGGCAGGCGCCGCGCCGCGCGGCGGAGCGCGCGGCGCAGCCTCGGGGGGAGACGGCGGGCGCGCTCCACCACCGCCACCGCGGCCCGGCGGAGCTCGGGCGTGCGCGGACGGGAGAGCACCGGCAGCACCAGGGCCGCCGCCCCCGCCGGCGCCGCCTCCGCGCGGAGCGCGGCGAGCCGAACCCGGGCGACCTGGCCGGGGCCGTCCTCGCCCACCGCCGCCTCGAGCAGCGCCTCCTCGTCCGCGGCGCGGCCCAGCCGCCGCGCCGCCTCCGCCGCCACCAGCGCCCGGTGCGGCGGAAGCGGCGCCTGACGTGCCTCGACCAGGGCCACCTCGAGCACCCGCCGCCACTGCCCGGAGGCCGCGAGGTCGGCGAGGGAGGTGACGCCACCCGCCGACGGTAGAGCGGCGAGGAAGGCCAGGAGCCATGCGAGACGCGGTCGCATCGCTGCCACCATCGCCCGCCCCCGGCCGGACGTCAACCCACCCGGATCCGGACCGTCCCCGGGACGCCGAGACGGGGTCGCACCTCGGTGGCATGCCACCCCCGGAAGACGTCCCGCGGACATGCAGGGCACGGCGGGTCGGCTTCCCGCGACCCGCCGCCGGTGGTCCCCGACGGCGCCGCCGCCGCTCCCGTTCCGGAAGGGGGCGAGGGGAGCACCCACCGGGCGCGGGCGGGAAGCGGCCGGGCGCAGGGGAGCTGGCCCCCCAAGTTCGACAGTTCGAGGCCTGAGGGGGGCGATTTCTCGGTGGCCG
>CAYTTB010000055.1:0-15730 GCA_964440565.1 uncultured Thermoanaerobaculia bacterium
CGCTGGTTGATGATGGACTTCTTGTCCCGGTGGAGGAACTCGATGGGGTCCTCGATGGTGATGATGTGCTCCACCCGCCGGCTGTTGATGTAGTCGATCATCGCGGCGAGGGTGGTGGACTTGCCCGAGCCGGTGGTCCCGGTGACCAGCACCAGCCCGCGCGTCTCCTCGCAGATCCGCTCGAGCACCGGCGGCAGCATCAGCTCCTTGAACCCCTGGATCCGCGCCGGGATGAGCCGCAGCACCAGGCCCACCGACCCTCGCTGCTGGAAGATGTTGCAGCGGAACCGCCCGAGCCCGGGCACCGAGTAGGCGATGTCGATCTCGAGCTGGTTCTTGAACCGCTCCTTCTGGCGGGAGGACATCATGGAGAACGCCATGGCGATGGTGTCCTCCTGCATCAGCCGCTTGAACTCGGGCAGCGGCTGCAGCTTGCCGTCGATGCGGAGCACCGGGTGGGCGCCCACCTTGAGGTGGACGTCGGACGCCTTGCGCTCCACGGCCACCTTGAGGATGTCGTTGATGTGCATGCGACCTCCCCCACCCCGCACGCGGCGCGCACCACGGCGCACCCCACGCCAGGGACCCGCTCCCAGTGTACCCCAGCTCGGGTACGGTGGCCGCCCGGCACGATGCCGCGATCCCGTACAATGCCCGCGATGCCCACGGCCCTGGCGACGGTGACGGTGCTGCTCGAGGCGGCGCTCCTCGCCGCGATGCTCCCCGTGCTGCGCGAGCTCGAGACGGCCGCCGAGCCGGGCTGGATCCGGCGCTGGGATCTCGTGCTGGCGCTGCACCTGGCCGCCGCGGCCACGCTCGCCGCGGCGTGGATCGCACCCGCCCGGCTCTGGACGCCGGTGCTCGCTCCCGCGGCGACACTGCTGCCGGCGGCCGCGCTGATCGCGGCCTCGCAGCGGCCCGTGGCGGAGCTGCCCTCCCGCGCGCGGGCCGGCCTGCTCGCGTCGGCGGCGGCAGCCGCCGCGCTCGCGATCCTCGAGCCGGCCGCCGGGCTCGCGCTGGCGGCGGCGGCGGGAGCCGCGGGAGCGATCGCGTGCCGGGGATGCAGGGCCCAGCCGGCCGGCTCGCCGCGCTGCGGCTGGCCGACGATGACCGGGGCGCTCCTCATCGCGGGCGCTACCGCCCTCGCCGCCGCGGCCGCCGCGAGCGGATCGGCGCCGCTGCTGGCGGGGGCGACCGGGACGGTCCTCTCCGGCGGGCTGTTCGTGACCCTCGGGGGTGCCGCCCACCTGGCGGCGCAGCGGATCCGGCGGCTCGAGGAACGGGTGGAGATGCTGCAGCGCGAGAACGAGCTGCTGGCCAGCAAGGCCGAGGTGGACCCGCTCACCGGGTGCGCCAACCGGCATGCGCTGCGCGACTGGTTCGAGCGGTGGGACGGTACCGGCCCGGTCACCCTGCTCGTGGTGGACGTGGACCACCTGAAGGAGATCAACGACCGCTACGGCCACGCCGCCGGCGACCAGGCGCTGCAGCTGGTGGCCCGGATCCTCCGCGATGCCACCCGCGAGACGGACCTGGTGGTGCGGTGGGGCGGCGACGAGTTCGTGGCGGTCCTCCAGGACATCGGGGAGGAGACGGCGCGGCTCCGGTACGCCCACCTGGTGCGACTGCTCACCGATGCGGCCGAGGAGTTCCCCTACCCTATCCCCCTGCGCGCGAGCTGGGGGGTCGCGGCGTGCACCGACCGGGAGTCGGTGGCCGAGGCGCTGCACGAGGCCGACCGGCGGATGTACGAGATGAAGCGCCAGCGGCGGTCCACGGGCTGAGCGGTGCCGGGGCCCACCCTGATCCTCCTGGCGGCGTACCTCGCGCTCCTGGTGGCGCTTTCCAGGGGCGGTGGGGCCGGAGCGCTCGAGTACCTCCTCGCCGGCCGCCGCCTCACCCTTCCGGCCTTCGTGGCCACGCTGGTCACCACCTGGTACGGGGGGATCCTGGGGGTGGGCGAGTACGCCTACCGGTTCGGGATCTCCACCTGGGTGGTGTTCGGGCTGCCGTACTACCTGGCGGCGGTGGCGTTCGCCCTCGTGCTCGCGCGCCGCCTCCGCCGCACCGAGGCGCTCTCGATCCCCGAGCTCCTGGAGCGGGCCTACGGGGCGCCCGCGGCCCGCGTCGGGGCGGTGGCGGTGCTCGCGGCCACCGTCCCCGCGGCGTACCTCATGATGCTGGGCACCCTCGTCGGCTGGACCACCGGCCTGCCTCCCGCTCCCGCCATGGTCCTCGGCCTCGGGATCTCGGCACTGTACGTCGGGATCTCGGGGTTCCGCGCCGTGGTGCGGACCGATGCGCTGCAGATGGCGCTGATGTACGGCGGGTTCGCGCTCCTCGTGCCCGCCGCCCTGGCGCGCACGGGAGGCCTCGCGGGGCTGTGGGCGGCGCTGCCCGCGAGCCACCGCGCATGGGACGGCGGCCTCGGCTGGCAGGCGGTCCTGGTCTGGTACCTCATCGCCCTGCAGACGCTGGTGGAGCCGGCCTTCTACCAGCGGGCGTTCGCGGCGAGCACGCCGCGCGTGGCCCGCCGAGGGGTGCTGGCCGCGGTGGCGTGCTGGGCGGTGTTCGACTTCCTCACCACGGTCTCCGGCCTGGCCGCGCGCGTGCTGCTGCCCGGGCTCCGGGATCCGGTCGCGGCGTACCCCGCGCTGGCGGACCTGGTGCTGGCGCCGTGGCCGCGCGCGGTGTTCACCCTGGGGCTCTACGCCACCGTGATGTCCACCCTCGACAGCTACCTGTTCCTCGCCGCGGCCACCGTGGGCCACGACCTGATCCGGCCCCGGGCTGCGGGAGAGCGGGCCGCGACCCGGCTCGGCCTCGCGGTGGCCTCGGCGCTCGCGCTGGCCGGGGCGCTCGTCTTCGACTCGGTGGTGGAGCTGTGGCACCACGTGGGGACGGCGGTGACCTCGGCGCTGCTGCTGCCGGTGCTCGCCGTGCACCTGCCGGAGCGTCTCCGGCCCGCACCCGCCGCGGCCGCCGCCGGGATCGTGCTCGCCGCGGCCGCTACCGTGGTCTGGATCGCCGCCGGCTCCGGGGGCCGCTACCCGCTGGGCCTCGAGCCCATGTTCCCCGCCCTCGCGGTCTCCGCCGCGGTCTGGTGCGCCTCGCCGCTCGTCTCCCGCGCCGTGCGGTAGGATTCCGGCGGAGGGAGCGATGCTGCCGGTGCTCGACAACGAGCGGATGCGCGAGGCGGACCGCCACACGATCGAGGGGCTCGGGGTGCCGTCGCTGGTGCTGATGGAGAACGCGGCCACCGGCGTGGTGGAGGCGATCCGCGAGCGGTTCGGCGAGGCGCGCCGGGTGCTGGTGGCGGCGGGGCGCGGGAACAACGGCGGCGACGGCCTCGCCGCCGCCCGCCACCTCGCCTGCGGCGGCGTGGACGTGCGCGTGGTCCTGCTCGCCGACCCCGGCCGCCTCTCCCCGGACGCCGCCGCCAACCTCGAGCTGGCGCGCCGGTTCGGGGTGCCGGTGGAGGCGGTCCCCGGCGACGACCTGGCGCCGCTCGAGCGGGCACTCGCCTGGCCCCCCGACCTGGTGGTGGACGCGCTGCTCGGGACCGGGCTCGACCGGCCCCTCGGGGGACGCCTCCTGGAGGCCGCCCGGCGGATCAACGCGTGCGGCGCCGCGGTGGTGGCGGTGGACGTGCCCACGGGCCTGTCCGGCTCGGCCGCGACGCCGCCCGGAGAGCACGTGGAGGCGGACCTCACGGTCACCTTCGCGGCGCTCAAGGTGTGCCACGTGCTGCCGCCGGCGTGTCTCGCCTGCGGCGAGGTGGCGGTGGTGGAGATCGGGATCCCTCCCGCGGCCCTGGAGGCCGCGCCGTGGGGACGGTGGGTGGAGCCCGAGGACGTGGCGCTGTGGCTACCGCCTCGCCCTCTCGACGGGCACAAGGGCACGTTCGGGCACCTGCTCGTCGTCGCCGGGTCCCGCGGCAAGGGCGGCGCGGTGGCGATGGCCGCGCGGGCCGCGGTCGCGTCCGGCAGCGGTCTGGTCACCATGGCGGTGCCGGAGCCGCTGGTGCCGGTGGTGGACGCGGCGTGCCTCGAGGCGATGTCCTTCGCCCTTCCCGCCACCGGGGACGGGCTCGTGGCCGGGCCCGGGGAGCTCGCGACGCTGCTTCCCCGGATGACCGCGGTGGCGGCCGGGCCCGGGATGGGCACCGGGGAGGGCGCGCGGGAGACACTGGAGTGGCTCCTCGACCGCTGGGAGGGTCCGCTCCTGCTCGACGCGGACGCGGTGAACCTGCTCGCGGGCCGCCCCGAGCGCCTGGCCGGGCGCGAGGTGCCGCCGGTGCTCACCCCCCACCCCGGGGAGCTGGCGCGGCTGCTCGGGGTGGAAACGCGCGAGGTGGTGGCCGACCGCGCGGCGGCGGCGCGGGAGGCGGCGCGCCGGGCGGAGGCCGTCGTGGTGGCGAAGGGGCACCGCACCGTCATCGCGACGCCCGAGGGGGAGCTGCTGGTGAACCCCACCGGCGACGCCCACCTCGCCTCCGGCGGCGCGGGCGACGTGCTCACCGGCCTCGCCGGCGGGCTGCTGGCGCAACGGCTGGAACCCGTCCGGGCCGCGGCGGTGGCGGCCTGGCTGCACGGGCGCGCCGGCGAGCTCGGGGCCGGGAGGTGGCCCGCGGCGGTGCCCGCCTCGCGCCTGCCGGAGCTGGTGGCGGCGGCGTGGCGGGAGCTGGAGGCCGAGGGGTGAGGGCGGAGCGGCACGAGACCGGATCGCCGGAGGCGACCGAGGAGCTGGCCGCCCGTCTTGCGGCCCGCCTCGGCCCGGGCGACGTGGTGCGTCTGGAGGGCGAGCTCGCCGCCGGCAAGACGACGTTCGTGCGGGGCCTGGTTCGCGGCCTCGGCGGCGACCCGGAGGCGGTGAGCTCGCCGAGCTTCGTCCTGGTCGAGACGTACCCGTGCGCGGGTCGCGTGGCCCGCCTCCACCACGTGGACCTGTACCGGGTGCGGCACGGGGCTCGCGAGGTGCGGGGCCTGGGCCTCGAGGAGCTGCTCTCGGATCCCGACGCCGTCGTCGCGGTGGAGTGGCCGCGGGAGCTGCTGGAGCCCTGGCTGCCGGCGGGGGCGAGGGTGTGGCGGGTGTGGATCGAGGACGCGGGCCGCTCCCGGCGGCTGGTGGAGATCGTGCCACCCGGAGGCGGGCGCTCCTCTCACTCGCTCGCGAGGCCCAGCACCTCCTCCTCGTAGGCCGGGACGGTGGCGAAGGTGGCGAACGGCTCGCCCCGCACCGCGGCCGGGCTGGGCAGCGGCGCCGCCTGCGAGGCGGAGAGGATCCGGTCCACCACCGCCCGGAACGCCTCGAGCGGCGAGCCCGCGTCGGGAACCAGACGCCGCGGGTCGAAGCTCCGGCTCGAGATCCGGAGCGCGCGCACGGTGGGCGAGTCGCCCCACGGCGGGTCGAGGAGCAGATCGAGGAGGAGGAACCCCTTCCCATCCGGAGGCCGGATCCCGACCACCGCCACCGCCTGCAGCTTCTCGTAGGGCAGCCGGGCGCGGCCCCGGCCCCGTACCTCCAGCCACAGCTCGTGCTCGCCCAGCTCCAGCGGGACGGCTTGCACGATCTCGAGCCGGCGCGCCACGGGTGCGGGCGCGAGTGGCTCGCGGGCCGCCTCCGGCGGGCCGGCCGCCGGCCGCGAGGGCTCCCCGGCGGGCGATGCGCCGGCCGCCCCCGGCACGCCGGGCGGGGCGGACGCCGGCGCCGCCTCGCGTCCTCCCGCCCCGGCGGCGCCTCCCGGCTCGAGGGCGGCGAGCCCCTCCCGCGCCGCGGCGCGGGCCTCCGCGGGCAGCTCCGGATGCCCGGCGGCGAGCTCCAGCACCGGCACCGCGGCCGCCCCGCCCAGCCGCTCGGCCATCCGCGCGAGCCGTGCGAGCGCCCCGGGCGGCACCGTGCCGCCGAGCCGCGGGACGACCAGCCCGAGGCCCTCGCGAGCCTCGTCCGGCCGTCCCACCCGGTCGAGCGCCTCCAGAGCCTTCGCCGCCGTCACCGGCTCCGCGGCCACCGCCGGCACCCGGCGGGCGAGGTCCAGCCAGTGCTCGCCGGCGAGGTCGTCCTCCCCCGCCCGCAGCTCCGCCCGCACGGCCGCCAGCATCGCGCCCGCAGCGCGCTCCGGCGTGCCCGCCTGGCAGGCGAGGTTCCAGAAGGCGAGGGCCACGTCCACGTTGCCGGGATCGCGCCGGCTCTCTACCTCGAGGCGCCGGAGCGCCCCCTCCCGATCCTCCCGCCGCCACGCCTCCATCGCCTCGTCGATGACCGGGTTGGCGGCGAGGGTGACCTTCTCCTCGATGGCCGGGTTCACGAACCGCTCCTCGATCCGGAAGTGGCGGATCGCTACCGCCACCGTCACGCCGAAGGCGAAGCCCCAGACGTGCGCCCAGTAGGCGACGCCGCTGCGCCCCCCTCCGAGGTCCATCGCCTGGGCGAAGAACAGCTCGCGCCCGAACCACAGCCCGAGCATGAGCCACGCCGGGGCCTCGAACGTCCCGCGGAAGACCAGCCCGAACCAGTAGAAGAAGCGGATCCTGGTCTTCCAGTAGCGGACCAGGAACGCCCCCATCACGGCGGCGATGGCGCCCGAGGCGCCCACCAGCGGCACGTCGAGATGGGGGTAGCGGAGGGCGAACATGAGGCCGGCGAAGACACCCCCCGCGAGGTAGAAGATGGCGAACAGCGGCCGACCCCACACGTCCTCCACGAACGGCCCGCAGAGGTAGAAGATGAACAGGTTGCCGAGAAGGTGGAGCCAGCCGGCGTGGAGGAACTGGTGGGTGATCAGCGCCAGCGGCCGGATGTGCGCCGGAACCAGTCCCCAGCGGTAGAACGGGTGCCGCCGCCGGGCGGCGAGGGCCGCGTCCACCAGCCGCCGGAGCTCCTCCTGCTCGCGCCGCCGTACCTCGGGGTCGGCCGGTGGCTTCGCGCCGAACTGGCGCGCCAGCTCCAGCGTCGCCTTCAGCCGGTCCCGCCCGACCTCGCGTTCCATCACCTCGCGCAGCCTCGGATCGAGCTCGAGGTACGGATGCTCGGAGAAGTACCGGAGGGCCCTCTGCATCGCCCTGCTGGCGGCGCGGGGGTCCGCGGGCGGGCTCACGAGGATCGCCACGAAGACGAGGAAGGAGAGCCCCATGATCGCGAAGGAGACCCACGGCAGCCGCCGGACCGTGGTGTGCTCGTGACCTACGGGGATCAGCATCTCGCCACCTTTCCGGACCGGGAAGTCCCGCGGCTATGATAGCGAACCGATGCGGCTCGGACGGCTCGTCCTCGTGGAGCCCGCCTTCGCGGGCAACCTCGGCGCCGCGCTGCGGCTCGCCGCCAACTTCGGCGTGCCGCGGGTGGTGCTGGTATCGCCCCTCGTGGATCCCGGGGAGCCGGAGGTGGCCAGGTGGGCGTGCGGCGCGGCGCGGCACGTGGCCGTGGAGACGGTCCCCGGCCTCGAGGAGGCCGTGGCCGGGATCCCCACCGTGGTGGGAACCGCCTCCGGCCGCGGCCGGGAGAACCTCCCGGTGATCACGCCAGCGGAGCTCGCCGGCTTCCTCGCCCGCCGAAGGGGCGAGGTCGCCCTGGTGTTCGGCAACGAGACCCGCGGGCTCCGGCGCGAGGCGCTGGATCGCTGCGACGCGGTGCTGCGCATCCCGACGCGACCCGAGTTCCCGGTGCTGAACCTGGCGCAGGCGGTGGCGATCGCCGTCGCCTGGACCGTGCACGCCGTCGCGCCGGCGCCCCCCGACGCACCCCGGCCCGCGCCGCACGAGGAGGTGGAGCGCCTCGTGGAGCACCTGCGACGGGCGCTCGCCGGGATCGGGTTCCTCGACCCCCAGAACCCGGAGCGGATCGTCCGCAAGCTGCGCCGCCTCCTGCGCCGCGCGGGGCCCACCCGGAACGAGGTCGCGATCCTGCACGGGATCTGCCAGCAGATGCTGTGGGCCGCGCGCCACGCACCCCTGCGCCAGGGCTGGGCCCGGTTCGGGCCCCTGCGCGACCCCGAGGAGGGGGGCTGAGACGGGTCTCCGGCGAGCCCGCGGCCGCGACCGCGTGCGGCCGCCCGGAACGCGACCGCCGGGAAGCACCGGGATCGCCGGGTGATCGGGCCGCGAGGGAGCGAGGCCGCCCCGCCTGCCGGGCGTTCATGGCCACGCCGTCCGATCCGCGAGGCGCCCCACCGACTCCGCGGGAACGCGCCCGGTGCCGGCGCCGCACCCGGTCGGGCGGTGCCCGTACACCACCACGGCGGTCGCGAGGGCGGGCCGTCAGGCCAGCGATGAATCAAGCGCCCGGCCGGGGCCGGGCGCCGAGAAGCCGGGAGGGTCGGTCAGCTCATGTGGTAGGCCTGTCATCGGTAGGCCGATCCAGGTAGGCCAGGTCTTGGTTGGCCAGTCATGGTAGGCACAAGGTGGTAAGCCTTCCCGGATCCCTCCCTTTTCGCTCCTGCCGCAAGTATACGACCCCTCGCCGGGCTTGTCCACCCCCTGCCCGGCCGCTCGACCTTCTCCACGACACGGGCGCTCCTGCCCCCTCCGTCCCACTGGGTGGGGGGAGGGGGCGGCGCGCAGCTAGTTCCCGGCAGGATCGCCCCATGCCGGGAGCCCGCCGCCGGCGACCGGGATGGGCGCGGCGCCGGGGCGCGCCGGGATCCGGGGCCGCACCCGGGGCCGGGCGTCCGCCGGGGGCGAGGGTCACCCGGTGCGAGAAGCGCCGCCGACCCGGCGCCGAGCCGTCACGGCCCCGGAGGACCGGTGCCGGCGCCGCGGTCGGTCCCGGTCGCCCGCTGCAGCTCGACCTCGAGCCGCACCGTGGCCCCCGGCTCGATGCGCACCTCGCGCCGCTCGGACGCGAACCCCGCCGCGCGGACCTCCACCACGTGGAGGCCTCCGGGAAGCGCGATGGGGTGCCCCAGCGACTCGAGCTCGCGCGCCGTGGCGTACCGGTCCCCGTCGATGAGCACCTCGGCCTCGGGGGGCGAGACGCGCAGCTCGAGCGAGCCGAGCTCCGCCACCCGCAGCGCGCTCCCCGCCTCCCGTCCCCGCCCGCCGGGTGCCGCCCGCCCCGCCGGTCCGAAGACCCGCTGGGCCACCCGCGGCGCCGAGGCCCGCGCCTGCCGCCACCCCTCCTTCGGGCGGGTGCGGTCCCTCTCCAGCCGCAGGCGCACCTCGTACACGTTGCCGGCCCGAACCTCGAGCGGCACCTCCCGCGTGCGGTACCCTCCCAGGTCGAAGCGGAGGGTGTACTCGCCCGGCCGGAGGTAGAGGCAGTCCGGGTAGCCGTCGAAGTCGTCCGCCAGGCCGATCACCCGGCCGTCGAGGACCACCCGCGCGCGGCGCGGGCGCACACGGGTCACCACCACCGCCAGGTCGGGCGGCGGCGCTGCCGGCGGCGGCGGGCTCCACCAGCCGGACAGCCACAGCCAGGGCGAGACCCGGACCTGGACCCCCACCCCGCCGCCCGCGCTGGTACACCCCGCCGCGAGCAGGGCCAGGACCCCCGCCACCATCCACCCACGACGCATCGCCACCTCCCCCCACCGCCAAGGCAAGATCCGTGCCGGCCTCGCCACGCGGGCGGAGCGCAGCCGCCGGCGCGGCGGTCCTCTCACGAGGACACGGCGCCCCCGTCGGGGATCACGATCCGGGGAATCCCGGGCGACAGCCGCGCCAGGATCTCGTAGGCGATGGTACCCGAGAGCTGCGCGAGGTCCTCCGCCGTCACCTCCGCCTCGCCCTGGCGGCCGATGAGCACCACCTCGTCGCCCACCGCCACGCCGGGCACGTCGGTGACGTCGGCCATGAGGATGTTCATGCACACCCGCCCCACCACCGGGACCGCCACGCCGCGCACCAGCACGCGGGCGCGGTTGCCCAGGACGCGGGGGTACCCGTCCGCGTACCCCACCGGGATCACCGCCAGGCGCGTCGGACGCAGCGCCCGCCAGGTCCGCCCGTACCCCACCGTCGCCCCCGCGGGCACCTCCTGCACCTGGCCCACCACCGCCTTCCAGCTCAGCACCGGCTGGAGGCGCACGCCGTCGCGCCCGTGGTCCAGGACCCACGAGAGGTGGGTCTCTCGCGAGGGCCAGTGACCGTACATGGCGATCCCGACGCGGGCCATGGTGAAGTCCGCCTCGCGGAAGAGCAGCGCCGCCGCCGAGCAGGCGGCGTGCACGTACGGCAGCGGCTTCCCCAGCTCCCGCTCGAGCCGCGCCACCGCCTCCCGGAAGCGGGCCAGCTGCTCCTGGGCGAAGTCGTGCTCCAGCGTGTCCTCGATGTTGGCGAAGTGCGTCGCCGCCCCCACCACCTCCAGACCCTCCGAGGCGGCGAGCCGTGCCAGCTCCACCGCCCGCTCCGGGCTCACCCCCTGCCGGTGGGTGCCGGTCTCGATCTTGAGGTGGAGCGGCAGCCTCACCCCCGTGGCCCGCGCGTGCTCGCCGGCCCAGCGCACCGACTCCTCGGTGGAGACCAGGAGGTGCACCCCCGCGTCGAGCCCCTCCATCTCGTGCCGCGGCACGAACCCCATCACCAGCACGGGCGACCCGACCCCCAGCGCCCGCAGGCGCCGCGCCTCGCCGGCCGAGTGCACCGCCAGCACATCCGCCTCGCGGGCGGCCACCGGCGCCACGGCATCGAGCCCGTGCCCGTAGGCGTTCGCCTTGACCACCGCCGCGAGGCGCGTCCCGGGGGTGAGCAGCCGCCGGAACAGGCGCAGGTTGTGACGCAGCGCGCCGACGTCGATCTCGATCCACTGGACGTGCCTTCCGCTCACCGGCGGAGTCTACCACGAGGCACCGTGGTCCGGCTTTCCCACCGTGGTATTCGTCCCGCGCCGCCGTGCCCTCGCGCGGCGATCTCGCGCCCGGAATCTCTCCAGGAAAACGCCCCGACGCGATCGCCTGCCGGACCCTGAACCGGTCGCGCCCGCGATCCCCTTCCGGCGCCGCGAAACGGACGGTGAGGTCTGCCGGGACCTCCCTGCCGGACACATGCGCGACGCGTCGGAAGATCCTCCCTCCGACGCGCTTCACGTCCCGGCCGCAGGCGGCTGTCGTGCCGATTTCTCGGCCGTTCTCCACCCACACAGCGCGAGTCGCTTGACGCACATCCACGCATCCGTTATCCTGGTCGACACGAGAAAGGGAGGGCACAATGCCGTTCGAGAAGTTCGTCCCGAAGAAGCCGGTCCGGAAGCGCGAACCCCGGGCGCTGATCCGCCCCACGGGCCTGATCTCGCTCGCGCTCGAGGATCTCACGAACGCCGGCATCGAACCGGGAACGGGTGCGGTGCTGTACTTCGATCGTCGCCGCAAGCTGATCGGGGTCGAGTTCGTGAAGGACGCGGAGGTCGAGGGCGCGATTCGGATCTCGCGCCGGCGCGGCACCGTCGGCGTCAAGTCGCCCGACTTCTTCGAGGAGTTCCGGCTCAAGCTGGACGCCCCGAAGCGGTGCCCGGTCTCCTTCGACCCGAAGCGCCGCATGGCCCTCGTGGACGCGAGCGACATCCCGCGCCAGCGCGGCCGGCGCGCCGCCTCGGGCTGACCGGGGACCTCACCCCCGCGGGGCCCGCGCGAGCGCGTCGGCCACCGAGGCCGCGAGAGCCGGCAGCCCCTCACGGATCAGCCACGGTCCGTGGTGCGCCAGCACGTCGCCCTCGGTCACCACGAGACGGGCGTGCCGCCGCCAGCCCCCGAGGCCGCGATCCTCGAGCGCGGCCCAGGCCGCCGCGGCGGTGGGCGGGCGGTGGGGCTGGGGATCGAGGATCACCAGCTCCGGATCGAGGGTCCGCAGCCACTCCAGGTCAGGGGTGAAATACGCGCGCGGATCCTCCCGCGTCACGGGCTCGAGTCCGAGCCACGCGAGCGCCCATGTCACGTACGACCCGAGGCCGGTGGTCACCGGCCCGCCGAGGTCGATCTCGGCGTAGGTGGCGAGGGGCGGGAGGATGCCCCTGAGCTCGAGCAGCCGTCGGTGGAGGGCCGCGGCCTCCACGAGCCCCCGCCGCGCCTCGCCGCACACCGCGGCCACCACCACGAGGTTCTCCACGATCCCCCAGGGCGAGGCGGGCAACGGCACCTGGTAGACGGGCCAGCCGGCGTCCGCGAGCCGCCGCACCAGGGGATCCTGGACCCCCGCCCCGGCGAGCACGAGATCCGGCTCGAGAGCGGCGAGACGGTCCTCCCGGACCTCGGTGTAGCTTCCCACCACCGGGAGCCGGCGCACCTCCGGGGGACGCCAGCACCAGGCCGAGCGGCCGCCGAGCCGGTCGCCGAGCCCCAGCGTCCACACCGCGTCGGTCAGGCTCGGCGAGAGCGACACGATGCGGGCGGGGCGCGCGGGAAGCTCCACCTCGCGCCCCAGCGCGGGGCAGTGCACCCGCCTCACGGCTGCGGCCACTCGACCCCCAGCCGGAACACGCGGCGGAACGTCTCCCCGGTGACCGTACGGAGCTCCTCCTCGCCGATCTCGAGCTCCGCGGCCACCCGCCGGGCCGTCTCCACCACCCAGGCGGGCTCGTTCCGGCGGCCCCGGTACGGTACCGGCGCCAGGTAGGGAGCGTCGGTCTCCACCAGCACCTCGCCGGGCAGGAGCGCCCGCACCATCTCGCGCACGTTGTCGCCACGCCGGAAGGTCACCATCCCGGAGATCCCCACCACCAGCCCGAGCTCCACCGCCCGCCGCGCCGCCCGGGGCGGCTCCGCGAAGGAGTGGCAGACCCCCACGAGCCCGTCGCGCACGGCCACGAGCGCCCGCTCCAGGTCCTCCCACGACTCGCGGTTGTGCAGCACCACCGGCAGGCCTGCCTCCGTGGCCAGCTCCAGCTGCCAGCGCAGCGCCGCCAGCTGGTCCTCGCGGGGCGAGTTCATGTAGTGGTAGTCGAGCCCGATCTCGCCCACACCCACGATCCCGGGCGCAGCCAGGGCCCGCTCGATGCGGCGCTTGAGGGCGGCGTCCAGGGCGGACGCCTCGTGCGGGTGCACCCCCACCACCCCGACGACCCGGTACGGATGCGCTCCGGCCAGCTCCAGGGTCCGTGCCAGGTCATCCGGGCCCGTGGCCGGCACGAGCACGCCCCCGACCCCGGCCGCGCGCGCCCGCTCCAGCACCGCGGGCACCTCCCCGGGCTCGAACATGGCGAGATGCGCATGGGAGTCGATCCACCACCCGCTCATGGCGGGAGTGTACCCGCTCCCGGCGCGCGCACCGTCACCACCACGATCTCCGCCGGCGCGCCGAGGCGCATCGGCGGCCCCCAGCGCCCGGTCCCGCGGCTCACCACGAGGGTCGTCGTCGCCCCGACCCGGTGGCGGCCCGCGAGATCCGGGTAGGCCAGGCGGACCAGCGCGTGGAACGGCCACAGCTGGCCGCCGTGGGTGTGCCCCGAGAGCACGAGCCCGATGCCCCGGGCGGCGGCGGCCTCGACCAGTTCCCGATCGGGCGAGTGGGCGAGCAGGACCGTGGCCCCGCCGGCCCGGCCGCATCCGGCGAGCGCGGCCTCGAGATCCCCGCCCTCCACCCCGCTCCAGCGGGCTCCGCGACGGTCCCCCACCCCGGCCACGGCGAGGCCCTCCACGGGACGGATACACCGGTCCTCCAGCAGCTCCCAGCCCAGCCGCCGGGCGAGCTCCCGGTACCTCTCGATTCCGGCGTAGTACTCGTGGTTGCCGGGCACCGCCACCACCCCCAGCGGGGCGTCGAGGCGCCGCAGCAGCGGGAGGAGGCCAGCGACCGAGTCCGCCTCCGAATCCAGGAGGTCGCCCGTGACCGCCACCAGGTCGGGCTCCAGCGCCTCGGCCCGGGCCACCACCCCCTCCAGGAACCGGCGGCCCAGGAGCGAGCCCAGGTGGAGGTCGGACAGCTGCACCAGCCGCAGCCCGTCGAGCCGCGCCGGGAGGCCGGGAAGCTCCACCTCGTGGGCGGTGACGCGCGGCGGCCGCGCGCCCTGCCACAGCGCCACCGCCGCGGCCGCGAGCGCCGCACCGGCCGCCGCGCCGCGCAGGCCCGGGACGGCAGCGGCGAGGACCCGCCCGCCGAGGGTGAGGACGTCCACCGCCGCGAACGCCGCCACCAGGAGCAGGAGCGTCCCCATCCACACGGCCCCGACCCACTCCACCGCCCGCGCCGCCCCGGAGTGGGTCGTCCGCCACCAGATGCGGCCCAGAGGGTAGGCGAGCCACCCCGCGACCAGGACGGCCCACAGGACGGGGCGCGCGGCGCGCCCGGAGCCCACCGGCAGTCCGAGGAGCCGCCAGCCCACGTAGATGTGCTGGGCCGTCCACACGGCGAGGGCCACCGCGAGGAACGCCGCGCGGCTCATCCCCGCTCGCGCTCCAGCTCCTCCCACGCTGCCACGGCCCGCCTCAGGTGCGGGATGACGATGGAGCCGCCCACCACCAGGCCCACGGCGAGCGCCTCCATGATCTCCTCCCGGCGGTACCCGAGCTCGGCCGCGCGATCGAGGTGGTAGCGAACGCAGTCGTCGCACCGGAGCACCAGCGAGGCGACCAGGCCGAGCAGCTCCTTGGTGCGGCCGGGGAGCGCCCCGTCCCGGTACACCTGGCCGTCGAGGGCGAAGAACCGCCTGACCGGAAGCGGAGCCCCCTCCAGGACGAGCTCGTTGAGCCGCTCGCGCTCGCGCCGGAACTCCTCCATGATTCCGCTCACGCCCGCCTCCCTCCGCCCGACGCCCTCGATCGCAGCCGCTCCAGCTCGTCCACCAGCGCAGCCACCGCGGGGCGGCCCGTGACCTCCTCGATCTGCACCACGAGGGTCGGGCTGGTGAAGTTGATCTCGGTGAGATACCCCCCGATGAAGTCGAGGCCCAGCAGGTGGAGGCCCTCGCGGGCCAGGGCCTCGCCGATGCGCCGCGCGGCCTCCAGCTCGCGTGCCGTGGGCCGCCCCGGGGCCGCCCGCCCCCCCGCGTGCAGGTTGGCGATGCGCGACCCCTCGGGCGGCACCCGCAGCACCGCCCCCAGCACGCGGCCGTCCACCGCCAGGATCCTGAGGTCGCCCTCCCGCTCCACCGCCTCGAGGTACGGCTGGACCACCACCTCGGGGCCCCACCGCTCCCAGTACGCCGCGAGCCCCTCCTCGGAAGCGCCCGGGTCGAGGAACTCCACCCCGATCCCGCAGTAGGTGTTGAGCGGCTTCGCCACCGCCTGGGGCCGCTGCCGCCGCACCGCCGCCACGAACGCCTGCAGGTCGCGGCACACCTCGGTGGGCGCCGCCCACCGCGGGAACCGGAGGTGGAGCGTGTGCTCCGACAGCTCGTAGATCGCGGGCGGGCGGTTCACCTGCACGATGCGTCGGGGCAGCGACCCGAAAGGCCGGTGCCAGGCGCGGTAGGCATCGTCCACCGGAGGGTCCTTGCGGTGCAGGATCACGTCGTACGCGACCGCCTGCACGTGCTCCACCGGCCCCAGCTCCCAGAACGGGTCGCACCGCCGGTCGGCCGCCACCACCCGGCGCACCGGGAGCCGTTCCAGCCACGCGTGGTCGGCCCGCTCGGGCGGGGTGGCGGTGATGTCCAGGTAGTCCACCCGGACCCCGCGGCGAAGGAGCTCCACGCTCACCGCGACCCCGAGGTCGAACCTCGGGTCGAGCCGCTCCACGGGGTCCGCCGTGATCAGGTACCGCGCCGCCATCGCCTCCCCCGCCCGGAGCTTACCAGCCTCCTCCCGCGACCGCCGCCGTTCCCCTGGCCGCGTCCGCGACCGCGTCCCGGGGGCTCGCGGGCGCCC
>CAYTTB010000055.1:15830-21701 GCA_964440565.1 uncultured Thermoanaerobaculia bacterium
GCGCCCTCCCAGAGCCATGACGCCCCGCTCCCGGCCGTCTCCAGAGCTCCGGCGACCACCTCCGCGCGAGGCGTCTCGATTCCCGGCCCGGGGTTGCGTCCCGGACGCCGGTCCGCCACCATGGAGGCGTGGTGCGGATCGAGCCCGTCCCCGTGCTCGAGGACAACGTCGCCTGGGTGGTGGTGGGGCACGGCGGGCGGGCCGCTGTGGTGGACCCGGGGGAGGCCGGGCCGGTGCGCGAGGCGCTCGCCCGCCTCGGCGCCGAGCCTGCCGCCGTGCTGCTCACCCACCACCACGCCGACCACACCGCGGGGGCCTCCGAGCTCGGAGTCCCGGTGTACGGCCCCACCCGCGCGGCGGGTGTCACCCGGGGGCTCGCCGGTGGGGAACGCCTCGGGGCCGCCGAGGCCGGCGTCTCCCTGGAGGTGCTCCACGTGCCCGGCCACACGCGGGACCACCTCGCCTACGCGGGGAAGGGGTTCGTCGCCACCGGCGACACCCTGTTCGCGGCCGGGTGCGGCCGCCTGTTCGAGGGGACGCCCGCCGAGCTGCTCGCCTCTCTCGACCGGATCGCGGCCCTGCCGCCGGAGACGCTCGTCCTCTGCGGCCACGAGTACACCCTCGCCAACCTTCGCTTCGCCGCCACGGTGGAGCCGGGCAACGCGGCCGTGGCCTCCCGCCTCGAGCGCACGCGGGCGCTCCACGCAGCGGGGCGCCTCGCCGTCCCCTCCACCCTGGCCGAGGAGCTCGCCACCAACCCGTTCCTCAGGGTGGACGTCGCCGAGGTGCGCGCGGCGGCCGGCCGCCGCGCGGGCCGCCCGCTCGCCGCCAGGACCGAGGTGCTGGCCGTCCTCCGCGCCTGGAAGGATCAGTTCCCGGGGTGAAGCAGCCGCTCGAGCTCCCCCGCGAGGTGGAGCCTCCGGAGCTCGGCGAACCCACCCACGAACCGTTCGCCGATGAAGATCATGGGGACGGTCCGCCAGCCGTCGAGCCGGCGGCCGAGCTCGGCCCTGAGCTCGTCCCTCCCGTCGAGGAGGATCTCCTCGTACGCCACCCCCAGCTCGTCGAGCAGCGCCTTCGCCGCTCGGCAGTAGGGACAGGCCGACGTCGTGTACAGCCTCACGCGCTCCATCCCGTCACCCCCCAATCGTCGCGCCCCGACGGCCCGCCCGACGCCCACGCCAGCGAGGCTGCCGGGCTCTCCGCGAGCAGCGGCCGCAGCTCGTCCGCGGGCACCTCTCCCCGGAAGGTGTACCGCTCCAGGAACCGGCGCGCCCGCCGCCGCGTCTCCCCCCCGACGGCCGCCTCCGGCAGCCGGTCCAGCGCCGCGAGCGCCAGCCGCCACACCCGCCCGGCGAGCGCCCCGAGCTGCCGGTCCCGCAGCCCCGCCCGCGCCGCCCGTGCCCACGCGCCGTGCAGGTCGGCCCCGAGCGGCGCGAGCTCGTCGAGCGCCCGGCCCCGAGCCTCGGGGTCGTACATGAGCGCGGCCACCAGCGCCACGGGTACCGCCCACCACGGCTCGGGCAGCGCGTCGGGAGCCCTGAGCTCGAGGAACCCCCGCACGCGCACCTCGAAGAACAGGGTGGTCAGGTGGTACTCGAGGTCGGCCGCGGTGGGCCATCCGTACCGCGGGTGTCCCTCCCGGATCCACCGCCGGAACGAGAACCCCGGCTCGCCGGGCTCGGCGTCGCCGTCGGGCCGCCAGAACAGCATCACGTCGGCGTCGAGCGCCGCGCGGGCGCACGCCGCCGCGGGCGCCTCGTCCGGACCCGTCGCCGGGAACCCGGTGCGGGTCGGGTCGAGGCGCTGCCACACCCCGGCCCGGGCGCAGGCCACGCCCTCCCCCGGGCTCGAGGTGAAGGTGGCGGTGAGCAGCGGGCTCAGCAGGTTGGCGAGCCACCACCGCTCCCGGCGCACCCCGTCGGGGCCGAGGTCCAGGTTGATCTGGGTGCTGGCGGTGTGCCGCATCATCACGGGGCCGGCCGGCGACCGGCGCTCGAGGTAGGCGTGCATCGCCCGGTAGCGCGGCGCGTCGAGCTGCTGCGGGGCCGCCGCCAGCGGGTGCCACGGGTCCACGCCCACCGCGGCCAGGACCGCCCCTGCCGGCTCCAGCGCCGCCCGGAGCGCGCGGCCGATCCGATCGAGCTGCTCCACCGCCGCGGCGATGGAGGGCTGCACGGCGCTCGAGAGCTCCACCTGCCCGCCCGGCTCGAAGGTCAGCCGCCCGCCCTCGGGCAGCTCAACCCGCGGCACCGCGCCCTCCACGACCCGCCAGCCATGGCGGGGCGCCACGGCCCGCAGCCGCTCAAGGGTGCCCCCAGCCCCGTGGAGCGGGAGGCGCCCGGCGGGCCGCCCCGCGGCGTCGCGCAGCACGGGGAAGAACTCCGCCTCGATCCCCACCTTGAGCGCGTCGTCGCGTTCCCGCCACTCGGGGAAGGCCAGCCGGGCGGCCAGCTCCGCCGCCTCGTCCTCCCCCAGCGCCAGCTCCCTGCGGTCCGTCGGCATCGTCCCCTCGCCCTCAACTGTGCCACAGCCCCGCCACGGTCACGCCACGAGCGCCGCCCGCCCGGCGCGGACCAGCTCGGCGTACCGGCCGCCCCGGCGCAGGAGCTCCGCGTGCGAGCCCTCCTCCACGATCCGCCCCTCCTCCATCACCACGATCCGGTCCGCCCGCCGCACCGTGGAAAGCCGGTGAGCCACCACCACCACAGTGCGCCCGGCGAACACCCGGTCCAGCGCGGCCTGCACGAGGTCCTCGGTCACGGAATCGATGTTGGCGGTGGCCTCGTCCAGCAGCACGAGCCGCGGCCCGTGCGCGAGCACCCGCGCGAGTGTCACCAGCTGCGCCTCGCCGGCGGAGAGATCGGCCCCGCGCTCGCGCAGGACGAACTCCCACCCCAGGCGTTCCACCACCACGTCCGCCCGTGCGTCCCGGGCCGCCGCCTCGAGGGTCGCATCGTCCAGGTCCTCGCGGCCCAGCGCGACGTTGAACCGGAGCGTCTCCGAGAACAGCTGCACGTCCTGCCGGACGCCGGCCACCTGCCGCACCAGGTCACGCCGGCGGGCCTCCGCGATCTCGATCCCGTCGAGGCGGATGCTGCCCTCGTACCCGGTGTAGGCGCCGGAGAGGAGACGGATGAGGGTGGTCTTGCCCGAGCCGGTGGAGCCCACCACGGCCACCAGCTCGCCCGGCGCGACCTCGAGATCGACCCCGTCCAGCACGTCCGGCCCATCCGGCCGGTACCGGAACCGCAGGCCGCGCACCACCAGCCGGCCCTCCACCGGGGGCACCGGCACCGCGCCCTCCGGGGCGAGCTCCCCCTCGTCCAGCAGGCCGAACACCTTCTCCAGCGCCGTGGCGGACCGCTGCAGCACCGCCACCTTCCCCGCGAGCTCCCTGAGCGGGCGGAACAGCCGGTCGATGTACTCCACGAACGCCACCAGGACTCCGGCGCTCACACCTGCCGGAGCCGGCAGCGGCAGGCCGAGCGCCTTCACCCCGCCCGATCCCCACCAGAGGAGCGCGGCCACGAACAGCGCCGCCGCGCCGTCCACCACCGCGTACATCCCGGCGTCGAACCAGTTGGAGGCGGTCATGGCGTCGCGGAACCGGCGGTTGCGGCGCTCGAACCGCGCGAGCTCGGCCCGCTCCAGGCGGAACAGCTGGATCACCTCGATCCCGCCGAGGCGCTCGGAGAGGTAGGCGTTGAGCGCGGCCAGCGCCTCCCGCACCTCCATGTAGAGGCGGCGGAGCCGGCGGCGGATCCAGCGCAGGACGAGGAGCAGCGGCGGTGCCAGAACCAGGACCACCGCGGTGAGCCCCGCGTCGAGCCACAGCATCGCCCCGAGCGCGCCGCCGATGAGCAGCAGGTCGAGCAGTATCGTCACCACGCCCGAGGTGAACGCCTCCTCCACCGCCTCCAGGTCGGTGGTGAGGCGGGTGAGCAGCCGGCCTGCCGGCTGCCGGTCGAGCCACGACTGCGCGAGACGCAGCAGACGCCGGTAGAGCGCCCGCCGCAGGCGCAGCACCGTGCGTTGCCCCGTCCACGAGAGCGCCAGCGCGTAGGTGGCCTCCAGCACGTACGCCGCCACCGCCGCGCCCAGGAAGGCGAGCACCAGCAGGCCGAGCCCTTCCGCCCGTCGCGGCACCAGGTGACGGTCGATGGCGAGCTTCAGGAGGTACGGCTGGACCAGGCTGAGCGCCGCCGCGAGCGGCGTCGCGGCCAGCGCGAGGCCCAGCGCCCAGCCGTCCTCGCGAACGAACGGCCACACGCGGCGGAGCAGCGTCACGTCCCTCATCCCGCCTCCGCCACCGCCTCGTCCTCGCCGAGCTGCTGCAGCGCCCACGCCTCCCGGTACGGTCCCGGTCGCGCGATCAGCTCCTCGTGGCCCCCGACGTCCACGAGCCGGCCCCGGTCCAGCACCAGCACGAGGTCCGTGTGCCGCAGCACCGAGAGGCGGTGGCTCGCCACCACGACGGTGGGGCGGCCCGCCGCCGTCCGCAGCTCCCGCACGGTGCGCACCAGGCGCTCCTCGGTGCTGTGGTCCACCGCCGACATCACGTCGTCGAGCAGCACCAGGTCGCCACCGCGGTAGAGCGCCCGCGCCAGGGCCGTCCGCTGCCGCTGCCCTCCCGACAGCATCACCCCCCGCTCCCCCACCACCGTGGCGAGCCCTTCCGGCAGCGCCGGCAGATCCGGCTCCAGCGCCGCCGCGCGCACCGCCCACCGGAGCCGCTCGGGGTCCGGATCGGGCTCGAGCGCGATGTTCTCGGCGAGCGTCGCGGAGAACAGGAACGGGCGCTGCTCCACCAGCACCACCCGCTCGCGCCATGCGTCGAGGTCGAGCTCGAGCAGGTCCACGCCGTCCACCCGTACCGTGCCGCGCGGCGGCTCCTCGAGGCGGGCGAGGATTCGGAGCAGCGTCGTCTTGCCGCTGCCGGTGCGTCCGTACAGGCCCACCACGGCGCCGGCCGGGATGTCGGCCGAGATCCCGCGCAGCACGGTGAGATCGGGGCGGGCGGGGTAGGCGAACTCGAGGCCGTCCAGCTCGAGGGCCGGTCCCCGTCCGGAGGCGAGGATCTCCCCTCGCTCGCCCTCGGGCCGCTCCGCCGGAGCGTCCAGTACCTCGTAGATCCGCTCCAGCGAGGCGCGTCCCCTCTGGAACACGGCCAGCATCCAGCCCAGCGACCGCATCGGCGGCATCAGCGCCGCCAGCAGCGCCGCGAAGGCGGCGAGCTGGCCCACCGTGAGCGTGCCCTCGAGCACCTGGCGCCCGCCCACCCAGAGCAGCGTCATCACCGCGAGGCCACCCGCCAGCCCCAGGAACGGCAGCACCAGGGCACGGATCATCGCCAGCCGGATGCCCGTCCCGAACCAGGCACGGTTCCGGCGTTCGAGCCCTGCCTCGAACGCCGGCTCCGCCCCGAACCCCTGGACGGTGGCCATCCCCTGGATCGTGCCCAGCACGTGATCGGCGATGTCGGCGAGCTGCTCCTGGTTCCGGAGCTGGAGCGAGAACAGGCGCTGGATCCCCCGGTACACCACCGCGAGACCCAGGAGGACCGGCAGCAGCACCACCGCCGTGAGGCGCGGCGACAGGGCGAGCATCCGCCAGCCGGTGATGGTCACCGCGAAGGTGACGTTGAGCACCTGCAGGCCCCCGAACCCCACCATGGCCCGCACCAGCCGGATGTCGTTGGAGGCCCGGCTCACCAGGTCGCCCACGCGGCGGGTGGCGTGGAACCTGGGGGGCAGGCGCAGCAGGTGCGCGTACAGGTCCTGCCGCAGCCGGTACTCGAGATCCCGCCCGGGGTTGAAGATGAGCACCCGGGAGAGCGTCCGCACCACCACGATGGCCGCGCCCATCGCC
>CAYTTB010000056.1:0-2495 GCA_964440565.1 uncultured Thermoanaerobaculia bacterium
CTGATAGTGCTGGACGACCGACCCGTCGGCGCGTCTCTGGGTGCTGCGACGTACGCACATGTTCTAGCTGATAACACGGCACCTATCGGGCTGCCAGGTCTGCGACGGCGTCGCATGTTCTAGACCTTTACGGCGTTTTCTCCAGGCCTGAAGAGCGTAACCTATTGAAAACACTGACCCACTCAATCCACGCCACCACCGAAATGTACCTGTTACTGTCAAACTCGGGTGTCAAACTCGGGTTCAATCACTTACGCTCAAACCTGTCGAACTTGGGCGCCCAGGGCCCCCGGGGCCCTGGGCGCCTCTCCCATTACCGGGAGGCCGTGATGTCCCCGACCGGTCCCGGCCTCCTCCCCTGTGACACCAACTCCACGGACACTACTACTTCCTACTGAGAAATGCTCACGTTATCGATCCGGATCGGTGCCCAGTCACTGCCGTAATTCGGCTCGTCGTAATATCCCACGCCTAGCCACGAGAACGACGATGTCGGAAAATAGACATCGGTCCACTGCCCGATGATCTGGCCGTTGGACCTCTGTTTGACGAGAATATCGGCCACGCTACCCGGCGATTTCAGGACCAGACGCACCGTGTACCACACGTTGTCCCTCACGCTCCATTGCGGCGTCTGGTAGGCAGCCGCACCACATGCTGAGATCTGGATCAGCTCTCGCATGTTGTCGGCATTGACGTTCCTTACAGCGAAAACGCAAGGGACCTCGATGCCTGTGGGCTCTTGAGAGAAGAAACGTACGCCAGGGTACGTGCCCCAGTTCTGGTTCTCGATCATCATGTCGAACTGGACCGTGACGTCACCGGCATTCGGATCGAAAGGCCCGAACTGTGGCGAGTACGCCCAGTACTTGTGGGCGAGATCGTCCCTCGTCTTCACGTAGTAGTTGCCTTGCGAACTGTCCCAGTACGCGTATGATGGTGCAAGGGAAGTAAAACGGGGATTCGCCGAGAAGTCCTCATGATACTCCCGACTCTCACCGGACGGTGGAGAGCTTCCGGCACCCGTCACCTGCGCCGGCACGTAGACCGGGTCGCCTGACCGGTTGTCGACCACCGAGGCGTAGGCCAGAAACCTCGCTGCAGGTGTCGATGTGGACACGATCGCGTACGCACCCGCAATCGCACGGTCGGTCACTTGGCCGAGAATGCCATTGACCTGTCGGTGCTCGTAGGCTCGCAGGGTATAGGTCTTAATTCCGAGGGACATACCCGCCGCGTCATAAAGCTCCACAACCACGCCAACCGACTCTCCAGTCACGTTAACGAAGCCGACGTTGGTACGGTACGCATCGGACCGCGCCAACTGCGCCAGGGTGCCCATCGTCTCGTCGGTAATGGCGACGGCCGGATCGGCCGCCGGGATGAACTGCCCGTAGGTACCGCCGGCCGCGCGGTTGTATGTCCGGCTCGAAACCATGATCACACCGGAGGCCGGCGTGATCCTGAGCGCCGCCGCACCGGAGAAGGAGAACAGCGTCATCAACGCATCCTCGTACCGGACGCTCCGCCCAGGCCCGAGGTTGAACGTGCGGGAAACCGGCGAGGGGTTGGCCTGATCGCGCTTCAGCAGCTCCACCCTGAACGTGGCGGTCGTGAAGCCGGGGTTGTGGACCTCGAGGTCCGTGCGCCAGTTCGTGCCCGCCGCGCCGGAGACGTGCGCCGCCGCGGGGATGTAGACGGAGGTTCCCGCCGTGACTCCCTCGCGAACGGGAGCGACGTAGATCGGGTCACCAGTTGCGTTGTCCACCACCGATGCGTACGTGAAGTACGCTGCAGCCGGGCTGTTCGAGCTGACGATCGCGTACGCGTCGTCGACATCCGTCCCTGCGACCTGGCCAATGATGTCGTTCACCTGGAAGTGCCCGTACGGAGGAATCCCGAAGTCTTCCGCACCAAGGAACGCGCCATCCGAACGGTAGATCTCCACATGTGCCGTGAGGATCGAGGCCACCGCATTGGCGAAGCCGATGTTGGTCCGGTACGCCGCGTTGCGGGTGAGCTGAATCAGCCGGACCTGCTCCCCCTGGCGGATGGCCTCGTCGAGCGGATAGCCGGGGATGTACTGGCCATACGTTCCGTTCGGGGTCTGGTTATACGTCCTGCACGAGACATTGAGCGCCTGCGGAGCTCCAACCACCAAGCCACCATAGGAATCACCCTTACCAAAGAGTGTCCAGAGAACGTCGGCGACGTAGAGCGACGAATTCCCCGACACAAGGACTGGTACTCCCTGCGCATCGGAGTTGTCCAATCCAGCACGGACGAAATAAAGGTTTGCAACGGCGTCGGTAGCTCCGGGATTCGTCAGCACGATATCCGAGACCCACAGCGTGCCAGCGAGCCCATAAGTATGGGCAACTCCTGGAACGAAGTACACAAACGAACCCGCCTGGCTGATAGGAGGAACGGATCCGGACTGCGAGGCCACCGAGAAACTCCACGTCCCACTGCTCGACCACGTCGAACCACAGCTG
>CAYTTB010000056.1:2595-21231 GCA_964440565.1 uncultured Thermoanaerobaculia bacterium
CGGCGGACTCGAACTCGTCCCGAAGTACACCTCGTACGACGTCGCGTTCGACGACCCTCCCCACTGCAACGTGACTGTCGTCGTCCCGGAGGGGTACTCATGTCCATTCGACGGACTCACCAGCGAGAACCCGCCCGGCAACGGACACGAGGCCACCGAGAAACTCCACGTCCCACTGCTCGACCACGTCGAACCACAGCTGTTCTTCGCCCGAACCTTCCAGTAGTACGTCTGCCCATCACTCAAACCCGACACCGACACGCTCGTCCCACTCGTCGTCGTGTACAGCGGCGGACTCGAACTCGTCCCGAAGTACACCTCGTACGACGTCGCGTTCGACGACGCTCCCCACTGCAACGTGACCGTCGTCGTCCCGGAGGGGTACTGATAACCATCGGGGGGACTGACGTTTGCGAAATTTCCCGGGGGCGTACATGGGGGCGTGTAGGTAACGGACAACCGAATCGAATTGCCACTTCCCTCCTTGGAGTAGAATGTTACGTACTTATTACTCACAACAAATGGAATGAGTAGAAGTCCGCGGTTCGCCGAAGGATTGTCGACCCAGGCCTGAACAAGATTTGTAAGACACTGACCCGTCAAAGATGGATAGGTTAGACTCACGTTCATCGGATAGGCATCACAAAATCCACCGTAGCTCATATTGTTCCAAGTTATTCCCATTTCCGACCATGATGCGGTCAGTTCCCTAATATCAACATAATAATCTCCAGAAGCATTGGTGTCGATCTTGTGAAAGGAAAGCACAGCGTTTGTTACGGTTGAACCTGGTGGAATAGCTGATACATCATATTGCAACACAATGCCCTGAATAGCTCCAGACCCAAAATCTCCCAGGATCAGCGACGAGTCACTTCCATGATTGCTGTCCGGAGCATTTTGCGTGACGAACGAATCTTTCGACGGAACGATATTATTCAGGTCAGCTGGATACCCTAACTTTGAGCTCAAGACCGCCGGGACGATCGTAGCTACCAGAACAAGACGCATTGCCTTTGCGGAACCCATGCTCAACCTCCTTAGCCGAAACGCTGGTTTGAATACACGCAATAACAAGAAAATGAGCGTTTCTGCCGCCACCGACACCTGCTGCCTGTTCTCTGCAGCCAGCCGACGCGGTGAGCTAACGCCCTCTTCCTCTGCCTGTCCGAATCTGTGAGCGCTCACTCTCACAACATCCTCTGCAAGCAAGTGTTATGCCACCGTCGAATATTGGACCAGCTATTGCTTCGACACGGAGTGCCCATGACGAAATCAGGGGAATCGTGATGTTTCCACTCGGGGTGGACACACCGGCGGTGGCGAAGCCGAGCAGCCGTCCACGCGTTTCTCGGATGATGGCTACTGGATCCCCAGCCGCTGCATCTTGAGTGCCAAGCCATTGCGCGAGATGCCCAGTAGCTTGGCAGCGCGGGAGCGGTTGCCCCTGGTGCGGGCCAGCGCGAGGGTAATGAGCCGCCGCTCGAGCTCGGCGGTGTGGCGCTCGATGTTCAGGTCGCTCTCGATCCGCAGCGAGTCGAGATCGATCTCTGCGGTCGGGAACAGGACGTCGGGCGAGAGCAGACTGGTGTCGATGGCGTGGTGCGGGGGGCACCGGTACACGAGGCGCCGTACCTCGTGCTCCAGCTGGCGCACGTTGCCGGGCCACGGCGCCTCCACGAGCGCCTCGAGGGCTCCCGCCGTGAGACCGCGGATCGGCTTGCCCACCTCCGCCGCGTACCTGTTCAGAAAGTGCTCCACCAGCGCTGGAATGTCCCTGCGCCGTTCGCGAAGGGGCGGGATCTCCAGCGTGTAGCCTGCGATCCGGTAGTACAGGTCACGGCGGAACTTCCCCTCGCGCACCCGGCGGCCGATGTCGCAGTTGGTGGCGGTGACGAGCCGCACGTCCACCGGGATCGCCCGCCTCGCACCGACGGGGTGCACCTCCATGGCCTGCAGCACCCGGAGAAGCTTCGGCTGGAGCTCCAGGGGCATCTCGCCGATCTCGTCGAGGAACAGCACCCCGCCCGAGGCCTGCTGGAGCTTCCCCTCGCGGCCGGAGACCCCCGTGGCCACCCCCTTCTCGATGCCGAAGAGCTCCGCCTCCAGGAGCTCGGAGGGAATCGCGGCGCAGTTCACCGCCACGAAGGGCCCGGACCGCCGCGGTGAGCTGAGGTGGATGGTCCGCGCGAGGAGCTCCTTCCCGACGCCCGTCTCCCCGAGAAGCAGAATCGGAATCTCGCCGTCCACCAGCTGCCGCAACTGCTCGTAGACGCCCCGCATGGCCGTCGAGGTGCCCAGCACGTGCCCCTCGGGGAAGACGAGCTCCGGGAGGCTCCGCTCTCGACCACAGTCGTCCCCTGCACGCTCCGCACGCTCCAGCAGCCCCGCCATCAGGCGTGCCGTCATTCGCAGCAGGGGCTCCACGATCGGCGGCCGCCGGCACGGGTCGATCACCGCCACCGCCACGGCCCTGCGGGAGCCGCGTGAGCACGCAGCCCACGCCGCCCTGTGCCGCCGGGTGGCCGTCCATCCCGAGGTCGTGCCGCCCCGAGCCCCGACGGCGGAGCGCACGGTCCCCGCGACCTCTCGCGCCGCCTCGGAGGTGCCGTTGGCTCCCACCGCCGAGCGGATGATCTCCTCCCCGCCCTCGATCTCGAGAAGCACCGCTCCGTCCGCCTCGCACCACCGGGCCAGTGCCGATAGCGCCGGGCCGAAGGTCGGCGTGCCGGCCTCCGCGAGCTCCGCGACGACCTCGGCCATCGCTGCTGCCCGCACCTCCTCGCTCCCGAGGTCTTCTGTCCCTGTCTCGGTATCCTCCGGCGACCGTACCGCGCGGCGCGAGCACTCCGGCACCTGGATGGCCAGCTCGGCGTCCTCGGGCGGCGCGGGGGTGACCGTCAGTCTCACCGGCCCGAGGCCGAGAACGTCCCCCGGCAGCAGCTCTCCCTCGTCCACCCGCTCACCGTTGATCCACGTCCCGTTCTTGCTGCCGAGGTCCCGGATCCACAGCCGGCCCTCCTGGACCTCGAGCACGGCGTGCCGGCGCGAGACCGCCACATGCGGTACCTGTATCTCGTTCTCCTCAAGGGCACCGATTCGGTACATCCCGGGCCCGACGACGACATTGACCAGCACGCCTTCGAGCCCCCCTGACAGGCGGAAGGCGGAGACCGTCTCCTCCGTGCCCATGCCACCCTCCTCGCGGTCCGCGGTGCAGCAAGAACAGTGCCACCCACCGGGAGATGCCCGGAGTCCGGACGCACCGGGGCCGGCCGGCGCCGGCACGTTGGCCCGCGTCCACCTGCGGGGCGCCGTCCGGCAGGGGAGAACCCGCCGGCGATCCCGTCGCGACCGGGTGTGCTCGCCGCGCATACTGCCCCTCGCGATCGCCTTCCGGCATGTCCGAACCGTCCACCAGAATAGCAGGAGCGATCCCCGGCCGGTGGCGCCAGGCCTGCGGTGGGGAGGGCTACGACCTCACCACCCTCGCCGCGATATCGCGGGCGATGGCCAGGGAGGCGGTGGCGGCGGGAGAGGGGGCGTTGAGGACGTGGACCTGGTGGGGGGCGGTGAGGATGTGGAAGTCGTCGAGGAGGTTGCCTTCCGAATCGAGGGCCTGGGCGCGGACGCCGGCGCCGCCGGGGCGGACGTCGCCGACGCGGATCTCCGGCACCAGCTCCTGCAGGGAGCGGACGAACGCCCGCCTCGAGAGCGAGCGCCACTGCTCGGCGAGGCCGGTGGGCAGGTGGCGGAGGGCGAGCCGCCAGAAGCCGGGCCAGGTGAGGGTGGCCAGTGTGTCCGGGATGGACAGGTCGGTCTTGCGGTAGCCGTGGCGCGCGAGGGCCAGCACGGCGTTGGGGCCCGCCTCCACCTCACCGGTGACACGGCGGGTGAAGTGAACGCCGAGGAAGGGAAAGCGCGGATCCGGGACCGGGTAGATCAGGTTGCGGACGAGGTGGCGGCGGTCGTCGCGCAGGACGTGATACTCGCCCCGGAACGGGACGATGCGGATGCCGGGATCGAGGCCCGCGAGGCGCGCGACGCGGTCGGCGTCGAGGCCCGCGCAGGCGGCGAGGGCGCCGGCGAGGACGGTGCCGGCGGCGGTCTCGAGGCGGAGGCCCGAGCCGTCGCGGGCGATGGCGGTGACGCGGGCGCCGGTGCGCACCTCGCCGCCGGCGCCCGCGACGTCGGCGGCGAAGGCGGCCGCCACGCCGGGGAAGTCCACGATTCCCGTCTCGGGGACGTGCAGCGCCTCGATTCCCGCCGCGTGCGGCTCGAGCTCGGCGAGCTCCTCCGGGCCGATGCGGCGCACGCCCTCGAGGCCGTTGGCCCGCCCGCGCCGCTCGAGCTCCTCGAGGACCGGAAGTTGCTCCTCGCGCGTGGCGACCACCACCTTGCCGCACCGCTCGTAGGGGATCCCGCGCTCGCGGCAGTACGCCTCGAGCTCGCGCCGCCCGGCGACGCAGTTGCGCGCCTTGAGCGATCCCGGGCGGTAGTAGAGCCCGGAGTGGACCACGCCGCTGTTGTGGCCGGTCTGGTGGGCGGCGATGCGGTCCTCGGCCTCGAGAACCAGGACCCTCAGGCCGTGTTCCAGCGCCAGGCACCGTGCGGTGGCGAGACCCACGATCCCGCCCCCCACGACGGCGACGTCCCAGGCGCGCTCCGGCATCCCCACCTCCGGCGGCACATGGTAGCGCGGCCCGCGCCGGGGGCTGCCCGCCGGTGCGACGTGCCCGCCGCGGGACGTGGCGGCCGTTCCGCTCAGACCGCGCGGGCGGGAGAAGCGACAGGCGGCGGCCACTGGCGGCAGCACGACGGAGGGCCGCCGCCACCCGCTCGATGACGGGCCGCCCGGGGGAGGCCCGGCGGGCGCGCTCCGCCAGGCGGGCGGCCTCCCCGAGGCGGCCTTCCCCGGACGCCCCCAGGGCGCGCGAGGTGGGGACAGTCTTTCCCAGCGAGGTGGGGACAGTCTTTTCCAGGGGGCATGACCGAGCGCACCCCGAGCCGAATGGCAGCCGACTCGCTGGTGGGTGGGGGTCCGCTTCCGTGAGACGAGCGCCACGCTTCCTCCCACGAAAGGGGGAGGGGGCGGCGTGCCCCCGCCCGTGGAGCTCCGCGAGGACACGCCGAGCCAGCGGGCCTCGAAGGTGCACGTCTGCACCGACCGCGAGCGCGCCCCGACGCCCCGGCGCAGCCGGGGCCGGGCGCGGGCCGCGCCGGGGCTGCCCGGCGCCTCCGCCCCGCCCCCACGGGTTCCACCCCGGGGCTCCCGCGGGGCGTCGCACGGCGCCGGCGGCACCTCCGCCGGCGAGAGGGCAGCGACCGAGACATGGTCGCAGAGCTCCCGGGGACGTCCTCGCCGCCGCGGGCTTGACAGGACTCAAACGTCTGTTTTAGTCTCACGATTGAAATGGACGTTCGCGACGCTTCCGTGACAGAGCCGGGCGACGCCACCCGCGAGCGGATCCTGGACGCGGCGGAACGGCTGTTCGCGCGCCACGGGTTCGAGGGCGCCTCGGTGCGGGAGATCACCGCCGCCGCCGGGTGCAACGTGGCGGCGGTGAACTACCACTTCGGCTCCAAGGAGAACCTGTACCGCGAGGTGTTCCGGAGGCGGCTGGCGGCGCTGCGAGAGCTCCGGCTGCGGAGGCTGCGCGAGGCCCTGGAGGCGGCGGGGGACGCGGCCACCGTCGAGCTCGTCGTGGAGAGCGCCACCCGCGCGTTCCTGGAACCGCTGGTGGAGGAGAGCCGTGGCCGCGAGCTCATCGAGCTCATGGCGCGGGAGATGATGTCGCCGCGGCTGCCCGCCGGACTGTTCCACGCCGAGATGGTGGAGCCGATCCGGCGGGCGTTGCTGGAGGCGTTCCGTCAGGCCGGGGTGCGGCTGCCCGACGAGGACCTGGACCTGGTGGTGTTCTCGCTGTTCGCGCAGCTCATGCACCTGGTGTTCCACGTCCGGCTGCTGCCCTCGCGGGTGGCCATGCCGCACATGCCGCAGGCCCTGGAGCTGGAGCGCGCCGCGCGCCACATCGTCCGCTTCACCACCGCGGCGATCCGGGCGCTGGACGCGGAGGGAGAGCCGTGAGGCGCCTCCCCGCCGCCGCCCTCGCCCTCGCCGTGGCCGCCGGGTGCACGCTGGGGCCGGACCCGGGCCGGGCCCCGCGCACGGCCGCCGACGGGGCCGGCCGGTGGGCGGGCGCGCCGCCCACCGAGGCGCAGCCCGACGACGCGTGGTGGACCCGGTTCGGCGACCCCGTCACCTCGCAGCTGGTCCGCCGTGCGCTCGAGGCCAACCCGGACGTGCACGCGGCCGCGGCCCGGGTCCTGGAGGCGGAGGCGCGCCTCGCCCAGGCCACCGGCGCGCGCTGGCCGCAGGCCGACGTCACCGGCACAGCGAGCCGGACCAAGTTCTCCTTCGTGCTCCCCAGGATCGGCCGGGTCGGGATCTACTCCACCACCTTCAACGAGCAGCTCCAGGTGAGCTACCAGCTCGACCTGTTCGGGAGGCTCAGGCGCACCGCGCAGGCGGCCTGGGCGGAGCTGCTGGCCACCGAGGCCGACCGGAGGGCGGTGATCAACTCGCTCGTCGCGCAGGTGATCCGTACCCGGGTGGAGATCGCCACCCTGGAGCGCCGTCTCGAGGTGGCGCGCCGGGCGGCGGCGAGCTGGCGCGCGAGCGAGGAGTCCACCCGGGCCCGCTACGAGGCCGGCCTCGCCGACGCCGCGGAGCTCGCCTCGGTGAGGGCCGGCCGGGCCGCGGCGGAGGCCGCCGTGCCGCGCCTCGAGCGGGCGCTGGCCGAGGCCCGCACAGCCCTCGACGTGCTGGTGGGGCGCCGTCCGGGCTCCGCCGCCCCGCCACCCCCCACCCTGCCCGACCTGCCGGACCTCGAGCCGGTGCCGGCCGGGGTCCCCGCGGCGCTGCTCGACCGCCGTCCCGACCTGGTGGCGGCGCGGCAGCGGTTCGCCGCCGCCACCGCCCGGATCGGCGTGGCCCTCGCCGCCCTCTACCCGTCGCTCACCATCACCGCCTCCGGCGGGGTGGTGGGCGACCGGATCCAGGACCTCACCGACAGCGCCGGCCTGATCTACAGCGCCGCCCTCAACCTGCTCCAGCCGCTGTTCCGCGGCGGGCAGCTCAGGGCCGAGGTGCGCGCCGCCCGGGCCCGCGCCGAGCAGGCCGCGGCGACCTACGCGGGGGCGGTGCTGCGGGCGATGAAGGAGGTCGAGGACGCCCTCGCCGCCGAGGATGCGCTCCGGCGCGAGCTCGCCTCCGCCGAGGCGGCGCGGGAGGCGGCGGCCGACGCCGAGCGCCTGGCGAGGTGGCGGTACGAGCGCGGCCTGGTGGACCTGCCCCAGCTGCTGGCCGCCCAGCGCCAGCTCGCCGCCGCCGAGGACGCACTGCTCCTCGCCAGGCAGGCGATCTGGGAGGCTCGGGTGGCGCTCCATCTGGCGCTGGGAGGCGACTGGGAGGCCGCGGCGCGGCCCGAGCCGGAGGGATGAGAGATGTCGCGACAGGCTCTTCGACGCGCGTTGCTGCCCGTGGTGATCCTCGCGGGCGGACTGGCCCTGGCCGCGCTGCTCGCCTCGGCCCGCAAGCCGCCGGCACCCGCCAGGCACGTCAACCCCGGCCCCCTGGTGACGGGGATCGCCGTCCACCCGGAGGAGGTGCCGGTGACGGTGGAGGGGGACGGGACCGTGCGCGCCCGCGCCACCGTCCAGATCATGCCGCAGGTGGCGGGCCGGGTGGTGCGCCTCGGCCCCGGAATGGTGGCCGGCGGCACCTTCCGGGCGGGCGAGCCGCTGGTCGAGATCGAACGCACCGACTACGAGCTCGCGGTGCGTCGGGCCGAGGCGGCGGTGGCGCGGGCGCGGGTGGCGCTCGAGCTCGCCGAGGCCGACGCCGCCGTGGCACGGGCCGAGTGGGAGCGCACCCATCCGGACCGCGAGCCCCCGAGCCCGCTGGTGGTGAAGGCACCGCAGGTGGAGCAGGCCCGGGCGGACCTCGAGGCGGCGCGGGCGGACCTCGAGGCGGCGCGGCTCGCACTCGAGCGGACCAGGATCTCGCTCCCCTTCGACGGACGGGTGGTGGTCAGGAGCGTCGGCGTCGGCCAGTACGTGGCCCCGGGGCAGGTGCTGGGCACCGCCTACCGCCTCGCTCCCATGGAGGTGCCCGTGCCCCTCATGGACCGAGAGCTCGCGTGGTTCGAGCTGCCGGGGGCCGAGGCGGAGGTGACCGCGGAGTTCGCCGGCGCCACGCGCCGGTGGCGGGGCCGGGCGGTGCGCACGGAGGGGCAGGTGGACGCCGGAACCCGGATGATCCGGGTGGTGGTGGAGGTGCCGCGGCCGGTCTCCCACGGTGACCACCCGGTGCGGCTGCTGCCCGGGACCTTCGTCCACGTGGCGATCCGCGGGCACACGCTCCGGGGAGCGTTCCGCGTGCCGCGCCACGCAGTGCACGAGGGCGCCACGGTGTGGGTGGTCCGGGACGGGAGTCTGCGCATCGTCCCGGTGGAGGTGGCGCGAACGCAGGACGATTCGGTGCTCATCACGCGCGGGCTCGCCGACGGGGACGTGGTGGTCACCAGCCAGCTCGAGGTGGTCACCGACGGCATGAGGGTCCGCGTCGCGATGGACGGCCCGGCCGGCGAAGGGCCGGAGCGGGAGGGGGCGTGAGCGAACGCCGCGGTGCGCTGGCCTTCATGGCGTCCAACCCGGTCGCCGCCAACATCCTCATGGCGATGTTCCTGCTCGGCGGCGCCTTCTTCGCCGCCCGCACGCGGGTGGAGGTGTTCCCGGAGATCAAGGGGGAGATCATCACCGTGCAGGTGCCGTACCTCGGCGCCGCCCCGGCCGAGGTGGAGGAGGGGGTCTGCGTCAAGGTGGAGGAGGCCATCGCCGGCGTCGAGGGGGTCGACCGGATCCGGTCGGTGGCCCAGGAGGGGATGGGCACGGTCATCGCCGAGCTCGACGAGGACGCCGACACACGCAAGGTGCTCGACGACATCAAGGCCGAGGTGGACCGGATCGAGACGTTCCCCGAGGAGACCGAGAAGCCGGTGATCACCGAGATCACGAACCGGATGCAGGTGATCACGCTGGTGCTCCACGGCAACGTCCCGCTGGCCACCCTGAAGTACCTGGCCGAGGAGGTCCAGGACGAGCTCACCGCGATGGACGTCATCTCGCAGGTGCGCCTCAGCGGCGTGCCGCGGTTCGAGATCGCCATCGAGGTGTCGGAGCGGGCGCTCCGCCGCTACCACCTCTCCTTCGCGCAGGTGGCGGAGGCGGTGCGAAGAGCCTCGCTCGACCTGCCCGGCGGCACCATCCGCACCCGCGGCGGCGAGATCCTCGTGCGCGGCAAGGGGCAGCGGTACACCGGGCCCGAGTTCGCGGACATCGTCCTCCTGGCCACCCCGGACGGCGGCCGCATCCGGCTGGGCGACGTGGCCACGGTGGTGGACGGGTTCGAGGAGTCCGACATCGCGGGCTACTTCGACGGAGCTCCCGCGGTGGGCGTCCAGGTGTTCCGCGTGGGCGACCAGGGGGCGCTGGAGATCGCCGACGCGGTCAGGGCGTACGTCGAGGACCTTCGCGAGCGGCTGCCCGCGGGCGTCTCGGTGGACCTGTGGGAGGACCGCTCGGCGATCCTCCGGTCGCGTCTGGAGCTGCTGGTGCGCAACGGGCGGCTCGGCCTGATCCTGGTATTCCTCGCGCTGGCGGCGTTCCTGGACCTCAGGCTCGCCTTCTGGACCACCATGGGGATCCCCACCTCGTTCCTCGGCGCCTTCCTCCTCATCCAGGGGTTCGACACCTCCATCAACATGGTCACCCTGTTCGCCTTCATCATCTCGCTCGGCCTGGTCGTGGACGACGCGATCGTGGTGGGCGAGAACGTGTTCGCCCACCGCGAGCGGGGCATGGACCCGCTCGAGGCGGCGATCCGCGGCGTGCGCGAGATGGCGGTGCCGGTGACGTTCTCCGTCCTCACCACCATCGCGGCGTTCGTACCCCTCTACTTCGTCTCCGGGCGGATGGGCCAGATCATGCGTCACATCCCGGTGGTGGTGGTCTCGGTGCTCTCGGTATCGCTGATCGAGGCGCTGTTCATCCTGCCAGCCCACCTCGCCCACACGCGCGGACGGCGGACACCCGGCCCCGTCGCCCGTCTCCAGGCGGCGGTGCGGGAGGGGCTCAGGCGGTTCGTGGAGGGTCCCTACCAGCGGGCGCTGGGGGTGTGCGTCGAGCACCGGTACGCCACCCTCGCCGCGGCGGTGGCCCTGCTCGCGGTGGTGATGGGGTTCGTGGCCGGGGGGCACATCAAGTTCACCTTCATGCCGCGCATCGACGCCGACACCATGGTGGCGGAGCTCAAGATGCCGCCGGGCACACCTGTGGACGCGACGCGCAGGGTGGTCCGGCGGCTGGAGGCGGCAGCGGAGGCGGTGCGGCGGGAGTACGACGCCCGCCGGCCTCCGGGCTCGCCCTCCATCGTCCGTCACATCGCCACCATCATCGGCGAACAGCCCCGCGCCTCGCGCCTCGCGGGCGGCGGCCACTCGGCCGCCACGGTCGAGATCTCGGGCGGCAACGTGGCCGAGGTCACGGTGGAGCTGCTCCCCGCCGAGGAGCGCGGCGTCCCCTCGTCGGAGCTCGCCGACCGGTGGCGTGAGCTCACCGGCGAGGTGCCCGGGGTGTCCTCGCTGACCTTCAGCTCGAACCTGTTCTCGGTGGGCGAGGACATCAACGTCGAGCTCAGCCACCGGGACTTCGACACCCTGGTGCGGGCCGCCGACCGGCTCAAGGAGCTGGTCGCCGCCTACCCGGGCGTGGGCGATGTCGCGGACTCCTTCGAGCCGGGGAAGATGGAGCTCGAGATCCGGCTCCGGCCGGACGGCCGCAACCTCGGGCTGACCCTGGCGGAGCTGGCCCGCCAGACGCGGGCGGCGTTCTGGGGTGAGGAGGTGGAGCGGATCCAGCGCGGCCGCGACGACATCCGCGTCAAGGTCCGGTACCCGAGGGCGGCGCGCGAGACGCTGGCGACGCTGGAGCGGATGCGCGTCCGCCTGCCCGACGGGCGCGAGGTGCCGCTGCCCCTGGTGGCCGAGGTGCGCGAGGGGCGCGGGTACGCCGCCATCCAGCGCACCGACCGGCGGCGCGTGGTGACGGTCACCGCCACCGTGGACGAGCGGGTGGCCAACGCCAACGAGATCAACGCCGATCTCGCCCGCCGGGTGCTGCCCCGGCTGGAGCGGGACATCCCCGGGCTGAGCCACACCTTCGGCGGTGCCAGGCGCCAGCAGCGCAAGTCCATGCGCAGCCTGGCGGAGAACTTCGTCATCGCCCAGGTCGCGATCTTCTGCCTGCTCGCGATCCCCCTCCGGTCGTACGTCCAGCCGCTCATCATCATGTCCGCGATCCCCTTCGGCCTCATCGGCGCCGTGATCGGGCACGTGATCATGGGGCTCGACCTCAGCCTGCTCTCGGGGATGGGTGTCGTGGCGCTCACGGGGGTCGTGGTGAACGACTCCCTCATCATGGTGGACCTCATCAACCGGGAGCGGAGCGAGGGGATCCCTCTCGAGCGGGTGATCCGGGACTCGGGGGTGCGCCGGTTCCGCCCCATTCTCCTCACCACCCTCACCACCTTCTTCGGTCTCACCCCCATGATCCTCGAGAAGAGCCTCCAGGCGAAGTTCCTCATTCCCATGGCCGTGAGTCTCGGATTCGGGGTCATGTTCGCCACCGCGATCACGTTGCTCATCGTCCCCGCCCTCTACCGCATCCTCGAGGACGTGCGCGTCCTCTCGCGGCGGCGGCGCGCGCCCTCCGCCTGACCGACGCGGGGCGGTGCCCCGCCGTCGCCGTTCCACGCCTCTCCCGGCCGACCCCGCGACCCGGACGGCAGTGCCTCGCCCGGAACGCCCCCGCCCGGCCGAGTGGAGCAGTGTCCCCTGTTCCGCAGCTCGGAAAAGACTGTCCCCTTCGTGGTGCAGGAGACTGTCCCCTAGGCTCCAGCAGAGACTGTCCCCCACCCCGAGACGCCGGCGTCCGCTCCTCCTCACGTGGTGAACACTGTCCCCCTCCGTCGGTGGTGTGCACCGTCCGCCGCTCGGGACAGGCGGCCGCGCCCTGCGCGCCGCGCCTCCGCGGTACACTCGCCGGGTGGAGGACGGGGCGCGGAGTCCGAGAGCGCCGACGCTCGAGGAGCTCGAGCGCGAGGTGGAGGTCACGGTGTTCGTGGCCTCGGGTCCCGGCGGACAGCACCGCAACCGGACCTATTCCGCAGTGCGGATCCGGCACCTGCCCACCGGGATCGTCGTGGTGTGCAAGGACACCCGTTCCCAGCTGAGGAACCGCAGGATCGCGCTGGAGCGGCTCCGGCGCCTCCTGATCGAGCGCGCCCGGCCCCGGAAGGAGCGCCGGCGCACCCGCAAGCCGAGACGGGTACGGGAGCGGGAGCTCGAGTCCAAGCGGCGACGGGGACGGATCAAGCGGCTTCGAAGATCGCCCTCGGGAGACGAGTGACGCCCCACGCGTGCCTTCTCGCCGCGGCGCTCGTCGCCGCCACCGCCACCGCCGCCGCGCCCCCGGCCGGGCTGGCGACGGTTCGCGTGGCGCCGGAGGGGAGGCCCGCCGCGACCTACGCGACGCGCTGGCGCCACACACCCGGGGAGCGGCGGCTCGCCGCCGAGGTCCGGCTCAGGTTCCGATCGCTCCGGTTCTCGCCGTGCCTCGCGCGCGCCGCCCGCGCGTACGCGGCGGCGCTTCCCGCCGACGGCTCCCGAGAGCTGCCGCTCGCCGCCATCGAGTTCCTTGTCCACTGGGCCGGGTGCCCGGACGCGACCGCCGCTGCCACCGTCCTCTACACCACGGAGGACGGAGCCGATGAGGCTCTCGACGCGCTCGGCCGTCTCCTCGCGAGGCGCTCGTTCGCGGCCACCACCCACGTGGGCCTCGCCCGCGTGCCGGCCGCCTCCCCGCCGTACCGGTGGCGGTGGGGGATCCTGCTCGCCCGGCGCCGCTTCGAGCTGGATCCCGTGCCAACCTCGGCCGCCGCCGGGGCCCACATCCCCCTCGTGGCCCGGCTCGACCCCGGTCTCGCGCACCCGCGTCTGCTCCTGCTCGCTCCCGGCGGGGAGATCGAGGAGGTGCCGACGGGAGCCTCGGGGCGCACCGTGACGGCGGCCGTGCCGCTGCCCGAGCAGCCCGGTACCGCCTGGGTGGAGCTGGTCGCCGACGGCGACACGGGGCCCGAGGTGGTGGCGCTGTTCCCCGTGGCCGTGGGGCGGCCGCCGCCGGCGGTCTGGGAGGGTCAGGCGCCACCCCCCGAGCCTCCGGACCTCTCTCCGGATCGCGCCGAACGCCTGGCGTTCGAGCTGCTGAACCGCGACCGCGTCCGCCACGGTCTGCGCCCCCTTGCCTGGGACGAGCGACTCGCAGCCGTCGCCCGGGCGCACTCACGGGACATGGCGGAGCAGGGATACTTCGGCCACGTGTCGCCGAGTGGCGGGGGCCACCGCGCCCGCCTCGCGGCCGCGGGCTACCGTGCTCTCGTCTCCGCCGAGAACATCTCCCATGCCCAGAGTGTCGCCGAGGCGGAGCAGGCGCTCATGCGCTCCCCAGGTCACCGCGCGAACATTCTCGACCCGCGGGTGACGCGGGTGGGCATCGGCCTCGCCAGGGACCCGCGCGGCGAGCTCCGGTGGTTGGTGACCCAGCTGTTCGCGCTCCCCGCCCCCGAGCTCGACGCTGCCGGGTGGGAGCGTGCGGTGCGCCGACGCCTGGAGTCCCTGGCGGGCCGGTCGCTGGCCCCCGACCCGGCGCTGGACGCCCTCGCCCGCCGCCTCGCCCGCCTCCTGCTCGAGCGGGGGCTGACGGCGAGCGAGCTGGCCCCGCGCGCGGTGGAAGCCCTCCGCGCGGAGGGTCGGGCCGGTGTCCGTGTCGAGGTGCGCGCCGCCCGCGCCTGGACGCCGGAGCGGGTCGGCCTCGCGCCGCCCGACCCGGATGCCTCGGTGGGCGTGGGCGCCGCCCTCGCGGGAGCGGCATCTCCTGCCGCGGTGGTCGTCGTGCTGGTCGCCCCCGCGGGATGAGGCCCACCGGCCGCACAGAACGCCGGTCCCCGGACCCGGTCCCCCGAAGGGGACACTCCTCTCGGAAGACGAACGAGGTGGGAACACTGTTCGCCACCACCACCCGCTCCAGGTGGCGCGCCTGGTGGGGACATTCTTTTCTCGAGGCACGCCAGCTGGGAACGTCGTCCTGCGGACGCCCGAGGTGCGCCTGGTGGGGACACTGTTCTGCAGACGCCTGGTGGGGACACTGTTCTGCGGATGCCAGACACGCGACAGTGCCGCAGGACGAATGCTCCCCCCGAGCGCCAGCTCGCCTGCCGGCAGGCCGTCCCGGATCCGGGGCGGGCCAGCTACAACAGCGCGTCAAGGTTGGCGAGGAGGGTGACCTTGGGCACCCGCCGGATGAACCGCTGGGTGCCCGCGAGCCCTACCAGCGAGCGCACCTTGTCCAGCCCGCGGCCGTAGAGGGCGGGCATCGCCTGTTCCAGGAACCTGCCGAAGTCCTCGTCGTACGGGTAGTGCCACGGCGCCGCGGTCCCACCGCCCGGCTCGTGGATCACGTACTTGACGTTGACCAGCTCGTACAGGCCGAACCGCCCGTGGGTGCGTCCGAGGCCGCTCTCGCGTACCCCACCCCAGCTCCCCGTGGGCTCGGCGAAGGCCACCGCATGCTCGTTGATGGAGACCAGCCCGGCGCTGAGCTCCCTCTGGAGGCGCTCGGCGGTCTCGCGCGAGCTCGTCCACCCGGAGGCGGTGAGGCCGAACCGCGAGGCGTTGGCCCGGCGGACTCCCTCGTCCAGGTCCTCCACGATCACGATGGGCATCACCGGTCCGAACGTCTCCTCCCGCATCACCTCCATGTCGTCGGCGACGTCCATCAGGACCGTGGGCGGGTAGTAGTAGCCGCGCCCGCCGGGGCGCTCGCCACCCGTGAGCGCGCGCGCCCCGGCCTCGAGCGCCGCCTCCACCTGCCGGGCGACGATGTCGCGCTGCGACGGGGTGGTGAGCGGACCCATGTCGGTACCTGGTCGCAGCGGGTCGCCAACCGTGAGCTGCCGGGTGAGCTCCACCACCCGCTCCACGAGACGGTCCGCGATGGGCCGCTCCACGTACACTCGCTCGATGGAGGCGCAGGTCTGGCCGGAGTTCATGAACGCGCCCCAGACGAGACCGTGGGCGGTGCGCTCGAGGTTGGCGTCGGCGGCCACCACCGCGGCGTCCTTGCCGCCCAGCTCCAGCACGCAGGGGACGAGCCGCTCGGCGCAGCGGCGGGCGACGTGTCGGCCGATGTCCACCGAACCCGTGAACAGTACCTTGGCCACGTCGGGGTGGTCGAGGAGCGCGTCGGTGGCGGAACCCGGCAGTGCGACGGTGTTGATCACCCCCGGCGGGAACCCCGCGCGGCGCGCCATGTCGCCGAGGTACAGCCCCACGAGCACCGTCGCCGACGCCGGCTTGAACACCACCGTGTTTCCGGCCCCCACCGCCTGCACCAGCTCGCACACCGGGATCCCCACCGGGTAGTTCCACGGCGTCACCACCGCCACCACCCCGAGCGGATCGAACCGGTAGCCCGCGCGCCATCCCCGAAACAGCAGCTGGTGCGGCTCCACCGGCTGGAAGGCGAGGAGCTCTTCCAGGTTCTCGGCGTAGTACGCGAGCGCCTCGCAGGCAGGGAAGATGTCCACGAGGCGCGCCTCGGCCACCGGCTTACCGCCCTCCATCGCCACGAGGCGGGCGAGCTCCCCCGCCTCTTCCACCATGAGCTCGAGCCAGCGCCGCAGGATCCGCTGCCGTTCGGCGGGCGGGGTCGCGGCCCACGCCGGGAACGCGGCCCGGGCCGCGGCCACCGCGGCTCGGGCCCCGTCGGCGTCCAGCGCGGGGACAGTGGCCAGCTCCTCCTCGGTGGCGGGGTTCACGGTCACGAGCCGTCCCGGCCCCTCCACCTCCTCGTTGTTCACGATGGAACACGTCACCCAGCTCATGCCCTTTCCTCCACCGCCGGGAGGTCCTCGCGGACGCACCCGGGAAGCTCCAGCACGAAGTCCGGCCCGAAGGCGAGCGACGGCGTCGCGAAGCCCGGGCGGGCCTCGCCCTTCTCCACCCGCCGGGCGACCTCCACGGCCGACCGGGCGGTGAGCGTGTATCCCTCCGGGCACCGGAGCCGGCTCGCGGCCCGCCGGCCCTCGCCGTCCTCCACCTCGCCCCAGAGGAGACTCCGGCCACGCTTGCGCTGCTCGGCGGTGGGCCCCGGTGAGCGGCGCCGCGCCAGGCGTACCGCGGCGCGGCGCACCACCGGCAGCCCGAGCACCGGCCGCAACCAGCGCGACAGGCGCGCCGCCAGGATCAGCCGCGGCGGCGCCGCCATGTACACCTCGATGTCGGGGATCCCGGTGGAGAGGTGTGCGGTGAAGACGTCGCCCCACGGGACCGACATGCACCGAACGGGCCCCTCGCCCAGGTCCATCTCGCGCACCCGCCAGGCGAGCGGTACCGGGACGATGCGGCCGTCGCGCCGGACGGCGCCGCCGCGGTGAAGGTTCATCGCCATGGTGGCGGCGGTGCCGCGCGACGGTCGCCCGATGCCGTGGAAGGCGAGCGCGAGCCTGCGAGCGCCTGGGAGGCGGCGGGCGAGGTGGGCGGCGAGGCAGTCGGAGGGGACGATGTCGAAGCCCGCACCGGGCAGGAGCGTCACGGCGCGCTCCCGGGCCGCTGCGTCCATCCGATGGAGCGCCGCGAACACCATCATCTCCCCGGTGATATCCACGTAATGGACCCCGGCCTCGACGCAGGCGCGGGCCATGGGGGGCGTGGTGAGCTCGAACGGGCCGGCGCAGTGGACCACCACCCCCGCGCCGGCGACGCTCTCGGCGAGGCGGTCGGGGTCCTCCAGCCCGAACACGCGGTGCTCGAGACCCAGCTCGCTCGCCAGCCGCTCGAGCGGCTCCCGGCGCCGGCCGGCCAGCACGGGGCGCAGATCGCGCCGAACCGCCTCCCGCGCCACCAGCTCGCCGGTGTACCCGTAGGCGCCGTAGATCAGCACCGGCCAAGGGTACCACCGGCGGCCACGACGCGGCGTTCCACCCCCGTGGATGCGGGCCGACGAGCGCGATCCGCGGCACGCGGTGCTCGAGCGCGCCTCCGAGCCGACCCGCACCGGAGGAGGGCCGCGCGAGCTCAACCCACGGTCAGGGCCCTCTCTCCGTCAGTGAAGGTGAATGTCCCCACGGCGGCGAGGCTGCGACGTGGCCGAGCGAAGGTGAGTGTCCCCATCACCCGTTCGGCGACCATGCAGACAACCCTCCGGCTCGCCACGCGCGACACCGCCGCGAGGACGAGAACCAGCGGTGCGCCAACGCCGTGAGCATCCGCACCGCCGTCGCCGCCCGGAACAGCGCGGCGACCCGCGGAGGCCGTGTGACCGCCGCCGCGGGCTTCCCGACCGTGGCGACCAGCCGCTGGCCCCGCTCACCGCGAGTAGGTGCCCATCAGTTGCGCCTTGGCCAGGACATGCCCCTCCATGGCGCGGACCAGCTGATCCTTCCCCGCCGTGGGCGGCAGGTCGAGGACAGTGTCCAGGGCGTACACCTTGAAGAAGTAGCGGTGCGTCCCCGAGGGCGGCGAGGGACCGCCCCAGCCGCTGCGCCCCCAGCTGTTCCGTCCCTCCACCGCGCCGTCGGGCGTCCCACCCTCGGGGAAGCTCGGAGCCCCAGGCGGGACGTTCCACACCACCCAGTGGACCCAGGTGCCCACGGGCGCGTCCGGGTCGTCCACGATGAGCGCCAGGCTCGCCGTGCCCACCGGCACGCCCGAGATCCGGAGCGGCGGGCTGAGGTCCGGGCCGTCCGCGGTGTACCGCACGGGGATCCTGGCGCCGTCGTCGAAGGCGGGCGACCGGATCGTGAGCGTCATCGCAGCCTCCCCCCTGGCCTGTGGCACCGACTCCGCCTCCGGTGCTCTCGCCTGCCCGCACGTCACCGCCGGCAGGAGCGACACCACCAGCAGCACCGTCGTCGTCCTCATGTCTCGAGCCTCCGTCCCACTATCGCGCCGGCCGGCCCGCCGGTCAAGCCCGGCTACCCTGGGAGGTGCTGCCCGCGTCGTGTGATGCGCCGCAGGAGCCGCAGGCTCGAACCCGTTCGGGTGGGGCGGATGGGGTAGCCCATCCGGGTGCGGCCCACGCCACTGCGGCCATCGGATGGGGACACTCACCGCTGTCGCGCACCGCTGTCGCGCGAGATCGGAGCGATGTCTCCCCGAGATGGAGATGGACCGAGAGGCCCCCCGGTGCAGTACCCTTGGGTCTCCGGCACGCGAAGCTCAGCGCGCGACATGAGGTTGGCCCTGAGCGACGCGGTACCACGATAGCTTTCGGACGTAGTGGCCCCCGATCCTGGCGACAGGGAGGGCCGGCCGTGGGTTCTCGAACGCAGGTGGGTACGGGAGACAGCGCCTGGCGGGAGGGCGCGGCACACCGCAAGCAGGGGACAGTGCACACGGCGAGCAGGTGACAGTGCTCGTTCGAGGCGAGGGGTGGTGCGTCGGCATCTTGGCGGCGTTC
>CAYTTB010000057.1:0-15166 GCA_964440565.1 uncultured Thermoanaerobaculia bacterium
ATCCGCGAGGGCGGCCGCACCGTCGGCGCCGGCACCATCACCGAGATCCTGGAGTGAGCCATGGCCAGCGAGAAGATCCGCATCCGGCTGAAGGCGTACGACTACCGGCTGCTGGACCAGTCGGCGTCGGAGATCGTGGACACCGCGCGGCGTACCGGGGCGCGCATCTCGGGTCCCATCCCGCTGCCGACCCACATCCAGCGGTTCACGGTGCTGCGCTCCCCGCACGTCAACAAGAAGTCGCGGGAGCAGTTCGAGATCCGCACCCACAAGCGCCTCCTCGACATCCTCGAGCCCACGCAGCAGACCATCGACGCGCTGATGCGCCTCGAGCTGCCGGCCGGCGTGGACGTCGAGATCAAGGCGTTCGGGACGAAGTGAGGTCGCCATGGTCAAGGGAATCCTGGGCAAGAAGATCGGCATGACCCAGCTGTTCGACGAGGAGGGCCGCGTGATCCCGGTGACCGTGGTGCAGGCGGGCCCGTGCGTGGTGATCCAGCGCAAGACCGCGGAGCGCGACGGGTACGAGGCGGCGCAGCTCGGCCTCGTCGAGGGACGCCCGCGCCGCAACGCTCCCAAACCGATCCAGGGGCACTTCGCCAGGGCCGGCGTGCCACCCACCCGGTTCCTGGCGGAGGTACCGGTGGAGAAGGACGACGAGTCGAAGCCAGGGGACGCGGTGCTCGTGGACATCTTCCAGCCGGAGGAGAAGGTCCACGTCATCGGCCGGAGCAAGGGGCGGGGGTTCCAGGGCGTGATCAGGCGGCACCACTTCGGCGGCGGCCGCGCGACCCACGGCTCCATGTTCCACCGCGCCCCGGGCTCCATCGGCGCCGCGGCCTACCCCTCGCGGGTCTTCCCGGGGGCGGGGATGCCGGGGCAGATGGGCAACGCGCGGGTGACGATCAAGAACGTCACGGTGGTCAAGGTGGACCCCGAGCGCAACCTGCTGTTCCTGAAGGGCGGCGTGCCCGGCGCTCGCAACGCCTACGTCCGCATCATCAAGGCGTCGTGAGGGAGGCTGCGATGAAGCTCGAGGTTCGCAACTGGGATGGTGAGGTCGTCGGGGAGATCGAGGTCCCCGAGACCGTCTTCGCCCGCGAGGTGAACCCCCACCTCGTCTGGGAGGTGGTGCGCGCCTACCTCGCGAGCCTGCGCCGCGGCACGCACAAGACCAAGACCCGCGGCGAGGTGAAGGGCTCCGGCGCCAAGCCCTGGCGGCAGAAGGGGACGGGGCGCGCGCGAGCGGGCTCCCGCCGCTCGCCGCTGTGGCGCCACGGCGGCACCGTGCACGGCCCGCGCCCCCGCTCCTACGCGATGAAGGTGAACAAGAAGGCGAAGCGGGCCGCGCTGGCCGGGGCGCTGTCGCAGCGCGTCGCCGAGGGCCGCCTGGTGGTGCTCGACTCGATGGAGCTGCCCGAGCCCAAGACCCGGGCGTTCGTGGAGCGGATCGGTGCGCTCGGCCTCGAGGGCGAGAAGGTGCTGCTGGTGGACGGGCTGGAGAACCTGAACCTGTTCCTCGCCAGCCGTAACCGGCCCGAGGTGAAGGCGCTGGACGCCCGTTCACTCAACGCCTACGAGGTGCTGAACCACCGCTGGATCGTGGCCTCGCAGCAGGCGGTCCGGACGCTCGCGGAGGTGCTGGCATGAAGGCCCGGGAGATCATCCGCCGTCCGCTCATCACCGAGAAGGGGACGCTCCTGCAGGAGGCCGCCAACGTCATCTGCTTCGAGGTGGACCGCCGCGCCAACAAGATCGAGATCAGGAAGGCGGTGGAGGAGCTGTTCGGGGTTCGGGTCGCCGAGGTGCGCGTGGTCAACCGCAAGGGCAAGCCCATCAAGCGGTGGGGGCGCGTCATCGGCCACCGGCCGACCATCCGCAAGGCGTACGTGAAGCTGAAGCCCGGCGAGACCCCGCCGGAGTTCTTCGAGGGCGTGTGAGGAGGCCGCGATGGGTATCAAGCAGTACAAGCCGACCTCGCCGGGGCGACGGTTCGTCACCACGCTCGACTTCTCCGAGCTGACGGCGTCGAAGCCCTACAAGCCCCTCACCCAGGGGAAGAAGCGCTCGTGCGGCCGCAACAACGAGGGGCACATCACCTCGCGTCACCGCGGCGGCGGGCACAAGCGGCGCTACCGGATCATCGACTTCAGGCGGAACAAGCCGGGCGTGCCGGCCAGGGTCGCCACCATCGAGTACGATCCCAACCGCACCGCGTTCATCGCCCTGCTCCACTACGCCGACGGCGACAAGCGGTACATCCTGGCCCCCCAGGGGCTCAAGGTGGGCGACACGGTCGTGGCCGGGGAGCGGGTCGAGGTTCGGCCGGGCAACGCCATGCCGCTCGCGAACATCCCGCTCGGCACCCTCGTGCACAACATCGAGCTCAAGCCCGGCAAGGGCGGGCAGATGGTGCGGGCCGCGGGGACGGCGGCGCAGCTGGTCGCGAAGGAGGGCCGGTACGCGACCCTGAGGCTGCCCTCGGGCGAGATGCGGATGGTGCTCGCCACCTGCATGGCCACCATCGGCCAGGTCTCGAACCCGGATCACATGAACATCAGCCTCGGCAAGGCCGGGCGCTCGCGCTGGCTCGGCATCCGCCCCCAGACCCGCGGCACCGCCATGAACCCGGTGGACCACCCGCACGGTGGCGGCGAGGGCCGCAACAAGGGCCGTCACCCGGTGTCGCCGTGGGGCTGGCCCACCAAGGGGTACAAGACCCGCGGCCGCAAGCCCTCCGACCGGCTGATCGTGTCGCGACGGAAGTAGGAGAGGGAGCATGGCTCGATCCATCCGCAAGGGACCGTTCGTGGACGACCACCTGATGAAGAAGGTGGAGGCGCTCAACGCCGAGGGCCGGCGGCAGGTGATCAGGACCTGGTCGCGGCGCTCCACCATCGTGCCGGCGATGGTGGGCCACACCATCGCGGTGCACAACGGGAGGAAGTTCGTTCCGGTGTACATCACCGAGAACATGGTGGGGCACAAGCTGGGCGAGTTCGCCCCCACCCGCACCTTCCGCGGCCACGGCGGCAAGAAGGAAAAGGGCGCCCGGTGAGGGGGGAGTGACGATGCACGCACGAGCTCGTCTGCGGTACTATCGAAGGTCGCCGCGCAAGGTCCGCCTCGTCGCCGACATGGTGCGGGGGCAGACGGTGGACGGGGCGCTCCGGACGCTCGAGCTCTCGAACAAGTACGCCGCGCGCGACCTGGCGAAGCTGATCCAGTCGGCGCTGGCGAACCTCGAGCAGAGCAACCCGGGCGTGGACCGCGAGCGGGTGTACGTGGAGCGGATCGCGGTGGACGACGGGCCGCGCCTGAAGCGGGGACGCCCCGCCTCGAAGTGGGTCCGCTGGCACCGGATCCTGAAGCGGATGTGCCACATCACGGTGGACCTCGCGGTCCGGGAAGGCTGAGGAGGCGGCAGTGGGTCAGAAGACGCATCCGTACGGTTTCCGGCTCGGCTACAACAAGACCTGGCGCTCGCGCTGGTACGCGGAGGGGGCGAGCTACGCCGAGCTGCTGCACGAGGACCTCGAGCTCCGGCGCGAGCTGAAGCAGCGCCTGGCCAACGCCGCGGTCAGCGAGATCGACATCGAGCGCACCGCCAACAAGCTCCGGATCAACATCTTCTCGGGCCGGCCCGGGATCATCATCGGCCCCAAGGGGTCCAAGGTGGACGCGCTGCGCGACGATCTCGTCAAGCGCTACGGGCAGGACATCCACATCAACATCCAGGAGATCCAGCGCCCCGAGATCGACGCCCAGCTCATCGCCGAGAACGTGGCGCGCCAGCTGGAGCGCCGGATCGCGTTCCGGCGGGCGATGCGGCGGGCGCAGGAGAACGCGCTCCGGTTCGGCGCCCAGGGGGTGAAGATCAAGGTCTCGGGACGGCTCAACGGCGCCGAGATCGCGCGCTCGGAGTGGTACCAGGCGGGCCGGCTGCCGCTGCACACCCTCAAGGCGGACATCGACTACGGCTTCGCCGAGGCGTACACCACCTACGGCGTCATCGGGGTCAAGGTCTGGGTCTACCGCGGCGAGCGGCACCGCTCCCGCAGCTTCCGCCGCCACCTGTAGGAGGTTCGCCATGTTGATGCCCAAGAAGGTCAAGTACCGCAAGCAGCAGCGGGGGCGCCGCAAGGGGGTGGCGCGGCGCGGCAGCACCATCGCGTTCGGAGACTACGCGCTGCAGGCGCTGGAGGCCGGATGGATCACCGCCCGGCAGATCGAGGCGGCCCGTGTCGCCATGACCCGGCACGTCAAGCGCGGCGGCAAGATCTGGATCCGGATCTTCCCCGACAAGCCGGTCACCAAGAAGCCGCTCGAGACCCGGATGGGGAAGGGCAAGGGGAACGTCGAGGAGTGGGTGGCGGTGGTGAAGCCGGCGCGCATCCTCTACGAGATGGAGGGCGTGCCCGAGCACGTGGCGCGCGAGGCGATGCGGCTCGCCGCCCACAAGCTGCCGGTGAAGACCCGGTTCATCACGAGGAGTGAGTCGCCATGAAGGCCAGCGAGCTGCGTGAGCGTTCGGACGAGGAGCTCCAGCGGACGCTGGAGGAGCTCGAGGAGCAGCTGTTCAAGCTCCGGTTCCAGAAGTCCACCGGGCAGATCGAGAACCCGGGCAAGATCCGCGCGGTGCGCAGGGACATCGCGCGCGTGCTGACGGTGATGCGCGAGCGGCGTCTCGCGAGGGGGGCCGTATGAGCGGACGCAAGGCGACCCGTGTGGGTGTGGTCACCTCCAACGCGCCGGACAAGACGGTGGTGGTGAAGGTGGAGAACTTCGTGATGCACCCGCTCTACCACAAGTTCGTGCGCTCCACGACCAAGTTCATGGCGCACGACGAGGAGAACGCGTGCAACGTGGGCGACCGGGTGCTCATCGAGGAGTGCCGGCCGCTGTCCCGGCGCAAGCGGTGGCGCGTGCGGCGCATCATCGAGCGCGCGCAGTAGGGGGGCTGCCATGATCCAGATGGGAACCATCCTCAACGTGGCGGACAACTCCGGCGCGCGCAAGCTGATGGCCATCCGCCAGCTGGGCGGGTCGTCGGCCCCCCGGTACGCGGGGCTCGGCGACGTGGTGGTCTGCTCGGTGAAGGAGGCCGCGCCGGACTCCGACATCAAGAAGGGGTCGGTGGTGCGGGCGGTGATCGTGCGCACCCGCGCGCGCACCCGCCGTCCCGACGGCTCCTACATCCGGTTCGACGAGAACGCGGCGGTGCTCATCAACGCGTCGCGCGAGCCGCTGGGCACGCGCGTGTTCGGGCCCGTGGCCCGTGAGCTCCGCGAGAAGCGGTTCATGAAGATCGTGTCCCTCGCGCCCGAGGTGCTGTAGGAGGTGGTCATGCGACGCAAGCTCAAGGTGAAGAAGGGCGACGAGGTGCTGGTCATCGCCGGCAAGGACAAGGGCAAGCGGGGCAGGGTGCTCCGCGTGGACCCCAGGCGCGAGCGGGTGGTGGTGGAGGGCGTGAACTTCATCAAGCGCCATACCCGGCCCAACCCGTCGCGCAACATCCAGGGTGGGATCGTGGAGCGCGAGGCCCCGATCCACGTGTCCAACGTGATGGTGATCTCGCCGGAGAGCGGTCGTCCGACCCGGGTCGGATACACGTTCCTCGAGGACGGCCGCAAGGTGCGGGTCGCCAAGGTCGACGGCGCGATTCTCGACCGTTAGGAGGGACGATGGCGCGCTTGCTCGAGAAGTACAGGAACGAGGTGGTCCCGCAGCTCGTCAAGGAGTTCGGGCTCACCAACCCGATGCAGGTGCCGCGGCTTCAGAAGATCACCTGCAACATCGGCGTGGGCGAGGCCTCGCGGAACGCGAAGCTCCTGGAGACCGCGATGGAGCAGCTGGCACTCATCACGGGTCAGCGGCCGATCGTCCGGCCCGCCCGCAAGTCCATCGCGGCCTTCAAGATCCGTGCGGGGATGCCGGTGGGGGTGAAGGTGACGCTCCGGCGCGAGCGGATGTACGAGTTCCTCGACCGCCTGATCTCCATCGCGCTGCCCCGGGTGCGCGACTTCCGCGGCGTGAGCCCGAACGCCTTCGATGGGCGGGGCAACTACACGCTGGGGATCCGCGACATCCTGATCTTCCCCGAGGTGGACTACCAGAAGGTCGAGGGCACGATGGGCATGAACGTCACGCTCACCACCACCGCGCCCACGGACGACCAGGCACGGGCGCTGCTGGCCGGCCTGGGCATGCCGTTCGCACGTCAATAGGAGGGACCGTGGCACGCAAGGCGTTGATCGCGAAGTCGCAGAGGAAGCCGAAGTTCCGGGTGCGCCACCGCAACCGGTGCCGCCTGTGCGGTCGGCCGCGCGGGTACATGAGGAAGTTCCAGCTGTGCCGGGTGTGCTTCCGCAAGCTGGCGCTCGAGGGGTACCTCCCGGGCGTGGTGAAGGCGAGCTGGTGAGGTCGAGCCATGACGATGACAGATCCCATTGCGGACATGCTGACGCGGATCCGGAACGCGACCCTGGTGCGCCACGACCGCACCGACGTGCCGGCCTCGAGGATCAAGCTCGAGATCGCGAAGATCCTCAAGCAGGAGGGGTTCATTCGCACGTTCAAGGTGATCGAGGAGGGGCCCCAGGGGATCATCCGGATCTACCTCAAGTACACGGAGGACGGCGAGCCGGTGATCCACGGGCTGAAGCGGGTCTCCAAGCCCGGCCGGAGGGTGTACCGGGGCGCCAGGGAGCTGCCCGAGGTGCTGGGCGGGCTCGGCATCGCCATCGTCTCCACCAACCGCGGCATCCTCACCGACGCCCAGGCGAGGCGCCTCGGCACCGGCGGCGAGGTGCTGTGCGAGATCTGGTAGGGAGGGGACCATGTCGCGCGTCGGAAGGAAGCCGATCCCGCTGCCCGAGGGCGTCGAGGTGAACGTGGGCAACGGGGTGGTCCGGGTGAAGGGCCCCAGGGGCTCGCTGCTGGTGAACCTGATGCCCGGCATCACCGCCCGGGTGGAGGACCGCACCGTGTTCGTGGAGCGGGAGAACGAGGAGCGCCAGACCCGCGCCTTTCACGGGCTGGTGCGGGCGCTGCTCGCCAACGCCGTCACCGGCGTCGCCGAGGGCTGGAAGAAGGAGCTCGAGATCGTCGGCATCGGGTACCGGGCCGAGAAGAAGGGCACGACGGTGGTGTTCAACCTCGGGTACTCCCATCCCATCGAGTACCCGGAGCCGGAGGGGATCCAGATCGACGTGGACCCGAAGGCCGGCCGGGTGACCGTGAGCGGCATCGACCGCCAGCGGGTGGGCCAGGTCGCGGCGGAGATCCGGGCGCTCAGGCCGCCCGAGCCGTACAAGGGCAAGGGCGTCCGCTACGTGGACGAGCACATCGTGCGCAAGGCCGGAAAGCAGGGGGCGAAGGCATGAGCCGGAAGTTGGATCGCAGGGGAAGACGTGCGCGCATCAAGCGGCGGTACCGCCACATCGTCACCGGCACCGCGGAGCGTCCCCGCCTCGCGGTGTACCGGAGCCTCAGGCATGTCTACGCCCAGGTCATCGACGACCAGCGCGGGGTCACGCTCGTGGCCGCCTCGACCCTCGAGAAGGGGCTGGCCGGAGACCTCGGCCACACCGGCAACCGTGAGGCCGGAACGGCCGTCGGGCGGGCCATCGCCGAGCGCGCGCTGGCGAAGGGGATCGAGACCGTTGTGTTCGACCGGGGCGGCTTCCCGTACCACGGCGTGGTGAAGGCCGTGGCCGAGGCCGCCCGCGAAGCCGGGCTGAAGTTCTAGGGGTCGCCATGATCGATCGCGAGACCGAGTTCGTCGAGACCGTCGTTCACATCAACCGCGTCGCCAAGGTGGTCAAGGGCGGCAAGAACTTCTCGTTCTCGGCCGTCGTGGTGGCCGGGGACGGGCAGGGCCAGGTCGGCTTCGGGACCGGCAAGGCGCGCGAGGTGCCCGCCGCCATCCAGAAGGCGATGGAGCAGGCCAAGCGCAGCATGATCCGGGTGCCGATGGTGGGCGGCACCATCCCCCACGAGATCTGGGGGAGGTGGGGCGCCACCAGGGTGCTGCTCAAGCCGGCGGCCCCGGGTACCGGCGTCATCGCCGGCGGCGGCGTCCGTGCGGTGATGGAGTCCGCCGGGATCCAGGACGTGCTCACCAAGATCGTGGGCAGCCGGAACCCGTTCAACGTGGTGCGGGCCGTGTTCGACGGGCTCGAGCGGCTGATGACCGCCGAGCGCGTGGCGCGCGAGCGCGGCCTCGAGGCGCCGGCCGCGGAGGGCGCGGTGGCGCCGGAGGCCGAGGCCGCCGGGGACGGGGCCGCCCCCGAGGCGGAGGCGTCCGCGGCCGAGGCGGCGGAGGGTGAGGCGTCATGAGCGCGAAGAAGAAGGCAGCCAAGACCGTCCTGAGGATCACCCAGGTCCGCGGCCTCGCGGGCGTCCGGCGGCACCACCGCCGGATCCTGAAGGGGCTGGGCCTGGGGCGCGTGGGACGCACCGTGGTGCGGCCCAACGACCCGTGCATCCGCGGCATGGTGGACAAGGTGTCCTACCTGGTGGAGGCGCGCGAGGAGGAGGCCTGAGATGGAGCTCCACGACCTTCGACCGGCCAGAGGGGCGAAGCGCCAGCGCAAGCGGGTGGGCCGCGGGCCCGGATCGGGCCTGGGCAAGACCGCGGGGCGCGGGCACAAGGGGCAGAAGTCCCGCAGCGGCTACTCGCGGCGGTTCGGGTTCGAGGGCGGCCAGATGCCGCTCGTCCGCCGCATCCCCAAGCGTGGGTTCACCAACATCTTCAAGGTCCGCTACCAGATCGTGCACCTCGCCGACCTCGAGGAGCGGTTCGCCGACGGCGACCGGGTGACCTTCGAGGCGCTGGTGGAGAGGCGCCTGGTGAAGAAGAACGGCGGCCCGGTGAAGGTGCTGTCGGACGGTGACCTGAGCAAGAAGCTGGTGGTGGCGGCGCACAAGTTCTCCAGGGCGGCCCGGGCCAAGATCGAGGTCGCGGGCGGGCGGTGCGAGGTGGTGCAGTGATCGAGAGCTTCCGCAACATCTTCGCCATCCCGGACCTCCGCAAGCGGATCGTCTTCACCTTCGCCCTCCTCGGGGTCTACCGGCTGGGCGCCTTCATCCCCACCCCGGGGGTGGACCCGCAGGCCATCGCCGAGTTCACGGAGGCCGCGAAGGGGACCGTGCTCGGATTCCTGAACCTGTTCTCGGGCGGTGCGCTGGGGCGGATGACCGTGTTCGCCCTGGGGATCATGCCGTACATCTCCGCCTCCATCATCCTGCAGCTGCTCACGGTGGTCTGGCCGTACCTCGAGAAGCTGTCCAAGGAGGGCGAGCTGGGCCGGCGCAAGATCACCCAGTACACCCGCTACGGGACGGTGCTGCTCTCCATCATCCAGTCACTGGGCATCTCGTTCTTCCTCGAGCGCACCACGGCTCCCGGCGGGGCGGCGCTCGTGCCCCACCCCGGCTGGGGGTTCCGCCTGATGACGGTGCTCACGCTCACCACGGGCACGGCGTTCGTGATGTGGCTGGGCGAGCAGATCACCGAACGCGGGATCGGCAACGGGATCTCGCTCATCATCTTCGCCGGCATCGTGGTCGGCCTGCCTCGGGCGATCCTCAACACCGTGACCGACATCAAGACCGGCTCGCTGAGCGTCCTGACGGTCGTGATCCTGGTCGTTTTCATGGTGCTGGTGGTGGCGGCCATCGTCTTCATGGAGCGGGCCCAGCGCCGCATCCCGATCCAGTACGCCAAGCGCGTGGTGGGACGGCGGGTGTACGGTGGCCAGAGCACGTACCTTCCGCTCCGGCTCAACACCGGGGGCGTGATCCCGGTCATCTTCGCCGCCTCGATCATGTCGTTCCCGCAGACGCTGGGTCAGATGATCGAGCACCCGTGGCTGAAGAAGCTCACCGCGGCGCTGGCGTGGGGCGAGCCGCTCTATAACCTGTTCTACTTCGCGTCCATCATCTTCTTCTGCTACTTCTACACCTCGATCATCTTCAACCCCGAGGACACCGCCGACAACATGCGCAAGTTCGGCGGGTTCATCCCGGGGATCAGGCCGGGCCGGCCCACCGCGGAGTTCATCGACCGGGTGCTCACCCGGATCACGCTGGTGGGCGCGGTCTACCTGGCGCTCGTGGCCATCCTGCCGGAGATCCTCATCGCCGGCTTCAAGGTGGCCACCATCCCGGTGATCGGCCCCACCCTCGACGCGGTCCTGCCGCGGTGGTTCACCGAGGGCCTCGGGGTCAAGTTCTACTTCGGCGGCACGTCGCTGCTGATCGTCGTGGGCGTGGCCATGGACACGGTCCAGCAGATCGAGTCGCAGCTGGTGATGCGCCACTACGACGGGTTCATGCGGCGCGGCCGCGTGCGCGGGAGGCGAGGATGAGCGCTGCAGCGTTCCGGGCCCTCAACCTGGTGCTGCTGGGGCCGCCGGGCTCGGGCAAGGGCACGCAGGCGAAGGTGCTCGCCGAGCGGTACCGGATCCCGCACATCTCCACCGGCGACATCCTGCGCGAGGAGGTCCGCCGGGGGACCCCACTGGGGCGCGAGGTGGCGGCGATCATGGAGCGGGGCGACCTCGTCCCGGACAAGCTGGTGGCGGGGATCATCCTCCACCGGCTCGACCGCGACGACTGCGCCCGCGGTTTTATTCTCGACGGGTACCCGCGGACCGTGGAGCAGGCCGCGATCCTCGACGACATCCTCGCGGAGCTGGGCCGGACGCTGGAACGCGTGATCCTCATCGGCGTGCCCGACGAGGTGATCGTGCGCCGCATGGCGGGCCGCCGCAGCTGCCCCCGGTGTGGGCGCGTCTACCACCTGGAGAGTGCCCCGCCGAGGGACGGCCGCACCTGCGACGACTGCGGCGTCGAGCTCCAGCAGCGGCCGGACGACCGCGAGGAGGTGGTCCGGGAGCGGCTCCGCGTCTACCGCGCGAAGACGGAGCCGCTGGTGGAGCTGTACCGCTCGCGTGGGCTGCTCACGGAGATCGCGGGCGACCGTCCGGTGGCCGAGGTGACCGAGGCGATCCTCGCCGCCCTGGGGTCGGTGGCCGGATGATCGTGCTGAAGTCGCGCGCCGAGCTCGAGACGATGCACCGGGCCAACGCCGTGGTGCACGGGGCGCTGCGCCGGGTGACGGAGGCCGCCCGGCCGGGCGTCACCACCGCCGAGCTCGACGAGCTCGCCGAGGCGTACATCCTGAGCCAGGGCGCGCGGCCGGCGTTCAAGGGGTACCGCGGCTTCCCGGCCACGCTGTGCACCTCCATCAACGACGTGATCGTGCACGGGATCCCGAGCCGGAAGCAGCGGCTCGAGGCGGGCGACCTGCTCTCGGTTGACTGCGGTGTCGTTCTCGATGGATACTACGGAGACGCCGCGGTCACCCTCCCCATCGGCGAGGTCGGCGGGGAGGCGCGCCGTCTGGTCGAGGTCACCCGGCGGTGCCTCGAGGAGGCGGTGGCCGAGATGCGTCCCGGCCGCCGCCTGGGTGACGTGGGCGCCGCCGTGCAGCGGTGCGCCGAGTCGGCCGGATTCGGGGTGGTGCGGGACTTCGTGGGCCACGGGATCGGGAAGGCGCTGCACGAGGAGCCCCAGGTGCCGAACTACGGCACCCCCGGTACGGGCCTGGAGCTCAGGCCGGGCCTGGTGCTCGCCATCGAGCCCATGATCACGCAGGGGAGCTGGGGCGTCCGGATCGACGAGGACGGGTGGACAGCGCGGACCGAAGACGGTAAACTCGCTGCCCATTTCGAGTTCTCGGTTGCCGTGACCGAGGACGGACCCTGGGTGCTCGGCGTCGGGGAGTCGTGAATGGCCAAGGAAGAGGCGATCGAGGTGATGGCGACCGTGGTGGAGCCTCTGCCCAACGCGATGTTCCGGGTAGAGCTCGAGAACGGTCACGAGGTGCTGGCCCACATCTCGGGAAAGATGCGCAAGCACTTCATCCGCATCCTTCCCGGGGACAAGGTGCTGGTGGAGCTTTCCCCCTACGACCTGACGCGGGGGCGGATCGTGTACCGGTACAAGTGAGGAGGCGGCGATGAAGGTTCGACCGTCGGTCCGCAGGATGTGCGCGAAGTGCAAGGTCATCCGCCGCAAGGGCGTGGTGCGGGTGATCTGCGAGAACCCGAAGCACAAGCAGCGGCAAGGCTGAGCGAGGAGGCGCGACGTGGCACGAATCGCGGGTGTTGACCTGCCGGCGAACAAGCGGGTGGAGATCGGCCTGACCTACATCTACGGGATCGGGCGCTCGCGCGCCAGGAAGATCCTCGAGAAGGCCGGGGTGGAGGAAGGGATCAAGGTGAAGGACCTGTCCGAGGACGAGGTGATGCGCATCCAGCGCGTCATCCAGGAGGAGGGGCGGGTCGAGGGCGACCTCCGCAAGGAGGTGGCCATGAACATCAAGCGGCTGATCGAGATCGGCTGCTACCGGGGCCTCCGGCACCGGCGCGGGCTGCCGGTGCGCGGCCAGCGGACCCACACCAACGCGCGCACCCGGAAGGGTCCGCGCCGGCAGGCGGTGGCGAGCAAGAAGCGCCCGGGCAAGAAGTGAGCGGGGGAGCGTAGATGGCCAAGGACCGGAAGAGGAGCCGCAAGCCGCGCCGCGAGCGCAAGAACGTGCCGCACGCGGTGGCGCACATCCATGCGACGTTCAACAACACGATCGTGACCTTCACCGAGCCCAACGGCAACACGATCTGCTGGTCGTCGGGCGGCCGCATCGGCTACAAGGGCTCCCGCAAGGGCACGCCGTACGCCGCCCAGCTCGCGGCCCGCGACGCCGCGCAGCAGGCCCAGGAGCATGGCGTCCGCTCGGTGGACGTGCGGGTCAAGGGGCCCGGGCCGGGCCGCGAGTCCGCCATCCGCGCGGTGGCCGCCGCGGGCCTCAGGATCACCAGCATCAGGGACGTGACCCCGATCCCCCACAACGGGTGCCGGCCGCCGAAGCGCCGCCGGGTGTGATCGACGTGGAGAAGGAGTAAGCCGTGGCCCGTTACCGTGGACCTGTGTGTCGTCTGTGTCGGCGAGAGGGGATGAAGCTCTTCCTCAAGGGGGAGCGGTGCTACAAGGAGAAGTGCGCCATCGAGCGGCGGAACGTGCCGCCCGGCCAGCACGGCGCACGTCGCCGCAAGGTGCAGGCGTACGGCCTGCAGCTGCGGGAGAAGCAGAAGCTGCGCCGGGTGTACGGGCTCCTGGAGCGGCAGTTCCGGCGCACCTTCACCGAGGCGGCCCGCCGCCGTGGCGTCACCGGCGACAACCTGCTGCAGCTGCTCGAGCTCCGGCTCGACAACGTGGTCTACCAGCTGGGGTTCGCCACCTCGCGGGCGCAGGCCCGTCAGCTGGTGCGTCACGGGCACATCCGGGTGGACGGGCGGAAGGTGGACATCCCGTCGTTCCGGGTGAAGCCGGGGATGGAGATCTCGGTGCGCGAGAAGAGCCGCAAGAACACCTTCATCCGGGAGGCGATGGAGTTCGCCCAGGGGCGCGGCATCCCGGCGTGGCTCGAGCTCGATGCGGACACCTTCACCGGCAAGGTGGTGGAGATGCCCACCCGGGAGGACATCCGGATCCCGGTCCAGGAGCAGCTCATCGTCGAGCTCTACTCGAGGTAACGGCCGTGGAGCGGCCCGCCGCCGGCCGGAGGCCGGCGTGAGCCGGCGCCGCTTCCGACGGTGGAGAACGCGGAGGCAGCATGATCTGGCATGAGTTCCAGCGACCCGAGCGGGTCGAGATCGATGCGGAGACCCGGACCGACACCTTCGCCCGGTTCGTGGCCCAGCCGTTCGAGCGGGGGTGGGGGACCACGGTCGGGAACGCCCTCCGGCGGGCCCTCCTCTCCTCGATCCGCGGCGCGGCGGTGACGGCGATCAAGATCGAGGGCGTGGATCACGAGTTCTCGGTCGTCCCGGGCGTGGTGGAGGACGTCACGGACATCATCCTCAACCTGAAGCAGGTGTCGTGGCGGCTCGAGGGGACCGAGCCCGTGTTCCTCGCCCTCGAGGCCAGGGGTCCGGGCGAGGTCACGGCGGGAGCCTTCGCGACCACCCACCGCATCGCGGTGGTGAACCCCGAGGCGCACATCGCCACGCTCTCCGAGGACGGGGAGCTGCGCATGACGGTACGCGTGGCCCCCGGCCGCGGGTACGTGCCGGCCGAGGACAACCAGACCGACGACCTCGACGTGGGGTTCATTCCCATCGACTCGGCCCACTCGCCGGTGACGAAGGCGAACTTCCGGGTCGAGGCGGCCCGGCTCGGCCGCGTGACCACCTACGAGCGGCTGGTGGTGGAGGTGTGGACCGACGGGTCGATCACGCCGGAGCAGGCGGTCAGCCAGGCGGCACGGCTCGTGCAGGGGCACATGGACCTGTACGCCGGGCTGGTGCCGGTCGAGGAGGGCGAGCGGCCGGCGGGGGAGCCCGCCCAGGAGCCGGCCCTGCTGGACCGGGAGATCGAGTTCCTCGGCCTCTCGATCCGGGCGCTCAACGCCCTCAAGAACGCGGAGATCCACACCATCCGCGACCTCGTGACGCGAACCGAGAGGCAGATGCTCGAGATCCGCAACTTCGGGGAGCGGTCGCTGAAGGAGGTCAAGGAGAAGCTGGAGGAGCTGGGGCTCGGCTTCGGGCTCGAGCTCGATCCCGGCGAGTGAGGAGCAGGCCATGCGACATCGAGTGCACGGACGCAAGCTTGGACGCACCACGGCGCACCGCCGTGCGCTGTTCCGCAACCAGCTCACGCAGCTCTTTCGCCACGAGCGGATCGTGACCACGGTGGCGAAGGCCAAGGAGCTCCGCCCGCTGGCCGAGCGGATGGTGACCCTGGCCCGTACCGGGACCCTCGCCAACCGCCGCCGGGTGCTCAGGATGGTCCCGGACAAGGCGGTGGTGCGGCGGCTGTTCGACGAGATCGCCCCCCGCTTCATGGACCGACCGGGTGGGTACACCCGGATCGTCCGGCTCGGTCACCGTCGCGGCGACGGGGCGGAGATGGCCGTCATCGAGTTCGTGGACTTCGAGCTCGAGAAGGGCGTCGAGGGTGGCGAGAAGGGGGGCGGCAGGCCCTCGCTGATGGACCGTGCCCGCTCCATGCTCGGCGGACGCCGGAAGGGACGGGCCGAGGCCGAGGCCGCGCCGGAGGCGGAGGAGGCCTCGACCGAGGTGGAGCCGGAGGCGGA
>CAYTTB010000057.1:15266-21081 GCA_964440565.1 uncultured Thermoanaerobaculia bacterium
GCGGAGGACGCGCCCGCGGAGGCCGGGGAGGACGCCGAGAGGGCGTGACCGGGGGGCGGCCGGGGGGAGACCGGGGGCGGCCGCGGGGCCGCCCCCTTCACGTCCCGGCGTCCTCTCGGCCGAGCAGCTCGGCGAGGCGGGCGGTGCCCAGTGCCTCCACCCGGGCCCGGTCGGCGGCCGAGAACAGCTCGCGCAGCCGCCGTGACCAGGCCGCCTCGGCGATCCCCGGCGGGGGCCGCCGCGCGGGGCCGCCGAGCCGTTCCACCACCTGCCCCAGGGTCAGGCGCTCGGCGTCCGCGGTGGGGACCAGGTGGTCGCGCTCCGCACCGGTGAGGGCGAGGAGCCGCGCCGCCACCAGCCGATCGGCGAGCTCCCGCGCGTACCGGTGGGCGACGCCGAGGCGCGCCGCCAGCCGGTCCAGCGTGGCCGGTGTGGCGGAGCGGAGATGCTCGAACGCCAGCAGCAGCATCGCCACGCCGGCGAGCTCCGGGTCGGGGTGGGGACCGCCGGGCTCGCCGGGCTCCCGCTCCAGCGCGGGCAGGTTCTGCACCACGTACGACACCTCGGCGCCCAGGATCACCACCGCCCACAGCAGGAACAGCGACATCAGGAAGATCACGGCGAGGGCGAGGGAGCCGAAGATGAAGTTGATGTCGGGGAACGCCCTGAGGTAGGCCACGAAACCCCAGCGGAGGGCGGTGAGGCCGAGGCTGGCCGTGACCCCGCCCACCGCGGCGGAGGCCAGGTGCACCTGGGTGTTGGGGGCCAGCCAGTAGACCATGGTGAAGGCGACGAGAGGCAGCGCCACGCGGGCCGCGGCGGTGAGGGCGGTCGCGCTCGGAGCCCACGGCTGGCGCTCGAGCCAGAGCAGGGCGGTGGAGCCCAGCCCCAGCAGTACCGGGCCCCAGAACAGTACCACCGTGAAGGAGAACACCCGGGACGGGAACGGCCGCCGCCGCGACACCCCCCAGATCTCGTTGAACGTCTCCTCGATGGCGAGAAACAGCCGGAACGCCACCGCCGCGAACACCAGGAACGAGATCCCCCCGAGCGTCGTGGCACGGGCGGTGAACTCGGCGAGCGTCCGTTCCACCGCCTCGGTGGTGTAGGGGAGGATGGCGGTCACCACGGCCACGATCCCCTCGGCGTGGGCGGAGAACACCGATCGGACGAGGGCGGCCACCGCGGCGAGCCCCGGCACCAGCGAGAGCAGCGTGACGTACGCGAGCGCCGCCGCCCGGTCCAGGCCCCGGTCGGCGAGCATCCCGCGAACGGTGTGACGGATCACACGCCACACCACGCGGGGCGCCGTCAGAGTGCGATGCGCTCCCCGAGCTCCGGGATCTCGCACGTCCATCCCAGCTCCTCCGCGAGGCGTGCGGCGAGCGCCTCCTGCGCGGGCGGCTCGCCGTGGACGATGAGCACCCGTTCCGGGTCGCGCTGGCGCCGCTTCAGCCACAGCAGCAGCTCCCCCCGGTCGGCGTGCGCCGACAGGCACGACATCTGCGTCACCCGCGCCCGGACCGGGATCCACTCGCCGTGGATCTTGATCTCCCGGTCGCCGTCCACCAGGCGCCGGCCCTTGGTGCCCTGCGCCTGGTAGCCGACGAAGAGAACGGTGTTGGCAGGATCGGGCAGGCGCAGCTTGAGGTGATGGAGGATGCGCCCGCCGGTGGCCATCCCCGAGGCCGAGATCACGATCATGGGGCCGGAGAGGCCGTTCAGCCGCCTGGAGTCGCGGGAGGTGGGGGTCACGGTGAGGTTCGGCGGCAGGATCGGGTTGTCGTCCTCCGTGAGGTGCGCGTGCATCTCGGCGTCGTGCTCGTCGGTGAACCGGGAGTACAGCGCGGTGGCCTGGATCCCCATCGGGCTGTCCAGGTAGATGGGAAGCTGCGGGATGTCCCCGTCGCTCGCGAGCTCCGAGAGCAGGTAGAGGACCTCCTGGGTCCTGTCCACCGCGAAGGCCGGGATGAGGAGCACGCCCCCGGTTTCCACGACGCGCGCGACCTCGGCCGCGAGCACCGCGCGCGGGTCGGCGGGAGAGTGGAGCCGGTCGCCGTAGGTGGACTCCACCAGCAGCACGTCCGAGCCGGGGTACGGCTCGGGAGGTCTCAGGATCGGCACGCCGTACCGGCCCACGTCGCCGGAGAAGTAGATCGAGAGCCGCCTGCCACCCGAGGCCTTGGTCACGAGCTCCACCGCCGCCGCGCCGAGGATGTGCCCCTGGCGGTGGTAGCGGAACCGGATCCCCGGGTGGAGCTCGATCCACTCCCCGAACGGCACCGGCTCGAGCAGCTTCAGCGCTGCCCTGGCGTCGGCGAGCCGGAACAGCGGCAGCGCCGGCCGGTGCTTGGAGTACCCGGCCTTGTTGGCGTACCGTGCCTCCTCTTCCTGGAGGTGGGCGGCGTCGGGGAGGAGGACCCTGAGGAGCGCGGCGGTGGGCGGCGTGCAGTACACCGGCCCCGTGTACCCCTGACGGACCAGCCGCGGGAGGTAGCCGGTGTGGTCGATGTGGGCGTGGGTCAGCACCACCGCGTCGATGGCCGCGGCGGGGTACGGCAGGCGCCTCCAGTTGCGGCGTCGGTTCTCGGCCGGTCCCTGGAACAGGCCGCAGTCGAGGAGCGCCGCGAACCGCTTCCACCGCAGGAGGTACTTGGAACCGGTCACGCACCTTCCGGCCCCGAGGATCTGAAGCTCCACGCGCGCCTCCGGTGCCGATCGTAGCAGGGCGACCTCCGGCGCGCCGCCGTGGTGGGCAGCGGCGCCTGCCTGCAGTACAATGACCTCGAAGACCGAGAGCGAGGGGTGTTCCGGGAACGGAGGTGGAGCATGGCCGAGAAGGACACCGGCAAGACCGTCGAGGAGGCGCTCGAGGAGGCGGCGGCGCCGGAGCAGCAGCGGGCGCTCGAGCAGGTGAAGGCCTCCCTGACCAGGGCCCAGGAGGCGATGGGGAAGGCGAAGGACGCCCTCGCCGACGCCTACGGGAAGGCGCAGGAGGGGGCCAGGGAGGCCGCCGAGCGGGCCAGGGTGTACCTGGACGAGGCGAAGCGGGCGATGGCGGAGGCGCGCGAGCGGGCCGCAGCCACCGCGGCGAGGACCCGCGAGCAGGCCGAGGCGCTGTACGCGAAGAGCCAGGAGCAGTACGAGCAGCTCGCCGCCCGGACGCGGGAGCTGTACGCCAGGGTGAAGGAGCGGTACCCCGAGCGGCGCGACCAGGTGCTCGAGTACATCCGCACCAACCCGGGCCGCTCCGTGCTCATCGCGCTCGGGGTCGGGTTCCTGCTCGGGTACCTCACCCGGCCGAGGGACTGAGCATGGCGCAGGACGGCATGGAACGCGGCGTGGTGGAGCCGGAGGTGGTGGAGGAGGAGGCGGCGGTGGAGAAGCGCCGCCTGGACGCCGACACCATCCTCGACGCGGTGATCCCGGAGCAGATCGACTGGCGGGAGACGGTGCGGCGCCACCCGGTGGCCTCCATCGTCGGCGTGGGCCTGGTGGGGTACGTGGTGGGCCGGACCAAGGGGTCGGCGATCCTCGCCGGGATCACGGCCGGGATCTCCTCCGCCCTGATGCGGCAGCTCTCGGACGTGTTCGAGGGCGAGCTGTTCGACTTCGAGTGATGCCGTACTGCCCCGCCTGCCGCACCGAGTACGAGGACGGCGTGGCGCGCTGCGCCGACTGCGGCGCGAGGCTCGTCCCGGAGCTTCCTCCGGAGCCGGTGGCGGAGTGGGACGCCACCGAGTGGGTGACGGTGGAGGAGGTGGGCGACGAGGTGGCGGCGCGGATCGTGGAGGGGTACCTCCTCGAGAGGGGGTTCGCGGTCCGCGTCCTCTCCCGCCACGACCACCAGCTGGCCACCACCCTCGGCGAGCTCTCCACCGTGGAGGTCCAGGTGCCGGTGCGCGATCTCGAGCGGGCCATCGAGGCGCTCGAGGCGCTGGACGCCGAGGCCGAGGGCGGAGAGGACGGCTGAGGCGGGCGTGGGCGGCGGGAGCAACCCCGTGGTGGAGAGGGTGCTGGAGCTCGTGCGCCGCGAGCTCGAGGAGGCGTACGGTCCCTCGGGGTACTACCGGTGGGGCGGGAACGCCTTCCTCCACGTGGAACGGGGGGTGGTGGTGCTCATCCTCGTCACCCCCCTCGACGACGACGCGGTGCTCAACGTCCGCTGCTACCTGGTCCGCGACGTGGAGCGGCCCGACCCCGAGCTCGGAGCCTTCCTCGCGCGCCTCAACGCCGACCAGCTCTTCGGTGCCTTCTCCCTCGACGAGGACGGGGACGTCTGCTACGACTACTCGATGCTCGGCTCCACCGTGACGCGGGAGTCCCTCCACCTCGCCATCCGCGTGGTGGCCGACGCCGCCGCCGCCTACGCGACCGAGATCATCTCCCGCTGGGGGGGGCTGACCTCGCTGGAGAAGCTCCGCCAGGAGGTGGACGACGCCGGCGAGGGGCCCACCAACTGACGGGGTGGTCGCGGGGCGACGTCAAAACTGTGTGAAAAGCGGGCCCGGATCCTTGCCCCGGCGGGGCCGGGGCCCCACCATGATCGGAGGAGATGGGCCGATGAGCGAAGGCAGACCGCGAACTCACGGGCGAGGGGCCGCGGGCTTCACCCTGATCGAGGCGCTGGTGGTGCTGGTGCTGCTCGGGCTCGCCGCGGCGATGATCACGAGCGCGGTCCAGGGGCCGCGCGTCCGGACCGAGCTGCGCGCGGCGGCGCGCGACCTCGCGAGCTTCCTCACCGCCGCCCGGGACCTCGCCAACGAGCGTGGCCAGACGGTGGTGGTGCGGTGGGACGCCGCCTCGCGGCTGTTCGTGATGGTCCCCGACGGGGCGAACACCCCGCTGCGCACCCTCGCGCTGCCCCGCGGCATCGTGGTGACCTCGGTGGCGTGGCCCACGGTGAACGGGTACCCCTCGGTGGCGTGCGATCCCCTCGGCCGCGCGGTCGAGGGCGGCACGATGGCGACCCAGCCCCGCGCCATCGAGCTCACCGCGGAGGCGATGCAGAGCGGCAGCGTCACCCCGTACGAGGTGTACCGGGTGACGGTCTTCCCGGTGTGGTCGGCACGCACGTACCGGATACGGGACTGAAGGGGAGGCGCGATGCGGCGAGACCGAGATCCACGCGGCGAACGGGGCCTCACCCTGCTCGAGATCCTCTTCGCCCTGGCCATCTTCATGCTGATCATGGTGGGGGTGCTGCAGGTGTTCTCGGCGGCGCTGCTCTCCGACCGGGCCGCCGAGGCGCGAAGCGAGCTCGCCTTCAAGGCGCAGCAGGTGGTGGAGACGGTGCGCATGGCGGACGCCATCGCGAGGAGCACGAACCCGGTCCCGGCCAACCTCTCGCCGGCCAACACCGGCATGACCTTCCCCATCGCGGCGGCGATGGCCCCGCTCACGTTGCCCGAGAAGGACAGCGACCCGTACTGGGGGTTCTGGGGGCCCGACGGCGCCGGCGTCATGGAGCCGGGCGCGCGCTACCGGATCACGGTGAGGATCCTCGACGGCGACGCCACGGGCAACCCGGACAGCTGGGTGATCGAGGTGACCGCGACCCCGCGTGCCTACGTGGGGTTCGACCCGAGACGGAGGGCGGTGCGCTATGTGGCGTACGTCAGGAAGTGAGCGGGGCTTCAGCCTGGTCGAGTTCCTGGTCTACATGACCCTGGTGGTGGTGCTGCTGACGTTCTCAGCCCAGGTGCTGTTCTCGATGCGCCGGAGCGCCACCCGGATGGAGCTCGCCACGAGCGCCCGCCAGACCGCCCGCCAGGCGGTGGAGTACATCGCGCGGTACGTCCGCGGCGCTAGCGAC
>CAYTTB010000058.1:0-14478 GCA_964440565.1 uncultured Thermoanaerobaculia bacterium
CCCACCGCCGGCAACGGCGTCAGCGCCACCGGCTTCCCGTCGCTCACCCCCTGGTCCACGATCAGCTCACCGAACGTCGAGCCCGACGTCCGCACGTACACCGTCCCCGCACCCGCGTACCCCAGCGGTGCGCTCTCGCCCTTCGCCCCACCCCGCGCCACCACCTGCGACCCGACGTCGAACCCCGTCAGATCGTCCACCAGCACCGCCACCCGACCACCACCACCCGCGCCGTCCTCCGCGAACCACGCGCTCCCACCCGACACGTCCACCACGCCCCCACCGCTCAACGACCCCGCCTCGATCACCACCGACCCGCCCGCCCCGGGCGACGCGTACCCTCCGTCCGAACCCTCACCCACCGCCCGCACCTCGCCCTCCAGCACCACCGAGCCCGCCGTCAGCCGCACCACCCCGCCACCGGAACCCGCGGGCCCATCTCCGACCTGCTGCGAACCACCACCCCCACCGTACGCCGGCGCGTACACGCTCCCGTACACCTCTCCCGCGGGCCCCGGGTACTCGTGACCCACACCCTCGCCACCGTGACTCCCGCCGAAGTCCACCCCCGCACCCGTCACCCCGTCCGGCGCGTACCCCTCCCGGTGCGAACCGGTACCACCGCCGTACCCGAGCCCACTCGCGTCCACCCGCGCGCCGCACGCGACGCGCAGCTGCCCGGCCACCTGGAGCACGAGCTCCTGGCCGGCCGGTGCGGTGAGCACGGTACCCTGGGCGAGGATCAGGGAGGCCGGCGCGACCGGACCGGCAACCGTGTACGTGCCGTCGGCCAGCACCAGGTCCTGACCGTCGTGCGAGGCGTCGAGGGTGCCGCCGCCGGTGAGGACCACGGCCGCCGGGACCACCACGGTGACGGTGGCGGTGCCCACGTTGGAGGCGTAGTCCTGCGCCTCGATCTCGATCTCGAAGGCCTCCCCGCTCCCGGCGTCCGCCGGAACCGTCCACGCGATCTCACCGGAGAACGAGGTGGCGTCGATGTTCTCCTGGGAACCGATCACCTCGTCCCCGACCCGCGCCACGTAGCCGTAGATGAGATCGTCGTCCTCGATCTGGAACGAGAGGGTGAGCGGGAGCCCGGCCAGCGCGGGATCGCCATCGCGTGGGCAGGATACGGTGACCACCGGGGCCTCCGGGTTGACGCGCGGCTCGACGTGGAAGGTGCCGGTGAGCTCGCCCGCGTTGCCGGCGGGATCGACCAGGGTGAGGGTCCACGGCACGTCGGTGGGCGCGTTCACCGGTGGCGCCGTCCACGAACCCACCGCATGCGCCGACCACAGCTCACCCGGTGGCACCACGTCCTGCAGGGTGAGGGCCACGGACCGGCCGTCCACCTCGAGGTTCACCGAGCTCACCGCCACCTCGTCGGCGAGCTCGAAGTCCAGCGCGACCTGGTCGCCCGAGGTGATGCGGGAACCCGGGGCGGGCGCCACCCGTGTCGCGGTGGGAGGCTGCGCGTCGGCCGCGACGCCCACGGCGTGCGGCGCGAGCGGCGTCTCCTGGCCGAGGTCGTCCACCACGGTGACGGCGATCAGGAGCGAATCGCCGGCCGCGGCACCGGACGGCAGGCGCACGGTGGTGGAGGTGGTGGCCGAGGTCCCGGAGAGGGGCAGGTGCCGGGTCTCGGAGAGCACGCCGCCGAGCTCGACCCGCGCCTCGGCGAGGGCCACGTCGTCGGTGGCGGTGACGGTGACGGTCACCTCGTGGTTGGGCAGCACGTCACCGGCGGGGGCGACGCCGACCTCCCCGGACGGCGGCGCGTCGTCGGTGACCGTGAGGAGGTGCTCCGAGGGCACGGAGGGGTTGCCGGAGACGTCCACCGCGGTCACGCCCAGGAGGGGTGTTCCCGGCGGCAGGCCGTCGGCCAGCACCAGGCGGTACTCACCCGAGCCGGGATCGGGCGTCCCGACGCCCAGTGATTGGCCATCGAGCGTGAAGGTGACGCGGTCCACCGCGTCGTTGGAGCTCACCGAGGCCCGCAGCGTGACCGTGCGGCCCTCGCCCACCCGCCAGCTGTCGCCCTCCACCGCTGCCTCGAGGGGCGGCAGCAGCGTGGCCACCGGAGGCTCGGTATCGCGGACGCGGAACGTGGCGGTCCACTCCCCGCTCATGGTGTTCCCGGAGAGGTCGGCGACGTTGGCCACGCGGATGGTGTAGAAGGTGTCCAGTGTCAGGGCAGATGTGGGCTCGAGGGTGACGCCGAAGCCGTCGAGGTCCGGCACCGGCGGAGCGTCCACCGGGGTGCCCGCGCCATCGAGGAGCCGAACGTTGGCCGACGTGAGCGTCGCCGCGTCCACCCGCTCGGAGAACACCAGGTGGGGCGTGACCTCCGGGCCGACCGGGTGCACGCCGCCGGGGTCGTCGGCGGGGTCCGAGGCGGCGACCCGTGGCGGGGTGACGTCGGCGGTGTGGAAGGTGAAGTGGCGGGGGTACCCGAGGGTGCGTCCGGCGAGATCCGCGACCCCGCCCGCCACCTCCACGAGGTAGAGGGTGTCGCTCTCGAGCAGCCCCGGGTCCAGGGTGACCTCGGTGTACGGGCCCGCCGGCCCGTCCCCGTCGGGGTCGGGACGGTCCGCCACGGTGAGCGCGACGGGCAGCGGCTCACCACCCTCCGGACGCAGGATGACCGCACCGGCGTCGAGAGTCCCGTGACGCACGAGCTCGTCGAACCGCACCACGGGATGGACGGCGGGGTCCACGCCCTGCTCACCGTCGAGCGGATCGGCGAGAGCAGCGGTGGGGTCACGGTCGTCGAGGCGGAGGGTCCCCAGATCCAGGGTCTCGCCCGGAGCCACCGCACCGGTGTCGATGCCGTCCAGGGCGAAGCGACCGGGGCCGCCACCGGCCTCCAGCGCCTCCAGGTGGAACGTGGTGGCGTGCGGCACCGCGGGCAGGTCGAGGGCGCCGTCGGCGCCCACCACCCCCTGGAGCCGGCGCCCCGCCCCACCCCGCTCCAGGAGGGTCACCAGGGCCCCCACCGCCGGGGTGCCGTCGGCAGCCAGCACCTCGGCGTGGATCGCCACCGCGTCCTCCAGCGCCACGGTCACCGGAACCGTGGCGCCGTGGTCCTCGGGACGGATCACGAGGTCGGCCACACCGCGACGCCGGTTTCCGAAGGTATCGGTGGCCACCGCGGTGACCGTGTACGTGCCCTCGCCCAGATCGGGGATGGGGTCGGTGCTTCCCCCTGGCTCGCGGGTCTGGGTGACGACCCGCACCGGCCCGTAGAACCCGGACCCGGCAACCGTCACCTCGGCACCGGAGACGGGCTGGCCGCCGTCGGTGACGGTCACCTGCGCGGCGGCGCGCGCGACCAGCCGGAGGGTCACCGAGGCCGGCACGGGGGGATCGGGCATCGAGGTCTCGAGCCTCGCGCCGAGCTCGTCGCCCGCGAGGCGGGTGCGGTCCCCGATGGCGCGCAGCTCGTCCACGTCGTAGGCGCAGGTCCCCACGCAGGCGGTGACGGTGTACCTCCCCGCCACCGCCCACCCCACGGAGGCGGGACTCGTGAAGGCCAGCCGGTCGAGGCTCGCGCCACCGCCCCAGGGCTCCCCGAACCCGGGGCTATCCTGGTGCAGCAGCAGCGTCACCGGCCGCCCACCGTCGAGGGGCGCCCCGGCGGGGTCCGTCACCTCCGCGACCACGTCCGCGGTGGCCGGCAGGGTCAGGTCCACCCACGTGTCGGGCTCTGTGAGCGGGTCGAGCTGGAGGTGGGCCCGTGCCCGGAGCGGCGAGGCCGGGTCCCACCCGATCACGGTCACGGGCCCGGCCGGGACACCGTCGAAGCGGAACGAGCCGTCGGCTCCGGTCTGGGCCCACAGCTCCCCCGTGCGGCTCTCGATGCCACCACCCTCCCCGAGGAGGAGCACCTCGGCCTCGAGGCGCACCGGCGCGCCCCCGACGCCGGTCCCGTCCGCGGTGAGCAGCCGGCCCTCCACGGTGCCCAGGGGGGCCAGCTCGAGCTCAACCCGGGCGTCCCGTACGCACGTGTCACCGAACCCCGCGTCGCCCGCAGGGCACAGCCGCACCGGATCGCTGAAGGCACCACGGCCGGTGGCGGGATCCAGCGTACCGGCGCGGTACCCGCGGCGGAGGGGAAGATCCGGGAACGTGAACGAACCGTCGCCGGCGGTGGTGGCCGCCGCCACCAGCACGGGGTTCCCGTACGGCCCCTCGGTGGTGAGCTGGACCGGGACCCCGGCCACCCCCTCGCCGGTCTCGGGGAGGATCACGCGGCCCGAGATGGAACCGGTGGGCAGCAGGCAGAGCTGGCCCACGGCCACCGGGTCGCCGCCGCCCTCCACCGAGAAGGTGGTGTACGCCCTCCCGTGGAGGGGGGACGAGGCGGTGAGGGACCACACCCCGGCGGCCAGGCCCGCGAAGGCGAAGGAGGCGTCCCCGGAGCCGATGTCAAGATCCAGCTCCCGACGTGCCAGCGGCGGCGGCTCCGGCGTCCCATCGTGGAACGGGCGGGGCGCCAGCGAGGGCTCCAGCACCAGGTGGACCGTGTCTCCGGGCTGGGCCGGTGCCAGGCCACCCCCGCACAGGGCGACGCTGCCCTCCGCGGCCCCGTTGGGCCGGAGCACCACCTCCACCCCGGCGACGGCCTGACCGGAGGTGACCGTGCCGCCCCGCCACCCGACCCGGACCTCGGCCCCCTGGGTCCACAGCGCGCGAACCTCGAAGAACCCGGCCGGAACCAGGCCGAAGGTGAAGGAGCCGTCCGCTCCGGTCACCGCGCTGTCCACCTGCCCGCCGGTGCCCCTCGCGTCATGCCACCACAGCTCCACCACCGCCCCCTCCACCGGCTGGCCGCTCACGCCATCCACCACCCGGCCCTCCACGGAGCCCGGGGCGGAGAAGTCGATGACCAGCTCCCGGCCGTCGTCCGAGGGATCCAGCTCCTCCGAGAGCCCGGCCGCACCGTAGAACGGGTTCTCGGCGACCACCGCGAGGGAGCCGACCCCCTCCGGGAGGTCCTCGAGGTGCGCGTGGCCCCGGTCGTCCAGCCAGCAGCCGTCGGAACCCGGGCACGAGTACCACCCCTCCTCGGGCACCGGCCGGATCCGCCCGGAAGCATCCACCCCGGGACGCCGGTAGCGGAAGGTGGCCGCGACATCGGCGGTACCACCACCCTCGGTGGCGGCCACCGCGCGGACGGTGAGGGAGACGGTGCCCCCAACGGTCACGGTGACGGCAGCGACGTCGCCGTCGTAGAGCACCGTGGCGGCGGTCCGGCCGAGATGGCGATCCCCGTGCCGGGCCAGCACCTCGTGCGTTCCGGGCGGCACGCCGTCGATCCTGAAGTGGCCCGAGCCGTCGCTGCTCACCGTGCCTCCGGCGGTGAACCGGTCCAGCGCCACCTGAGCCCCAGCGACCGGCCGGCCGTCGCGGTCCAGCACGTACCCCTCCACCGCCCCGGCCGCCTGGCCCAGCTCGAGGTCCACGACCAGCTCCTGGCCGGCGGCGGTGAGGGTGACGAGGCGGCTCGCTCGCTCCCCCGTGGCGGGGTCCACCGCCTCGACGCTCACGTCACCCAGCGGCACCCCGTCGAGCCGGTAGCTGCCGTCCGCGCCGGTGAGGGCGTAGAGACCGAGCTGCCGGGCCAGGACGTAGACGCCTCCGGCGGGCGTGCGCTGTCCACCGGCACGCCGGTACACGGTCCCCGTCACGGAGCCCTCCTGGGGGGGGCCGAGCACCACCTGCACCGTGACCGTGCTGTCGGCCACGACCTCCGCCGTACCCACCCCGTCCGGGCGGCCGGAGCCCAGGTACGCCTCGAACCGCGCCGGACCCGCGGGAAGGCGGGAGAACGCGAACGACCCGTCGGCGGCGGTCACCGTCACGTCCACCGGGCCGCCGGCGGCCGAGGCGATCGCCACGACCCGTGCGCCGCCCACCGGCGCGCCGGTGACCCCGTCGAGCACCACCCCCTCCACCGCCCCGGTGGGCGCGGGGGCACCCGCGGGCAGCACCAGGTCCACCGAGACCTCCTGCCCGGGCCCCGGCACGGTGACGGTGGCGTAGGTGACCAGCGCCCCGTCCCGGGCGACGATCTGCACCGGCCCCACCGGGAGGTCGCGCAGGCGGAAGCGGCCGGATCGGTCCGGCACCACCGACCCACCCTGGTCGGGGTGGGCCACGGACCGGGCGGCCACCACGGGGGCGGCCAGCGGGTGGCCGTCCTCGCGCCGCAGCGTGCCCACCACGTCACCCCGGCCCAGCATGGTGACCGCCATGTCCAACACCTCGCCGTCGGCCGTGAGCCGGCCCCAGGCGCGCGCCTCGTGACCGGTGGCCGGGTCCACCGCCCGGACGGTGAAGGGCTCGCCCCGGGGATCGACGAGGCCTTCGCGGTACCGCACCGCGTCGAGCACGAACCGCCCCTGGCCGTCGGCGGCCGTCTCGTCAGCCAGGACCGGGACCCAGGAACACAGGTCCGTGACGTCGCACAGCCACGCGGGCTCGTAGAGCTGGACGGAGGCCCCGGGCACCGGGAGCCCGTCCGCCCCCACGACCACCCCGCGCACCGCGCCGCCGGGCATGGCCGCGGGGTCCGTGGCCACCGGCTCCGCCACCAGGGGAAGCGCCGCACCGCCGGCCAGGGGTAACCCGCCGGGGGCGTCCACGGTGAGCTCGGCGTGTGGGTTCAACGGGCCATGGGCGACCAGCACCACCAGGTGCGGGTCGAGCTGCGAGACCACCGCCTCCACCGGCCGCTCCCGGTCGGCCACGAAGGTGGAGCCGTCCTGCAGTGGGAGCTCGAGGTGCGAGGCGATCCGCCAGCCCGAGAGGTCGAGGCCGGCCGCCGCGTCCACGTCGAGTGGCTGCGACAGCAGCGCGAGGACCCGCCGGTACGGACCGCCCTCCACGGGGTTGAGCTCGGGGCCCGGGTCGAGGGCCAGCCGGAGCAGCGTGGCGCCGGGCCGCGGCCCCTGGGCCGCCGGCACCGGTTCGTCCCGGGTCACCGGTCCCCCGGCCTGGACGGCGGCCATGAGGTGGGCCGGACCGCCGTCCGCCGGGACGTCCAGGATCGCCACCGAGCCGGCGGCGGTGTCCACCCCGCCGGCCACCGCGTAGCGGAGGGTGGAGCCGTCGGGCCGCACCACCACCACCTCGAGGTCCACGTTGCCCGGCTCCAGACCATGAAGCTGCACCTGGTAGCCCGGCTCACTCCACGATCCGTCCTCGGCAAGCGGCGGCACCACCACCCCGAGCTCGCCGCTCCACCCGCCCCCGTCCACGTCCAGCACCGCAGCCCCGGGCAGGTCGCGAACGAAACCGGTGGTGTCGGCGGCCTGTCCGGCCGCGCCAACCCCCGACCCGAGGCCCGAGACCACCAGCCGCGCCGCCCGCCCGTACCCGGCATCCCGGGCTCGGACCAGCACCACCGGGCGCCCGGTGATGGCCAGCTCCTCGAGCTCCGCCAGCGCCGCGCCGGCACCCACGGCCTCCATCCGGCGGGCGAGCGCCCCGGCCATCTCCTCCTCGATCCGGTGGCCACGCGAGGAGGCCCGGCGCAGCGCGTCCCACCCGTCGTTCCACCGTCCGGCGCCCAGCCAGGCGAGCCCCAGCCCCAGCAGCGCCCGGTCCAGCGGCTCGCCCAGGGCCGCCCTGCGCGCGCAGCCGGCGAGCTCCTGGCCACGAGCCACCACCACCCCCTCGCCCACCGGTGGCAGGTCCACCTGCGCACCCTCCGGGGCGTTGGCGAGGGAGTACGCGAGGCCCAGGAGCTCCAGCGCCGGCGCACGCACCGACGCCGGGAGGTCGTCCACCTCCGGCGGCAAGACCAGGGACTCCGGAGAGAGCGGGATCCCCAGCTCTCCCACCCCGAGCTCGAACCGGAAGCTGGCGTCCATGGCGTGGGAGGTGTTGAACGCCGAGGCCACCACCCGACCCGTCCTGAGCGAGACGAGCCGCCATGCCGCCTCCTGCGCGTCGCCCGGCTGCAGCTCCCCCAGCGCGACCTCGGGGTCCACCCCGTCGGCGAGCCGGCAGCCGGTGAGGGACGTGGGCGGGAGGGCGAGCGAGAGATCGTCCACCCGGGTGGTCGAGAGGTTCGTGACCAGCACCCGGAAGGTGTACGTCTCTCCCGACCGTACGGTCCACGGGTGGAAGAAGGTGAGGGCGAACCGGGGATCCCGCACCACCACCACGCCGGGGACGGTGCCGGTGAGGGTGACGGGCTCGCCGGTGGCGAGCCCCTCCAGCGTCCCCGTAAGGTGAACGCGGACCAGATGCCGGCCCTCCTCGAGCCCCTCGACCAGCCAGCCGGCCTGGCCGGAGGCCTGGGCCACGAGGAAGGTGAGATCGTCACCGGTGCCGAGCTCGCCGTCGGGTCCGGGGTCCACCACCGGCACCGGCTCTCCCGGCACCGTGGGGGGCGTGGTCTCGGCCGGACGCAGCCCGTCGTCGGTGAGCTCCAGGGTGGCGGTGATGTCGCGGAGCGTGAGGCCGCTGCCCTCCAGGGCGCCGTTCTGCACCACCACCAGCACCGAGAAGAACTGGTTGAGGAACGCCATGTCGGTGGGGATCACCACGAACCCCGGGATGGTGGGTGGCTCGTGGTGCGGGAACAGGTCGGGTCGAGGCCGCTCTCCGTCGGGGAGGGTGAGGTCGAGGTCGAGCGGCGCCACCTGCGGCCTGGGCAGATCGAGATCCCCCGGCTGCATCGGGGGAAGCTCGAGGGGGTCACGCCGGGGCAGGCGCACCGAGCCGTCCGGCCCGCGTACCAGCTCGAACGGGATCTCGAAGGTTCCCGAGGCGGTGGCGAACCCCACGGTGTAGCGCCACACCGTGTAGTCGTCCCCGTCCACCACGATGCCCGCCTCCGCGATCTCCTCCCTGGTGAGCCGCCTGGAGGTGACCGAGGCGACGAGGATCCGGTGCACGGTGACGGTCACCGACTCCGGGGTGGCCGGGGCCACCGTGACCCCGTCCTGCTCGAGCCGGATCCCGGTGACGGCGTACTCCCCCTCGCGGAGCAGCCCCGGGATCCGCAACGGCTCGCCCGGGACGGCGCTCAGGCGGATGGGGTCCGCGATCCCCGGACCCGAGAGCTCGCCCACCACCCGCAGCGACGGCGGCACCTCCCCCGCCGGAACGGAACCCAGCCGGGTCCAGACGACGGTCGGGCGTCCGGGGTCAACCTCCTGGGTCGCGGGCCCCACCTCCAGCACGGCGCCGCGGATGTCGAGGACACCCTGCGCGATCTCGGTCGGACGGGCGGACCCCGCCAGGGCGAGGCACAGCCCCAGCGCGAGGAGCTGGGTTCGCGAGCCGTTCATGCCGCCTCCGCACGGATCCTCCGCGGTGTGCGCACGCTACGCACGGGAGGGCCTCGCGTCAAGCCGGGTTTTCACATCTCACTGATGCCAATTGGCTTATGAAGAAACGAGATTGAGACCAGTCTCAAGCGTGACAGCGCCACGACGGTGCGGCACGGTGAAGTGACGCTTTCGTGACACCCCGCGGGTGCGATCGGCCTCAGGCCGAGGTCGGGAGCACGGTCCTGGGGCGCAGGGCCACGGTGCGGCCGCGGGCGAGGACGTGGAGGACGGTGCCGATGCCCAGCAGGCGGCCGCGCCTGGTGCGCACCACCACCGGGTCGCCCGGCACCAGGGCATCGGTCCCGGTCCTGAGCACCACCACCTCGCCGCCGCTTCCGAACCGCTCCGCGGCCTGGGGGTTGAGGGTCACCTCCGGGTACGGGAGGCGGATCTCGGAGAGGCGGATCCACGCGGGGCCGTCGAGGACGGCGTCGGGGTCGGCGGCGCGCTCCAGCTCCTCCTGGGGGAGCGCGTCGTCCACCCGGTACGGGCCGATGGACACCCGCTCGAGCCGCTCGAGGTAGGCCCCGCAGCCGAGGCGGAGACCGATGTCGTGCGCCAGCGAGCGGACGTAGAAGCCGGAGGAGCAGGTGACCTCGAAGGCGAGCCGACCCTCCCCCCCGGCCTCGAGGCGGAGCCCCGTCACCCGCACCCGTTTCGGCTCCGCCTCGGCGCGCTCGCCGCTGCGGGCGAGCTCGTACAGCTTCCTCCCGCCCACCTTCTTCGCCGAGTACGGCGGGGGGACCTGCTCGATCTCGCCGGTGAACTCGCGCTCGAGGGCATCCAGCCGGGCGCGGTCGAGCCCGGGAACGGGGCCCGAGGGCGCGATGGGGGTCCCCTGGGCGTCGTAGGTGTCGGTGGCGGTGCCCAGGCGGACGGTGCCGCGGTAGGTCTTGTCCCAGTCGAGCAGGTACTGCTGGAGCCGGGTGGCGTGGCCCACGCACAGCAGCAGCAGCCCCGACGCCATGGGGTCGAGGGTGCCGGTGTGGCCGATCCGCCGCTCGCCCAGGGCGCGCCGGGCCAGGTCCACCACGTCGTGCGAGGTGGGCCCGGGGACCTTGGCCACCGGCAGCAGGCCGGAGAAGCGGGGCGGGCGCCGCGGGCTCATCGCGCGCCCTCCACGGCGGCCGTCAGGCGCGCCACCACCGCGGCGCGCGCGGCCTCGAGCCCGTCGCGGATGGTGCAGCCCGCGGCGTTGGTGTGGCCCCCCCCGCCGAAGGAGGCCGCGACAGCCTGCACGTCCACGCTTCCCTTCGACCGGAGGCTGACCCGCACGACCCCCGGCTCCCACTGCTTGAGGAACGCCACCGCACGCACCCCGGCGATGGCGCGCGGCGCGTTGACCAGATCCTCGGTGTCCTCCGGCCGGGCCCCCGCCCGCCGGAACGCCTCCGCGTCCACCCACATCACGGCCACCTTCCCCCCAGCGTGCAGCTCGAGCGTGGCGAGCGCCTCGCCCAGGAGGCGGATCGAGCCCTCGCTCCGCCGCTCGTGCACCAGCTCCGCGACCCGCTCCGGCCGCGCTCCCGCCGCCACCATCTCCGCCGCGGCGGCGAAGGCGCGCGGCGTGGCGTTGGCGTAGCGGAAGTCGCCGGTGTCGGTGGCGAGGGCGGCGTAGGCGCAGGTGGCGGCCTCCGGCGACGGCCCGACGCCCGCCGCCCGGAACATCCGCCACACCATCTCGCCCACCGCCGGCGCCTCCTCGTCCACGTAGTTGACCGCGCCGTAGAGCTCGTTGCCCCGGTGGTGGTCCACGTTGAGGATCGGGACCGCGTCGAGGCCATCGAGGCCCGGGCGGTCGAGCCCCGGGCACTCGAGCAGCACCGCGAGGTCGTGCTCCTCGATCCGCTCGCGCGCGAGCCGGTGCACCACGACGATGCGCTCGCACCCCGGCAGCTCGTCGAGGCCTGAGGGCGGGCGGTCACGGTTGACCACCGTCACCGTGGCGCCGAGCCGTTCCGCGAGCTCGGCGAGCGCGAGCTCGGAGCCGATGGCGTCGCCGTCCGGGCTCATGTGCGAGGTGACCAGGACCCTGCGCGCGCTCCGGAGGGCGGCCACCGCCGCGCCGGGGTCGCGGGTCGCGGCGCCGCTCACCGGCCCTCCTCCTCCCCGCCGCCGGGCTCGCCCTCCCCCTCGTCCGGGAGCAGGCCCTCGCGGTGAAGACGCTCGAACACCCGTTCCATGTGGTCGCCGTAGGCGTAGCTGGTGTCGCGCTCGAACCGGAGCTCGGGGATGGTGCGCAGGCGCATCCTGCGCGCCAGCTCGCGCCGGAGGAAGGAGGCCGCGGCCTGGAAGCCGTCCGCTGCCTGCCGCTCGCGTTCCGCGTCACCCACCACCGAGAAGTACACGGTGGCGATGGAGCGGTCGCCGGTGAGCGCCACCCCCGAGACCACCACGCCGTCGAGGCGCGGGTCCTTCACCTCGTACATCAGGAGCTCCGCCAGGACGTCGCGGATCGCCTCCTCGAGCCGGGCGTTACGGCCTCCGGTGCGCCGGGTCATGGCATCCCCCCCTCACAGCTCGAGCACGTCGAGGTCCCAGGAGAGCACGTTGCCGCTCCAGGTCCCGTCCACCAGGGTCCGCACCCGCTCCAGCCGCGCCGCGAGCTCCGACGGGCTCGTGGAGATGGCGCAGATGGCGAGGGTGGCGCGCTGGTGGAGGTCCTGCCCGCCGATCTCGGTCACCAGCACCTGGTGACGGGCGCGGATCCGGTCCACCAGCGGGCGCAGCTCGCCACGCTTCTCCTTGAGGCTCCTCGCCCCGGGAAGGTGCAGCCCCAGGAGCGCCACACCGACGAAGACGTGGCTGCGGTCCGCCATCGCACCCTACTCGAGCTCCGGCTCGACCTCGACCATGCGGTACGCCTCGATCACGTCGCCCACCTTGATGTCCTGGAACCGCTCCAGGCCGATGCCGCAGTCGAACCCCTGGCGCACCTCCGCCACGTCGTCCTTGAACCGCTTGAGCGAGGCGATGGCCCCCTCGTAGACCACCACGTTGTCGCGGAGCAGCCGCACCTTGGCGTTGCGCGGAATGACGCCGGAGACCACGTGGCACCCGGCCACCACGCCCACCTTGGGGACGCGGAACACCTCGCGCACCTCGGCCTGCCCCAGCTCCTCCTCCTTGAAGACGGGCTCGAGCAGGCCCACCATCGCCTTCTTGATGTCGTCCACCAGGTCGTAGATGACCGTGTAGAGGCGGACGTCCACCCCCTCCTCCTCGGCCAGCTCGCGCGCGGTACGCTCGGGGCGCACGTTGAAGCCGATGACGATGGCGTCGGAGGCCGAGGCGAGCATGATGTCGTTGGTGGTGATGGCGCCCACCGAGCCGTGGAGGACGACGATCTTGACCTTCTCGGTGGAGAGCCTGGTGAGGGTGTCGCGCAGCACCTCCACCGAGCCCTGCACGTCCGCCTTGACCACCACGTTGAGCTCCTTCGCCCGGCCCGCCTGGATCTGGTCGAAGAAGGTCTCCAGCGAGGCCCGCCTGGGACCGGCGAGCGTCTCCTCCTTCTCCTTCTCCTTGCGGTAGTTCGCCACCCGCCGCGCCTCGGCCTCGTCCTTCACCACCTGGAGGATGTCCCCCGCCCGCGGCACGTCCTCGAACCCCATCACCTCCACCGGGTCGGCCGGGCCCGCCTCCTTGACCCGGCGGCCGCTGTCGTCGGTCATCGCCCGCACCCGGCCCCAGGTGGAGCCGCAGAAGAAGTAGTCGCCCACGTGGAGCGTCCCGTGCTGGACGAGCACCGTGGCCACCGTGCCCCGGCCCTTCTCCTTCGACGCCTCGAGCACCACGCCCCGCGCCGGACCCTGGCGGGTCGCCTTCAGGTCCTGGAGCTCGGCCACCAGGAGGATCATCTCCAGGAGGTCCTCGATCCCGATCTTCTTCTTGGCCGACACCTCCACCGAGGGCACGTCCCCGCCCCAGCTCTCCACCAGCACGCCGTGCTCGGCCAGCGCCTGCCTGACCCGGTCGGGGTTGGCGTTGGGCTTGTCGATCTTGTTGATGGCCACCACGATGGGCACGCCCGCGGCGCGCGCGTGGTTGATCGCCTCGACGGTCTGCGGCATCACGCCGTCGTCCGCCGCCACCACGAGGACCACGATGTCGGTGACCTGGGCGCCCCGCGCCCGCATCTGGGTGAACGCCTCGTGCCCCGGGGTGTCGATGAACACCACCGTGCGCCCGTCCGGCGCGGTGACCCGCGAGGCGCCGATGTGCTGGGTGATCCCGCCCGCCTCCTGCTCCGCAACCCGGGTGGAGCGGATCGCGTCCAGCAGCGAGGTCTTGCCGTGGTCCACGTGCCCCATCACGGTGACCACCGGCGCGCGCGGCTCGAGCGGCCCCGCCACCTCGGCCTCCTCCTCCCGCTCGTACTCCATCACCTCCTCGACCGAGGCCACCATCGCCTCGACGCCGAGCGCCTCGCAGATCTCCTCCGCGAGCTCGTGCGGCAGCGGCTGGTTGGCGGTCACCATCACGCCCCGGGAGATCAGCAGCGCCAGCAGGTCCTTCACCGTGAGGTTGAGCTTCTCGGCCAGCTCCTTGGCGGTGACCATCTCGGAGAGGATGATCGGCCCCTCGGGCTTCTTCCCGTCCTTGAACGAGATCTGGAGCTGCGGCCGCGGCGGCTCCACCGTCCGGCCCTCGTCGCGCCGGCGCCGCTTCTTCCGGCCCCGCCGGACCGGGAAGGTGGGCCGCGGCGCTGGCCGCTTCGGCGTCTCGGCCCCACCCTCCTGCTGCGCCTTCAGCTTCTGCTCCTCGAACTTCGCCAGGAGATCCTGGATCTCGCGCGCGTCCGCCGCGGCCTTGGCCTTGCGGCTCCGAGCCTTCTTGCGGCTCTCGGCCGCCTTCTTCTGCGCCAGCACCCGCTGCCGGATCTCCTCCGGCGAGAGCTCCCTGAGCCCCTGCTCGAGCGGGGTCCTGGCCCGCCGCGGCCGTACCCGCTGGGGCTCCTCCTCCGCCTCCTCCCGGCCGGCGGTGAGCTCCTCCTCCGAGATCTCGGGCTCCGGCTTGACCTCGCCCTCCTCCTCGACCGGCACCTCGGGCTCGGGTGCGGGAGCCCCCTCCGCCGGCCCCTCCGCCTCCGCCTCCGCCGGGGCCGCCTCCGCCGGGGCCGCCTCCGCCG
>CAYTTB010000058.1:14578-20483 GCA_964440565.1 uncultured Thermoanaerobaculia bacterium
CCGCCTCCGCCGGGGCCGCCTCCGCCGGGGCCGCCTCCGCCGCCTCCGGCGGCGCCTCGGGCTCCGGGGCAGGCGGAGCCGGCGTCTCCACGGCCTCCACGGCCCCGGCGGCCTCGGCGTCCGCCTCCGCGGCGCCGCCCGGCTCCTCGGCCCGGACCTCCGCCCCGGCCGGCGCGGCCGGGGTCACGCTCTCCGCCACGGCGGGCGCCGGACGCACCTCGCGGATCGGCTCCTCCGACTTGATGATCCGCCGCCGGCGGCGCACCAGGCGGTCGCGCGCCGTGGAGGATGGCTGCTCCTCCTCGCGGGTGTCGGCGCGAACGATCACCTCGCGGGGGCGCCGCTGGAGGGTCTCCCCGGTGATGATGGCGCGTACCGTGGCCAGGTCGAGGACGTCGTCCTCGCCGGCGACGCTCACGCCGATGGAGCGGAGCTTGAAGATCAGCTCCGTGGGGGTGATCCCCATGGTCTTGGCGAGGTCGCTCACGCGCAGCTGCTGCATACCGGGCTCACTCCTCCCCGCTCACGTCGTCCGCCGCCTCGGCGAGGCTCTCCTCGAGCGCCGCCCTCGCGGTCTGGAGCAGACCCTCGGCGGTGACCGGACCGATGCCGGGGATCGTGGCCAGCTCGTCCGCGGTTCTCGAGAGGATGTCCTGGACGGTGTGGATCCCGTGGTCCTCCAGCCGCTGGCGGAGACGCTCGGTGAGGCCGTCCAGCTCCTCGAGCGGGATGAGCTGGTCGTAGTCGTACTGCGGCGCCGCCGGCTCGGGGGGTGGCGGTGCGAGCTCCTCCTCCGCCTCGCCCTGCATCTCGCGCAGCATCTCGGCGAGGGCCGCCGCGAGCTCGTCCTTCACCGCCTCCTCGCTCTTGATCTCGATGCGGCAGCCCAGGAGCTTCGAGGCCAGCCGCACGTTCTGACCGCGCTTGCCGATGGCCAGCGACAGCTGCTCGGTCCCCACGATGACGTCGAGCACCTTCTCCACGCGCTCCTCGAACACCTGCTCGCCGTCCTCGTCCAGCACCGGGTTGCCCTCCTCGTCGAACACCGGCACCTTGACCGTCTCCTCGCGCACGGCGACCCGGTTGATCTTGGCCGGCGCGAGGGCGTTCTGGGCGAAGGTGACGAGGTCGTTGGACCACGGGATGATGTCCACCTTCTCGCCCTTGAGCTCACGCGTGATCGCCTGCACCCGCGACCCCTTGAGGCCGACGCAGGCACCCACCGGATCCACGTCGCGGTCACGGGAGAAGACGGCCACCTTCGCCCGCTCGCCCGGCTCCCGCACGCATCCCTTGATGACCACGGTCCCGTCGTAGATCTCCGGGACCTCCATCTCGAGCAGCTTCTCGAGCAGCCGCGGATCGGTGCGGGAAAGCACCACCTGCGGCCGGGCGGCGTCCATGGTGACGTCCACCACCACGGCCCGGATCCGGTCGCCCTGGCTGTACCGCTCGTGCCGGATCTGGTGTCCGCGCGGGATGATCCCCTCGGTGTCGCCGAGCTCCACGATGATGGCGCCACGGTCCATCCGCTTGACGATGCCGTTGAGCATCTCCCCGATCCGGCCGGAGTAGTTGCGGTACACCACCGCTCGCTCGGCCTCCCGGAACCGCTGGAACAGCACCTGGCGGGCCGACTGGGCAGCGATGCGCCCGAGGCGCGTGGGGTCGAGCTGCTCGAGGCGGATCTCGTCGCCCACCTCGGCGTCGGGCTTGATCTTCCGCGCCTCCTCGAGCGACATCTCCTTGTCCGGGTCCTCGACCTCCTCCACGACCGTGCGCACCTTCCAGCAGGTGACCTCGCCAGTCTCGGGGTCGATGACGGTCCGGACGGCCTTCTCCTTGTACTGCTTGCGCGCGGCGGACGAGATCGCCTCTTCCACCGCCGCCAGCAGCTTCTCGGGCTCGATGTCCCGCTCCGCCGCGACCTGCCGGATCAACGCGTTGATGTCCAACCTCATCGTCGGCATTTCCCCTCGTGCATCAGTTCGTCCCAGTCCACCTGGAGGCGGGTCTCGAACACCTCGCCGAGGGGCAGCTCCACCAGCCCCTCCGCCGCCATCACCCGCACCGTCTCGCCCTCGAGGCCCACGAGCTCGCCCACCACCACCCGGTGCTCCCGGTAGCCGGGCCGCATCCGCACCTTCACCCGGCGCCCGGCGAAGCGGTGGTAGTCGCCGCGGGTGTAGAACTTCCGCTCGACGCCGGGCGAGGTCACCTCCAGCGTGTAGCTGCCCGCGATGGGATCCTCCACGTCGAGCAGCGCCGAGACCTCGCGCGAGACGGCGGCACAGTGGTCCACCGACACCCCCGCCGGCCCGTCGATCACGAGCCGCAGCGTGGGGTGGCGCGGGCTGCCCGCGGTCTCCACCGCCAGGAGCTCGAGCCCCTGGCCGGTCACCAGCTCGTCGAGCTGCCGGCGTAGCTCCTCGCTCAGCTTCATGCGCCCCCTCGCTGCCCTCCGACCAAAAAAAGTGGGCCATCGGCCCACTTTCTTTCGAAAGCAGCCACGGGCTTATACCACAGACGCCGCGTCCGCGCAACTCGCGCGCGGCGAGACGAGACGGCGTCGCACCCGGTGGCACGCTGCCCTCGGAGGGCGCCCCGACGCGCGGGACGCGACGGACCGGCTTCTCCTCACCCGCCGCCAGCGGTCTCCGACGCCGCCGGCGCCGCGAGGAGGCTCCCCGCTGGCTCACCGCGGCGCGCCTGCCTCTCCGGCTCGGCCACCGCTCCCTCACGGCGGCGGGCGGCCCGAGGAGTCCGCCGGCGCCTCGCTCCGCGGCGGTTCGGGCGGCGTGGCCGGCGGGGCAGACCCGCGGCCGAGGCTCGCCACGGTCCCGGTCGCCACCGCCACCCCGAGCGACCCCGCCGTGGGTGGGATCGCCACGAGCGCGGTGCGGGACGGGACCGGCCGCGGCCCGGTCCTCACCACCGAGGCGGGGGGTAGCGGCCGGGCGCCTCGTTGCGTGGCCCCACCCTCGCGTCCACGGTCGGGCCCGCGCGCCCGGCCCGCCCGGAGGGAGCCCGCGCCCGCTCCCTCACCGCCGGCAGCAGGTCGGTCACGATCACCTCGAGGATCCGGCGCTCCTGGCGGGCGGCGCGCCACCGGGGCACGTCCCATCGGGCGTTGGTGGCCACCACCAGGTCGAGGTCTGGGACGCAGAGGACGAACTGCCCTCCCCACCCCCAGGCGAGGACCACCCGGTGGGGCAGGCTGGCGTCGGTCCACCACAGCAGGCCGTAGCCGATACGCCCCAGCGGCCCGAACGACGCGTCCAGGGGCACCTGCACCGAGGTCGCCGCCCGGACCCACCCCCGCGGGACCACCGTCCGGCCCTCCCACCGCCCCTCGCGCAGCACGAGCAGCCCGATCCGCGCCATGTCCTCGGTCCGCAGCCACAGACCGTGGCCGCCGAAGCAGTACCCCTGGCGGTCGCGCTCCCACGCCCAGCGGGCGATCCCCAGCGGCGCGAACAGCTTCGTGGCGGCGAACGGCTCGAGGTCGCCGCCGTACCGCGCGGCGAGGCCCACCGCCAGCAGGTGCGGATCCACCGAGGAGTAGCTGTACACCTGGCCCGGCGGGTACCGGGAGGGACGATCCAGGACGTACCGCACCTGGTCGGGCGCGGCCAGCCAGTCCAGCCACTCGGCGTCCTCGTCGTAGTCGAGGCCCGAGGTCATGGTGAGCAGGTGCCGGACCCGGATCCGGTCCTTGGGCGGCTCCAGCGGAAGCAGCTCGGGGGGCAGCAGGTCGGCCAGGAACGCGTCGAGGCCGCCCACGCCACCGTCCCCGGCGGCGATCCCGGTGAGGAAGGAGACGAAACTCTTGGTGACCGACGCCACGTACCGGAGCGTCCCGGCGTCCCCCGACCAGTACCGCTCGCCCACCACCCGCCCGCCGCGGACCACCACCGCGGCCAGGACCCCACCCGACTCGCCCAGGGCGTCCAGCGCCGCCCGCAGGCGGACCGGATCCACCCGCTCCGCCGCCGGCGTCGCCCGTGGAAGATCGGTCGCGCCGGGCCGTGCCGCCGGCGCGACGAGGACGCACGCCGCCATCGCCAGGGCGCCGATCGCCGCCCGCCCGCCGGACCGATCCGCGCCCGTCACGGGATCTCCGCGGCCCGGGGCCCCGGCCGGCGCCTCACCGCTCCCCGGTGGACGTCCCCCTCGCCGTGGAGATCCCCAGTGGGGAGTACAGGGGGCACCAGCGGACGAGCCCGGTGCCGAGCGGGATCAGCCCCACCAGCCCCCACCAGCTGTGGTAGGCGTACCCCAGCCCGAGGATCACGATGCCGAGCACGATCCGGATCGCACGGTCCACGCCTCCGACGTTGGCCTTCATGCGCACCTCCCACACGTGTCGCGGTGTCGTCCCGGGAAGTATAGTGCGGCGCTCCCCGAGCGTGCTCGCTCGCCGGCTGGGGACGCTGCCGGGTCCCACCGCGAGCCCTCCCGATCCGCTGGGAACGTCCCGCTCACCCGCCGGGAGGCCGGCGGGGCAGCTCGCGCCCGCCGAGCTCCAGGCAACGGCGGTAGGCCGCCCACACCGCGTCCGAGATCACCGTGCGCAGGCGCCCCTTCTCGAGGTGGTAGAGGGCGTCGGCGGTGGTTCCCCCCGGGGAGGTGACCTGGTTGCGCAGCCGCGCCACGTGCTCCGGTGCCTCCACCGCGAACTCCGCCGCGCCCAGCACCGTCTGGCGGACGAGACGCGCGGCCAGCCGGCGGGAGAAGCCGAGATGGACCCCGGCCTCGATGAGCGCCTCCATGAACAGGAAGACGTACGCCGGCCCGGTCCCGGAGAGCGCGGTGGCCATGTCCACCTCGTCCTCGTGGTCCACGCGCTCCTGCTCGCCGAGCGCGGACAGGATGGTGCGCACCTTCTCGCGGTCGCGCTCCCCGACCCGCGCCGTGGCGTACCACACCGTCATCCCGTGCCCCACCTGCGCGGGGGTGTTGGGCATCGCCCGCACCACCCGCGACGTGCCCAGCGCCTCCGCGAGGGTGGCGGTGGTGGCCCCCGCCACGATGCTCAGCACCAGGGCCTCCGCGGACACCGCACCGGCGAGGCCGGCGAGCACCTCCTCGAGCACCTGCGGCTTCACCGTCAGCACCACCACCGAGGCCTCCCGCGCCGCCTCGGCGTTGTCCGCCACGGCTCCGATCCGGTAGGCGGCCTCGAGCTCCTCGCGCCGCCCGGGGCGGGGATGGCTCGCGACCACCTGCTGCGGCCGGACGAGGCGCTCCGCGAGCAGGCCCTTGACCATCGCCTCCCCCATGGTCCCGCACCCCACGAACGCCAGCCTGTCGCTCCTCAGCGCCATCGCCGCCTCCGGAAGTGGCGGGGATGGTACCAGATCCCCTCCCCGCCCGCCCGGCACCGGTACGGGCACGCCAACGGGACCGGCGAGCGCACCGCACCACCCCGGCCCGGCCGGGTGCCGCGTGCCATCCGCGACGGGGAGCGAGACCGCGTCCGTGACCGCGACGGCGCCCGCCCACGGCCGGGGCACGATCCCACGCGCCGAGACGAGCACTGCCCCCATCTCCTGGGGAGCGTCCCCGACTGACGGGAGGCAGCGAGCCGCCACGCGGCTCGCGTCGCCGAACGTCATCCCGAGGCCCCTGGCCGAGGCGCCTCACCCTCGAGAGCCCACGACGTACTCTCCGTGGGTGGGCTCCCTCGTCGCGGCCTCCAGCCGCTCCTCGGGATGACGCGAGGGCCCGCAGCGCCCCCTGCCGCGCCGAGCCCGGCGCGGTGACGGTCTCGGCCGCGGCCACGGTGACGGCCGCGAGCATACGCCCGCGGCTCGACCCGACCGTGCGTCTCCCGGGGCGGCCGGGGACGGCCGCCCCCACAACGCGGCATGGGATCGGAAACCTCGCCCTCGAGGCCGCCGCC
>CAYTTB010000059.1:0-20398 GCA_964440565.1 uncultured Thermoanaerobaculia bacterium
TGAATCACAACGACTTACAACTCAACACCGTCAGTTCTTGGGGAAGGTCCAGCCAAGCCCTGCGGTTCGAGTGTTTAGCCTGAGATTCAGTCGCCGGACGGTCCCGCCGTGCCCCCGGCTCCGCCGCGCGGGTCCTCCGTCGCCGACCAGATCCCGATCCCCATGGTGGTCCGGTCGAGGCCGAGCTCGAGGTGGGGCCGGAGGATCTCCAGCCGGAAGCCTTCCCGCAGGCCACGCCAGAAGCGTCCCACGCCGCGGGTCCCGCGGCGCGTTCCCCGGATGTCGTGCAGCGCCAGGAACCGGTGCGGGAAGGCGCGGTTGATCTCGAAGTCGCGCGCCACCGCACGGCGGGAGTGGTTGGCGTCGATGAACACCAGGTCCACGTGCCCGAGCTCCGCCCGCCACAGCCGGTACGCCCTGGAGTGGGAGTCGCCACGGAAGAACCTGGTCTCGGGCGGCAGGCGGATCTCGAGCCCGCACGCCTCCGCCCAGCCGTGGTCGCAGGCGGCCACGAGCTCGAAGCGGAAGATCCGGTGGAGGGCGGAGAGCAGGCGCCCGGTCCAGACCCCGATCTCCAGGTACGACCGGATCCGCCTCGCCTCGATGAACTCGCACAGCGCCACGAGCTCCTCGCGGTTCTGGAGGATGGCGTCCACCAGCGGCTCCCCGCGCTCCCGCCAGACCCGCTCCACACGCCGGTCCCAGCAGCGCTCCCCCGCCAGCAGGGTCCGGAAGTCGCGCCCGCTCACGCCACGATCTCCATCTCGCGCAGCACGGCCAGGTACTCGCGGGTCCGCTCGCCCGAGGCATCGCGGACCACGAGGGTCGGCAGCTCGGCGCGCTCCCCCCGGTGCGCGCAGACGAGCAGCACGAGGTGCGGCGCACGCCCCTCGCGGAAGATCACCTCCCTGCGCGAGCGCACCGCCAGGCCGGCGGCGGCGACGGCGCGCTCCGGGCGCGGGTCGCGGGCGGCGTGGCAGAAGCAGAAGCGCCCACCGGGCGAGAGGCGGGCCGCCGCCACGGTGCAGTAGTCGAACACGTCGCCGTTGAGCTCGAAGCGAGCCGCTGCCTTCTGGGGGTGGCGGGGCGGCCATCCCGACCGCAGCGGCAGGTACGGCGGGTTGGCCAGGATCAGGTCGTACCGCTCGTCCGGGGGCAGCACCCCGGGATCACGGAGGTCGCCGTGGCGCACCTCGACCCGGCCGTCCAGCCGGTTGTGGGCCACGGTGCGGCGGAGGAGCTCGACGCTCACCGCCTGCACCTCCACGGCCACGAGGCGTGCCGCGGGCAGCCGGTTGAGCGCCATCAGGCCCACCGACCCCACCCCCGCACCGAGGTCGAGCACCGTGCGGGCGTCGGGCCGGGCGCGCACCCCCTCCCACGCCACCAGCACGTCGTCGGTGGCGTACCGGTGGCCGTCGGCGAGCTGGTGGATCCACCACGCCCCGGCCAGCCGCGAGAGCGTCACCCGCGCCGTCACGTGACAAGGATAGAGGCCTCCCGGCTCCCCCCGCCGGGTGCGGGTCCGGACGCGGATGCCATCCCGGAGCCCCGGCGCTCGCGGCCCGTCCATCGCGGTCCCGCCCCGCGGGCGGCCTCGGACCGCGCCGGCGACCGCGGTGGCCCCCCGGGCCGGCCGTGACGGGACGGGCGGGAGAGGCACCCCCGGGGACGCGCCGGGCGGACCCGGAGGCGGCGGACGGAGGGGCCGCTGGTACCATCGGCCGGTGCGGGTGCTGTACCTGGCCGACCGGCTCTCGGTCCGGGGCGGTGCCGATCGCCACCTCCTGCAGGTGATGGGGTGGGCGGCGGCCGCGGGGCACGCGGTGACGGTGGCCGTGGGCCGGGTGGAGCGGGGGGTGACGCCGCCCTCCGGGGCGAGGACGGTGACGGTCCGCGGGCTGGGCGCGGCGGTGCCCAGCCGCTCGCGCCTCGGCCGGTTGCCGGACCTGCTCGCGGCGGCGGACCTCGTGCACGTCCAGAACGTGATGAACCCGGTGGCGCTCGAGGCGGCGGTGGCCACCGGGCGGGCGGTGGTCACGGTCCAGGACCACCGGCTGTTCTGCCCCGGCCCGGGACGGACGTTGCCGGACGGCTCCCGCTGCCGCGAGCGCATGTCGGAGACGGCCTGCTCCCGCTGCCTTCCCGACCCGGCGTACCGGGCCCGGACGCTGGCGCTCGTGCGGCGGCGGCTGGCGGCGGTCCGCCGGGCGCGCGCGGTGGTGGTGCTCTCGCGGTACATGGCGGACGAGCTGGCCGCCGCGGGGCTTCCCGGCGCGGAGGTGATCCCGCCGTGGGTGGAGGCGGGCGCGCCGCGGCGCGCGCCAGGAACGACGTTCCTCCTCGGCGGCCGTCTGGTGCGCCACAAGGCGCCGCTCGACGCCGTGCGGGCGTGGGAGCGGGCGGGTCGGCCGCTGCCGCTGGAGGTGGCGGGGGAGGGGCCGCTCGAGGCCGATCTCTCCGGCGCGACCCGCCTCGGATGGCTGGAGACGGAGCGGCTGCGGTGGGCGTTGCGGCGGGCGCGCGCGCTGCTGTTCCCCGCGTTCTGGCAGGAGCCGTTCGGGATCCTGGGGGTCGAGGCGCTGGCGGAGGGCACGCCGGTGATCGTGGCCGACGCGGGCGGGACGCGGGAGTGGTCGGAGGCGGGATGCCTGCGCGTCCCGGCGGGCGACGTGGCGGCGATGGCGGCGGCGATCCGCCGCCTCGTCGGGCGGCCAGGGCTCGCCCTCGAGCTGGGCGAGGCGGGCCGGCGGTGGGTGGCGGAGCGGCTCGCCCGGGGCCGCCTCGCGCCCCGCCTCCGCGCCCTCTACCGGAGGGTGATGTCGTAGGTCACCATCCGCACCGCGAGGGGACGGCGGACGGCCGCGGCCGACGCCTCCCGGCCCCGCCCTCCGCGAAGCGGGGCCGGACCGTCCGCCTCCGGGAGTCACGGGACGGTGTCGCCACGGCCGTGTCCCTGTCCTCCGTTGCCGGGTACCGGTCCGTGCGGCCGGACACGGCGCCGGGAGCCCCTGGCGGTGTGCGCCGCCATGCGCCGAGGGTGACGCCGCGCCGCGGCGGGGTGATCTCGCCGCGGCGCGGGTGGGTCACGGCAGCGTGCGGCGGACGATCACCGCCCACCCCGCGAGGGCCAGCAGCAGCGCCAGCAGCCCGGTCCCGAGGGGTCCGAGGACCGGGATCCGCTCGGCCTGCTGGGCCGCCGGCACGCCACCCAGGGCCACCAGCCGGCCGTCGGCGGTGAGGTCGCTGTCGCCGGCGGCGCCGTCGGACAGCGTCACGCGGAGGGTTCCGCCCGCCACCACCGAGGGCACGCGGTACCAGTGAGGCGCCGGGTCCCCGGCGGTGGGGCCCCAGGCACGGTACGCCACACCCGGCTCCGGGGGCGTCGGCGGCGTCAGCACGAGCTCCAGCGCCTCGCCCGGCGAACAGCCGGTGGTCGCGAGGGACAGCAGGCCATCGGGGAACCACAGCTCGGAGGCTCCGGCCGCGGCGGGGTCCACCCACGCGACCCGGGAGAACGTGCATCCCGGACCGCCGCCCGAGAAGGTGACGGTGGCGTCGCCGCGTCCCGTGGCGGTGGGACCGGTGAAGGTCCGCACCGGGGTGATGGCCACCACCGCCTCGGCGACGGTGCCGGCCCCGGAGGCCGCCGCGGAAGGCACGGCGCGGGCGGTGTGTTCGCCCACCGTGGCCCGGTCCGGGTCCACCGTGACGTTCACCGTGACGGTGCACGGCCGGTCGGGGACGAGGGTGGCCCCCGCGAGGGTGATGGCCGCGGTGCCGGGGACGGCGGTGAGGGTCCCGGAGCACGAGGAGGTGGCGCCGGCGGGCGCGGCCACCAGGAGACCCTCCGGCAGGCGCGCGTCCAGCGTCACCTGGCCCAGGGAGCCCGCGGAGTCCGCCGGCGTCGCGAGGGAGACCCGCAGCGAGGTCGCCCCGCCGAGGAACGGGATCACCGCCGGCTCGAACCGCGCCTCGGCCTCGGGCGGATCGCTGCTGCCGGGGCCGAGATCCACCGCCGCGGTGTCGTTGGACGGATCGGGGTCGAAGGTCCGGGCGTGCACGGTCCCGGTGACCACGAGCGGTGCTGGTGGGTGTGCCGCGACCCGTGCACGGAGCCTCACCCGGGTCACGGTACCCGCCGGCACCTCGCCGAGGGTGCAGGTGGGCACGCCGGCCGGGTCCTCCGCGCATCCCGTGGTGAGGGGGTCGGTGAGCCCCGGTGGCAGCCCGATGGCGAGCACCGTCTCGCTCGCCGTGGAGGGGCCTCCACCCGCGACGTCGAAGGTCACCGCGACCGGGCCGCCGGGGGAGACGGTGCTGGGTTCCGCCGCCCCGGTCACCGCGAGGTCGGCGCTGGGGCCCATCACGAGCTCCGTGAGATCGATCGAGAGCCCCGGCCGGACCGTGATCTCTCTCCCGTCGGGGAGGGCCAGGGTGACGGGGCCGGCGCTGCGGGTCGGCACCTCGAACGCCCACCCCTCGAGGCGGGCGGTCTCCCCCACGTCCACCGTCCCCCGCACCACCGCCGGGCCGTGCGGCAGGGTGAAGGCGAAGGGGATGTTCCCCTGCTCCGAGGTGGCCTCGAAGCCGTCGGCCAGGCAGGTGGCGAGGAGGCCGTCGTTGACCTCGGTCTCGGGGTCGGGGATCACGAGGTCGGGTTCGATGGTCACCTCGGTGAAGGCGAGCCAGGCCCGCAGGTGCCCCTGACAGAACGTCACCTCGGAGGGGCGGGGGCCGGTCCGTCCCCCCACCACGACGCTCACGCCGAGACGCTCGGCGGGTCCGTCGGTGACGAGGAGGGGGTGATCGCCACCCACCACCGATCCCGAGGTGATGCCGCCGTGGGCGGCGTCACCGAACAGCCGCGACGGGGTGGTGGGCTCGGTGTCCACGAGGTTGCCGAGGCCGTCGCCGTCGGGGTCGGGGTCCTGGACGTCCACGGAGAAGGTCCGACGGCCCGCGTTGCCCGCGGCGTCGTACGCGACGCAGGTCACCGCGATGAGGCCGACCGGCACCGGGTCGCCCAGGGCCGGGTCGCAGGAGAGGTCCTCCACGCCCACGGCGTCGGTGGCCTTCTGCGCCTCGTGCTCCAGCGGGTTGGCCCAGCCGCTCACGGCGGGGGTCTGGACGAAGGTGTCGTCGGGAGGCAGGGGGAGGATGAACTCGGGCGGTGTGGTGTCCTGCACCCGGACGATCTGGGTGGCGGTGGCCACGTTGCCGGCGAGATCCGTCGCCGTCCAGGTGATGCGGGTGTCGCCCACCGGGTACGTGGCCGGGCCGTCGTGGACCACGCTGGCCAGCCCGCCCACGTCGTGCACCTCGGGAACGGGCGGGGAGAACGGGGTCCGGGGCGCGGTGGCTTCGACCACGACCGGATCGAGCTCCTGGAGCGCGTTGCCGTCGGCATCGCGGAACTCGGGTGGGACGGTGTCGGTGACGGTGAGGGTGGCCTGGCACGACGTCGTGTTGCCGGCGCCGTCGGTGGCGGTGAAGGTGACCACGGTGGGGCCCACCGGGAAGCTCCGGCCGCCGTCGCGGCTCACCACCGGGTCGGGGAGGTCCACGTCGTCGGTGGCGGTGCGGGTGAAGAAGTCCCGGAGGTCCGCGTCGGGCTCTTCCTCCAGCGGGTCGGTGAGGGTCACGCCGCCCGGATCGCGCGCCTCCACGGCGAGGTCCGCGGGGCAGACGAGCGTCGGCGGCGTGGTGTCGTGGACGAGGTCGAGGGCGATGTGCCCGTCGGGGCTGGTGGCGCCGAACGGGTCCACCGCCGCGTAGTCGAAGCCGTCGGGACCCGTGTAGCCGGGGTCGGGGATGTAGGTCACGGTGCGGCACTCCACCGTGGGATCGGGGCACGGCACCCGGTAGAAGGTGGCGACGTCGAACACGTGCAGCCGCTTCAGCGGCGCGTCCTCGGCCACGTAGGTGCGTCCGGGGCCCACCGCGATGTCGCTGACCGTGCCGAAGTCACCTGGCTGGAGCCAGGTGCCGAAGAGGTTCGGGCTGGCATCGGGCACGATGTCCTCGAGCCAGGTGCCGTCACCGGAGAACACCACCACGCGCGGGATCCGCTGGCCCGGGTTGGCGGGGTCGGGCGGGTTGTCGGAGACGTACAGCCGATCGCTGCCGGCGTCGTAGGCCAGACGGCCGTAGGGAACGCCGGAAAGGTCGTCGCCGGCCACGGTGCCGCCGGCGTTGAAATCGAGCCGGCCCTGACCGAAGGCGGCGATCGCGTGGCCGTCGTTCCGGTCCAGGCGCACCACCCGCTGGGTGGCGCCGTCGATCTCGGTGGCGAAGATCTCGCCGGTTCCCGTGCGGATCTCCAGGTCGCGGTACGGGGAGGAGGAGAGCACCTGGCTGCAGGTGGAGAGGTCGTTGCTGCACCGCTGGAGGCCGCCGGTACCGGTGGCGAACAGGTCGGCGTCGTCCGCGGCGATGGCCCAGTACGAGTCCGCCGCGACGCCGAACACGGGGAACCTCCCGTTGTCGGTGACGTTGCCCACGCCCGGAGCGACCTGAAGGCGAATGGCGCCGGGAGTGGAGGACCCGGAGTGGTTGAGCACGTTGGCGAGGAGGAACACGTGACCCGCACCGTCGGTGGCGATGTCCCACCAGGCGGTCCCGTTCGGGGGGGGCAACGTGTTCACGGCGCCGCCCGGGAGGAAGGAGACGAACGCCACCAGGCGGCCCGCGAGGTCGAAGCGGTAGAGGCCCTCGTCGTCGAGCACCCAGAACTGCGGCTGACCGGGGCCCGAGATGGGGATCTCCTCGATCCCCCTGATGGTGATGAAGTGCGTCAGGCGCAGCGGCCAGCGCCAGCTCTGGACGCGCTGGAGCGTCCCGCCGCTACGGGAGAACGCCTCGAGCTTGAGGTCCTGGGCCTCCAGGACCAGGACGTCGCCACAGGAGCCGTCGAGCCCCACGGCGGTGGGGTTCTGCAGGACGGGAAGCGCCGGACCCGAGCCGTCCGGATCCTGGAGGTACTGCGTGAGGGGGTACGTCGTCCCGTCGAGGCGCAGCTCCCCCCACGGCGGTGAGGTGCTCCAGAACCCCTCCACGGTGGTGGTGGAGCCGGTACCGCAGCCGTGGTACGGGTCGAAGGTGGTGGAGGTCGCGCTCGCCGGGGTGCCGGGGTCCGTCACCGTGACGGCCCAGGTACTCCCGGAGTCGGTGCTCGCGAGGGAAAACCCCAGGCGGCGGTTGTCCGGGTCGAAGGTGGGCGGGCTGTCCGAGAGCAGGGGCGGGGTCCCCGTCACGAACACGGTGATGTCCAGGCTCTGATCGGGACCCGCGAGGTCGTGAGCCTCGATCCGGAAGTCGCGCCCTCGGGTTCCCGCGGGCAGCGGCAGGTCCGCCACGTGTTCCAAGGTGTAGCTGGTGCCACCGTGGTGCTTGAGCCGGTAGAGCGCGTTCACCACGGGATCGCCGTCGCCCTCGTCGGTGAAGTCGGCGATCCACAGGTGGCCGAGGGCCGCCTCCACGCTGCTCGCGCCCCCGGTGCGTGGCCCGTCGTACACCTGGATGGCGTCGGGCGCCACGTCGCCCAGGTCGAACATGGTGTAGAGGTACGGGTCGCCGATCACGTCGAAGACGAGGAGGGCGTGGCCGGGGCCGTCGCCCACGACCAGCACGTCGCTGGGGTTGCCCCCCTGGCCGGTGAGCCGCGCGAAGCTGGTGGCCCGGCGGACCACGCCCGAAGTGGCGAAGCGGGTCTGGAAGATCGCCTCGGCCTGGGCGTCCAGATCGCCGTGCCGGGGCAGGACGGTGACCCGGAAGGAGAGCGGATCGAGGTCGGGGTCGCGGGCGGAGAGGGGGACCTCCACGGTGACGTCGGCGGGGACCGTGAAGCTTCCGCCCGAGACGGAGGGAGGCCGGTTGGTCCCCGCGGCGCGCACCACCGCGAGCTGGGCCACGGTGCTGGTGTTGCCGGAGGTGTCGGTGAGCGTCCAGGTGACGGTGTTGTGTTCGCCCACCGCGAGGTCCGCGCCGGCGCACGGCTCGGGCGTGGGGTACAGGCTGTTGCTCACGGTGCACCCGATGATGGGCTCGAGCGAGGCGAAGTCGAAGCTGACCGGGGGGTAGAGCTGGTACCCGGGCGGGTCCCCCTCGCACCGCCAGGTCAGGCAACCGATGGGGTCGCCGGCGGCGTCGGTGCCGGTGAAGGGGACCGTCGCCGCGCCGGCGGGCGCGGTGATGCCCACGTCCTCGGGCGGCAGCACGTCCGGCGGGATGGAGTCCTGGACCACCACGGTGACGGTGGTCTCGACCCGGTTGCCGCTGCGGTCGGTGGCGGCCACCGGCAGCTCGTGCACGCCCAGCTCGAGGAACGCGGGCAGGTTCCACTCGAGGTGCGGTCGCGGGTCGCAGTTGTCGGTGAGCCCGAACCAGGTGGGGTCGAGCACCTGGGAGTGCCCGGGGGCGGGCGAGCCGTCGTGACCCACCGGGGGCAGGGTGGTGGGAACGCCGCCGGGTTCCAGCGCCTCGTAGTACACGGTGAGGTGGTCCTGGAGGCCGGTGAAGGTGGGCTCGAAGTACTCCTTCACCGAGAGGGACTGGCGGTAGGAGAAGTCGTAGCGGAGGATGCCGGGAAGCGTCCGGAGCTGCCCGGCGAACCGGGCCAGGGAGGGACCGTCCCGGGCGGTACACAGGCCCGCCGCGCAGGTGATCCCGTCGGAGGAGAGCTTCCATCCGGTGAAGTTGTCGTAGAACTCGTCCTCCAGGTCGAGCCACGTGCTCAGCAGGCCTTCGATGAAGTCACCCACCGGATCGTCGATGGTGTACTCGCCGACCCCGGCGAGGTCCACGACGATGTCGTTGATGTCGGGCACGTCGAGGGGTACCTCGGGGAACGTCTGCTGGAGGACATCCTTGATCTCCTCGATGATCGCCGGCACCAGCTCGGTGAGGTTGGGGAAGGAACCGTAGGGGTGCACCCAGACCAGCTCGCGCTCGGCGAACCGGCCGAACTCCGTGACCATCCCGGAACCGTCCGTGGCCAGGCCGAGGGTGGCGGAGCAGGAGGAGGGATCGGACGGGTCGTCCACGTCCAGCTCGACGGACGGGGGACTCTCCGGGATGAAGTCCAGCGACGCCACCTGCTGGACCCGCTGCCGGTAGCTCATGTCGCGGAACCCCTCCTCCACCACCACCGGAGGGCTGAAGTAGGCGATGGCCGCGGAGATCCCCGCCGCGATGGCGCCGATGGCCAGCCGCTTCGCCGGCTTGGAGTTGCGCCTCATGTCCGGGGTCATCCGGTTCAGACGGGGCGGGAAGACCCCGAAGTCCACCCCGAAGTGCTCGAAGATCGCCTTGCGGATCTGGCCCTTGCCGTAGAAGAAGAGCAGACCGGAGGTGAGCTGGAGCGGGGTCGCCACGGCGTTCTGGCGGTACGCCTGACCATCGGTCGCCGCCGCCTGCGCCTGGAGCTGGCGCACCGCGGCCACGAACCCCGGATCCCGCACCGCCTGGCGGGCGGTGGCCTCGGCGATGGCCCGCGCCTGCCGCACCATCGCCTCGGCCTCGCGCCGTTGCTCGGCGGTGAGCTCCGTCATCACCGGCGCCCCCTGGCCGGGCCGCGGGACGGCGGGCGTCGCGGCGCCGGCGAGGGCGGCCTGGAGGGCGACGACGGCCGCCATGAGGAGGGCCAGCGCCGTGCGTGCACGCACGCCGATCCCGTGCTGTGTGAAGGTGTTCGATGCCCGGACCATGATGCCGTCCTTTCAGCTCACCGTTTCCGGTTCGGGAACGTCAGCTCGAAGAATATGCGACTCATTCCCGTTTGTCAAGCGCGGCATCGCGGAAGCACGACGGACGGGCGGCCTTCCGCGGGCGGTGCCACGCTGACCCCACCCCAGGGCGTGGTACCGTTCCGGGGGTGGCGGGATGCGCGTCCTGATGGTGGAGGACGATGCCCGGATCGCCGGGTTCGTCGCCCGCGCCTTGGGCGAGGCGGGGCACGCGGTGGACGTCGTGGCCAGCGCCGAGGCTGCGCTCGAGAGGCTTCCGGATCCCGCGTACGACGCCCTGATCGTGGACCTGATGCTCCCTGGGATGGATGGGGTGGAGCTGATCGAGCGGCTGCGCGGCCATGGCGACGCCACCCCGGTGCTCATCCTCTCCGCCCGGCGTTCCGTGGAGGACCGGGTACGCGGGCTGCTGCGGGGAGGCGACGACTACCTCGTCAAGCCCTTCGCCCTCGCCGAACTCGAGGCGCGCCTGCTCGCGCCGGTGCGCCGCGCCCAGCGTGCGCCGACGGAGCCCGGGCTGCTGCGGGTGGAGGATCTGGAGCTCGACCTCGAGCGGCGCGAGGCGCGTCGCGGGGGGCGTCGCCTCGAGCTCTCGCCGCGGGAGTTCGCCCTCCTCGCGTACCTGTGCCGCAACCGCGGCCGGGTGGTCACCCGAACCATGATCCTGGACCACGTCTGGCGCGCGCGGTTCGATCCCCAGACCAACGTCGTGGACGTCTACGTCCACCGTCTCCGGCGCAAGGTCGACGGTCCCGGGGAGCGGCCGCTGATCCGGACGGTGCGCGGGGTGGGGTATGCGCTGGGCACGTGAGCCCACGGCCACGTGGCGCCTGGCGGTGCCCGGGGTGGTGGCCTTCGCCCTCGGTGCCGGGGTCGTGGCGGCCGGGCTCGAGCTGGCGATGGCCCGGAGCGTCCGCGCCCGCGGTGACGACTGGCTGCTCGCGGAGGCGCGCGGCGTGGCGCGGCTCGTCTCCGGCCGGCACGGCGCCCACCTCCAGGCGGAGCTCGAGGGCGAGCTCGAGGAGCTCCGCCACCACCAGGGGTCCGGCCTCCTGGAGCCCGAGGACCGGTCCCAGAGCCTGTTCTTCCTCGCCGTGGTCGGGGTGGAGCCAGGGCGGGTGGTGGCCGCCGACGGCGATCTCCGCGCGCTCGCCCGGGTGCTGGAACGAACCCACGCGGCACCGGAGCGGGTGGAACGGGTCCGCGTGCCGGGGTGGGAGTATCCCGTGCGTGTCGCGGTGGCCGCGCTGCCCGGTGGGGGGCGCCTGGTCGTCGGGGCCACGCCGAACAGGGAGATGGAACTGGTCGAGGATCTCGGTGACCTGGCGTTCTGGGGATGGCTCGCGGTGGTCGCGGTGGGCACGGCGGCCTCGGTGTGGGCGGTGCGGGGGGTGCTCGCGCGGGTGGAGCGGGTTCGCGAGGTGGCGGCGGCCCTGCCCGCTGGGGACCCGGGTGGCGCGCTCCCCGTCTCGCCGCGCGGCGACGAGATCGACCGGCTCGCCGCGACCTTCAACCGGCTCCTCGAGCGCCACGCGGCAGCGGTTCGGGAGCTTCGCGCGCTCGCCGATGCCCTCGCCCACGACCTGCGCGGCCCGCTCACCGCGCTCCGGGGGGCTCTGGAGCGGGCGCTGGGGGTCGGGGACGCCGAGGGGATCCGCGAGGCGGCGGCCGAGGCGCTCGAGCGGGCCGACCGCCTGGCCGCGCTGATCGAGGCCGAGCTGGACGTCGCCGAGTCCGAGGCGGGTGCGCTCCGGGTCCGGAGGGAGGTGACGGACCTCGCGAGGCTGGCGGAGGAGCTGGTGGAGCTGTACGCGCCCGCCGCCGGGGAGCGCGGCCTGGCGCTCGCCCTCGACGCGCCCGCACCGGTCCCGGTCGCGGCCGACGCCGGGCTGCTCCGCCGGGCGCTGGTCAACCTGCTCGACAACGTGCTGACCCACCTCCCGCGGGGGTGTACGGCGACGGTCCGGGTGCGGCCGGCGGGGCGGGGCGCGGTGCTGGAGGTGGCCGACGACGGTCCTGGGTTCCCGCCCGAGGTCCGGGAGCGGGCGTTCGAGCGCGGCGCCAGCCGGGGAGGCTCCGGGGGGCGGGGGCTGGGCCTGGCCGTGGTCCGGGCGGTGGCGCGCGCCCACGGGGGGAGGGCGGAGCTGGAGCGGCCCACGGGCGGCGGGAGCGTGGTGCGGCTCGTGCTCCCGGGTCCGCCCTGAGGCCGCGGCGACGCTCAGAACGTCCAGGCGGCGACCACCAGCGCGCCGCCGACGAGCGGGGCGGCCGTCACCCGCGGGCCGCCCCCGCGCCGTCCCAGGCCGTGCGCGCGGGCGAGGCGCGAACCGATCCACCACCCGAGGGCCGCCCCCGCCGCCACGTCCGTGGGATGGTGGGCACCGTTCTGGAGGCGCGACAGCGCCACCAGGCCGGCGAGCGGGTACACCGTCCACCGCACCCATCGGCGCGAGGCGGTGGCGTCGAGGACGGAGGCGAGGAGGAAGGCGTGCGCGGCGTGGCTGGAGGGGAACGACTCGCCGCCGCGAAGGAACTGGCCGTGGTGCGGCTCGAGCGGGCGCGCCCTCCCGAACGCCGACTTGGCGAGGTCCAGCGCCACCCCCAGGACCAGGTTCCCCTCGAGCAGGGTCAGCCCCCCGACCCACGCGCGGCGTTCGCCCGCGGCCAGCCCTCCCGCCACCAGCGCCGCGCCCACCGCGTTGGCGGCGGCGACCCGCCCGCCGGGCTCGAGAACGTCGAGTTCGTCGGGGAGGTGGTGCCGTGCGGTGGCGGCGAGCCCGGTGTCGTCCGCGGCCACCGCCGCGATCAGCGCGGCGCCCGCTGCCAGCTCGGCCGGCCGCGGCGCGCGATCGGCGTGCACCAGCGCCTCGAGGTCGAGCCGGAGCCGGCGAACCGCGGGCGGTTCGCCCCCGGATGCGGTGGCGGCGAGCAGGGCGGTGGCGAACGCCGCGGCGAGGACCCGACGCGCCCTGGGCACAGGTCTCTCCGGCCCGAGAATAGCCTGTCCCCCCGGGGGACGCGAGGGCCCGCGTGGAACCATGAACGAACTGTAACCGTCCCGTAAGGACGGGTTCATCCGCGCACGGTACACCGGGGTCGTGGAGGACGGTCCCGGGGGTCTCCGGCCGGTGCGCGAGGTGGTCCACGTCACCACCGAGCGCGGCTGGCGCGGCGGCGAGCGCCAGCTCCTGCTCCTGGCACGCGAGCTCGCGCACCAGGGCGTGCGGCAGCGGATCGCGGCCCCGGCAGGATCTGCGGTGGAGCGCTGCGCGCGTTCCAGGGGGCTCGCGTCGGTGGCCCTCGCCCCGCGTCCGTCCCTGCACCCGGTGAACCTGGCGCGCCTGCTGCGGGCGGTGCCTCCGGGGAGCGTGCTCCACGCGCACACCTCGCCGGCGCTCGGCCTCGCGGCCGTCCTCCGGCGCCTGCGCCCGGAGGTGGCCGTGGTGTACACCCGGCGCACCGGCTATCCCGTGCGCCCGTCGGGCAAGTACCGGCGCGCCGCCGACCTGTACGTGGCCGTCTCCTCCGCCGCCCGGGCCCGCCTCGAGGCCGCGGGCACCCCCGTGGAGCGGCTGGTCGTGGTTCCGGACGCGGTGGACCCGGACCACCTGCGGCCGGAGCTCTCCGCCGGCCTGCGGGCGGCCCTGGACGCCCTGGGAGGGCCCCTGGTCGTGTCGGTGGGGTGCCTGTCACCGGAGAAGGGGCACCGCACGCTGCTCGAGGCGTGGCCGTGGGTGCTCCGCGAGCTCCCGCGCGCCCGGCTCGCGGTGGCCGGGGACGGTCCGGAGTGGACGGCGCTGCTCGACCTCGTGGACCGTCTCGGGATCGGGGGCTCGGTCCGGTTGCTGGGGTTCGTGGAGCCCGTGGGCGGGCTGCTCTCGCGCGCGGCGCTGCTCGTGATGCCGTCGCGAGCGGAGGGGCTGGGGAGCGCGGTGCTCGAGGCGGCGTGGGCGGGGGTGCCGGCGGTGGCGTCGGCGGTGGGCGGGCTGCCGGAGGCGGTGGTGGACGGGGTCACGGGGGTCCTCGTCCCGCCGGGCGACCCCCGCCGGCTGGCGGAGGCGGTGGTGGACCTGCTGCGGGATCCGGAGCGCCGCCGGCGGATGGGCCGGGCTGCCGCCGAGCGCGTGCGGCGGTGGCACCACCCCCGGGTGATGGCGGAGCGGTACGCCGTGCTGTACGCACGGGCCGCCGGGGAGCCGGCGGTGGTGCACGTGGCGGCCCCCGGAGCCCGGGCCAGCGGGAGGTGAGCGATGGCAGCCGTTGCGGGATGGCGGCGGAGGTGGCAGGCGGTGGCGCTGACGATGGTGCTGGTGCTGACTCCGGCGGTCGGGGTGCGGGCGCGGCCGCCGTGCGAACCGGACCCTGCGGACGTCGCGACCGAGGGCGTCACACCATGGATGGTCCTGCGGCCAGGGCGGGTGGTGGTACTCGAGGGCGGCGACGACCGGGTGGCGATCACGGTGCTGCCCGAGACGCGGAAGGTCGGTCCGTACCTGGCCCGGGTGGTGGAGGAGCGCGAGTGGCACCGGGGTCGGCTGGTCGAGGTCTCGCGCAACTTCCTGGCCATCGTCCGATCCACGGGCGACGTGCTCTACCTCGGCGAGGAGGTGGATCGGTTCCGGGGCGCCCGGGTGACGGGACACGAAGGTTCGTGGCTCGCCTACCGGGATGGCGCCCTTCCCGGGGTGCTGCTGCCGGGACGGCCGGTGGCTGGGGAGGTCTTCGAGGAGGAACGCGCACCGGGTGTGGCTGCCGACCGCGGCGAGGTGCTGGCCACCGACGCCGTGGTCCGGACCCCGGCGGGGCGGTACACGGGGTGCCTGCTGGTGCTCGAGACCAGCGCCCTCGACCCGCGCGACGTGTCCGTCAAGGCGTACGCACCCGGTGTGGGCCTGGTTCTGGACGATGCGTTGCGGGCGGTGGCGGTCGTCGGCTCGGGCCACGCGAGGTGAGGGGCGAGAAGAGGTGGCAGTGGGCCGGGAGGCCTGATCCGTGTGCGGCATCGCGGGCTGGGTGGATCCCCGGGGGCGCGTCACCGCCGCCGTCGTGGGCCGGATGGCGCGGACGCTGGCGCACCGGGGTCCGGACGGGCACGGCATCTGGGAGGACCCGCGCGGCCTGTGCGCGCTGGCCCACCGGCGGCTCGCCATCGTCGATCTCTCCCCGGCCGCGGCGCAGCCGATGGCCGGCGAGACGCCGGAGGTCTGGCTCGTCGCCAACGGCGAGGTGTACGGGTTCCGGGAGCTCCGGCGGCGGCTGGAGCGGGCGGGGCACCGGTTCCGGAGCGGCTCGGACTGCGAGGTGCTGGTGCACGGGTACGAGGAGTGGGGGATCGAGGGTCTGCTCGCGCGGCTGAACGGCATGTTCGCGTTCGCTCTGTGGGACGCGGGGCGGGCGGAGCTGCATCTGGTACGCGACCGCCTCGGGATCAAGCCGCTCTACTACGCTCGCCTTGCCGGGGGTGGGCTCGCCTTCGCGTCGCTGCCGCGGGCGCTGCTGGAACACCCCGGGGTGGCGAGGGCGTTGGATCCGGGCGGGCTCGAGGGGTACCTCGCCTACGGCTACGTTCCGCACGAGCGCTCTATCTTCCGGGGCGTCAGGAAGCTGCGTCCCGGTCACCGGCTCCGCTGGCGAGGGGGCGAGGTCGAGTTGCGGCGCTGGTGGCGCCTGGAGTACGCCCCGGGCCGGGCGCCGGAGGCGGCGGAGAGGATCGGAGCGCTCGTGGCCGACGCGGTCCGCGTGCGTATGGTGGCGGACGTGCCGGTGGGGTCGTTCCTCTCGGGCGGCCTGGACTCCTCCACCGTGACCGCGCGGGCGGTGCGACACGCGGACGGCGGGCTCGACACGTTCTGCGTCGGGTTCGACGCCGGGACGGCGGACGACCTGCACTACTCCCGGCTCGTGGCCGCGAGGCTGGGGACCCGTCACCACGTGCGCGAGGTCACGGGCTCGGACGCCGCGAGGCTCCTGTCAGCCCTGCAGGAGGTCCTCGACGAGCCGCTGTACGACCCGTCGGCACTGGCCACGTGGCTGCTGGCGGAGCTCGCGCGGCGGAGGGTGAAGGTCGTCCTCTCGGGAACCGGTGGTGACGAGGTGTTCGCGGGGTACGGCTGGTTCGCCTCCCAGGTCCGGTACGCGCGGCGCCGAGCGGCGCTCGGGCCCCTGGGGCGCCTGGCGTTCACGCCGGTACGGTCCATCGTGGCCGTGCTCCGGCGCCTGCCGGGGGCGATGCGCCTTTCGGGCGTGCTCAAGCTGGCCGGGATGACCCAGCCGGAACGATCGTTCTACGTGCACGGGTTCTTCGATTCCTGGGAGATCGATCGGCTGCTCGGCCGGCGGTCCGGAGCGAGCGGGGCGGAGCGCCACCTGTGGCTCCACCGGCGCACCTGGCGGGAAGGGTGGCCGCTGGTGCCGGCGCTCCTGGCCCACGACCTCGAGTCGTTCCTGCCCGACAACTGCCTCGCCCTGCTCGACCGGACCACCATGGCGCACGGCCTCGAGGCGAGGGTCCCGCTACTCGATCACCGTGTCGTGGAGGCGGTGTTCGCGCTCCCGTGGGAGACGGTCAGCACGGGCGACGGCGACAAGCGGCTGCTCCGGGCCGTGGCCCGCGGGCTGGTGCCCGACGAGGTGCTGGAACGCCCAAAGTGCGGGTTCTCCCCGCCGTTCAAGGTGTGGCTCCGGCGGGGGGACCTGGAGCTGTCGGACCGCGCTCTTCTCGGGGGCGCGCTCGCGCGGGACGGTGTGATCGATCCCTCCTTCGTGGAACGCCTGCGGACGGGACGCGCCCTGCGGCGGTGGAACAAGCTGTGGCTGCTGCTCAACCTGGAATGGTGGTACCGGCGGTGGATCGTGGGCCAGGACCGGTCGCCGCGGATCGTGGCCACGCCTTCCGGGGAGCCGCGATGAGGGACCTCCTCCGGGCTCTCTGGGTGGCACGGCGGCAGGCGGGGTGGCTCGCGGCGACCATCGTCGCGATGGTGGTGACCGCCACGGCCACCGTCTTCGCGCTCAACCTCGTGCGGCCACTGTACGATCGGGTCCTGGGCGCCGGCGCGGGGCTCGAGGTGCCCCACCACGGCCTGGTGGCCTGGCTCGACCGGTGGGTTGGAACGCTGATCGGCGAGCCGCTGCCCCGCGGTGGGCGCGGCTCGCTGCCGGTGCTGGCCGTGCTCCTGGGCGCGGTGACGGCGAAGAACGCGGGCGCCTTCGTGGCCCGGTACGCGGCGGCCCGTCTGGGTCTCGCCGTGGTCCGCGATCTCCGCGACCGTGCCTTCGCGGGCATGGTCCGCCAGGGCCCGAGGTTCTTCGCCGAGCACCCGCGCGGCGCGCTGATCTCGCGCCTGGTCAACGACGTGCGCATGGTGCAGGAGGCGCTCGCCGAGCGCCTCGGGGACCTCCTGCAGAGTGCGGTGACGCTGGCCGGCATCGCCGCCTACCTCGTCTCGCTGAGTCCGCGCCTGACGCTGGCGGCGTTGCTCGCGGTGCCGGTCCTCCTCGTCCCCGTGGTCGGTTTCGCTCGCCGGTTGAGAGCGCTGTCACGGCGAACTCAGGTGCGGATGGGGGAGATCGCGGCGGCACTGGCGGAATCGGTGCGCGCGATGCGGGTGGTGCAGGCGTTCGGCGCCGAGGCGGCGGTGTCGGCACGCTTTTCCCGACTCACCCGGCGGCACGTCGCCGTCGCCCTCCGGGCGCGTGCGATCCAGCTGGGCAACGGGCCGGTGATGGAGACGCTCGGTGCGCTGGGGGTCCTCGCGCTCCTGGCGTGGGCGGGCCCGCGGATCGCCGCGGGGGCGATGACCCCGGGGGATCTCTCGGCCTTCGTCCTGGGGGTCTGGGCGGCGTACGGCCCGGCGAAGAACCTCAACCAGTTCAACCTGGCCCTGCAGCAGGCGGCGGTGGCGTCGGGCCGGGTGCTGGAGGTGGCCGAGCGCGCGCCCGAGATCCGCGACGCACCGGCGGCGCGTCCCCTCCGCCGACCGGTGGGAGGCCTGCGGTTCGAGGGCGTCTGGTTCGCCTACGGTGGGCGGTGGGTACTGCGCGGGCTGGATCTGGAGGTGCCACGGGGGGCCACGGTGGCCCTGGTGGGCCGGTCGGGGGCGGGCAAGAGCACCGTCGCCGATCTCGTGCTGCGGTTCCGGGATCCGCAGCGGGGCCGGGTGCTGGTGGGGGGGCGGGACATCCGCGAGGTGACCCTCGCGAGCCTGCGGGCGAGCGTGGCGATGGTGGAGCAGGAACCTGTACTGTTCCGCGCCACCGTGCGGGAGAACCTCGCCGCGGGTCGGGAGGACATCTCCCAGCGGGAGATCGAGGAGGCGGCGCGGGCGGCGCTCGCCCACGAGTTCATCCTCCGCCTCCCCGAGGGCTACGACACGGTGCTGGGCGAGGGCGGGCTGACCCTGTCCGGCGGGCAGCGACAGCGCCTGGCCATCGCGAGGGCGCTACTGCGTGACCCGGAGATCCTCGTCCTGGACGAACCCACCTCGTCCCTGGACGCGGAGAGCGAGCGGCGGATCCAGGAGGCACTCCGGCGGCTGATGGCGGGGCGGACGGTCCTGCTCATCGCGCACCGTCTGGCCACGGTCCGCGCCGCCGACGAGATCGCGGTGCTCGAGGGCGGCCGGGTCGTCGAGAGGGGCCGGTTCTGGGAGCTACTCCGGCGCCCCGGCCGGTTCGCGCGGATGGCCGCGGAGCAGGGGATCGGTGGGCGATGGTGACCTGGAGCGGCCCGGTACCCGCGGTGCTGCACGTGAACCACAACGACTGCGTGGGCGGTTCGGCCCTGCAGACGCTCCGCCTCGCCCGGCTGCAGGCGCGGTGTGGCCAGCGGGTCGCGGTGGTGACCAGACCGAGCCGGGGGTGGCGTGACGCGGCCCGCGACGCCGGGTTCACGGTGCGTTTCGCCCGTCTCAGGGGCAACCTCGACCTGCCCGCTGCGGTCCTCGTCGCCCGGCTCGTGCGGCGGGGTGGCTACGACATCCTGCACGCCCACAAGGGGTCCGACCTCGCAGTCTGCCTCCTCGCCTCGTTGCTCGCGCCGGTACGCGCGCTGCTCGTGCACCGGACCGTGGCGTTCCCCCTCGGTCGGTGGAACGGATGGAAGTACCGGCTCCGGCGGGTCGACCGGATCGTGGTGGTGTCGGAGGCGGTGCGCCGGGTTGTGGTGGCGAGCGGACGGGTGGCCCCGGACAAGGTGGTGGTGATCCACCGCGGGGTGGAGCTCGAGCGGTTCGCGCCGCGTGCTGCGGTGCCGCCGGCGCTGCGGGAGGGGCTCGGGGTGCGGGTGGGCGACCGGGTCGTGGGGATGGTGGCCAACGTGCTCCGGCACAAGGGGTACGACGTCCTGCTCGAGGCGGTGCCGCGGGTGCTCGCTCGCTGCCCGGAGGCCCTGTTCCTGTGCGTGGGCCAGCACACCGACCGCTCGCTGGTCCTGGAGCTCGAGCGTCGGGCTCGCGAGGCCGGCGTGGCGGAGCGGGTCCGGTTCACGGGGTTCCGGCGAGACGTTCACGAGGTGATGGCGACCTTCGAGGTGGGCGTGCTGGCCTCGCGGTCGGAGGGGTTCCCCAACGTGCTGCTGGAGCAGATGGCCCTGGCCCGACCGGTGGTGGCGGCGGAGGTTGGGGGAGTACCGGAGATCGTCCGGGATGGAGAGACCGGGCTCCTCGTCCCGCCGGGAGATCCCGGAGCCCTGGCCGAGGCCGTGACCCGGCTGCTGGCCGATCCGGAGGGTGCGAGGGCGATGGGGCGACGGGCACGGGCTCACGTGGAGCGGGAGTTTCCGATGGAACGCCAGGTCGAGCGGCTGCTGGCCGTTTACCGGGAGGTGGCGGGGCCGGCCCCGCCGAGGGGGTGAGCGTGCGTCGTGCGATCCCGGTGCTCACGTACCACCGGATCCGGAGTCCGGTGCGGGATTCGCGCGATGTGGCGCCGGAGACGTTCGACGCCCACATGGGCTACCTCCGGCGGCGGGGGTGGACGCCGCTGGTCGCCGACGAGCTGGTGGACGTGCTGGACGGCGTGCGCCCCTGGCCACGCCGGCCGGTGGCGGTCACCCTCGACGATGGCAGCCTGGATCTCCACCGCGACGCGTACCCGGTCCTGGTGCGCCACGGTGTCCCGGCCATCGCCTTCGTGATCACGGGCCGGGCCGAGGAGCGGTCAGCCGGGTTCGTGGGCTGGCCCGAGCTGGAGGAACTCGCCGCCTCGGGGCTCGTGGACGTCCAGTCGCACACGCACCACCACCGCCGGGACAACCTGCGGCTGCTGGCCGCGGGGCGGGTGGGAGAGATCGTGGACGACCTGCGGCGCTCGCGCGAGCTCATCGCCCGGCGGCTCGGGCGTCCCTGCCGTCACCTGGCCTGGCCGCAGGGGCACTGGAACCGTGCCCTGCTCGAGCTCGCCCTGGCGGTGGGCTACCGGGCGACGTTCACGACCCGGTGCGGTGCCAACACGGCGGACGCGCTGCCCGCTCTCCACCGGTTCAAGGTCAAGGAGCGGGCGGTGGGGTGGTTGGCCACGCGGCTCCTGATCTACTCGTGGGCCCTGCCGGCCACCGTCTACGGCGCCCTCCGTGGTCGCCGCCGGTCCGAGAGGTGGGCGCGGGGCGGAGCGCCGTAGACTGGGGCGGTGGCGCTCGTGGTGGTCCGGGGCGG
>CAYTTB010000060.1:0-20329 GCA_964440565.1 uncultured Thermoanaerobaculia bacterium
GGCCCGCCGGCCGCGGGGTCGAAGAGCGCCCCGATCCAGCCCGTGACCTCGCCCCGGGGTGGGGCGCCGGGGCGGGTCGGGTAGTACCCCATGTGCGAGGCGTCGAGCTCGCCCAGCATCAGGTTGACGAGATCGGCGAAGTCCGCGTCGCTCATCCCGGCGAAGCTCCACGGGCGGTACTTCTCCCGCTGCGCCTCCCAGTCCACCCCGTGGAAGGCGGGGTCGTAGAACCAGAGGTTCAGCGCCCGCCACGCCTCGTCGAACACCTGCATGAGCTCCGCCGCGCGGTCCACCTCGTAGCGGGCGGTGAAGGGCACCGGATCGCCGGGCTTGCCCTGGAGCGAGACGCGGCGGACGGTGCCCTTCCGGTCGAGGTAGAAGACCGTCTTCCCCTCCGGGCCGAGCGCGACGGCCTCGGGCCGCTGGCCGCCCGAGGTGAGGCGCTCGAGGTCCTCCCCGTCGAAGCGGACCGAGTAGAGGTCGCGCTCTCCCTCCGGCTCGGCGACGAACACGATGCGCCTCCCGTCGGGGGTGGCCAGAGGCTCGCCCTCGTCGCCGGGGAGCTCGGTGACGGGGCGTGCCCGCTCCCAGAGGCGCTCGAAGTCGATGGCGACGCGGGGCCGCTCCCCGGCCGCCCCGCCCTCGCCGCCACCGCCCGACGTCCCCTTCTTCTTCGCGCGCCTCGCCGCCTCGAACACCCGGAGCCACCCCTCCGGTGTGCGCTCGTCGTCGGCCCGGGTGAGCCACACGCCCCAGACGTCGAAGGTGTCGGCGTGGCGCCTCGACACCCACAGCAGGCGCCGCCCGTCGGGCGAGAAGCGGGGCGAGAGGTCGTCGTCCGGGTGACGGCTCACGTTGTAGGGGGGGGCGGCTGCCGTCGGCGGGGACGATCCACACCTCGTGGTTGTACTCCATGTCGGGGATCGAGTAGGCGATCCACCGCCCGTCGGGCGACCAGTCGAACTCCGGGGTCTGCCAGTGCTCCAGGAGGACGCGGGCGTCCTTCCCGTCGGCGCCCATCACGACGAGGTCGCCCTTGCCGCGGACGTAGGCGATCCGGCTGCCGTCGGGCGAGAACCGCCCGGAGTGCTCCTCGGCCGGCGAGTCGGTGAGGCGGGTGAGCGTGAACTCGAAGCTGCCCAGCCACCCGGCCTCGGGGTCGGCGGGGCGGGCCAGGTAGAGGTCGTCGTCGCCCCTCCGGTCGGAGGTCAAGAGCAGCGCCTTCCCGTCCGGCGACCAGGAGACGTCCTTCTCCCGCGCGGCGGTGCGGGTGACGCGCACCGTGGGCGGTGGCGCGAGCTCCTGCTCCTCCCTGGAGCGGATCGCGGTGACGAACACCTCGCCGTGGACCACGACGGCGGCGAGCTTCCCGTCGGGGCTCACGGCCAGCTCGTCGGCGCCGTCGCGGGCCACCCGGCGCTCCACCCGGGGCACGGCGGCGTCGGCGGGCGCCTCGATGGAGAGCCTGCGGGGCTCACCCCCGGCCGGATCCACCACCCAGATGCCGGTCTCGAACTCGTAGGCCACGAGGGAGCCGTCGGCGGCGGCGCGCGGGGCGCGCACGTCGGAGCCGTCGTGGTGGGTGAGCTGGACCACCTCACCGGTGACCAGGTTCATCCGGAACACGTTCTTGCGGCCCGACCGGGCGGAGAGGAACACCAGATCGTGGTCGTCGAGCCAGCTGGGCGCGTCGTCGTCGCCGTCGAAGTCCGTCAGCCGTACGAACTCGCCGTCCGGGGTGCGGAGCCACAGGTCGCGGTTGGCGGCGCCGCGGTAGCCGCGCCGCCACCACTTGGTGCCGCCCCGCACGAAGACGAGGGCGTCGCCCGCGGGGGAGTAGGCCGCCGCGAACCCCAGTGCCTCCTGCGCCAGCGCCGGGGTACCGCCTCCGACGGGCACCGTGTACAGCGCTGGCATCCGGCGGATGGACTCGTCGCGCCGCGAGGCGAACAGCACCGCCTCGCCGTCCGGCGTGACGTCGCACGGCACGTCGTTCACCGAGGCGAAGGTGAGCCGCCGCGGGGGTGCGGACCCGTCGGCGGGCATCACGTAGACGTCGAGGTTGCCGTGGCGGGAGGAGGCGAAGGCGATCCACCGTCCGTCCCGGGACCATACCGGGAACCGGTCCTCGGCGGGGTGGGCGGTGAGCCGGGTGGCGCGCCCCCCGCTCGAGGGCACGACCCACAGGTCCCCCTGCCAGGAGAAGGCGATCCGGCTGCCGTCGGGCGAGGGGGCCGGGTGGCGCGGGAACTCCACCTCCACCGCGGCGGCGGTGGTGGCGACGAGCAGGACGACGACGGACAGCGTGCGGCGCATGCGAGCTCCTCCTCCGGAAGGCCGGGCCGGGCGCGCGGGGCCGGCACCCGGCGTCACGGCGCGCGTCCCCCGGTGCGGGCGAAGTAGGCACGGGTCTCGGCGGCCAGCACCCCGGACAGCGCGAGCAGCCCCACCAGGTTGGGCAGGGCCATCAGGCCGTTGAAGATGTCGGCGGCGGTCCAGACCAGCTCGAGCGGCTGCACCGCCCCCACGAACACCACGACGCAGAAGGCGATCCGGTACGGTCGCACCGACCGCTCTCCGAGCAGGTACTCGAGGGACTTCTCGCCGTAGTAGCTCCACCCGAGGATGGTGGAGTAGGCGAAGAGTACCAGGCCCACCGACACCACCAGGCTGCCGAGCCCGTGCGGGAGCGCCGCGTCGAACCCGGCCGCGGTGAGGGGGGCTCCGGTGAGACGGCTCCCGGCTCCGGATGCGGTCCACGCGCCCGAGGCGAGGATCACGAAGCCGGTGACCGAGCACACCACCAGGGTGTCGATGAACGTCTGGGTCATGGACACCAGGGCCTGCGCCACCGGGTGGGTCGTCTGGGCGGCGGCGGCGGCGATCCCCGCCGAGCCGAGCCCGGACTCGTTGGAGAACACGCCGCGCGCCACGCCCATCCGCACCGTCTCCTTGACCGTCGCGCCCAGAAACCCGCCCACCGCGGCGTGGCCGGTGAACGCCGAGCCGAGCACCATGGCGAGGATCCCGGGGAGGCGCCGCCACTCGATCGCGAGCACCGCGATCCCCGCCGCCATGTAGGCCACGATCATCACCGGCACCAGCACCTCGGTGACCCGGGCGATGGAGCGGATGCCCCCCAGGATCACCGCGGCGGTGGCCAGGGCCAGCACCGCGCCCGTGACCCTGGGATCGATCCCGGCGGCGGTCCGGAGGACGTCGGCAACCGAGTTGGACTGCACCATGTTGCCGATCCCGAACGCCGCCACCGCGGCGAACGCCGCGAACAGGAACGCGAGCGCCCGCCCGGCCGGGCCGCCCACGCCACGTGCGAGCGCGTACATGGGTCCGCCGCTCATCGTGCCGTACGCATCCACCTCCCGGTACTTCACCGACAGCAGCGCCTCGGAGTACTTGGTGGCCATCCCGAACAGGCCCGTGATCCACATCCAGAACAGCGCCCCCGGTCCACCCGCGGCGATGGCGGTGGCGACGCCGGCGATGTTGCCGGTGCCCACGGTGGCGGCGAGTGCGGTCATGAGCGCCTGGAAGTGGGAGATGTCGCCCTCGGCGCCCTCCTCGCGGCGGACGACGAAGGCGAGGTGGAGCGCGTGCGCGAGACCGCGCAGCTGGACCGCCCCCAGGCGCACCGTGAGGTAGATCCCGGTGCCCACGAGCAGGACCAGGAGCGGCGTTCCCCAGATGGCGTCCCGGATCGCGGTGAGGGTCGCGATCATGGGGGGATTATAGGCGGCCCGCTCTTCCTGCCGTCATCGGCGGGGTGGTCGGGGCACGGTGGCCTCGACACGGATCGCCACGACGGCACGCCACGCCGCCCCGCCGGCGCGGTCGGGATCACGGCAGCCGTCGCCGGCCGCGGTCGCGGGCAGCCGTCGCAGACGGCGGTCATAGTCCCCGATCCGGTCCCGGCCACCGCCACGGCCACGGATCCGGATCGGATTCCGGCTCCGGTTCGGGTTCGGGATCCGGCCGCGGTCCCGGATCCGGATCCGGCCGCCGTCCCGATTCCGGTTCCGGCCCCGGTCGCGGCTCCGCCGGCACCGTGTCCGAGGATGGACGAGATGGGGACAGTCCCCGTGAGTCCGAAGGCGGACGAGATGGGGACAGTCCCCGTGAGTCTGAAGGCGCGAGATGGGGACAGTCCCCGTGAGTCTGAAGGCGGGTCGAGTTGGGGACACTCCCCGTGAGTTGGGGACAGTGTTCGTCTCGTGAGGTGACCTCGCGCCCGGACTGTGCGCGGACCCGGTCATGGCTCCGACCCCGGATCGGGTTCCGGATCCGGTTCCGGCTCCGGTGCCGGTCGGGGCCCTGGCCCGCTCCGGTGCCGGGCCGGGTCTCGGCTCGGCGGGCGCCCGGCTCGGCGCGGCAGGTGGCACTGTGGGCCCTCACGTCATCCCGAGGAGCGGTGGAAGCCGCGGCGGGGGATCCCACCCACCGTCACCGCGCCCCTCTCCCCATCCCCCGGGCTCCCCCGCTCCCGCTTCCCCCTGCCCCAGCCCGCGGCGGGCGTCCCCGCCCGCGTGGGAGGCGCCACGCGAGGAGGGCCGCCGCGGGCGGATGGGGTACACTCCGCGCCATGCGCGAGCTGGAGCGGATTCTCGCGAGGATCGACGGGCGTGGGTACAAGGCGTACAAGGACCTGGAGCGGAAACGGTTCCGGTTCCCGGGGTTCGAGCTGGTCCTGGACCATGTCCAGGGGGACCCGTTCGCGTCGCCGTCGAGGGCGCGGGCGTTCGTGCCCGCACGCACCGCGCGCCTGCCGGGGCGGGCGCTGGCCTCGGCGCCGCGGCGGCGCGCCACGCGCGACTTCCTCGCCCGCGCCTTCCGGGCCGCGGCGCGGGGTGAACGCGACCTGGCCATCGATGCGGGTGGCCAGACGGTGCTGGACCGGTCGGCGTGCCTGCTGGGGCCGGACGGCTCGGTGGAGCTGCGCTTCCGGGTGAGCCTTCCCGCCGCGGGGCGGCGGATCCTGGGCCGGCAGGCGTGGCGGCTGCTGGGCGAGACGCTCCCGGCGGTGGTGGAGGCCACCACCGCGCCGCGGCTGGACCTCGACGCGCTGGAGCGCCACTGTGCGGTGGTGGAGGACCAGGTGGCGCTGCGCGCGCAGCTCGCCGGGCGGGGGCTGGTGGCGTTCGTGGGCGACGGGGCGTCGCTGCCGCGCCGCTCGGGCGTGGACGACCGGCCGCTGGCCGACGCCGTCCGGTGGGCCTCCCCGCCGAGTCTGCGCGTGGAGCTCGAGGCGCCCAACGCCGGGCGTGTCGCCGGCACCGGGATCCCGCGCGGGATCACGCTGGTGGTGGGCGGCGGGTTCCACGGCAAGTCCACGCTGCTCCGGGCGCTGGAGCAGGGCGTCTACGACCACGTGCCGGGAGACGGGCGCGAGCTGGTGGTGACCGACCCCACGGCGGTGAAGATCCGGGCCGAGGACGGCCGCTCGGTGGTGGCGGTGGACATCTCCCCGTTCATCGACCACCTGCCGTACGGCAAGCCCACCGAGAGCTTCACCACCGAGCTGGCCTCCGGTTCCACCAGCCAGGCGGCGGCGCTCGTGGAGGCGCTCGAGGCGGGCGCACGGCTGCTGCTCGTGGACGAGGACACCTCGGCGACCAACTTCATGATCCGCGACGAGCGGATGCAGGCGCTGGTGGCCAAGGAGAAGGAGCCCATCACCCCGTTCGTGGACCGGATCCGGGAGCTGCGGGACACGCTGGGGGTCTCCACCATTCTGGTGATGGGTGGCTCCGGCGACTACCTCGACCACGCCGACACCGTCATCCAGATGGACGCCTACCTGCCGGTGGACGTCACCGAGCGCGCGCACGAGATCGCGCGCACCCACCCCACCGGACGGCGCGAGGAGCACGAACGGCCGCTCGAGCGGCCGGTCGCCCGCCGCCTCGACCCGCGCTCCATCCAGCCGGAGCGCAAGCCCGGCCGGGTGAAGGTGAAGGCAGGGCGCGACCACCTTCTCGTGGGCCGCTCGGAGATCGACCTGAGGGCGGTGGAGCAGGTGGTGGACGCCTCGCAGGTGCGGGCCATCGGGTGGCTGCTGGTGCGGCTCGCGCGCCGGGGCGGCGGCTCCCTGGAGCCGATCCCGGAGCTCGAGGCCGCGCTCCGGCGGCTCGAGGCCGGCGACTGGGACTGGCTCACCGGCAACCCCGACGGCGATCTGGCGCTGCCACGCCTGGCGGAGGCGATGGCGGCGCTCAGCCGTCTCCGCGGCGTGCGGATGGCGCGCGGCTGATCGTCAGTCGGCGCTCTCCTCGGGTGCGAAGAGGGCGTCGAGGCGGTCCACCACCTCCGGTGGGAGCTCGGCCTCCGCCGCGGCCAGGTTCTCCTCGAGCTGGCCGGGGCTCGTGGCGCCCACGATGGCGGAGCTCACCTCGGGGTGGGCCAGCACCCAGGCGAGGGCCAGCTGAGCGCGGGTCATCCCGGTCTCCTCGGCGATGATGCGCATCTCCATGACCCGCCTGCGGTTGGTCTCGGTCCACAGCCGGCGCGTGAACTGGGGCAGGCGGGCGAAGCGGCTCCCCTCGGGGATCCCGCCGTCGTACTTCCCGGTGAGCAGCCCCTGGCCCAGCGGGCTCCACACCACGAGGCCGGTTCCCAGCTCCCGCACCAGCGGGAACAGCTCCCGCTCGACCCGGCGCCGGACGAGGGAGTACTCGGGCTGCTCCACCACCGGCGGGTGCCAGCCCCCCTCGCGGGCCAGCGCCACCGCCCGCCGCACCATCTCGGGTGGCCACTCGGAGGTCCCCCAGTAGAGCACCTGGCCCCGATCCACGAGGTCCGAGAACGCCCGCACCACCTCGTCGAGGGGTACGTCGGGGTCGAACCGGTGGGCGAAGTAGAGGTCCACGTACTCCATCCCGAGCCGGTGGAGCGACCGCTCGATGGACTCGTGCACGTGCTTGCGTGACAGCCCCCGGTCGTTGGGGTCGTCCGACATGGGGAAGAACACCTTGCTGGCCACCACCAGCGTGTGGCGGGGCAGCTCGGCGAGCACCGCGCCCATCACCCGCTCCGCCTCGCCGTGGGCGTAGACGTCGGCGATGTCGAAGTAGTTCACGCCCGCCTCGTAGGCGGTCAGCATGATCTCGCGCACCGTGTCGGGATCGCGGACGGTGCCACCGAAGGTGGTCCAGCCGCCGAGCGCGATCTCGGACACCCGGAGCCCCCACCGTCCCAGCCTGCGGTATCGCACGGTCACCCCCGCGACATGGTAGCGGAGCCGGCGGCGGCCTCACCGGCCGATCCCCGACTCTCGGGGAGGGCTCGTGCTCCGGGGCGAACCTGCCCGGTCCAGGCACGGCGGCGAACCGCCCCGGCAGAAGATGCGTTGGAGCGGGTGGAGGTGACGATGCGGGTGCGGATGGGGGCGGCGGCCGCGGCGGTGCTGGTGGCGACGGTGGCGGGGGCGGCGACACGGAGCGGGCGGTTCACGGTGGAGCACACCATCGCGCCGGGGCGGACGCTGCAGGTGGAGGCCTCGTCCCTCGACGTGCGGGTGGAGATCGGCGGCGACGCCGTACGCGGCACGGTGGAGGTGCGGGCCACGGCCCCGGCCGCCCGGCTCGACGACCTCGTCGAGAGCGCCCGCCCGCGCTGGATCGAGGGCGGGGACCGGCTGGTGCTGCGGGTGCGGCCCCGGGCGCGCGGGTGGTGGCCGCTGGGCGGCGAGCGCCTGCGGGGACGGCTCGAGCTGCGGGTGCCCGCGGGCGTGCACCTGGTGGTGGACACCTCGTCGGGCGACGTGGAGGTCGCGGGCGACCTCGGGGAGGGCCGGCTGGCGGTGGACACCGCGTCCGGCGACGTGGCGGTTCGCGGCCCGGCGGCCGAGCTGGTGGTGGACACGGCCTCCGGCGACGTGCTGATCGAGGGCGAGGATGAGCTTCCGGCCGCATCGGTGGACACCGCCTCGGGTGACGTGCTCGTGGCGGCGCCGGTGGGGGAGCTTCGCGTGGACACGGCCTCGGGCGACCTGACGGTGCGCGGACGGCTGGGATCGCTGGTGGCCAGCTCCGCCTCGGGCGACGTGGTCGCCTCCTCGCTCCGCGGCGGCGCCGAGGTGGAGACGGCCTCGGGGGACGTGCACCTCGCCTGGACGGAGCTCGGTCCGGAGACGCGCGTCGAGGTGGACACGGCGTCGGGCGAGGTGCGGGTGGATCTCCCGGAGGGGTCGGCTCCCGCGGGCACCGTGGTCACGAGCTCCGGCGAGATCCGGTGCCGCTTCCCCGCGCGGAGCGAGAGGCGCGGGCGCCGGCTGGTTCTCGCCGGCGGCGGACCACCGGCGGTGGACATCCGCACCATGAGCGGTGACGTGACCCTCGCCCGGCGGTGACGGCGGGCCCTCCTCCCACCCCGTCCCGGCCACCTCCCGGCGCCGCTCGCGCGGTGGTGCGGGCTCTCGCCGCCCGTTCGACCTGCGCGTTCGTCCCAAACACCGAGGCCCGGTGGGCTTGCGGCTCCCCGGGTCGAGATCTCGGGGAGACGCCCGGCGGCCTCCGGGGTTGACGGCGGACGTCGCCGGGACCATCGTGAGGGGTGGCCGGCCACCGCCGGCGGGAGGCGCGCATGCCGAGGCTGACCTACCTGGGGCACTCCGCGTTCACCTTCGAGGGGTCGGGGGGGCGGGTGGTCATCGACCCGTTCCTCACGGGGAACCCGCTCGCGGCGGCGAGGCCGGAGGAGCTCGAGGTGGACGCGGTGCTGCTCACCCACGGGCACGGTGACCACCTGGGCGACGGGATCGAGATCGCCACCCGGTGCGGCGCCACCATCGTCGCCCCGTTCGAGCTCGCCAACTACTGCGCCGCCCGCGGCGCGACGGTGCACCCGATGCACATCGGCGGGGCGCACGAGTTCCGCTGGGGGCGAGTGAAGCTCACCATCGCCCACCACGGGTCCTCCGCCCCGGACGGGACGTACACCGGCAACCCGTGCGGGTTCCTGGTCACCATGGACGGGGTGACGCTGTACCACCCTGGCGACACCGGCCTCTTCTACGACATGAAGCTGATCGGGGAGACGAGCCCGGTGGACGTGGCGGTGCTGCCCATCGGCGACAACTTCACCATGGGGATCGCCGACGCGGTGAAGGCCGTGGAGCTGCTCCGGCCGCGGCTGGCCGTGCCGATGCACTACCGGACCTTCGACGTCATCGAGGCGGACCCCGAGGAGTTCGTGCGGCGGGTGCGCGAGGCGGGGTTCGAGGGCCGTGTCCTGGGGTTCGGCGAGACGCTGGAGCTGTGACGGCCGGGGCCTGTGGGCCGCCGAGCCGCTGGCGCTGGTGGTGCTGGTCCTGTCGTACATCTGGATCTGGAAGGGGGCGTTTCCCCACGCGCGGGCGGCGGTCGTGGCGGGGTACTTCGCCATCGGCATCGCGGCTCACCGGCGCCGCGGCGAGGGCGCGCGCGACATCGGGCTGCGCCTCGACACGGCGCGCGAGGCCGGCCGGCTGGTCCTGCGCTGGCTCGCGCTCCCGGCGGCGGCGGTGCTGGTCACGGGCCTCGTGGCCGGGTGGTGGCGCCCCATCCAGCGGCCGCTGCCGTCCGTGGCCTGGCACCTCGCCTGGGGAACGGCCCAGGAGTACGGCCTGCTGGCGGTGATCTTCCGTGGCCTCGACCTGGCGTGGCCCGGCGGGTGGCGGGCGGAGGTGGCCAGCGGCCTGGCGTTCGCGGCGTGTCACCTGCCCAACCCGTTCCTGGCCCCCGTCACGGGGTTCCTGGGCACGGTGGGGGCGCGGATCTACCGCCGGGCGCCGAACCTCCCCGTGATGGGCGCCACCCACGCGGCGCTCGGGCTGATCCTCGGTCACGCGGTCCCGGAGCGCGTCACGGTGGGGATGCGGGTGGGCCCGGCGGTCCTGCGTGCCCTCGGATCGGGTTGAGGGTACCGCCCCGCGCGCGGGGCGCCTGCGGACGCGGCGGGTGCCTGGGCCGCGGCGCCGCCCCCGGCGCCGGGCCCAGGAGGGCGCCGCCCGCGGGGTGGGGGCGTTCCGGCCGGCCCGCCGCCGCCAGGGTGGAGCCGACGCCGTTGCCCGACTCGCACCGTCTCCCCGCTCCCGCGTGCGTCACACCTCCGTGCCCCGGCCAGCGGACCGAACGTCGGGAGCTCGCGGACGGTCCGGTCGAGATATCCGGCAGGCTCCCCTCGGACTCCCGGTTGACGAGCGGGTCCGGGTGCCGACGTGAAGATGCTGCCCGGGCTGCCGGGGCGGGCCGCTCCGTCACCGCACCGTCACCCGGACGCGCGTCTCGCGGTCCGCGACGCGCACCTCGAACCCGTCGGCCAGCGCGGCGAGGAGGACGTCCAGCGCGGCGCGGTCGAGCCGCCGCGCGTCCCACCGCTCGAGCGCCCGGGCGAGACCGAGGAGCGGCAGCCGGACGTGGACCTCGCTCCCGGGGGCGTGCACGTCGGCCACGACGGCGCCGTCCCCGGCGGCGACCAGCACGGAGGCGTCGGGGGAGGCCACGCGGACCCGGGTTCCGGAGGGCGCCCTCGCGAGCTCGTGCAGCAGCCCGGCGGCGACGCGCAGGTCGGCGGCGGCCTCAGGCGGCAGGTCGCGGTCCGGCAGGAGCCTCGCCGGAAGGAGGGCGACCGCCGTGCGCACCGCCGCCACCGGCACCGCGAGCGCCACCCGCGGTCCCTCCGCCGTGCGCACGTCCACCACCAGCCAGTCGAGGAGGAGGGCCGCCGCCATCAGGCCGGTGGCGGCGGCGAGCGCGATCAGCGCGATGGGCGAACGCCGGATCCGTCCCATCGCGGCCTCATTCGATCCACACGCGGACGTCGGCGTCGGGCGCCTTCACGCGCACCAGCTCACCGTCCGGCAGCTCCGCCGCCCGCTCGAGGAGAGCGCCCAGGTCCAGGCGGTTCTCCGCGTCCAGGCGGAGCGCGTCCAGCAGCTGGGCGGGGACGGTGATGTCCACGGTGGCGTGGTCGTCCTTCTTCTCGCTGACGTGCACCGTGATGGTGCCGCCCCGCTTCGAGACGGTCACGTCGGCGTCCTCGGCGGTCACCTTCACGAAATCGCCGTCGGGCGCGTTCCGGATCGCATCGAGCAGCTTCGGCCAGTCCACGTCGGCGTCCTCGATGTCGAGCCGGATCTTGCCGGCATCGATCTGGTCGGTGTGCACCGCGGCCAGCACGCCCCTGACCAGCGGCAGGGGCAGCCGCACCTCGACGTTCGCCGTGCTGCCGTTCTCCGTGACGTGGACGTTGAGCCACCGTACCGGCTTCTCGGCACCGGCGGCCAGCGGCGCCGCGAGCAGCGCCGCCAGGGCGAGGGTGATGGTCGCTGTCCTTCGCATCGGGCACCTCCTTCGTCTCGGGAGGGGAAACGCACGCGACCCTCCGGGGGTTCTCGCCCGGGCGGAGCGGCCCGATCGTGTCGCCGGCCGGTGTCGCCATCGCGGCGACGGGCCCTGGAACCACCGCCCGCGGGCATGAGAGAATGCGGGCGTGGGCGACTTCTACCAGCACCGCCTGTTCACGACGCTCCACCGGCTGGCGCGCTGGCCGCTGGTGGAGCTCGAGGCGCAGCTCGCCGCGAGCCCGCGGGCGCGTCAGATGGCGCTGCTGCTGCCGAGCCTGGCCTCGGAGATGGACCGGCCGGCGCTGGCCCGCATCGTGGAGCAGCTCCGGGACGTGGAGTACATCCACCGGGTGGTGATCGCGCTCGACCGCGCCAGCGAGGCGGACTACCGGCGCGCGCTCGAGTTCTTCTCGGTGCTGCCGCAGAACCCCACCGTGGTGTGGCTGGACGGGCCGCGGGCGGAGGCGATCTTCGAGGACCTGGAACGGGCACGGCTGGTGCCGCGGCGCCGCGGCAAGGGGCAGGCGGTGTGGTTCGCGCTGGGGCACCTGCTCGCCGCGGGCGACTGCCGGTGGGTGGCGCTGCACGACTGCGACATCGTCACCTACGACCGCTACCTCCTGGCACGGCTGTGCTTCCCGGTGCTGCGTCCCGAGGTGGACTACAAGTTCGCCAAGGCGTACTACCCGCGCATCTCGGACCGGCTGAACGGCCGCGTGACGCGCCTGTACGTGTTCCCGTTCCTCACCGCGTTGCTGCGCATGTTCCCCGGCCAGCCGTTCCTGCAGTTCCTGTCGGCGTTCCGGTACCCGCTGGCGGGGGAGATGGCGATGGACCTCGACCTCGCCCGCCACCTCCGGGTCCCCTCGGACTGGGGTCTCGAGGTCGGGCTGCTGGCCGAGGTGTACCGGAACCTGTCGCTCAAGCAGCTGTGCCAGGTGGACGTGGCGGGGCGCTACGACCACAAGCACCAGGACCTCTCCGCCGACAACCCCGAGACCGGGCTGATGCGGATGGTGAAGGACATCACCGGTTCGGTGTTCCGGAGCCTGGCCTCGGAGGGGGTGCAGATCTCGCGTTCGCTGCTGCTGTCGCTCAAAGTGGGGTACCTGCGCATCGCCCAGGACTACATCGAGCGGTACGCCCACGACGCGGCCATCAACGGCTTCCCCTACGACCGGCACCGCGAGGAGCGGGCGGTGGAGGTGTTCGTCCAGGCGCTGGAGCTCGCCGGCGAGAGCTACCTCGCCGACCCGCTCTACTCGCCGCTGCAGCCGAACTGGAACCGGGTGTTCGCGGCGCTGCCGGAGATCGGCGAGCGGCTGGCCCAGCTTCCCGAGCTGGACCGCGCCTCGGTCGGCTGAGGGCGAGCGCCGCCGCCCCCGCGGCGCCGTAGGCCACCGCGAAGACGATCGCCCACAGGTGGGTCGCGAACCCCGTCGCCGCGGCCTCCTGCGCCGGCACCCCGAGGGCGACGAACGCCCCCGTCCAGCCCGCCTCCAGCGTCCCGATGTTCGCCAGCGCGTTCACCGGGAGCATGTTGGCGAGCGACGCCGCCACCGAGCCCGCCACCACGTGCCCCCACGGCCATGGACGGTCCATGGCCCTGAGCAGCGCGCCGGTGAGCGCCCACACGCCTCCCCAGAGGGCGAGCGACATGGCGCCCGCGGCCGCGGCGCGGCGCCGGCGGCGCCCCATCGCCTCCAGGGCGAGCCGCAGCCGGCGCACCCGCCGCGCCCAGCCGCGCACCGCGCCGCCGTGCCGGGCGGCGGCGCGGACGAGCATCCGTTCCGCGGCGTACACCGCCGCGGGGAGCGCGAGCAGAGGGAGAAGGGCGAGCGGCAGCACGGCGGCGCTCCAGAGGGAGGGCCCCCGCAGCCACAGCACGGACGCGATCCCCCACGCCCCGAGCGCGGCGAGGTCCAGCGCGCGCAGCGCCAGGAGGGTGGCCACGCCTCCCGCGAGCTCGACCCCCCCGAGCCTCCTGAGGAGCAGCGGGAGCGCGATCTCGCCGGTGCGCAGCGGCAGCAGCACCGCCGCCGCCCGCGCCGCCGCCATCAGGGCCGCCCCCCGTGCGACGCCGAGCGTTCCCGCCGGCAGCAGCAGCCGCAGGCGCACGCTGCGCAGGAGGAGGACACCGGCGTAGAGCGCGGCGGCGAGAAGCAGCGGCCGGGGGCGCGAGCCCCGCATCAGGGCCGACACCGCCGCGGGGTGCGCGAGGCGGAGCAGCGCCCACGCCGCCGCGAGTGCCGCGGCGGCGCCCGCCAGCCGGAGGAGGCGGCGGCGCCGCTCAGCGCCCATCGCGCCGGTCCCGGGCACGGACGAGCAGCTCCTCGAGCAGGCGCCGGTTCACGGCGATGAGGTCGGCCACCACCCCCACCACCGCGATCTGGCCGGCGAGGAAGATCAGGATGACCGCGAGGATCAGCGACTGCACGTGGCCGGCGGGGGAGTGGCGGGTGAGGTAGAAGTAGAGGAACCGGAGGAGCAGGGCGAGGCCGGCCAGCGCCGGGACCGCGGCGAGCCGCAGGAAGATCCGGAGCGGGTTGTACAGCACCACGATGCGGGCGATGCTCTCGAGCGACCTGAGCACGTACTCGAGGTTCGACCGGAACAGCCGCGACGGCCGCCGCACCACGGGGCTCGTCCGGATCGGGACGGAGGCCACGGCGAGCCCGGCCTCGCCCGCCTGGAGGATGGTCTCCAGGGTGTAGGTGAAGCGGGTGAAGACGTGGAGCTTCAGCGCCGCCTCGCGGGAGATGGCGCGGAACCCCGAGGTGGCGTCCCGCACCTCGGTGCCGGAGATCCGGCGCACCACCCACGAGCCGAGGCGCTGCAGCACCTTCTTCACGGGCGAGAAGTGGGGGATGGTGTGGACCCTGCGGTCGCCGATCACCATCTGCGCGCGTCCGTCGAGGATCGGCCGCACCAGGGCCGGGATGTCGTCGGGGTCGTACTGTCCGTCGGCATCGGTGTTGACCACCACGTCCGCACCCCGGGCGATCGCCTCGGCGAGGCCGGTGGCGAACGCCACGGCGAGGCCCCGGTGAACGGGCAGGCGCACCACCGAGGCGCCGTGGGCGCGGGCCACGTCGGCCGTGCCGTCGTGGGAGCCATCGTCGATCACCAGGACCTCCACCTCGTCGAACCCCTCGAACCGGCGCGGCAGCGCGTCCAGGGTCTCCCCGAGGTGCTCCGCCTCGTTCCACGCCGGGATCTGGATCACCAGCTTCACCGAGCCGTCCTCCCTCCGGCCCGCCACGCGACGGCCGCGGCCAGGAGCCCCAGCGCCGCCGGCATCCACCACCCCGGCGGGAGGCGCGGGGCGATCTTCACCACGTGCTCGCCCGCCGGCACCTCCACCCCCACGAGCCCGCCCGCGAGGGCCACGGTGGGTACGGTCCGTCCGTCCACCGTCGCCCGCCAGACCGGGCGTGGCCCCGCCAGCGAGGTGACCAGGAGCGTCCCCCGGGCGGAGCGCACCCGGGCGCGAACGCGACCGGGCACCGCCGCCCGGGCGGTCACCTCGGCCGGCCCGGCGACGATCCCGCCGCGGGGACCGCCCGTCACCACCGGCAGCTCGGTGAGCGGCGGCCCGTCCTCCGGCAGGGAGCTGCCCGTTCTCGCGCGGTCGACCGCCCACGCCGGGCCCAGTGCGCGGCGGTTCTCCCAGATCCTGAGGTCCGGGCCCTCGTACGCGAGCGCGTAGCCGGAGCGATCGAGACCCAGCGCCAGCGCGCCGCGGGCTGTCCGGCCGTTCACCCGCATCGGCCCCGCCGGGGGGCGCGGTGCTCCCACCAGGGCGAACGAGAGCGGTCCCTCGATGCGCACCACCTCGAGGCGCAGGACCGCGGGCCCGGGAGGCGTGTCGGCGGGGAGGTCGAGCCAGACCGCCCGTCCCGGCGTGACCCGGAGGGTGGCCGGCTCGCCCGGCCCGCCGCGGGCCGGTATCAGGGCGACCCGGAGCTCCGCCGTGGCCCCGGAACCCGCCATCACGGGCAGCACGAGCCGCGACACCCCCGGCGGCAGGTCCAGCTCCTGCTCCACCACCTGGCCGGCGGCCAGGGGTCCGAGCCGCCCGGTCCGCGGCTCGAGCTGTTCCACCTCATCGTCCAGGGCGAACTCCACGAGGTGGAGGTCCGGGGGCTCCAGCACCCAGCGGGCGCCGAGCGCTGCGAGCTCGGGGTGGGTGAGACGGATCGTGGCGCCGTTGAGGAGCAGGGCGCGTCCGTACGGGCCCCACGACTGTGGGTCGATCCGGTGCAGCAGGCGGCGGTACGCGGCGGGCGCGCCCCAGGCCGAGCGGAGGTCCTCGAGGCCGAGGACGCCGGCGAGGTCCGGGGGCAGGGTGGTGAACAGCGGGGCGATGCGCTCCCCGGGGCGCACGTGCTCCGCGAGCCAGGCCAGGCCCGGTGTGCGCTGGAGGCGGGCCTCCTCGGGCCGCAGGAAGGTCAGCACGTGGCCGGCCACGAGCCCCTGACCCAGGACGATCGCCGCCGCGACGGCCGCGGCACCGGCGGCCGCCACCCGGGGCGGCACCGCCCGTGCCAGCGTCTCCCACCCGCCCGCGGCCAGCGCCGCCAGCGCCAGCGCCGCCGGCACCGCGAAGGCGCCGGTGACGATGGACGCCGTTCCGGGCAGGTGGCGCACCGCGGCGGCCACCGGCCCGACGGTCACGACGCCGAGGGAGAGCGTGGCCACCGCGGCCCACCACCAGCGGTCGCGCCCCCGGGCGGCGAGCCCGACCACCGCCAGGGCCACGGTCGTGGTGCCCACGGTGAGGGCCACCGCGTGCCAGCCGAGGCCCGCGAGCGGGGCCGGCGGCACGAACGTCCCGGCGCGGGGATCGCCCCACGCCCACGGGTTCACGAGGAGGCGCAGCGCGCCGGGCCCCCAGGCGGCGGTGCGCTCCGGGGCGGTCCCCGGGAGCGGCCAGGTCAGCCGCAGGAGCACGCAGGGGGCCACCAGCAGCGCCGCGAGCGCGAGGCCGCCGGCGGCGACGGCCACGGCCCGGCCGGGGCGCCCGTCCTCGAGGCCGCGCCGCAGCGCCCAGGCAGCGGCGAGGTAGGCGGCGAGGACCGCGATCCCCGGGGTGCCGCCGGCCGCGAGCAGGGCGGCGACCGCGGCCACGACCGCGACGTGGCGGGGCCACGGCGGCTCGCACGCCCGGTCCACGGCCAGCAGCAGGGCCGGCAGGAGGGCGGCGCCCGCGCTCTCCGGCCACAGCCAGCGGCCGGCGACCGGCGCGGCGAGGGCGTAGGCGAGGGCGCCGATGGCGGCGGCGCGCTCGCCCGCGCCGCGCCGGGCGAGCAGCGCGAAGGTGAACCAGAACGCCGCGAGCAGCTTGCCCAGGACCACCAGGTCGAGGAGACGGGCCTCGTCCACCACCCACAGCCAGGGCAGCACGAACGGGGAGAGCACACCCGATCCCCAGGCGAGCCATCCCGGCGAGCCGCACGCCACGTACGGGTTCCACACCGCGGTGGCGAGGCCGGTGCGGCGGGCGAGCAGCGCCCGCGCCAGCACCGCCGTGGCCGCCTCGCCGAGCTCCGGGTTGGCCACCTGCACCGGCGGCCGGACGCCCCGCCACGGCGGCTCGTTGGCCACCGTGTCCAGCGGGCTCACCACCCGTCCTGCGACGAGCACCGGGAACAGCGTCACCACCGCCGCCAGGAGGCAGGCACCAGCGGCGAACGCCGGGAACGGCCGGCCGCGCATGGCGGCATTATCCCAGAGCCCCACGCGCCACGCGCTCCCGCTCCGGGAAGAGGGCCTCGATGGCGCTGTGGGAGTGGGAACGGAGGATGGTCTGGAACGCCGCGATGACCGGACGGGGGCACGGGTGCCTGCCGCGGAGCCGGTCGTTCGGCCCGACGCCGATCCGGCTGTGCCTCACCTTCACCGACTCCGCGCAGACGTGCGCGGCCGGGGCTGCCGCCGCGTGCTCGGGGCCGCCGGGATGGACGGACGGCCGCAGCGGCGCGGCGGGGACGGTCACAGTCGGGGGGTTGCCCCCCGTGGCGCCGGGATGGCGGCCATGAACGGGGGGCACGAGGTACCGGGGCTCCGGTCGTGCCGGACGGGGCGGCCGCGGCCGGTCACTCCGCCGCGTCCCGCCGTGCCCACAGCCAGCGCAGCAGGAGCCACCCGTTGAGGACGATGACCCCCGCCATGAACGCCACCACGATCTCGTGCTCGTGCGGGAGGTCGAAGGCCAGCACGCTGATGCCGAACACGACCAGCGCGACCCCGGCGGCGGCCCGCCACCGCTGCCTGCGCAGCCGGGCCCTGACCTCGGGACGCCTGAGCTGCAGCCAGGCGCCCGCCAGGCCGAGAACGAGCATGAGCACGAGCTCGGGGATCCCGATGCGCATCGCCGTCTTCAGCCCCGATCACGGGTTCGCCAGCTGGCACAAGTGTAGCAGAACGGCCAGGCGGCGGCCCCACCGCCGGCGCGAGCCGGACCGCGGGGCGAGGCGGTGCGGCCCGGCCCGCCTCACCCCTCGGCGTACATCGCCTCGATGAGGTCGGCGAACTCGCGCTCCACGACGCGGCGCTTGACCTTGAGCGTCGGCGTCAGGTGGCCGTCCTCCTGGCTCAGCGGGCGGGGAAGCACCCGGAACTTCCGGATCTGCTCGAACCGCCCGAGGCGGGAGTTCACCTCCGCCACCGCCTCCTCGAACAGGCGCCGCACGGCGGGCTCGGCCAGGAGCTCCTCGAGGGAGAGCCCCCCGAGCCCGTGCCGGGCCGCCCACGCCAGGAGCCCCTCCTCCGACGGCGACAGGAGGGCGACGATGTACGGCCTCCTGTCGCCGATCAGCACCGCGTTGTCGATGTACGGCGACTTCTTCAGCTCGCCCTCGATGGGCTGTGGGGCGACGTTCTTGCCGCCGGCGGGGATGATCAGGTCCTTCTTGCGGTCGGTGATCCAGATGAAGCCGTCGTCGTCGATCCGGGCGATGTCGCCGGTGCGGAAGAACCCGTCCTCGTCGAACGCCTCGGCGGTCGCCTCCGGCTTGTTCCAGTAGCCGAGGAACACGCTCGGTCCCCTGACCAGCAGCTCACCGTCCGGGGCGAGCTTCACCTCGAGGTTGTCGAGCGGCTTGCCGATGCTGCCGAGCCGGTTCTGGCCGGGTTGGTACCCGTTGATGCCGATGGCGGGCGACGTCTCGGTGAGACCGTACCCCTCCTGCACCGGGATCCCGATGGCGTGGAAGAACTCGGCGAGGGCGGGATCGAGCGGGGCGCCGCCGGAGAGCACGAACCGGATCCGGCCACCCAGGGCGGCGCGCAGCTTCGCCAGCACCAGCCGGTCCGCGAGGCGGTGTCGCAGCCGCAGCCCGAGCGGGACCGGCGTCCCCTCGAGCCGGTGGCGCGCCACCCGGCGGCCGGTCTCCACCGCCCAGTGGAACAGGCGCCGCTTGCCGGCCGGCGCGGCGGCGACCCTGGCCATGATGGTGGCGTGGATCCGCTCGTAGAGGCGCGGCACCGAGGCGAAGCAGGTGGGGGCCGCCTCGGCGATCACCGTGGCCACCACGTGCGGCGAGCAGTAGATCTTGCGGCACCCCACGGCCATGTAGGCGTAGCCGCAGGTGCGCTCGAACACGTGGCACAGCGGCAGGAACTCGAGCGCCACGTCCTCGGGTCCCAGCGGCACCCGGGGCAGCACGGCCTCGACGTTGGCGACGAAGTTCCGGTGGGAGAGCATCGCCCCCTTCGGGTCGCCGGTGGTGCCGGAGGTGTACACGATGGAGGCGAGATCGTCGGGCGCGACCTCCCCGGCGCGCCGCCAGAACGCCTCCTCGGCGGCGCGTCCCCGGTGGGCCGCCACCAGCTCCTCGAGCGCCACGGCGCCCTCCACCGGATCTCCCTCCACCTGGACGAGGAGCGTGAGGTCCGGCAGCCGCTCCCGGACCGAGGCGATCTTGGCGGCCTGGTCCGGGTTCTCGGCGAACGCCACGCGCGCCCCCGAGTCCGCGAGCTGGTAGGCGACCTGCTCCGCGGTGAGGGTGGGGTAGATGGGCACGTGGACCGCGCCCAGATCGAGGGCGGCGAGGTCCACCCAGTGCCACTCCGGGCGGTTGTCCGAGAGCTGGGCCACCCGGTCGCCCTTCCCGACGCCGTGCGCCGCCAGCGCCTCGGCCAGCGCCGCGGTGGCGGCGAACCCCTCGCTCGCGGAGAGCGTCCGCCGCCCCGAGAGCGTCAGATGCACCAGGTGGTCGTCCCGCCCCCGCTCCACCTCGGTGCGGTACAGATCGAGGATCGTCGCGGCACCCATCGCCTCCTCCTTCCCGTCGCCGGTGGCCCTGACAGCAGTATCCAGCGGACCGCGCCCCGGCGCAAGGTGACCCGGCCCCCCCGCGGAGCGCGGTCCGGCGCGGGCGGGGACGCCCGCACCACCACGGGGGATGGGATCGGTGACGGGGCCGCAGCGGCGGATCCCACCCGCGGTTGTGGGGGCGCGCGTCCCCGCGCGCCGTGGGCGGGGGGCGGGGACCCGCGGCGGCCGGGAGCGCCCATCGCGACGTGCACCGCCCCGCAGCCGCGCCGCCTTGCGGAGCGCGGACCTCGGTCCGCAAGGTCGTCTCGGCTGTACGAGATACCACCTTCGAGACGCCGGTGGAAGGCGCCACGGCCGGGAAGCTCGGTGTGTGCCGAAGCCCGCGCCTCCTGGAGCGCGGTCCGGCGCGGGCGGGGACGCCCCCGCCACCAGGAGGGCGGGCGGGGGCGTGTGCTACGATCGGGCCATGACTCAGGCGGCGTCGCGGGACCTGGAGCAGCGCGTGGCCCTCCTCGAGGGGTGGAAGGAGAGCCAGGAGCCGTTCGTGCGCTCGCTCAAGGACGACATCCGCGAGGTCCAGACCCGCCTGACGGCGTTCCAGGCGCACGTGGACCACCGGTTCTCGGACCTGGAGGCCGCGATGGGCCGCCTCCGGGAGGAGCTGCGGGGGGAGATCGCGGAGCTCTCCCGCCGGATGGACGCCCAGGGCG
>CAYTTB010000061.1:0-20285 GCA_964440565.1 uncultured Thermoanaerobaculia bacterium
CGGCGCGCTCGCGGCGGCCCGGACGCGCGCGCCCGCGTGGACCGCGGGCTTCGCCCCGCAGGCCGTCACGCCCCACGCACCGTCGCGGGCCGAGGCGCCGGCGGGCCGGTCGGGGCGCCTGGTGCCGTGGGCGGGGTGCGGCCGTGCGGCAGAGGGGAGTGCGCCGCGATGAGCCAGCGGGGGGCGGGCTCGCCGGCCGGGACGGCGGCGAGGGCGGGCGCCGCGACCGCCTCCGGAGCCCCGTCCGCGCCGGGAGCCCCACGGCATCGGACACGGGATCCGGACTCGGCCGGGGGACGGCGGCCCCGGGGGCATGGACGAGGGGGGGTGGTGGAGCGGGTGGGGTCGCGTGAGCGCTTGTCCCCCGGGGCGGGAGCTGGCACCCTCGTGGCGTGAGCGGAAGGTGGCGCGCGCTGACCGGGAGCCCGGGGCGGGAGGCCGTGGCGGCGGGGCTGCTCGCCCTGGCGCTGCTCGCGAGCTTCACCGGGTCCATCCCGCTCGTCGGACGCGACGAGCCGCGGTTCGCGGAGGCCGCGCGGGAGATGCTGGCACGCGGCGACTTCGTGGTCCCCACCTTCGGCGGCGTGAACCGGTACGACAAGCCGATCCTCGTCTACTGGCTCACGATGGCGAGCTACGCCCTCCTCGGCGTGAACGAGCGCGCGGCCCGGCTGCCGTCGAACCTGGCCGGGGCGGCGCTCGTGGCGGTGCTCGCATGGTGGGCGCGGCGGCGGTGGGGGGAGGGGGCGGGGCTCGCGGCGGGCCTGCTGCTCTCCGTGACCCTCACCTTTCACCTGGAGGCCAGGGCGTGCACCGCCGACCTGGTGACGGTGCTCCCCACCACCGTCGCGATGCTGGCCTGGCTGGCGGTGCTGGAGGGGAGCACGTCCCGCTGGCTGCCGGCGGCGTTCTGGGGCGGGATGGGGCTCGCCGTTCTGGGCAAGGGGCCGGTGGGTCCCGTGACGGCGCTGGGCGCGGCCGGGGGCGCGTGGGCGCTGGGACGACGCTGGCGCCGGTGGGAGGTGGTGGCGGCGGTGGGGCTCGTGCTCCTCGGGTGGTGGCGCCTGGGCCCGGCCTCCCTGGCGCCCCTGGCGGTCTGGGCGGGGTGGGAGGGCGTGCGGTCGGCCCCCGTCAGGGCAGCGTGGCGCCGCCTCCGGCCCCTGCCCGGGATCGCCCTCCTGCTGGCGGTGGTGCTGCCGTGGGCGGTCGCGGCATGGCGGGCGACCGGTGGCGAGTTCTTCGCCGTGGCGGTGGGCCGGCACGTGGTGGCGCGCTCGCTCGAGCCGCTGGAGAGCCACGGCGGTTTTCCGGGGTTCTACCTGGCCACCGGCCTCGTGGCGGCGTTTCCGTGGTTCGCGTTCGCGTGGGGGCCCGCCCGGGATGCATGGCGCCGCCGCGGCGAGCGGCTCGAGCGGTTCCTCCTGGGGTGGGCTCTGGGCCTGCTGGTGGTGCTGGAGCTGGTGGAGACCAAGCTGGTCCACTACTGGATGCCGGCCTACCCGGCGGCGGTGCTGCTCGTCGTGGGGTGGCTGTGGGAGGGCGGCGGGCGCTCCCGCACCCCGCGCTGGGCGTTCCCGCTCGGCGCGGCGCTGGTGGCGGCGGTGCCGGTGGCGGTGGCGGTTCACTTCGGGCTCGAGGCGCTCCTGCCCTGGGGTGTGGCCGTGGGGGCGCCGCTGATCGCCGGCGGAGTGGTGGTCCCGGCCCTGTGGGGGCGGTTCCCCCGCCGGGCGCTGGCGGTGGCGGTGGTCGCCTCGGCCCTCTACGAGCTGGTGCTGTTCGGGGGAGTGATGCCGCGGCTGGGTCGGGAGCTGGTGGGTCCCCGCGCGGCGCGGAGGGCGCTGGAGGTGCGCCGGCCGGGCGAGCGGCTGGTGGTGTACAAGGCGCGTGACGACGAGCTGTTCTTCTACCTTCCGCTCGAGACCCGCAACGTGCGGCCGCGCGCCGAGATGGCCGAGCTGCTGCGCTCCGGGGAGCCGCTGCTGGGGCTGGCGCGGGCCACGGACCTGGAGCGGCTCCTGCGGTGGCGCGAGGGGCTGGCCGTGGCGGAGGTGGAGCGGGTGCGGGGGGTGGACCTGGGCCACGGGCGCTGGACCGAGATCGTGCTGTTCCGCCCCGCGTCCCGGCCCGAGCCGAGCCCGGCCGCCGCTCCGGCGCCGATCCGCGATTCCCGCTCGCGTCCTCGTGCCGGCCTCCCCGCCCGTGACACCCGCGCGCCCACACCTCCGACCCAGGCTCCGGTCGCTTCCGGCTCCTCGGGATGAATCCCCGGGGAGGGTCCCTTCACCCAGGGACCGCAAGGGGGGCCGTGGCGCCGGCCGTCCCGCCCGCCGCCCGCCCGTCGCACGCACCGTGAAGGACGAGCCGCACGGCCGGGGATCCTGCACGATTCAGGTTCATAGGTGCGGTTCTGCTATTCTCGAAGTGGGGCGTCGCGCCGGGAGGTCGTGCGATGCGGAGGACGATGCCGATCGAGGAAGCGCTGGCGGAGCTGTTCCGCGCCCTGGGCTACCCGACCCGCGTGCGCCTGCTGGAGATGCTGCGCGAGGGCGAGCGGTGCGGGTGCGACCTGTGGCCGGAACTGGACGAGGAGCAGTCCACGGTGTCGCGGCACCTCAAGCGGCTCGAGCGGGCCGGGATCCTGGCCTCGCGGCGCGAGGGCGTGCGGGTGATGTACTCGGTGGCCGATCCGCGGGTGCTGGAGCTCCTCGACCTGGCCAGACGGTTCGTGGGCGCCTGAGCCCTCCACGTTCGCTATACTGCGGGCGCGACGGCGAGGAGGCGTCATGGAGATTCCCGGCAAGGTCGCGCTCTACTGTCCGCTGCTCGATGCCAAGGGCACGCCGGCCAAGCTGCTGGCGGTGGATCCCGCCGGCTACTACCACCTCGAGACGAAGATCAAGGGCGCGGTGCACACGGTGTTCGTGCCGGTGGCGCAGGCGGCCCTCATCTTCACCGAGCCCGAGCCGGTCCCCGACGAGTCCATCGAGATCGAGCGGTGACTCAGGGCGCGAACCCGGCCTTCCGCAGGATATCGGCGTGGTCGAAGGCGAGCTCGATCCCCTGGAGGCGGCGGAACCACCGGCAGGCGGCCGCGTCGTCGCCCGCGGCGAGCTCGCCGCCCACGGGCCGGCACAGGTAGGCGACGCTCACGGTGGGGCCGCGCGGATCGCGCCCCGGGGCGGAGAACACGCCCACCAGCGCCACCACCTCGACCTCGAGCCCGGTCTCCTCGGCCACCTCCCGGCGGCAGGCGTCCTCGCAGCTCTCGCCGGGCTCGACGAAGCCTCCCGGCAGCGCCCACCGGCCCTCGAACGGGGGGCGTCCGCGGCGCACGAGCGCGACGCCGCGGGCGGGGTCCGCGACGACGGCGTCCACGGTGAGGGCCGGGCCCCGCTGCACGGACGAAGTGTACCAGGACCTCGCGGCGCGCCACGGGGAGGGAATGGGCGGCCGGACGGCGCCGGTTCCACGGGCGTGACGCCGACGACCCTCGCCGGGCTTCTGGGACCTGTGGGTGCGGCCGTGGCCGCGCGCTGCGGCGACGCGCTCCTGGTGATCGACGGGCAGCGGCGCCTCCGCTACGCCAACCCGGCGGCGCGGCGGCTCCTGGGGTACGGGCCGGACGAGCCCGTGGGCGGCCGCTGCCGGGCCACCACCCGGGGAACCGACTGCGAGGACGCGTGCCCCGTGACCTGGGCGCTGGAGAACGGCCTCGACGCCGTGGAGGACTTCCCCACCCGCTACGTGCGCACCGACGGCACCGAGGTGCCGCTGCGCGTCACGGCCGTGATCGTCCGCGACGGCGAGGGCCGCTTCGTGGCCGCCCTCGAGCTGCTGCGTCCGGACCACGCGCTGGGGAGCTGGGTCCTGGAGGGTGCGAGCGCGGCCGCGGAGCGGTTGCGTCTGGCGGTTCGCGACGCGGCGGCGGCCGACCTCCCCGTGTGGGTCGCCGGGGCCGCCGAGGAGCGGCTCGAGGTGGCGCGGGCGGTGCACCGGACGCGGGGGCTTCCGGAGGCGCGGTTCGTGGTGGTGAGGCGGGGAGGGCGGTGGCTCCCCTCCTGGCCTCCGGGAACCGTGTACGTGGAGGCCGGCGAGGGGGCGGCTCCCGACCCGGAGGATCTGGGGCCGTGGCGGCTCGTCGTGGGGGCCGACGTGGCCCCGGCTTCCGGCTGGCCGGGGACGGTGATCGTGGTGCCCCCGGCCCCGAGGCGCGGCAGCGACCTCGAGGCCATGGTGCGCGCGTGGCTCGCGGGGCGGGCGCCGGAGAGCGCGCTCTCGTCCGATACCGTGAGCCGGATCGCGGCGCTCGCGGCCCGGCGCGGGCTCGGGGAGGCGCTGGCGGCCGCGGAGCGGGCACTGGCGGGCGGGCTGCCGGAGGAGGCGGGGGCGCTCGCGGGCCCGGACGGCGGGGCGCTGCCCCTCGGCGAGATCCTGGCGGCGGAGGATCCCCTCGGCCGCGCCGAGGCCGAGGTCGTGCGGGCGGTCCTCGAGCGGTGCGGGTGGCGGGTGGGGGAGGCCGCGACGCGGCTCGGGGTCTCCCGCGTCACCCTCTGGCGGAAGCTCAAGCAGCACGGGATCGAGCGCCCCGTCAATCGCAGCTGACCCGGCCCCGGCGCGGGGGGCGGCGGGGCGCGGCCTCTGCTAGACTCCGCGCGGGAGGGCGACGGTGCGGAAGAGACGTCTCGTCCTGGGGTTCGCGGTGGCGGCGGTGCTGGCGGCCGGGCCGGGGTGGGCGCGCAAGCCCACGCCAACCCCCACCCCGCGGCCCATCGGCGGGCTCGTGTTCTCCGACCGGTACCAGGTGACCGTGGTCAACGTGGACGTGTACGTCCGCGACACGAAGGGCAACCCGGTCACGGGGCTCACCAAGGACGACTTCAAGGTCTTCCAGGACGGGGTGGAGATGCCCATCACCAACTTCGCGGCGTACACCGAGGAGGTGTTCCGCGACCGGTGGCAGCGGGCCGCCCGGCCGTCGCCGGGGCCCACTCCCGTGCCCGAGCCCGAGGTGGAGATCAAGCCGATCTGGGTCGTGATCTACGTGGACAACGAGAACGTGAAGCCGCTCGAGCGCAACCGGGTGCTGCGCCGGGTGCGGGAGTGGATCCGGCGGACGCTGCGCCCGCCGATGCAGGCGATGGTGGTGGCCTACGAGAAGCGGCTCAAGGTGATCCAGCCGTTCACCTCCGATCCGCGGGAGGTGAACTCGGCGCTCCGGAGCCTGCGGACGCACACGGCTGGCGGGGTCGATCGCGCCTCCCGGCGGCGGGAGATCATCGACCTCATGCGGGAGTTCCAGACCCAGGAGCGGGAACGTCCCAACGAGGGATACAACTACCGGGAGTACAAGAACCACGCCTACCGCCTCATCGCCTCCTTCGCCGACGAGGAGGTGAACAACCTCCGCTTCTCCCTCGGCGCGCTGCGCGAGATGATCAGCATGATGGCGGGGCTGCCGGGCCGGAAGTCCGTGATCTACGTGTCCGACGGGCTGCCCATGACGCCGGGGGCCGATCTGGTGTTCGAGTACGCCGCCGTCTTCCACGACAGCTCGCTCCTGTCGCTGCTGAGCCGCTACGAGCGGAGCGAGGAGTTCCAGTCGCTGGTCTCCTTCGCCAACGGCCTCGGGGTCCGGTTCTACACGGTGGAGACCAAGGGGCTGAAGCTCGAGGGAGGCATCACCGCCGAGGACCGCTACACGGCGGACATCCAGACGATCTCGGTGACGGAGCACAACTATCAGGACTCGCTGCGGTATCTCGCGGACGGCACCGGCGGGCTCGCGGTGGTGAACACCAACGACGTGCTCCCCGGGCTCATGAACATCAGCAAGGACTTCTTCACCTACTACTCGCTCGGGTACCGGATCAACGCCTCGGGCGCCGACAAGGTGCACCGCATCGAGGTGAAGTGCCCGACCCACCCGGAGTACCGGCTGCGCTACCGGCGCCGGTTCGTCGAGAAGTCGCTCGAGTCCCGGGTCCAGGACCGGGTGCTCACGGCGCTGGTCATCGACTTCGACGAGAACCCGATGCAGGTGGACGTCGAGATCGGCCGTCCGGCCCCGGCCACCTCGGAGCGGTGGACCGTCCCGATCTCGGTGACGTTCCCGCTGCGGAAGGTGGCGCTCCTGCCCGAGGGCGACGACTACGTGGGGCGCGTGGTGCTGTTCGTCGCCGCGCGCGATGCCGGGGGGAAGCAGTCCGACCTCCAGCGGCAGGAGCACGAGATCCGGGTGCCCGCGGCCGACTACGAGGGGCTCCAGCGCGAGCGGTGGGCCATCCACCTCCAGCTGCTCATGCAGGAGGGCAGCTACCGGGTGGCGGTGGGGCTCATGGACTACGTCACGCGCCAGGCCTCGTACCGCACGGTCAAGGTGCGGATCAACCCTGACGGGGGATGACGTGAGCGGCCACGCGCTCTCCGAGCACACCGCGGACCTGGTGCTCGAGGCGTGGGGCGAGGGGTTCGACGGGGCCGTGAGCGCGGCGCTCCCGGGCCTCGCCGAGGCGGTGCTGGGCGAGGCGCCGTCCCCACGCGAGCCGGCGGCGTGGCACCCGGTCGTGTCGGTGGCTCCGGAGGCCGAGCTGGCGGCGGTGGAGATCCTCAACGAGGCGCTGTACCGGCTCGTCCATCACGGCGAGCTGCCCGTCGCCTACCGCGGCGGACCCGGGGGTGGCGAGCTGGGCACCGCCCCGCTGCCGGAGGGCCTCCGTCCGGTGCGGGAGGTGAAGGCGGTGACCTACGCGGAGCCGCGCTGCGGGCCCGCCGGCGGGGGTCGGTGGGAGCTCCGGGTCACCCTCGATCTCTGATCCCGGCGAGCCCCGCGGCGCGGAGGAGCACCGCGTCGAACATCGCCTCGGTGAGGCGTCCGGTGAACGTGTTCTGCTGCGACACGTGGTAGCTGTCGAGCAGCGCCGGGCCACGGGGGAGGGTGTGCTCGGCCCCGTGGGCGAAGCGGGGCCGCGGCCGGGGGAGCTCGCCGCCCCGCTCCCGCCACCAGGCGAGCACCGCGTCGTGGGCGATCCGTCCCAGCGCGAGCAGGACCCGGGGCGGTGGCTCCCGGTCGAGGTCGCGGGCGAGCCACGGCCGGCAGGCGGCGAGCTCGGCGGCCGTGGGCCGGTTGCCGGGAGGCGCGCAGCGGCAGGCCGCGGTGAGGAGGACGCCCCGGAGGCGCTGGCCGTCGTCGGGCCGCTCCCAGCCGTCGTGGAGGGCGAGGCCCGCGCGGTGGAGCGCCGCGTACAGGAACCGCCCGGACCGGTCGCCGGTGAACATCCGCCCCGTGCGGTTGGCGCCGTGCGCGGCGGGCGCGAGCCCCACGACCACGAGTGGCGCGCCGGGGTCGCCGAAGGCGGGCACCGGGCGCGCCCAGTAGCCGGGTGCCGCGGGCGTCGCGCCCACGCTCCGGATCCACCACCCGGGGTCCCGGTGCGACTCGACCCAGGTGCGGAACCGGCGCGGCGGGTGGAGCGCGGCGGCGACACGGTGCGCCGCCAGGCGCGGGCAGCCGCGGCAGCCGAGGAGGGGGTCGCCGCTCACGGCCGGGGTTCGAGAGTGAACCGGTAGCCCACCCCGCGCACGGTGTGGATGTGACGCGGCGAGCGCGGGTCGGCCTCGAAGTACTGGCGCAGGCGGTGGACGTAGGTGTCCAGGGTCCGGGTCTCGGTGTCGGCGTGCAGCCCCCACACGTGCTCCAGGAGCTCCGCGCGGGAGACCGTTCGTCCCTCGTTCTCGGCCAGGTACCGGAGCAGCCGGACCTCTCGCTCGGTGAGCCGCACCCGGCCGCGCGGGGTGTCGGCCTCGAGCTCGTCGAGCCGCACCTCGTTGTCCCCGAACCGCAGCACGGCGCCCACGCTCGCCCTCGGCGCGGCACGGCGCAGCAGCCCGCGGATCCGGAGCGCGAGCTCCTCGAAGGAGAACGGCTTGGCGAGGTAATCGTCGGCGCCGAGCCTGAGGCCCAGCACCCGGTCGGCGATCCCGCCGCGGGCGGTGAGGAACAGCACCGGGATGGAGCTGCCGGCCCGGCGCAGGCGCCGGCACACCTCGAGCCCGTCGATCCCGGGGAGCATGATGTCCAGCACCACGAGGTCGAAGGGTGCGCGCGGCGCACGCAGGAGGTCCAGCGCCGCCTCGCCGGTGTGGACGACGGTCACCCGGAACCCCTCGAGCTGGAGGTTCCGCTCGAGGCCGCGTGCGAGCAGCGCGTCGTCCTCGACCACCAGGAGGTGCTCCGACGGCTCCCGCTCGCGCTCGCCCATCGGGGACATCGTAGCAGGCGGTGGTACACTCGCGCGCCGGAGACGACACGGGAGGGCGGCGATGACGCGACGGTTCTCGACGGTGCTGGCGGTGCTCCTGGCCGGGGCGGTGGCGGCCCCTGCACTGGCGGGCAAGGTGGGCTTCGTGGACGTGGAGAAGGCGCTGGTGGCGACCCAGGAGGGCACGGCGCGCCTGAAGGAGCTGGAGGAGTGGTCCAGGCCCAGGCGCGAGCGCATCGCGGAGCTCAGACGGAAGGCGGCCGAGGCCAAGGCGGCGCTCGAGCGGTCGCGTTCCGTGGCCAGCCCCGACGCGCTCGAGCGCCTCGAGAAGGAGGCGGTCGAGGCGCAGCGCGCGGTGGAGGATGCGGTACGGGAGTTCCGCCGCGAGCTCGATGCCAGGCAGAACGAGGTGCTCAAGCGGGTCGCGGAGCGGATGCGGGCGGTGATCGAGGACTACGCCAGGCGCAACGGGTACGACGCGGTGCTCATCTTCAAGCCGCGGACGATCATCTACCTCTCCGACGAGGCCGACCTCACGGACACCGTGGTGAAGCTCTACAACGAGCGGTTCCCGCTCGAGAAGAAGAAGGAGACGGGCAGGTGAGCGGGGCCGACCCCCTGGCCGAGGGCACGCCGGCGCCGCCGTTCGAGCTCACCGCCGACGACGGCCGCACGGTGCGCCTCGAGGACCTGCGCGGGCGCTGGGTGATCCTCTACTTCTACCCCAGGGCCATGACCCCGGGGTGCACCACCGAGGCGTGCGGGTTCCGCGACACGGGGGCCGAGCTGCGCGACCTGGGGGCGGAGGTCGTGGGCGTGAGCCCCGATCCGCCCGAGCGGCTGGCGCGGTTCCGGGAGAGGCACGGGCTCGACTTCGTGCTCCTCGCCGACCCCGAGCACCGGGTGGCCGAGGCGTACGGCGTCTGGGGGCCCAAGAAGTTCATGGGGCGCGAACGCGAGGGCGTCCACCGGACCACGTTCCTGATCGATCCCGAGGGGCGGGTGGCCCGGGTGTGGCGCAGGGTCCGGGTGCAGGACCACGCCGCCGAGGTGGCGGCGGCGCTCCGGCAGCTGGCGGGGAGGTAGCGGGGCCGGTCGCGGCGTGCCCGCCGTGGTAGAGTTCGGCGAGCCCAGCGGGAGGTCCGGATGTTCCTTGTGATCGCGGGGACCAGCAGGCCCGGGGCGAGGTCGCTCACGGTGGCGCGGCTCGTGGCCGGCCTCGTGGAGACGGCGGGGGCGGAGGCAGAGCTCCTCGACCTCGGCGCGCTCCCACCCGAGCTGTTCCGGCCGGAGGCGTACGCCGAGAAGCCCACGGCCTTCGAACGGTTCCAGCGGGCGGTGCTGGAGGCCGAGGGCATCCTCACCGTCGTCCCCGAGTACAACGGCTCGTACCCGGGCGTGCTGAAGCACTTCATCGACATGCTCCGGTTCCCCGAGAGCCTGAGGGGCAAGCCCGCGGCGTTCGTGGGGATCGCCGCGGGCGAATGGGGCGGGCTGCGGGCGGTGGAGCAGCTGGAGATGGTGTTCCAGTACCGCAGCGCGCACCTGTACGGGCGGCGGGTGTTCCTCAGGAGGGTCCACGAGCTGCTCGATGGAGAAGGCCGGCTCACCGACCCCGAGCTCGCCGCCCGCCTGGAGCGGATGGTGCACGGGTTCGTCCGGTTCGCCCGGGCGCTCGGGGCGGGCCGTACGGGAGGTGCCGATGGCTGAGGTGGACCTCGCGCCGTTCCTGCCGCGGATCCGGGCGGTGCAGCGGGCCGAGGTCACCGAGGCCGAGATCTACCGCCGGCTCGCGCGGCGGATGGACGACCCCCACAACCGGGAGATCCTGGAGCGGATCGCCGCGGACGAGGAGCGGCATCACGAGTTCTGGGAGCGGCTCACCGGCCGCACGGTGCGGCCGGCCCGCCTGCGGGTGTGGGCGTACACGGCGCTCGCCCGGGTGCTGGGGCTGACCTTCGCGCTCAAGCTCATGGAGCGGGGGGAGGACTTCGCGCAGGGCGAGTACGAGCACCTGCGCCACATCCCCGGGGTGGCGAGGATCATCGAGGACGAGGAGGCGCACGAGCGGCAGCTGCTGGACCTGCTGTCGGACGAACGGCTGGCGTACGCCTCCTCGATCGTGCTCGGCCTCAACGACGCGCTGGTGGAGCTCACCGGGGCGCTGGCGGGCCTGACGCTGGCGCTGGCCGACGCCCGGCTGGTGGCCTCGGCGGGCCTGGTCACGGGCGTGGCGGCGGCGCTTTCCATGGCCGCCTCGGAGTACCTCTCGTCCAAGGCCGAGGTCGAGGCCGGGGCCGAGATCGCCGGCAAGAGCCCGAGGAAGGCGGCGGTGTACACCGGGGTCGCCTACCTCGGTGCGGTGGCGCTGCTCATCCTGCCGTTCCTGCTGCTCGCCCGGCCGCTCGAGGCGCTCCCCGTCACGCTGGCCGTGGCGGCGGCCATCATCGCGGTGTTCAACTTCTACATCAGCGTCGCCCGTGAGCTCCGCTTCTGGCCACGCTTTCTCGAGATGACGGCGATCAGCTTCGGGGTGGCTGCGGTCAGCTTCGGCCTGGGGTGGGCGGTCCGGGCGGTGTGGGGTGTCGATGTCTGAACCGGCCCGGATGGGCCACGGGGAGGCGACCATGAGCGACGCGAGACGGACCCTGGCGCTGGCGCTGGCGCTGCTGCTGGCGCCGGCGGTGATGGCGGATCTCAAGGTGGTGCAGCGGACGACGGTGGACGGCACCGTGGGCGGGAAGCGCCACCACCAGGAGACGGAGAGCGTGCAGTGGATCGGCCCGGATCGGATGCGCTCCGACACCGGCGACACCTCGGTGATCGTGCGGCTCGACCTGGGCAAGGTGCTCCTGGTGGACCACGGGAAGAAGACGTACACCGAGATCCCCATCCCGGTGGACATCACGAAGTACATGCCGGAGGAGATGCGGCAGATGATGGCCGCCATGATGCAGTTCGAGGTCAAGGTGACGCCGCGCGACGAGACGAGGAAGGTCGGCGCGTGGACCGCCCGCCGCTACGACGTGACCATGACCTCGCCCATGCTCGAGATGCGGCAGACGATGTGGGCCACGAGGGAGATTCCGGTGGATGTGAAGGCGTACGTGCGGATGGCACGGCAGCTGCTGGCGATCCAGCCGCAGATGCAGGCGCTGGCCGACGAGATGGCGAAGGTCGAGGGCTACGTCGTGCTCCAGGAGGGCACCGTCACGACCATGGGTGGGACCATGACCACCCGCCAGGAGGTGGTGAGCGTCGAGAAGGGCGACCCGCCGGCCGGGTGGTACGAGCCGCCCGAGGGGTACACCAGGGAGACCTTCGATCCCATGAAGATGATGCAGCGCACGGCCGGCGGCTGACCCCCGGAGAGGGGCGCGCCGCGCCGGGGCGTGCGTCACTGTCCGGCCGGCGGACCGCCGGGCCGATCCGGGGCCCGGCGTCTGAGGTCCTCGGCCCTGCGGAGAAGAAGGCGGGTCTTGCGCTCGGTGGGCCAGGCGAGGACGAAGAGCAGCCCGGCCACCGCGTGCAGCCACAGCGCCGGCCCGGGGCCGGCCCCGGCGAGGGCGACGGCGAGGCCGCACGCCACCACCAGCTCCACCAGCAGCAGCACCTTGAGGTACACCTCGCGGTGGTCGGCGAGCAGCCGGTGGACGTCGCCGTGGGCGGCGTACCCCTCCTTGATGGAGGCCAGCAGCCGCTGGGCGACCCGGTCGGCGGCGAGCGCCGTCACGAGGCCCACGAGGAACGCCGCCACCGTCACCGCGGCCGCGGACCATCCCTCCACCGGGAGATGGGGAAGCTCGCGGCCCGCGACCGCCGCCGCGGGGACCGTGAGCAGGAACGCCCCCGCCATGGCCCGGAGCGCGCGCAGGTGCCGCGTCACGTCCCGGGGGGTCGCCTCGCGCCGGCTCATCGGGGCCGCTCCCCGGCGCCCGGGCGCAGCGCCCACACCAGCCCGATCCACGCGCCCGCCAGGTAGCGGTCGAGCGGCGTCTGCAGCCCGAACCCCACCGCCTCGTGCAGGGCGGTGGCGGCGAGGGCGAGCCCGGCCGCCGCGAGCGGGTACCGCCGCTCGTGCCGGAGCGCGCCGAGCCGCGAGGGCCTGAACTGCGCGGCCAGCCACAGCACGCCCGCGGCGAGCAGCGCGGTGCCGGCGACCCCCGTCGTGGCGAGCCACTCCAGCCAGTCGTCGTGCGCCTGCTCCACCACCGCGCCGCCGGTGGGCGGGGCCTCCAGCCCGATGGCGTGCCGGTAGCCACCCAGGCCAACCCCGAGCGCCGGCGCGCGCGCCCACAGCCGTACCGTCGCCGCCCACAGGTCCCAGCGGGTGTTGCCCTGGACGCCCTCGATCGCGAACAGCTCCTGGAACCGCTCGCCGAGGCCGGGCAGGCGCGGCCAGGCCAGCGCTCCGGCCACGACGAGCAGCGCCGCCACCGCCGCGGCCCACGGCCACCGCCGCCCCGGCCGGCGCCGCCGCCACAGGGGTGCGGTGAGGGCCGCTCCCGCGATCAGGAAGACCGCTCCGCCCCGGGAGTGACTCCGCGCCAGGGCGGCGGTGCCCACGGCGATGGCGACCCCCGCCGCGAGCACCCCGAGCACCGCGGCCCGGCGCTCCCGTCCGCTCGCCCGCAGCTGGCGGCCGGCGGCCGCGAACAGGGCGAGCGCCGCGGGCAGCGTGAGCTCCATCGCCAGGGCGAAGTGGTTGCGGTTGACGAAGGGGCCGTAGGGGCTTCCGCCGCCGGTGTTCTCGCGCACCAGCAGGACCCTGGCCGGTGCCCCGGCCTCGGCCGCGAGACCCAGCAGCGCCAGCACCAGGCCGCAGGCGGCGAGCAGCGTCAGCAGGGCCGGGAGCCCCGAGCGCGTGGCCGCCATCCGGGCCGCGGTGAGCGCCACCACCACCGCCACCGCCCAGGCGGCGGCGGTCTCGAGGGTCATCCAGGGCGCCACCGTCAGCGGCGCCCAGCCGGGGGCGAGGAGGTCCCGCAGGCCCGGCTGGACCGCCGCCCGCACCGCCAGGGGGAGCGGCACGAGCTGGATCGCGACCAGCGCCGCCAGCCCGGCCAGGACCGCGGCGTGCACGCGGGGAACCGGGAGTCTCTCCGGGAGGTCGAGGGCGAGCAGGAGGGCGAGGAGGGCGCTGGCCCAGCGGGTCGGAGGGTCCACCCCGGCGAAGGCCACGGCGTTGCCCAGGAGCAGGGCCCCGAGGGCGATGCGGTGGCGGCCCGGCCGAGCCGGCGTCATGCCTCCTCGGGCTCGGCGGTGAACCGGTAGCCCACGCCCCGCACGGAGTGGATGAAGCGAGGGCGCTTCGGATCCGGCTCGAAGTACCGCCTCAGGCGGACGATGAAGTTGTCGATGGTGCGCGAGGAGGTCGCGAACCGGTACCCCCAGACCCGTTCCAGGATCTCCTCCCGCGAGACCACCTGCCCCTGTCGCTCCACCAGGAGCTTCATGAGCATGCACTCCTTCTCGGAGAGGCGCACCGTGCGGTCGCGGGTCTTGGCCTCGTACGAGCGGAAGTTGATCTCGTTGTCCCCGAACCGGAACACCTCCTGGGTGGCGGGGCTGGAGCGGTACCACGACTCGCGCCGGAAGATCCCCTCGATGCGGAGGATGAGCTCCTCGAGCAGGAACGGCTTGGTGATGTAGTCGTCGGCCCCCAGCCGGAGCCCCATGATGCGATCGGCGTCGGAGGACTTGGCGGTGAGGAACAGGATCGGCACCTTGTTGCCGGTGGCGCGGATGCGACGGCACACCTCGAAGCCGTCCAGCTTCGGCATCATTACGTCGAGGATGATCAGGTCGAACCCCATGGTCTGCGCGAGCCTGAGCCCCTCCTCGCCGTCGTGCGCCACGGTGGTGGCGTACCCCTCGAACTGGAGGTTGTGCGCCAGCGCCTCGGCGAGGTGCTCCTCGTCCTCGACGATCAGGATCTGCCGCTTCATGCCAGCTCCTCCGCGTCCTCCCTCCGGTACCGCTGCGCGCCGGGCAGCTCCACCCGGAACGTGGTGCCTCCGGGCCCGGTCCGGGCCACCTCGACTTTACCACCGTGGCCGAGGACGATCTGGCGGACCAGGTAGAGGCCCAGGCCCGTGCCCTGCGCGGTACGCCGCAGCTCGTCGCCTCCCCGGAAGAACCGGTTGAAGATGAACGGCAGATCGGCCTCGGCGATCCCGGGCCCGTTGTCCGTCACCTCCAGCACCGCCCGATCGCCGGCGACGAAGAGGCGCACCTTCACCTCGGGGATGGTTCCGCCGTACTTGATGGCGTTCTCGAGCAGGTTCGAGACCACGATGGGGAACGCCTCCTCGTCCACCGGGGCCCAGACCTCCGGCTCCAGGTCGGCCTCGAGGCGGACGCCGGCCGCGGTCGCCCGCCTCCGGAAGACGGCGACCACGTGCTCCACCAGCTCGGTGAGGTTCCCCGTCCTGAGGTCGAGCGCCCGGCCGGAGGGGCCGTAGCGGGTGACCTCGAGGACCTTCTGGACCAGGCTCTGGAGCCGCTCGGTGTCCTGGAGCGCGTTCGTCAGAAAGCGCGCCGTGGCCTCGGCCTCGGCCCGGCCGCGCAGCACCGTCTCCAGGGAAAGGCGCATCGAGGCCAGGGGCGACTTGAGCTCGTGGGTGATGGCGGAGAGAAAGTTCTGATGCTGGCGCTCGAGCTCCACCTCCCTCCGGACGGTCTTCCAGAGCAGCCACACCACGACCAGCAGCAGGACCGCGAAGGTGGAGCCCTCGGAGACCATCATCAGGACGCGGCGGCGGTGATCGGCCAGCGCCCGCCCCCAGGCGGACCGGCTGGGCCTGATCTCGAGCCCGGAGAACGGCTCCGGGAGCCCGACGCCGGGGAGGGAGGGGTCCGGCGGGGCCGCCTCGAGGCGCTCTCCTGCGGGCAGCAGCGAGTCGAGCCACGCCCGGTCCGGAACGCCCACCGCGCACCGCGCCCCCACCGGCTCCCGGGCCAGCGCTCCCCCGGCGGGGCCGCTCCAGCCGCTCCGGCAGGGGCCGGGCTCGACGCGCACCTCGGAGAACGCGGGTGGGGCGTCGGCGCGGCCGGCGGCGGCCGCCGTGGCCAGGTCGAGGAGCGCGCGGTCGAGCCGCCGGGCGACCTCGGCGGCGGCGATCCTGGCCTCCCCCTCGAGGAGGGAGCGCTCGAGGTCGAGGCGGTCGCGGCTCTGCCGGAGCGCGAACAGGATCCACCACGTGAGCTGGGCGTTGATGACGACCATCACCAGCACGGCCACGGCCACGTGGCGGACGGTGAGCGGTCCCTGGCGGCGCATCTTTCCGGAGTATAGCGGGGCCGGGCGCGGGGGGCAGCCGCGCCGTCCCGTGAACCGCTCCGGCTGCCCCGGGCTGCCACCCGCCCGGCTGGCTCTCTGCCGGCAGGTCTGTCCCCGTCCCGGAGCGGAGGGTACGCGCCGCCCAGGCGGCGCCTGGTGGATCGGGACGCGGCCGGGGAGCGGACCGGATCTCCCCGGCCCGATCACCGGCCGGTGTCGCCGGCACGCGGACGGCGGCTGGCTCCCCCGTGGCACGGCCGCCGTGACCCGTCCTCGCACCGGCGGTCCTCCCGCCTCGCGCCGGGCGCACCGCGACGGGCGCGGAAAACGAAGAACGGCCCCGCTCCTGCGGGGCCGTCGTGCGTCCTCGGGGGAGCCTACCAGCGGTCGTTCCACCCGCGACCGCCACCACGGCTGCGGCGGGGCTGCGCCTCGTTGACGCGCAGGCGGCGGCCCTCGAGCTCCATGCCGTCGGCCATGCTCTGCGCCTTCTCGGCCTCCTCCTCGGTCTCCATCTCCACGAAGCCGAAGCCCCGGGAACGGCCGGTGTCCCGGTCGCGCACCACGGTGGCCGAGACCACGGTGCCGAACTGCGCGAAGGCGGCCTCGAGCTGCGCCTCGTTCACGGCGTACGGCAGGTTACCCACGAACAACCTCTTCTCCATCTCACGCTCTCCAGACAGTTCCGTGCTGCGTCGCGAGCGATCGAGCCCATCGATCCGCACCTCCCCCCGTGCCTCGCGAGACCGTGCAGCCAGCTTGAACACTCGGGGAAACCAAGACCTCACTCCGGGCGCAGGCTAGCACAGGTGGGTGAGAAGTCAATCCCCACCGTCGCGAGGAGGTTCCCGACGACCTCCGCGACCATGTCTCGGGTGTCGCTCTCTCGCCGGCGGGGGTGCCGCCGCACACGCGCGCCGGGCGGCGCCCGGGGAGGGCGGGCCTGCCCGCAAGGGCCATCCGGCCGTGGAGGGGTCCGGCTTCCCCGCACCTGGCCCCGGCTGCGCCGGGGCGCCGCGGCGCGCTCGCGCGTCGCGGCGGGGCCTTCCGCCCTCCGGCCGCTCGGCCGCGCCTCGCGGTCCCGCCCCGCCCCCGGGGCCGGGGCGGGGCTTGACGCGGCGCCGGGATGAATGTACAATGTCTACGGACAGAGGACAATGGGCGACGTTCCATCCCTCATCCGCATCGACCTGGAGGCCCCGGAACCTGCGTACCGCCAGGTGGCCGACGCTCTCAGGGCGCTGCTCGTTTCCGGGGCGCTTCCCGAGGGGGCCCGCCTGCCCACGATCCGGGAACTGGCGGCGGATCTCGGCGTCCACCGCAACACGGTGGCGCAGGCGTACCGGATCCTGGCCGACGAGGGGTGGCTGGAGCTGCGGCGGCGCCGGGGTGCCAGGGTGGTGGCGCGGTCCGTGCCGCGGCCGGCGCCCCGGGCGGCGGAGCGATGGAACCGGCGTCTGGAAGCGCTGGTGGCGCAGGCACTGGCGGCGGGACTCGGCAGGCGCGAGGTGGCGGCCGGCCTGCGGCGAGTCCTGGAGCGACTGGAAGGGAGTTGAGCCATGGGCATCGCGATGGCACTCGGGCTGGCTGCGGCGCTCGTTCCGGGCGGGCGGGGCGCTCCGCCCTCCGGGCCGGGGGCGGTGGCGGCGTGGGTCGTGACCTCGCTGCGTGAGGGCAGGTACGCGGCCCTCACGGAGGCGTTCGACGCGAGGCTACGCAGAGAGCTCCCCGCTGCACGTCTCGAGGCCGCGTGGACCGGGCTGGTCGCCACGATGGGCGAGCTCGAGCGGGTCGGGACACCGCGGAGCGTGGGTTCCGGGATGCTCGAGGTGGTGGAGGTGCCGTGCCGGTTCGCCCGCGGGGCGGTCACGGTGCGCGTCGCCATCGACCGGGAGGGTCGTGTGGCGGGCCTCTTCTTCGTTCCCGGCCGGGTGGAGCGACGCGAGCCCGGACGCCCCCCGGGCGGCGTCGTGGAGCACCCCGTGAACATCGGGGAGGCAGCGTGGCGGCTTCCGGGCACCCTCACGGTACCCGCGAGGGAAGGGCGGTTTCCCGGCGTCGTCCTCCTCGCGGGTTCGGGGCCGCTGGACCGCGACGGCACCGTGGGGCCCAACCGGCCGCTCCGGGACCTCGCCTGGGGCCTCGCGCGCCGCGGGATCGCCTCGCTCCGGTTCGACAAGCGGACCCGTGTTCACCCGCAGCGGTGTGCGGAGCTCCCCCGCTTCACGCTGGACGAGGAGTACGTCACCGACGCCCGGGCGGCGTTGCGGGCGCTGGCGGCCCGGCCCGAGGTGGATCCGGACCGGCTGTTCGTCGTCGGCCACAGCCTGGGGGGCGCGGTGGCGCCGCGGGTCGCCGAGGCCGGGGGCGTGGCGGGGATCGTGCTCCTCGCCGCCCCGGCGAGGCCGCTCGACGCGGTGCTCGCGGACCAGGTGCGGCGGCTGGCGGCGCTGGACGGGACGGTCTCGGACGAGGAGCGCGAGCGGATCGCGGAGGTCGACGCGGCGGTGGCCCGGATCCGTGATCCCGGTCTCCGGCCGGGGGACACGGTGACGGTCCTGGGGGCGTCCACGCCCGGGGCGTACTGGCTCGACGCGAGGAGCTACGACCCGGTCGCCGCGGCCTCGCGACTCGGGATCCCGGTGCTGGTGGTGGTGGCGGGGGCCGATCTGAGGGTGGGCCCGGAGGACGTCAGGGGATGGGGGCGGCTCGAGGGGCATCCTGGCGTGACGGTACGGCGCTACCCCGGGCTGAACCACCTCCTGATCCGGGCGGGGAAGGTGTCCTCCGCGGAGGCGATCCTCCGTCCCGGGGTCGTGGACCCGAAGGTGATCGAGGACATCGCCCGCTGGATCGCGGGCGGGGGGAGGTTCCGATGAGCGTGACGTGGACCGGCCTGGAGCGCGCGCTGCCGGCGGCGGTGGCCGTCCTGGTCGGATGCATCCTCTGGCTCCTGCCCGGGCGCACCCGCCCCGACCTCCACTTCGGGTACACCGTGGATCCCGGGTTCCGCGGCACCGCCGAGGCGCGGTCCGCGCTGGCCGTCTACCGCCTCGGGATCGTGGTGGGGCTGCTCGCCGCTCTCGTCCTGGCGCTGGCGCCGTCCGCAGCGGCGGGCGGGTTCGTGGCGACGTCGGGGCCGCCGCTGGCGGTGCTCGTCGTCTCCGGCGCCGCCTACCTCCTGGCGCGACGCCGCGTCCGTCCGCACGCCGTCTCGCCCTCCCCCCGGAGGGAGGCGGCGGTGCGGCGGCCCCCGACGCCGCTTCCCGGCGGCGTGCCGGGTCAGGCGGGGCCGTTCGCGCTCCTCGCCGCGGCGGCGTGGATGGGGATGCGGTGGGTGTCGCCCCCGCCGCACGTCCCCCTCCACCTGGGGTCCTCGGGAGCTCCCGGGAGCGGGCCGCCCGGGGGATCGGGGACGGTCCTGGCACCGCTCGCGAGCGTGGCCGGAAGCTGCGCGCTGCTGCTGGCGATCGCGCTGGGGATCGCGCGCTGGTCGCGCCGCGTGAACGCCTCCGGCGAGCCGGGGCTCCGAGAGGAGCGGTTCCGCCGCTGGACGCTGCGCATCCTCCTGGCCGCGGAGTACCTGCTGGCGGCGATGGCCACCTTGGCGGTGGTGGCCCCGGCGGCCGGCCTGGCCTGGCCGGAGGTGGGCCGGGTGCTGGCCCTCGTCGGGGCCGCGGGCCTCGTGGCGGCGGCACTGTGGCTGCTCGTGGCGGTGGGGCAGGGCGGGCAGCTCGGCGTGCGGAGACGGCAGGACGGTGGGCCGGTGGGGGACCGGACCGACGACCGCTTCTGGCTGGGCGGCCTGATCTACGTGAACCCCGACGATCCCGCGGTGTTCGTGGAGAAGCGGTTCGGGGTGGGATACACGCTGAACTTCGGCAGCCCCTGGGCCTGGGCGCTGCTGACGTCGCTGCTGCTGCCGGCCCTGATCGCCGTGGCGCTTTCCCGCCGCTGACGGGGACGGCCGGGGACGGAGGCGGGCCCGCCGCGGGGGCGGGCGCGCGGCCGGGGAACCGCTCGGTCATGGAGGCGGCGGGCGGGGAGGGCACTGGTGACGCCGCCCGTCCGGGGGTGCGCGTCCCGGAGGTCGAGGCGGCGCCTGATCCGCACGCCGCCGCCGTACCTCGACGACCCGGCGGACGGAGGCTCGATGCCGCCTCCGGAGCCGCGCCGGCAGCGGCGGTGCCCGGTACGAGCGACGGCCCCGCGCGAGCGGGGCCGTCGGGTCGTCATCGCGGACCGTGGGGCTACCAGCGGCTGCCCCACGAGCCGCCGCCGCCGCCGCTGCGGCGGGGCTGCGCCTCGTTGACGCGCAGGCGGCGATCCTCGAGTTCCATGCCGTCCGCGAGGCTCTGGGCCTTCTCGGCCTCGGCCTCGGTCTCCATCTCCACGAAGCCGAAGCCCCGGGAGCGGCCGGTGTCGCGGTCACGGATCACCGCGGCCGAGACCACGGTCCCGAACTGCGAGAACGCGCTCTCGAGGTCGCCCTCGCTGACGGTGTAGGGCAGGTTTCCGACGAACAGTCTCTTCTCCATGTGTCTCTCCTCGGACTCTCGGCTGCGGCGCGGGCGGTCTTCGCACGTCCTGGCATCTCCCGCGTCTCCCGCGGTCCGCAGCGCTGTGTTTCGAACTCGGGAAAATGCAGAACTCGAGGCTCAGTATACACGATCCCGGGCCGGTGTCAAGCGCCATGGCCCGGATCGTTCATCAGCGATCCACTGCGCGGCGCGATCCGGGCGCCA
>CAYTTB010000062.1:0-20021 GCA_964440565.1 uncultured Thermoanaerobaculia bacterium
CCCCGGCGGATCGCCCGGGTCAGCCTCCCCTGCCGTCCGGGTCCGGGTGGAGCGCGCGGAAGACGTGGCTGCCGAGGCGGGGACCGAGGACGCGCCGCAGCTCCTCCTCCGAGGCCTCCTGGACCCCACGCAGCGAGCCGAAGGTGGAGAGCAGCGTGCGGGCGCGGCCGGGGCCGATGCCGGGGATCTCGAGCAGCTCGGTGGCGAGGGTGGCGCGGCGGCGGCGGCGGCGGTGGCGGGACACGGCGAACCGGTGCGCCTCGTCGCGGACCTGCCGCAACACCAGGTGGGCGGGGTCGGACCGGTCGAGCTCGAGCGGCTCGCTGCGCTCGGGAAGGTACACGAGCTCCTCCCGCTTGGCCAGCGCCGCCATCGGCAGGTCGAGGCCCACCGCCGCCACCGCCGCCCGCGCCGCGTTGAGCTGGCCGACCCCGCCGTCCACGAGCACGAGGCCGGGCAGCTCCCTCCCCTCGTCCCGGAGCCGCCGGTAGCGCCGCCCCACCGCCTCGGCGATGGCGGCGTAGTCGTCCACCCCCTCCACGCCGTGGATCACGAAGGAGCGGTACTCCCGCCGCTCGAGACGCCCGTCGCGCCAGACCACGCAGGAGGCCACGGTCTCCTTGCCCGAGGCGTGGGAGACGTCGAAGCACTCGATGTACCGTACCGGCCCGGGAAGGCCCAGGGCCCGCCCCAGCCGGCGGCACAGGTGATCGGCCTGGTGGAGCGCCGCCCGGAACCGCAGCTCGAAGGCGGTCCGGGCGTTGCGGAGGGCCAGGTCGGTGCGGCGCGCCCGCGGCCCCCGCCGCGGGACCACGATCCGCACCGCGGCGCCGCGGCGCTCGCGCAGCCACCGCTCGAGCACCGCCGCCTCCTCGGGGTCCAGCTCCTGCGCCAGCTCGATGCGCGGGGGCACCTCCGGGTTGGCGTGGTAGTACTGGCCCAGGAACGCCGCCAGCAGTTCGGCGGCGCCCACCCCGCCCACCCCCTCGAAGTGGAACTCCCGCTTGTCCACGAGCTTCCCGGCCCGGTACGGGAGCACGCAGACGGTGGCGTTGGAGCCGTCGGTGTGGGCGGCGAGGACGTCGGCGTCGCCGCGCCCGGGCTGGTCCACGTCCTGGCGCTCGCCCAGCCGCCGCACCACCGCGACGAGGTCACGCAGCCGCGCCGCGGTCTCGAAGTCCTCGCGTTCCGCCGCCGCCCACATCGCCGCCTCGAGACGCGGCACCAGCTCGCGGTGACGGCCCTCGAGGAACAGCACCGCCTCCTCCACCGCCTCGCGGTACGCCTCGGGGGTGGTGAGGCCGGGAACGCACGGCCCCGGGCAGGCACCCATGTGGTGGTAGAGACACGGCCGCTCGAGCCCCTTCTCCATGTCCACGTGGCAGGTGCGGATCCGGAACCGGGTGCGCAGCACCTCCATCAGGCGGCGCGCCATGTACTGGCCCATGAACGGGCCGAAGTAGGCGTGCCCGTCGCCCTCCCGCACCCGCCGCACGAGCTCGGCCCTCGGCCACCGCTCGCCCAGGGTGACGCGGATGTACGGGTACGTCTTGTCGTCGCGCAGGAGGACGTTGTAGGGGGGGCGGTGACGCTTGATGAGGGTGTTCTCGAGGACCAGCGCCTCGGTCTCGCTGGCGGTGACGGTGAGATCGAGCCCCCGGGCGCGCGCGAGCATGGCGCGGGTTCGCTCCGGGAGCACCCCCTTCCCGAAGTACGAGAGGAGCCTTCGCCGGAGCGACCGCGCCTTCCCGACGTAGAGCACCCTCCCCCGGGCGTCAAGGAACCGGTAGACGCCCGGCGCCTCGGGCGCCTCCCGCGCCCGCGCCGCCAGCGGGTGCTCGCCGCGCACGGCCCGATTCTACGGGGCCGCGCGGCGCGGGGGCGCCGGGCGCCTCACACCCCGCCCATCACCCGCCGGGCGACGGACCACGCCACGACGCCCGCCAGGAGGTTGGCGGCGGCGACGCCCGCGAAGAGGCCGGGTAGGCCGAGGAGGCGGTCACCGGCCCAGGCCAGCGGCACCGCCAGCGCGAGAACCCTGAGCGCCACCAGCGCCGCCGCCAGCAGCGGCCGCCCGAGGGCGTTGAACACGGCGCCGGCGAGGGCCGCCACCGCGAAGGCGAAGTGGCTGGACGGCACCACCCGCAGGTAGAGAGCCCCCCGGCCCACCACCGCCGGCTCGGCGCTGAACGCCCGCAGGATCGCGCGGGCACCGCCGCCGAGCGCTGCCGCCGAGGCGGCGCCCCAGGCGAGGGCGAAGCGGCCGGCGAACCCGAGGGCGGCCCGGATCCTGTCACCGTTGCCGGCACCGAGGTTCTGGGCCACGAACGGGGTGAGCGCCGAGGCCATCGCCATGATCCCGATCATGGCCAGCGGCTCCACCCGGGTCGCCACCCCGAATCCCGCCACCGCGGCGGCGCCGTGGGCCGCCACGAGGCGGGTGAGGATCCCGCTCGCGAGCGGGACCAGCAGGTTGGTGGCGGCCGCGGGCAGGCCGATGGCGAGCACCGCCCGCCAGGAGGCGAGGAGCTCCCGCGGGCGCGGGACCTCGAGCGCGAGGAGACGGAGCCGCGCCGCGAGCACCCACCCCGCGGCCACGAACGCCACCGCCCACGAGGCCACGGAGGAGAGGGCGGCGCCCGCGAGCCCCAGCGCGGGGAAGGGCCCCCACCCGAAGATCAGGAACGGGTCCAGCGCGGCGTTCATCCCGCCCGCGAGCACCATGATCGCCGCCGGGGTGCGGGTGTCGCCTGTGGCCCGGATGGCGGCGTTGCCCACCATCGGCAGCACCAGCAGCGGGATCCCCAGGAACCAGGGCACCATGTAGCTGCGGATCAGGGCGCGCAGCGGCGCCGTGGCGCCCATGGCCGAGAACAGCGGGTCCATGGCGGCGAGCCCCGCCGCCGAGATGGCGGCCACCACCACCCCGCCCAGGATCAGGGCATGGGTCGTGAGCCGCCGTGCACGGCCCGCCTCGCCCGCCCCGATGGCGCGCGCGATCACCGCGGTGGCGCCGATCCCGAGCCCGAGGGTCACCGCCTTGAGCACCAGGGTCACCGGGAAGGTGAACCCCATGGCGGCCAGCGGCGCGGCGCCCAGCCTCCCCACCCAGAAGGTGTCCACCACGTTGAACACCATCACCGCCACCAGCCCCGCCGCCATGGGCAGGGCGAGGCGCACCAGGGTGGGGCCCACCGGGCCCGCGAGCAGGTCCGGGAGGCGCCGCATCAGCTCCCGCGGGGGGCGAGGCCGAGCCGGACCAGGGCGCGGCGCGCCGCCTCGCGCTGCGCCTCCTTCTTCGACCGGCCCTCGCCGCGCGCCACCACCTCGCCGTCCCACACCACCTCGAACGCGAACCGCCGCAGATGGTCGGGGCCCCAGGAGCGCACCTCGCGGTACTCCGGCAGCGGGAGGCCACGCGCCTGGGCCGCCTCCTGCAGCGCGGACTTGGGATCGGCGGCGGCAACGTCGTCGAGCGAGGCGGTGGCCACGACGTCGCCCAGGAGACGGTCCACGAGCGCCCTCGCCGCCTCCCACCCGCCGTCCACGGCGACGGCGCCCACCACCGCCTCCAGGAGGTCCTCGAGGAGCGCCCGGCGGGCGCGGCCGCCGGCGAGCTCCTCGCTGCGCCCCACCTCGGCGGCCTCCCCGAGGCCGAGCTTCCGCCCGAGACCCGCCAGCGTCTCCGCGCGCACCAGCAGGGCCTTGAGGCGGGTCAGTCCACCCTCGTCCAGCTCCGGCCGCCGCTCGTACAGCAGCTCGGCCACGGCGTGTCCCAGCACGGCGTCGCCGAGGAACTCCAGCCGCTGGTAGTCCTCCCCTCCGGCCGAGCCGTGCCGCAGCGCCCGCTGCAGCAGCTCGCGGTCGCGGAACCGGTAGCCCAGCGCCCCCTCCACCGCCGCCAGCGGATCGTCTCCCGTCATCGCGGCGATGATAGCCCGCCGCCCCGGTCGCTCGCCCGCGCACGCTGCAGCCAGATCTCGACGCGGACGCCGGCCGGGCCCTCGACCAGCCGCAGCCGCCCCCCCTGGCGGCTCAGGGCCTCCGCCGCCCGGCGCACCGCGGCCACCGCCCCGGATCCGCCCCACACCTCCGCCCCGCTGGCCCCCTCGGCCACCGCCAGCGTGAGCACCAGCCACTCGACGCCGTGCTCGTCGCGCTCCGCGGTGGCCCCCAGCTCCACCGTCAGCCCGGGCCGCGCCACCGAGGTCAGCGGCACCGACACGAACAGGACGCCGCTCAGCAGCAGCGCCTCGTCCGCGAGCACCAGCCCGTGCTCCTCCGGGGCCACCGCCCGCACCGTCGCCCCCTCCACCGCGAGCTGCACCACCTCGCGGGCGCCGTCGAGCAGGTCCGCCACGGGGACGGGTGCCAGGGAGGGCGCACGGCCGCCGGCGAGGCCGGGCACCGTCCGCGCCAGCCACCGCCCACGCTCCGCCACCTCGAGCACCCGCTCCAGGCGCCGCCGGATCGCCGCCGGGCGCGGATCACCGAGGACCAGCTCGCAGTTGAGACCCACCGCCGCGAGCACGTTGGCGAAGGCGTTGGCGAGAGCGTCGAGGCCCGCCTGGAGCGCACCGGAGGCGGCGTCCGTGCCCCCCGAGGGCCCCTGCCGCCGCTCCCCCATCTCGAGCCCCAGCCGGGCGGCGAGCAGCACGAGCAGCTCCAGCTCGGTCTCGTCGAACCGCCGCGTCTCCCGGGAGGCCACGACCAGGACCCCCGTCACCGGTCCGGCGGGACCGACACGGAGCGGCACGGCGACGCCGGAGGCGACACCGGCCCGGCGCACCAGCGAGGACTCCGGCCAGCGGTCGGCCAGCCCCGCCTCGAACGTCCGCAGCTGACCCGAGGAGACCGCCGCCTCACCGGGATCGCCGGCGAGCGGCACCGTGGCGCCCGCCTGCTCCTCGAGCCCCTCGCCGTGCACCGACCGCACGAGCAGGAGCGGCCCGAAGCGCTCCGCCATCCAGGCGTGCGAGGCCCCCGCCAGCTCCGCCGCGAGCGTCGCCCCCCGTTCCAGCAGCCCCTCGCCCGGCTCCCGGGCGAGGATCCCCATGAGCCGGCGCCGCAGCGACGCGCGGTGCTCCGCGTCGGTGACCTCCTCGAGCAGCACCCGGGCGAGCCGCGTCCCCGGGGCGGGCTCGGTGGCGAGCAGCCGGAACCACCGCGGCGGCTCGTCGGCGTCGGCGCGGCGGAACGGCTCCGAGGCCCCCACCCCCTCCGCCAGCCAGCGCCGGACCAGCGGCCGGTCCACGGGGTGCACGAGGTCCAGGACGTCGCGGCCCACCGGCTCGCCCACGCTCGCCGGCACCACCCCGGTCACGTCGCCCGCCACGGCGCAGATCAGCTCGCGGTCGAGCTCGAGCAGGACTCGCCCGGGACCCGGATCAGCCAGCGGCACCCGCCCCCTCCATCGCCCGCGCCGCCCGCAGCACCCGCTCCAGCCGACGCTCGATGCGCGGCACGTGGGAGCCCCGCCAGTACACACGACCGCAGCCCGCGCACCGGCGAAAGCTGCCCGCGCTCCCGTACACGTACGGCGGCACCAGCCCCGCCACCGTCTCCCGCTCCACCGGGGTCACCTCGCCGTTGCACGCGGCGCAGCGGGTCCCGCGCGCCTCGGGCCGCGGGTCCAGGCCCAGGCGGCCGATCACCTCGGCCAGCTGGTCCTCGAGCCGTTCGGCCCGCACCAGCACCGTGCGCGGGCCGGCCGCGGCGAGCTCCCGGTCGCGGGTGAGGAGCACCCGGCCCTCGGCGGCCGCCCGCGCCGCCACCTCGGCGTCGCGCGCGTCGGGCCCCACCAGCTCCGCGTCGTACCCGAGGAGGCGCAGCCACCGGGCCAGCGTCCCCAGCATCGCGTCGCACAGGAACCGTGGCATCCCCGTCATCGTACCGCACCCGGCCGCCGCCCTCTGCGTTACAATGCGCGCCGCGGGGCGCGGTCCGCGCCCTTGTGAATCACCGCACATCCGCCCCGGCGCGGAGGAAGGAGCCACCGATGGCCACGATCGAGACCACAGCGGAGATGGTGGAGCGGGTGTACCGCACCACCCGGGAGCGACTGGAGATCGTCCGGAGGCGGCTGGGCCGCCCGCTGACCCTGGCGGAGAAGGTCCTCTTCGGCCACCTCGACGACCCGGAGGGCGAGCGGCTCGAGCGGGGGAAGGCGTACATCCGCCTCCGGCCGGACCGGGTGGCGATGCAGGACGCCACCGCCCAGATGGCTCTCCTGCAGTTCATGCTCTCCGGCCGCGACACCACCGCCGTGCCCACCACCGTTCACTGCGACCACCTGATCCGCGCCCGCTCGGGCGCCCGCGAGGACGTGGAGCGGGCGATCGAGGAGAACCGCGAGGTGTACGACTTCCTGCAGACCGCCTCGGCCCGGTACGGGATCGGGTTCTGGAAGCCGGGCTCGGGGATCATCCACCAGGTGGTCCTGGAGAACTACGCGTTCCCCGGCGGCATGATGATCGGCACCGACTCCCACACCCCCAACGCCGGCGGCCTCGGGATGGTGGCGGTGGGCGTGGGCGGCGCCGACGCCGTGGACGTGATGTCGGGGTTCCCCTGGGAGGTCCTGCAGCCACGGATCATCGGGGTGCGGCTCACCGGCTCGCTGCACGGCTGGACCGCGCCCAAGGACGTGATCCTGAAGCTGCTCGGGATCCTCACCGTCAAGGGCGGCACCAACGCCATCATCGAGTACTTCGGCCCCGGCACGGCGTCCATCTCGGCCACCGGCAAGGCCACCATCACCAACATGGGCGCCGAGCTCGGTGCCACCTGCTCCATCTTCCCGTACGACGAGCGGATGCGGACCTACCTCGAGGCCACCCGGCGGGGCGAGATCGCGCGGCTGGCCGACGCCAACGCCGACCTCCTCGCCGCCGACCCGGAGGTCCTGGAGGACCCCGAGCGGTACTACGACCGGGTGATCGAGATCGACCTGGACACGCTGGAGCCGCACCTGGTGGGTCCGCACACCCCCGACCTCGCCCACCCCGTCTCCCGGATGGCCGCCGACGTGGCCGAGGGCCGGTACCCCGACACGCTCACCGCCGCGCTCATCGGCTCCTGCACCAACTCCTCGTACGAGGACATCACCCGCGCCGCGGAGATCGCGGAGCAGGCCATCGCCCGGGGTCTCCGGCCCAGGGCCACGCTCTGGGTCACGCCGGGCTCGGAGCAGATCGAGGCCACGATCCAGCGGGACGGCCAGCTGGCCACCCTGGAGCGGCTCGGTGCGGTGGTGCTGGCCAACGCCTGCGGGCCGTGCATCGGCCAGTGGCAGCGCGACGACATCGCCTCCGGGGAGCGCAACTCCATCGTCACCTCGTTCAACCGCAACTTCGCCAAGCGCAACGACGGCAATCCCGAGACCCACGCGTTCATCGGCAGCCCGGAGATCGTGGTGGCCTACGCGCTGGCCGGCCGGCTCTCGTTCAACCCGCTCGCGGACGAGCTGGAAGCTCCCGACGGCACCCGCTTCCGCCTCGAGCCGCCGAAGCCCGCCCCCGAGGTCCCCCCGCAAGGGTTCGTGTTCAAGGCCGAGGGGTACGTGCCCCCGCCCGAGGAGCGGTCCTCTGTCGAGGTGAAGGTGCGCCCGGACTCCGACCGGCTGCAGCTGCTCGAGCCGTTCCCCGCGTGGGACGGCAAGGACTACGAGCGCCTGCCCGTGCTGCTCAAGGCCAAGGGAAAGTGCACCACCGACCACATCTCCCAGGCCGGCCCGTGGCTCAGGTACCGGGGGCACCTCGACAACATCTCCGACAACCTGTTCCTGGGCGCCGTGAACGCGTTCACCGACGAGCCGGGGACGGGGATCGACGTGGAGACGGGCGAGAAGCTCCCGCTGCCCAAGCTCGCGCGGTCGTACAAGGAGCGCGGCATCCGCTGGGTGGCGGTGGGCGACGAGAACTACGGCGAGGGATCCTCGCGTGAGCATGCCGCCATGGAGCCGCGGCACCTGGGCGCGGTGGCGGTGATCGCCCGCTCCTTCGCCCGGATCCACGAGACCAACCTGAAGAAGCAGGGCGTGCTGCCCCTCACCTTCCGCGATCCGGCCGACTACGACCGGATCCGCCCCGACGACCGGATCTCCATCGTGGGGCTCGCCGAGCTCGCCCCCGGCCGGCCGGTGCGGGCGATCCTCCACCACGCGGACGGGACGGAGGAGGAGATCCTGCTGGACCACTCCCTGAACGAGGAGCAGATCGAGTGGTTCCGGGCCGGCTCGGCCCTCAACGTGCTGCGCCGCCAGCGCGCGAGCTGAACCGCGCTCCGCGAGCGCGGCCGCCGGCCCCGGGGACGACCCCGGGGCCGGCTCGTGCCGGCGCTCCCCCGCCGGGAGGATGTGCAACCGTGGGCCGGCGCGCGCGTAGGCTCGCTCCGGGAGGAGCGATGACCGGATCCCTCGCCGCGACCGTCCCGCACCTTCCGGTGGGGCTCGTGACCGAGCCATCCGCCCCGTTCGCCGCCGGCCGCCTCGCCCTCGCGGCCGCAGGCGCGGCCCTGCTGCTCGCCGGCAGCCGCCGCCCGCGCACCGCCGCCGCCATCCTCGCGGCGCTGGCCGCGCTGCCGCCGGCCCTGGCGGCGGCGCGCATCGTGCCGCCCCTCGCCGTCGCCGGCCTGTGGGCGCTCGCCGCCGTCGTGGGCCACGCGCTGCTGGGCGCCCATCCGCGGCTGGGAAGCGCCCTCGCGGCGTCCTGGGTCGGGCCGGCGGCGTACCTGGTGGCGCTGCTCGCCGCCGGGTCGTTCCGCCAGAGCCTCCCGCTCCTCCTCGCGCTGCTCGCGGCGGGCGCCGGGGCGGGGGCCCTGCTGCCGCGGCTCGGCTGGGCGCTGGGCACCGCTGCCGGCGGGACCGCCGCGCTGGCCGTGGCCGCGGGCCTCGGCGCCCGGCCGGTGCCGCTCGCGGCGGTGTGGCTCTCCGGGACCGTCGCCCAGCTCGCGATCCCGCCGCTGCGTGGCGGGCCACGGCCACTGCCGGCGGGCCGCGAGACGGCCCGCGAGCTCGGGCGGGTCGCGGGAGGCGTCCTGGCCGTCTCGGTGGCCGCAGCGCTCGTCGCCGTCCTCGCCGCGCCTGCGCCGCCGCCCCGGCCGGGGAGGCTCGCGAGGCTCGAGGCGACCGGCCAGCGGCTCCCCGCCCTGCTGCTCTCCGCGCCGGACGCGTTCTGGCTGACGGGGCACGCCACCCCGGTGGCGGTGGCGGGAGGAGGCGGCCCGAGCGGGAGGCTCCTCGCGCTCCTGCGGCCCTCCGCCGACGGCGCCGTGCGCCGCCTGCGGGCGGTGAAGGAGCCCGGGGAGATCGCCGCGATCCGGCGCGCCGCCGCTGCCACCACCGCCGCGATGGAGCGGGCCGCGGCGATGGTCCGCCCGGGCGTGGGCGAGGGCGAGATCGCCGCGGCGGTCGAGGCGACCTGCCGGGCGCACGGCGCCCAGGCGCTCGCCTTCCCCTCCATCGTCGCCGCCGGCGCCCACGCCACCCTGCCGCACTGGGAACGCGACGACGGGGTGCTGGAGGAGGGGCTGGTGGTCGTGGACATCGGCTGCCAGGTGGACGGGTACGCCGCCGACATGACCCGGACCTTCGTGGTGGCGCCCCCGCCGACCCCCGAGGCGCAGGAGCTCCTCGACCTGGTGGCGGAGGCCAAGGCGGCCGCCGAGGCCGAGCTGCGGCCCGGCGCCACGCTGGGGAAGGTCCACCGGGCGGCCCGGGCGGTGTTCGAGCGGGCGGGGATGGAGCGGTACTTCCTCCACTTCGTGGGCCACCACGTGGGGATCGAGGTGCACGATCCGGGGCGCACCCGCCTCCAGGCCGGCATGGTGGTCACCGTCGAGCCGGGTCTGTACGTGGCCGCGGGGTCGCCCGTGGACCCCACCTACTGGAACCTCGGGGTCCGGATCGAGGACACCTACCTCGTCACCGAGGACGGCTGGGAACGCCTCACGGGCCGCGCCGACGGCTCGGCCCGGGTCGCCCCCTCGGCGCGGTAGGCCTCGAGCCCCGCCCCGAGGTCGTGGGCGATGCCGGCGGCGCCGTCCGCCGGCGCGCGCCCAGGACGGCCCGGTCGCCGTGCCCGGCCCCGGGGAGCGCGGTAACCGAGACGCGGTCGCAGAGATCCTGGCGAAGATCGTGCCGCGTTTGACCTCGACGTCCGCGCTCTGCGACCATCGGGGGGTGGAGCGCGTGGACCTGGTGATCCGTGGCGGCACGGTGGTGCCCATGACCCCGGGGCGGGAGTGGTTCGAAGGGTGGGTGGCGGTGAGGGACGGCCGGATCGCCGCGGTGGGGCGGGGCGAGCCGCCCCCGGCACGGGAGACGCTGGACGCCGCGGGGTGCCTCGTGCTTCCCGGCCTGGTGCAGGCGCACGTGCACGTGGTGCAGTCGCTGCTGCGCCACCAGGCGGACGGGCTCGAGCTGCTCGACTGGCTGCGCCGGAGGACCTGGCCGTACGAGGCGGCGCTCGACGGCGACGGGGTCGAGGCGGCAGCCGAGCTCGGGATCGCCGAGCTGCTGTCGGGCGGCACCACGACCGTGCTGGACTTCGGCACCACCCACGACCACGACCGCGTGTTCCGCGCCGCGGAGCGCCTGGGCATCCGGATGATCTCGGGCAAGACCCACATGGACCGGGGCGAGGGAGCACCGCCCGCGCTTCTCGAGGATCCCGAGGCCTCCCTGGCCGCGGCGGCGGAGCTCGGGAAGCGGTGGCACGGCGCCGCCGGTGGCCGGCTCCGGTACGCGGTGGCGCCGCGGTTCATCCTCTCGTGCAGCGACCGTCTCCTCGCGGGATGCGTGGAGCTGGCCCGCCGCAACGGGTGGCTCCTCCACACCCACGCCGCCGAGAACCGGGACGAGGTGGCGGCGGTCCGGGCCGCCACCGGTGCCGGCAACATCGCGGCGCTCGGGCGCCTCGGCCTCCTCGGCCCCGACGTGGTGCTGGCGCACTGCGTCCACCTCGATCCGGACGAGGTGGAGCTCCTCGCCCGGACCCGTACGCGGGTGTGCCACTGCCCGGGGGCCAACCTCAAGCTGGGTTCGGGGATCGCCGACGTCCCGCGGCTGCTGGCGGCGGGGGTCCCGGTGGCGCTGGGAGCCGACGGCGCCCCGTGCAACAACCGCCTCTCGGCCTTCCACGAGATGGCGCTGGCCGGAACCCTGCACGGGCTCCGCCACGGTCCACGGGCGCTCGACGCCTGGACCGTCCTGGAGCTCGCGACCCGCAGAGGGGCGGAGGCCCTGGGGCTCGGCACCGAGGTGGGGACGCTGGAGACCGGCAAGGCCGCGGACGTGACCGTCGTGGACGGGCGCGGCTGGGCGTTGCTGCCCGGCGGCGATCCCGCCTCGCGCCTGGTGTTCGGGGCGACGGCCGCCGACGTCCGCGACGTGCTGGTGGCGGGCCGGGTGGTGGTCCGCGACCGGCGGCTGGTCACCGCGGACCCGGACGGGATCCGCGCCCGCGCCGCCCGGGCGTGGCGCGCCGCCGCCGCCCGGATGGGCGAGGAGGTGGCGCCGTGAGCGCCCTGTTCGGCCGGCCGCGGATCGAGCACCTCGACCGGTACATCGCGCGCAGGCAGTTCGACCGGGCGCTCGCGGCGATCCAGGCGGAGCTCGCGCGGCGACCCGACCAGCCGAACCTCCTGCTCCGGCGCGCCGAGGTGCTGGCGCTTTCCGGCCAGACCGAGGCGGCCGTCGCCGCCTACCGCGAGCTCGCCCGCAGGTTCGCCGGGGAGGGGTTCTACGCCAAGGCCATCGCGCTGTACAAGAAGATCCTCAGGCTCGACCCGACCCAGGAAGGGATCGAGGGAGAGCTCGCGCGGCTGATCGAGGAGGACCGGAGAAGCCGCCGCCCCCTCGCCGAGCGGCTCGCGCAGGCGCACGCCGCGCCGGCCCCGGGCGGCGGCGAGGCGGCCGAGGCCGCCGAACGGTACCGCAGGGAGCTCGAGGCCTCGGCCCTGTTCGCGGCGTTCTCCAGCGAGGCCCTGCCCGACGTCCTCCGGTCCACGACGCTGCGCGTGTTCCCGGAGGGCGCCACGGTGGTGCGCGAGGGCGACCCCGGAAGCTCCCTCTTCCTGATCGTGGAGGGTACCGTGTCGGTGACCACGACGGGCGAGGACGGCGAGCCCATCCACCTCGCCGATCTCGGCCCGGGCGATTTCTTCGGCGAGGTCTCGCTCCTCACCGGCCGGCCTCGCACCGCCACCATCGCCGCCACCGCCCCGCTGACGCTCATCGAGCTCCGGCGTGAGGACGTGGAGCGCATCGCCGGACGCCACCCCGAGGTGCGCGAGGTCCTCGACTCGTTCTGCCGCCGACGCGCCGAGGAGACGGTGGAGGCGGTCATCCGCCGCCTCCGCGCCGGCGATGGCTGAGCCGCTCTCCCCCTCCCGAGCCATCGTCACCTGGCCCGCGCCGGTGCTTCGCGAGCCGGCGCGCCCGGCGCCGCCGCCGGGCAGGGAGCTCGACCGGCTGCTCGAGGCGCTGTGGGCCGCCTGCGAGGCTGCGGGGGGGGCCGGGCTCGCCGCGCCGCAGCTCGGGGTCGCGGTCCGGGCGGCGGTGGTGAACGGCCCCCTCCTCGACCCCGCCTCGCCGCGCCTGGAGCTCCTCGACCCGGTGCTGGTGGGGGCGGAGGGGCGGCAGCGCGGTCTCGAGGGGTGCCTGTCGCTGCCCGGCGTCGAGCTGCCCGTGACGCGTCCGCGGAGCGTCACCGTGCGGGCCCGCGACCGCTCCGGGGCCGAGCTCACCCTCCGGGGCTCGGATCTCCTCGCGCGCGCCCTCTGCCACGAGCTCGACCATCTGGAGGGGGTGCTGATCCTGGACCGGGTGCCGCCATGGCGGCGACGCCTGGCCGAGCTCCGTCTCGTCCGGAGGCTCCGCCCCGCCCGGGCGTCCGGTGCGGGGTGAGGGCGGCCCGAATCAGAGGCCGCGCGGAAGGTCCGCGCGGGGGTCCTCCGTGTACAGCTCGGCCACGCGGCGGGCGAGCTCCCGACCCGCCGGGGAGACCACCCTGGGCACCACGATCTGGACCGTGTACAGGTGGTCCCCGTACGCGCGCGTCCTCGGGTTGCGGACACCCTTGCCCCGGAGGCGGAACGTCTGCCCCGACTGCGTTCCCGGCGGGACCTTGGTGCGCACCGGGCCGTGGATGGTGGGAATCTCGATCTCGGCCCCCAGGTACGCCTCCGGAAACGTGATCGGCACCGTGGTGCGGATGGTGTCGCCCTCGCGCCGGAAGTAGGGGTGCGGCCGCACGCGCACGCGCACGTAGAGGTCGCCCGGGCTCCCGCCGTCGCGCCCCTCCGCCCCCTTCCCGGCGACGCGGACGCGGGCGCCGTCGCGCACACCTTCGGGGATCCGCACCCTGAGCCGCTCGGTGGCCACCACCACGCCCGAGCCGTGACACGACGGGCACACCCTCCGCCCGTCGTTTCCGCTGCCGCCGCACGCCGAGCACGTCACCTGCCGTTGCACCGGGATCACCGCCGTGGTCCCGCGCACCGCCTCCTCGAAGGAGATCTCCAGGGTGATCTCGTGATCCGCTCCCTTCCGCGGGCGGCGCCGGTGTTCGGCGCGCCCAGCACCGCCGAAGAAGTGGGCGAAGAGATCCCCCAGGTCCTCGAACGACCCCACCGTCCCGAAATCCGGGAACCCCTCGAACTCCACGTGGATCCCGCCCGCGTCGCGCCACGTCCTGGCGCGGTGCGTTCCCCCCGCCGCGGCCCCGGCGTCCCCCTCGCCGGGCACGAACCCGAGCTCGTCGTACTGCCGCCGTTTCTCCGGATCCGAGAGAACCCGGTACGCCTCCTGGATCTCCTTGAACCTGGCCTCCGCCTCGGGGTTGCCCGGGTTCACGTCGGGGTGATACCTGCGCGCCAGCCGCCGGTACGCCTTCTTGATCTCCGCCTCGCTCGCACCCCGTGCGACGCCCAGGATCTCGTAGTAGTCGCGTGCCACCTCGTCCTCCGCAGCCAAATATGAGCGAGACATTATAAAATTTCAAGACCGTGGCGGCCGGCGTCACCCGGTGAGCGCGAGACGCACGCCGTCTCGCCGCAGCGCCCTCGGGCCCGCGCTCCCCGGGGCGCCCGCCACCTCGGCCGCGGAGGGCCGGCGCCGCGAGGCGCCGGGGCGGCTACAATGGCGCGGTGCACCGGGCACTTCTCCCGCTGCTCCTCGCGCTCGCGGTCACCACGCCGCGCCGGCGCTGGCTGGGGTGGCTCCTCGCCGCGCTCGCCGCGGCCACGGTGGCCAACCTGTCCTGGCTCGCCGCGGCCGTACCCCGCCTGGGCGAGGTGCTTCCCGTCCTCTTTCCCGACGCGCTCCGGCCCGTCGTGCGCCTCGGCGGCAATCTGCTCGCCCTGGCGCTCGTCCTCGTGGCGGTCTCCCGCCTGTTCGCGAACGAGCCCCCCACGCTGACCATGGCCCGGCGCCTCGCCCGGCGCGGCGACCATCGCGGCGCGGGCGAGGCGTTCCTCCGGGCCGGCCGCCACCGCCGGGCGGTGCGGGAGTTCCGCAAGGCGCACGCGTGGCAGGAGGCGGCGAAGGCCGCGCTGCTGGGCGGCGATCTCCAGCAGGCCGCTGACCTGTTCCGGCTCGTGGGCGGCGAGTTCCTCGAGGAGGCGGCCCGGCTGTACCGGCGCCTCGGAAGGACGGACGCGGCGCGCGAGTGCGACGCCGAGCTCGCCCGCTGGCTGGCGGAGCGACGGCGGTTCGACGACGCCGTCACCGCCTGGCTCCGGGCGGGAGAGCCGCTGCGCGCCGTGCGCGCCGCGCGCCTGGCTCTCTCCGCCGGGAAGCTGAAGCCGGACACCCGTGCCTTCCTCGCCGCGCGGCGTGCGGCGGAGGCCGCGGACGACCACGAGATCCTGGCCCGGCTGGCGGAGCTCACGGGCGATCTCGAGGCCGCGGGCATGGCGTGGCGGCGGGCTGGCCGGCTGGAGGAGGCGGCGCGCTGCCTCCGCCGCGCCGGCCAGCTCGAGCGCGCCGCCGAGGCCGAGGAGGCCTCCGGGCGGTTCCGGGAGGCGACACTGCTCCGTCTCGAGCTCGCCCGCGGGTGGCGCGAGCGCCTGGAGGGGCTGGAGGCCGGCCGCGGCCCTCGGGAACGTGCCGAGCTCGAGCGCCGCCTGGCCGAGCTCGAGCGCCGGCTCGTGCGTGACCTGGAGCGCCTCGGTCTCCAGGAGGAGCTGGTCCAGCTGCTCGTCGCCTCGGGACGGACCCGGGAGGCGATCGAGCACCTCGTGGCACGCGGCGACCTGGAGCGGGCGGCGGACGTGGCCGAGGCCGCGCAGCTGTGGGACACGGCGGCGTCCCTCCTGGAGAAGGCCGGACGGTGGGGGGCCGCCAGCGACATGTGGGAGCTGGCGGGACGGCTCGCCGATGCGGCCCGGTGCGCGGAGTACGCCGGCGAGGACGAGCGGGCGCGCCTGATCTACAGGAAGCTCGGCGACGTGGACGGAGAGGCGCGCTGCCTCGCGCGATCGGGTCGCCTCCAGGAGGGCGTGGCCGCGCTGCACGCGGCCGGACGGCTGGACGACGCCTGGCAGCTGCTCCGCGAGCACCCGGGCCCCATCCCGGACATCCCGGACGTGGCCCAGGACGTCGCCGAGCACCTCTGGAACTCCGGCCGCCGGCACGAGGCGGTGGCCTGCCTGCAGCGGGCGGTGGTGGGTGTGGCCCTCAACCCCCAGCGCCTCGGACCGCCGCTGGCGCTCGCACGGTACCTGCACGAGCTCGGCGACTCGCGGGCCGCCCTCGGGCTCCTGGAACGGGTGATCGAGTACGACTACACGGTCCAGCCGGCGCACCTGCTCCGTCAGCGGATCCTCGCGACGCAGCCCACGGCGCCCTCCCCCGCCGCCGACGGCGGAGCCACCCCCGTTCCGTCCGTGCGATCGGTGGAGCAGCGGTACGAGATCGTCGAGGAGATCGGGCGCGGGGGCATGGGGGTCGTCTACCGCGCCTTCGACCGGGAGCTCGAGCGGACCGTGGCCATCAAGGTGCTGCGCACGACCCGCGAGGAGGAGATCGAGCGCCTCCGCCAGGAGGCCAAGGCGGCGGCGCGCCTCGAGCACCCCGGGATCGTTCGGGTCCACGACTTCCTGCGCGGGTTCGGCGGGCACTTTATCGTCATGGAGTACGTGGAGGGACGCCCGCTGGACGCCCTCCTCAGGGACGACGCCGACGCCGTGCGCGCCCACCTCGTCGAGATCGCGGTCCAGCTCGCGGAGGCCGTGGCGTACGCGCACAGCCGCAAGGTGGTGCACCGGGACGTCAAGCCCGGCAACGTCCTGGTCACCCCCGACTGGCGGACGAAGGTCCTCGATTTCGGCATAGCCGCCCGGCTGGACTCCGAGGGGGACCGGGACGACCGGGCGTGCGGCACGCCGTACTACATGGCGCCCGAGCAGATCCGCGGCGAGCCCCCCACGCCCGCCACGGACGTCTACTCCCTCGGCGCCACCCTCTACCATCTGGCGACGGGCCAGCCGCCCTTCCGCCGCAACATCATCGAGGGTCACCTCAACCAGAGGCCGAAGAGTCCGGCCGACCTCAACCCCAACCTCCCGCCCGGGTTCACCGAGATCGTGCTCCGTTGCCTCGAGAAGGCCCCGGAGGCGCGCTACCCCTCCGCCGCCGAGCTCGCGGAGGCCCTCCGCCGGCTGGTGGCGTGACGCTGCCCCCGGGGCGCGCCCCGTCCGTCTCCCATCCCGGCTCGGTCCGCGGTAGCATGACGCCGTGAGCTCGCCACGCCGGAACCCTGGCCGCCTCCCCCGCTGGAGGGAGCTGTGGGCGCGCGCCGAGATCCGCTTCGTGATCACCTTCGCCGCGATCCTCGCCGCCTCCTTCACGGTGGTGGCGCTGAAGCCGGTCAACGACGCGGTGGTCGTGCCGTACACCGCGTGGATCGCCCGGGTCACGGCAGGCGTGCTCCGCCTGCTCGGCGAGCGAGCCACGGTGAGCGGGTGCACCGTCGCCTCGCCGCGCTTCGCGGTCACGATCTACAACGGCTGCAACGGCCTGGTCACGAGCCTGATCTTCATCTCCGGCGTGCTGGCGTTCCCGGCCAGCTGGCGCGCCAGGGCGCTGGGCGCCGTCGGAGGGCTGGCCGCGATCCAGGCGCTCAACATGATCCGCATCGTCTCGCTCTACTACATCGGCGTGTTCCTCCCCCGGTTCTTCACCCAGTCCCACATCTTCGTCTGGCAGTCCATCGTCATCGTCGCCGGCGTGGCACTCTGGGTGGCGTGGGCCTCGAGGTATGGCGCACCGCGACGGACCCGCTCCTGACCCCGGACGGTTCCTCCGGCGCCTTCCGGCGGCGCTCGCGGTGGCCATGGTGGTGTGGCTGGGGCTCCGGCCGGTCCTGGACCCCGCGGTGGCCGGCCTCGCTCAGCTCCTCGTGCGCGCCTTCGAGGTGCCGCGCGTGACCCGGATCGTGGTCGCCGACCACCGGGCGGAGATCCACCGCGAGGACTTCCGCATCACCTCCGGTCGGCCGGCGATCCCCCTCGCCGAGGTCCACTTCAACACCATCGTCCTGCTCGCCCTCTTCCTCGCGCTGGGCGACCCGCTCTCGGGACGGCGGTGGGAGCGGCTGCTCATGGCCTGGATCACCCTCTACCTGACCCAGGTCCTGAACCTGATCGCCCACGTCAAGACCGTGTACGCCCTCGCCCTGGGGGAGTGGAGCCGCCTCCACTACGGTGCGCTGGCGCGGAACCTCTGGGCCTACCTGCAGTACTTCACCGACCTGCCCGGGCGGTTCGGCTTCCCGTTCCTGCTGTGGCTCACCTTCGGCTGGGAGGATGTCGCCGCGCTGGTGCGGACATCGCCGTCCGGGACACCCAGGCGCGGTCAGCCGCGCCGCCGCCGCAGGTGACGGTAGTCCGGGATCCCGTACTCCTTGATCTTGGCGATGAGGGCCCCCCGCGAGATGTTCAGGATCCGGGCCGCCTTGCTCTGGTTCCCCATCACGCGCCGCAGCACCCGGTCGATGAGCAGCCGTTCCACCGCGGGGATCACCTCCTTGAGGTCGTCGCTGTCGAGGATCCGGGCGGGATCCGCCTCGTCGCCGGGGGCGCCGACGCCGGCGGGCGCGAATGTCTCCACCCCCCCGCGGACCATCTCTCCCTCCGGCGTCGCCGAGACCAGCCGTCCGATCTCGCCGACGAGCTCGGTCATCTCCCCCGCCCACGGACGCGCCAGGAGGCCGTTCAGGGTCTCCAGCTCGATCCCCCGCACGCGCTTGCCCTGCTCCGCGGAGACGCGCTCGAGCAGACGCACGACCAGGAGCGGGAGATCCTCGCGCCGCTCGCCGAGGCTCGGCACCGCCAGCAGATGGTTGCTCGCGAGCGAGAACAGCGCCGGCTCCAGCCGCCCGGCGTTGACCATGGCCAGCACGTCCTCGGCGGTCGTGAACACCCACCGTACCCCGGCCGCCACGCCCTCGCCGGCGGAGCCGTGAATCGCCGCCGCGATCTCCCGCTGCACCCCGACGGGGAGCTCGTGCACCTCGCGGACCACGAGCACCCCACCACGGGCCGCGCGGACCGCCCCCCCCTCGCCGCCCTCGCCGAAGAGCTCCCGGCGCAGCGCGGCCTCGTCACCGTCGCGCCCCTGGAACACCGTCACCGGGAGCGCGCCCGTGGGGTGGATCCGCGCCAGCAGCGAGGCCGCGAACGTCCGCCCGCTCCCCGGCCGGCCGGCCACCAGGACCGGCTCCCGGCCCGCCGCCGCCACGACCAGGTTGGCACGCAGGATCCGCACCGCGGTGGAGGTCCCCGGGATCTCCTCCTCCACCACTCGCGCCGCGTTCTCCTCCCAGCGGCTGTAGAGCTCGCTCGAGCTCTCGATCCGGTCCCACTGCACGCCGAGCACGAGCGCGGTCTCCGCCAGCGCCACCCGCTCGGGCTCGCCCGGCGCGTGGTCCAGCCCCAGGAGCAGGAACGCCCGCGGCACCCCGCTGACCGGGTCCTGCACCGGCTGGACGAGCACCGTGAGCCCCCCGGCGTCGAGCTCCGCGTAGCGGCCCGCGCCCCACAGCTCGTCCAGGACCCTGGCCGGCACCTTCGGCGGGTCGCCCGTCCAGGTGGAGACGATGGGCTGCAACCGGCGCTCCTCGTCCACCCACGCCAGCATCGCGGACGCCTCCGGGAACGCCCGCTCGAAGAACGCCTGCAGCGAGGGCACCAGGTCGCTCCTCGCGCCGACGCGGAACAGCTCCCCCAGCTCACGCCGAACCTCGGCCAGCGGCTGTGGCTCGCGGTAGACGAGGGCCGTGCCGCGCGGGCGGACCGCCGGCGCCGCCTCGGGCCGCCGCGGGCCCTCCTCCGGGGCGGGGGCGGCGCTCTCGTCCGCCTCGAGGTCCTCGCGCACGCCACGGAACACCAGCGTCGCGGTCCCGATCTTGAGACGATCGCCCACGCGCAGCACGCCGCGCGACCGCCGCTCCCCGTTGAGCACCACGAGCTGCCGGTTCTGCGTCACGAAGGTGAACTGGTCGCCGTTCTGCTGGATCAGGAGGTGGCGCGGCGCCACGCCCGGCGCCCTCAGGACGACGTCGTTCCCCGAGGCCGCCCCCACCGTGATCGACCGCTTGCGAACGTCGTACACCAGCTGCGAGCCGGTGCTGCTCTCGACGGCAAGCATCACCATTTGGACCCTCCCCCTGCTCGTTCTCCTCGTGATCGTCTCCGGTCGGAGACCTCGTCCAAGTGTAAACCGGAGGCAACACCCTGTCAATCGCCAGCACAGTGCGGACATTCCCCCCGGAATCTCCGAGATGGCGTCGCACGCGGGTGGCACCCTCTACGGCTACCTCGCCCCGGCGGGCTGAAGCGCTCCCTGGGCCGCGAGCGCGCCGTGGCGCCCGGCGCAGCCGGGGCCGCGGCGGTGGCCGTGACCGCAACCGGAACCGGATCCGGGGCCGGAACCGGATCGGGGGGCGTGACCGCGGCAGCGACCGCGGGGCGGCGCGGCGGGCCGTCGTGGCGTTCGAGGAGAACGCTGGCGGCCGGTG
>CAYTTB010000063.1:0-19998 GCA_964440565.1 uncultured Thermoanaerobaculia bacterium
CTGAAGTCCGCGCTCCGCGAGGCGGCCGTGGAGGAGTCCACCCTCGCGGCCGCGGTCGCGGCCGGGGATGCGGCTCCGGCTCCGGTCGCGGGCCCGGTCACCGTCCCGATTCCGGTTCCGGCTCCGGTCGCGGCTCCGGCGCCGCCGTGTCCGAGGACGGAGGAGTCGGGGACACTCCCCGCGAGTCGGGGACACTGTTCGTCTCGTGACGTGACGGTGCGCCCAGGCCGTGCGCGGACCCGGTCACGGATCCGGATCCGGGCACCACCGCGTCGGGCGGCGTGAGACCGTGTATCATCGAAATGCGGGCTCCGGGAGGCGACGATGCGACGAGCGTGGCGTGGGGTCGTGGGTGCGGTGCTGGTGGCGGGTGCGGCGGCGGCGGGCCAGGTCGAGGTCGCCCTGCCGGCGACGGTGACGGTGGAGACGGGAACACCGGTGCGGCTGGAGCTGGGCGTGCACGCGGTGGAGCCGGTGCGCGGGCTGGCGCTCGGCGGGACGACGCTGGCGGCGGCGCTGCCCACGGAGGGGACGCTGCTGTTGCCGGCCGGGGGCCCGGCGCTCCTCGCGTACCACGACCGGTTCCTGGGCCACTGGCGCGGCCGCACCCAGGAGGCGAACCTCGGAGGGTCGTACGAGGACCTGCTCCACCCGCCGGCGGGGTGGACGCCGCCGAAGGTGGTGCGGGATCTCGACAGCGCCCAGGGCGATCTGCTGGCGATGCCGGTGGGGGGCGATCTGTTGTGCTGGAGCGGCACCCTCACCTGGCGGTTCGAGCCCGGACTCCCCATCCGGGGTCTCGCCTTCACCGACACCACCGGCCGCCGGCACACCGGGGTGGGCTACTGCGACGACGCCGCCTACGGCACCGACATCGTGGTCTCGGTGTCCGCGGACGGCAGCACCTGGACCGAGGTGTGGCGCGGGTCGTGGGCGCCGGACCCGGAGAAGGAGGAGGAGGAACCGGTGCTCGAGGTCACCGGTGGGCTCCCCGCCGCCCTCGACGGGGCGACCACGCTGTACGTCAGGTTCCAGGGGAACCTCGCCGCGCTGCTCGACCTGTACGTCACCCTCAGCCTCGACGCCTCCGCGGTGGCCCCGGCGCTGCAGCTGCCCGCGGGGGCGACCGACCTGGAGCTCGCGGCCGCCTCGGGCACCGGTCCCGTGATCGTCTTCTGGCCCGGCACCGACGTGACGCCGGTGGCGCCCCCACCCCCCGCCCCGCCGGCGGCGCCGGAGGTGACGGTGACCTCGGGGCGGGTGACGGTTCGGTTCCCCTCCGGGGCGGAGGTGGCGCTGTGCCGCGGCGCCAGCGGCGGGGTGACGGGTCCCTGCCGCATCGCCCAGGACGGGGTGGCGCTGCTCGACGCGCCGGCGGGGTGGGACCCGGCCGGCGCGCTGGTGATGCTGGACGGCCCGCCGGTCGAGGGGTACACGGACTGGGCCGCCGAGGTGGCGGCGTTCGACGCGGCGGGGGGCGTCTGGCGCAGCACCGGCTCGCGGCCGCGGCGTGACCTGCCGCTCGGTTCCGGGACGCTCGTCGCCACGGAGGCGCGTCCGGACGGCACGGTGGCGGTACGGTGTGCCCTCGCGGACGGCGAGGCGTCGGGGACGCTCACCTGGGAGCTCCGGCCCGTGACCCGGGTGGTGGGCGGGCGTGCCTGGCACGGCGCGGCCTGGCGGGTGGTGCTCGAGGGTCTCGACGGTGCGGAGCTGCTGCGCACCGTGGAGCCGGCGGCCCTGCACGCCGGCTGGTGGTGGATCGAGCAGGTGTTCCGCGGCCTGACCGACGATCCGATCGACTTCGCGAGCCCCTACGACCTGCCGGTGGCCCGCGCCACGGGCTCCTCGCTCGGGTTCCGGTTCGCCGCCGGCGAGGACGGTTCGGAGCTGGGACGGTTCCGGGAGCTGACCTGGGCCCGGGTGGAGACCCGCGAGGAGCTGGGGCGCCGGATGATCGAGATGCGGGTGCCGCTGGGCGCGGGGCACGTGCGTGCCACGCCGTGGCGGGAGTGGATGGCCGGCGGTCCGGTGGCGGACGGATGGGCCGCCCGCGACCTGTGGGCCGAGGTCCGGGACGGCATCACCGGCGAGCTGGCACGGCGGTACGGCCTGCCGATGTCGCGCCCCCGGCCCACGCTGGTGTGGAACCAGCCGGACCCGCAGTACTACGAGACCTGGGTGAACACCGGGCAGCCACCGGACGGGAAGTGGTGGTTCGACACCTTCCGCGAGGTCACCCTGCCCGCGGCGGCGGCGGCGGGCCTCCGCACCGTCTACATCCAGCCGCCGTGGGAGAACGACGCCGAGCACGGGGTCCGCGCCTGGTCGGCGCACGCCCCGCGCGGGTTCGTGGTGAGCCCGGCGCTGGGCGGGGAGGCGAGGCTCCGCGCGGCCATCGAGCGGGCGCACGAGCTGGGGATCCAGGTGGTCCTCTGGTACCCCTCGAGCTTCTCGCTCGACGCGCCCATGTTCGCGGCCCACCCCGACCGGGTTCCCTTCACCCGCGATGGCACGCCCGAGAACGGCGGCTGGCCGGACGTGGTGGGGGTGGACCTCGCCTCCGGCTACCTCGCGGAGACGATCCGGAGGCTGCGCGAGCTGCACGCGAGCCTGGGGTTCGACGGGCTGTGGCTCGACTCCTGGGACGGCCTGACGCTGCTCGCCGACTACCGGCGGACGCAGCCCGAGCCCCAGCTGGCGCAGGCCGTGCAGCTCCTCGGCGCCATGTGGGGGCTGGGGATCCGGGAGGTGATCACCGAGGGGATCGGGCCACTGGCGGCCGCCGACGCCTACGGCGACTACGAGTCGCACTCCGGCCCGCCCAGGGTGTTCCCGCGCGTCCGGCGCGAGCTGGAGGCGCTCCGCGGGAGGGAGTACCTGCTCTACCGGATCGGGGCCGACACGTTGCTCGACGGCGAGATCTACTTCCGGGCGCTGGCCGCGGGAGGGATGCTCAAGGTGGCCAACCTCGACGAGGTGACCGCGCTCGAGGGAGAGGACGCCACGCTCTTCGCGGCGGCGAACCGTGCGTTCGCCGCCCTCGAGGACCTGATGGAGCACCGCCACCTCGAGGTGCGCGACGGCAATTGGGTCGGCGTCCGGTGGCGCGCCGAGGGCTCCGCCGACGAGGCGCTCTACGCCTTCGCCGCCTTCGACGTTCCGCTGCCTCCCGGCGCGTCGGTGCGCGACGTCACCACGGACGAGACGGTGAGCGCCTCAGGGACCCTCGCCGCCCGGGCGTGGCACGCCTACCGGATCCGGGTGCGCGGGGCGCGCCCCGCCGGAGGGCGGACCCGGGGCGTGGCCCCGCCGCGCGGCGTCCCGCGTCGTTGAGGGCGCGGCGCCGCGTTCCGGGGCGGGCGTGGGCCCCGGCGGCGGCGCCACCCTCCGGCGCGGGACGCCGTGCACCGGCACGAGCGTGGTCCGGAACACGTCCACCTGGTACCGGTACCCCTGGTCGGCGTCGCCGGGATCGTCCGGCGAGACCTTGGCCCCCCAGCGCGACAGCAGGAAGTACAGGTCGAACCCGGTCCCGTCCGGGCGGGGCCCGGAGTAGGCGTCGAGGATGAGGGGGGCGTACCCGTTGAGGACGTCGCGCCAGTCCACCGCCTCCTGGCAGAGCGGTCCCGACCCGTAGGTGTTGGCGTGCCGGTCGGGGGGGACGATGGCGGGGCGCAGCGGGTGGGTGGCGGGGTCGGGCATCGTCCCGTCGAGCTCGTCGAGGGGCGTGAGCGTGTTCCAGATCCACGGCCGCCACGGGTCGCCGCTGACCATCACCACGCCCACCCACACGTCGCCCACGAAGTCGGCGAACGCCGCGTAGTCGGGTCCGGAGCACATGGTGCCCCCCTCGATGGGGGTGCCGCCGCAGCACGCGTCGGGCGACGATCCCCTGCAGTAGAAGTAGATCTGCTTGTACAGCATCACCAGCCGGTCCACGTGCCCGAGCCCGGCCACATCGCCCACGAGGCGGGTGACGGTGACGTAGCCCGCACCGCCGGTGTCCTGGATCACGTGGTTGCCGCAGGCGAGCTCGAGCCGGGCGAAGGCGCGGTTGTCGCTCGGCCGGACCACCGGCACCGCGTCCGCCTCGTCCTCGCTCCAGCAGCTCGCGCCGGAGGTGCCCACGAAGTAGTGCATGCGGATCCGGTGCGAGGGGTCGGCGAGGGCCGCTGCCACCTCGGCGTGGGGCAGGAACGCGAGGTAGATGTCGCCCCAGTTCCACAGGCCGGCACCGAGGAGCAGCCAGCCGCGGGTGTCGTCGCCGGGTGGCAGCGGCAGCAGGCACGGTCCGGAGCGGCCGGCGTCCTGGTAGTCGGCGGCGTCCACCGGCACCGCGTCCACGTGCACGAACCGGGCCGGGGTCGCGAGATCCGGCGAGGGCTGGGAGAGCGGACCGGCGCCCACCCGGTTCCAGGTGAGGCCCCCGTCGGTGCTCGCGGCCAGGTACGAGCGGGCCTGCGGGATCCCGTCGTACGGGGTCTGGTCGGCCACCACCGCGAGCGGGATGCCGTCCATCGCCCAGCCGCCGGTGGGCGTGAGGAAGAACGGCACGATCTGCCCCCCGTGCTCGCCCACGGTGGCGCACGGCGAGGGGTGGACGCCCGGGACGTACATCGCCCGGAACCCCGCGTCCTCGACCTCGGAGCAGGCCCGGGCCGCCTCGCCGGGCTCCCGGTTGCGGAGCAGGTGGGTGATGGCGATCCCGTCGGCGGCGTCCGGGTCGGTGGTGTAGGCCACCGCGTCCCCCTGGAGCACCCCGTACGGCCCCACCAGCGCGCCCTCGGGGGCCCGGTACGGGCGCACCCAGTCGTCGGGGTCCAGCGTCCGGTGGTCGAGCTGGTCGGTGTCGCCGAAGAGGAAGAACGTGATCGGACGCGGGAGGCCGTCGGGTCCCGGCTCCGTGAGCGTGATGGGAACCCCGATGTCGGTCCCCCACACCACGTCGCCGCCGGCCGCCTCGGCCGCCACGTTGGCGGGCGCGAGCCGCCGGAGCATCGGCTGGCCGTACCCGATCAGCGTCCCCACCCGCTGGGTGGCCACGGGCTGGAGCGGCTCGCCGGGCACGGGATCCGCGGCCGGTGCCGGTCCGGCGGCGGCGAGAACGGCAGCGGCGGCCGCGACGCCGGCCGCGCGGCCCCAGGAGCGAGATCGGTTCATGTCCCCCCCCTTTCGAGATGCGTTCTCAGTGTACCACCGACCCGGCATGCGTGCTGCGGGACCTTCCCCGAGATTCTCGAGACGCTCTCCCGTGCCGGTCCGGTCGGGCGCGTGGCCGGCGCTCACCCGAGGGCGCGCCGGGCGATCTCCACCCCCTCGGCGGCGAGTGACCGGATCTCCTCCTCGTCCTCGCCCTCCACCATCACGCGCAGCACCGGCTCGGTCCCCGAGTACCGGAGCAGCAGCCGACCCCTCCCCTCGAGGCGGGCGCGGACGGCGGCGATCCAGCGCCCGAGCTCCGGCACCGTCTCCAGCGGCGGCTTGCGGGCCACCCTGACGTTGGCGAGGACCTGGGGCAGCCGGTCGAGGCCGGAGAGGCGGGAGAGGCGCCGGCCGAGCCTGCGTGCGATGGCGAGGAGGTGGACGCCGGTGAGCAGCCCGTCGCCGGTCACGGCGTGGTGGGCGCAGATCACGTGGCCCGACTGCTCCCCGCCGAGGGCCGCGCCGCGCTCGCGCATGGCGAGCCACACGTTGCGGTCGCCCACCGCGCAGCGGACGAGCTCGATCCCCTCGGCGGCCAGGGCGCGCTCGAGGCCGTAGTTGGACATCACCGTGGCCACCACCGCGGGTCCGGGGAGCTCGCCGCGAGCGTTGAGATCGCGGGCCCACGCGAGCAGGATGTCGTCGCCGTCGAGCACGGTGCCGTCCTCGGCGACGAGGATGGCGCGGTCGGCATCGCCGTCCAGCGAGAGCCCCGCGTCCGCCCCGCGCCGCCGTACCGCCGTGGCGCCGTGATCCGGCGTGGTGGCGCCGCACCCGGCGTTGATGTTGTGGCCGTCGGGGGCGGCGGCCACGGCGTGGACCGTGGCGCCGAGGCGCTCGAGCAGGCGCGGCCCGAGCTCGAAGGCGGCGCCGTGGGCGGCGTCGAGCACCACCTCGAGCCCCTCGAGCGGGCGCGGGCCGGGCAACGTCGCCGCGAGCAGCTCGAGGTACCGCTCGGCGAGGCGCCGGTCGGGTGCCGGCAGCGGCGGCCCCGTCCCCGGCCCCACGCTGGCCATCAGCGCCTCCACCGCCTCCTCCTCCGCCTCGGGCAGCTTCTCGCCGGTGCCGGCGAGCACCTTGATCCCGTTGTCCTCCGCCGGGTTGTGCGAGGCCGAGATCACCACCCCGAGGTCGAACCCGCCCGCGCGGAGCAGGTGCGAGACCGCCGGCGTGGGCAGCACCCCGGCCCACACCACCTCGAGGCCGCCGCCGGCGAGCGCCTCCCCCAGCCAGCCGGCGATGTCGTCCGTCGAGGCGCGGGTGTCGCCGGCGAGCAGCACCCGTCCCCGCTCCCCGAGGCGGCGCGCGAGGGCGGCCCCGAGGCGGCGCACGGTGGCCTCGTCCAGGGGCTCCTCGTACGCCCGTCCGCGGATCCCGTCGGTTCCGAACAGCTCGGGCACGCGTCACCTCCGCCGCCGGCGCGATCCCGGCGTGGGCGTCGGGGTCGGCGCCGGCTCCACGTCCACGACCACCAGGAGCGGGCCCGACAGCACCGCCCTCAGCAGCGGGTGGGGGAGATCGGGGCGCACCGCCGCCTCCACGGGCTCGGTGGCACCGTCCACCGAGACCGGCTCGGTGGTGACCTGGGTCAGGGCCCCGAGGAGCGAGCCGGGCCCGCTCACCGCGATCCGGTCGGGCGCCACCTCCACCCCGGCGACCGCGTACCCCGGGGCGGGTTCGCCCGTCACCACCGGCCGCACGGGAAGCGTCCGGGTCTCCAGCCGCTCGAGCTGCAGCGTGATCTCGGCCGGCTCGATGCTCACCACCTGCACCCCGGGCGGGACGTGGATGTCGCGGTCCTGGATCGAGTAGGTGCGCAGCCCCGGCTGCGCGTCGGAGAGGTCGAGGATCGCCTCCAGGGTGCGCGCGGTCTCGGCGGCGCGCAGCGCCGACAGGGGCCCCCGCAGGCCCACCGCGATCCGTTCCGGCACGTCCGAGGTGATCACGAGGTGGGCGGGCACGTTGATGAGGGTGAGCGGGACGAGCTGCCGCTTCTCGGAGATCCGCTCCCGCCGCTGGCCCGCGGCGGCGTACCAGAGCGCCACCGAGATGAGGAGTGCCACCAGGAAGAGGCCGGGGTAGCGGGGCCGCAGCCTCACGTCTCCTCCACCCGCAGCTGGTAGAGGTGCTCCACCAGCGCGTTGCGCAGCGTGGTGTCGTCCAGCGGGCGCAGCAACTGCCCCTCCACCGCCAGCGAGATCGTGCCGGTCTCCTCCGAGACCACCACCACCAGCGCGTCGGTCTCCTCGGAGAGCCCGATGGCCGCGCGGTGGCGGGTCCCGAGCTCCGTGGACAGCTCCGCCCGGGTGGTGAGGGGAAGGAAGCAGGCGGCCGCGGCGATGCGCTCGCCGCGGAGGATCACAGCCCCGTCGTGGAGCGGGGTGTCGGGGATGAAGATGTTCATGAGCAGATCGTAGGAGAACCTGGCCTCGAGGCGGATCCCCGTCTCGATCCAGGCGCTCAGCGGATCGGTACGCTGGATGGCGATCAGCGCCCCGATCCGCCGCGCCGACAGCGCCTGCGCCGCCAGCGCGAGCTCGTTCACCATCACCGGGCCCTCGTCCGAGGTCTCCAGCAGCCGGGTCAGGGGGGTGCGGCCGAAGGCCGCCAGCATCCTCCGGATCTCCTGCTGGAACAGGACGATGATGGCGAACGGCAGGAACCCGAGGAGATGCCCGAGGACGGTGGAGAGGGTGACCAGGTTGGCCGCCCGGGCGCCGAGGTAGAGCCCGGCGATGGCCAGGATCCCCCACAGCACCTGCATGCCGCGCGAGCCGCGCAGCAGCGCCAGCAACCCGTAGAGCAGCAGCGCCACCACCAGGATGTCCACGATGTCGGCGAGCCCGATCTGGAGGTTGGTGAGGTCCCGCAGCAGCGCCAGCACCCCGCTCACGGCGCCGCCTCCAGGATCGCCCGCGCCACGGTCAGGAACTGGCGCACCGGCGCCGGTTCGTGCACCCGGACCACCGCCCGCGGGGCCCGGAGGGCGGGGACGAGGGCGGCCAGCGTCCCCGGCAGCCGCTCGTCCACGGGTGCCCCTGTCAGCCGGCCGATGAACGACTTCCGGGACGGTCCCACCACGACGGGGTGGCCCAGCGCGGCGAGATCCGGCAGCGCCGCGAGCAGGGCCAGGTTGCCCGGGTCGTCCTTCCCGAACCCGATCCCCGGGTCGAGCCAGATCCGGTCCTCGGGGATCCCGGCCGACCGCGCCGCCGCGGCACGCTCCGCGAGGTGGGCCGTGACCTCCGCCACGACATGAGTGTAGCGGGTGTCGCGCTGCATCGTCCGGGGCGTGCCCCGCATGTGCATCAGCACCACCGCCGCCCCCCGCTCGGCCACCAGCGGGAGCATCTCCGGGTGGCGGCCGGCGGTGACGTCGTTGACGATGTCGGCGCCGGCGTCCAGCGCCGCCGCCGCAACCCGGGGCTTGGAGGTGTCCACGGAGAGCACGGCGTCCGGGCGGCGCCTGCGCAGCCCGGCGAGAACCGGGATCACCCGCTCGAGCTCCTCCTCGGCCGGGACCGCCGCCGCGCCCGGACGGGTGCTCTCGCCCCCCACGTCCACGATGGCCGCCCCCTCCTCGAGCAGGCGGAGGCCGTGCGCCACGGCCGCCTCCGGGTCCAGGAACCGGCCGCCGTCGGAGAAGGAGTCGGGGGTGCAGTTGAGGACGCCCATGACGACGGGGCCGGGTGCGTGCCAGAGCGCATCCAGCCGGGCCGCGGCCGTCATTCAGGCGCTCTCCGCCACCTCGCGCGGCCGCCGGCCCCGCTTGAGCTCCTCGGGATCGAGGCCGGCGCGCCGGGCCACGATCTCGTAGATGGTGTCGCCGTCCAGCACCTCGTGCTCGAGGAGCGACTCCGCGATCTCCTCGAGCGCCTCGCGGTGCTCCTCCATCAGCTTCCGCGTCTCCTGGTAGGCGCGACCCACGATGCGCCGGATCTCCTCGTCGATCTGCACCGCGGTCGCCTCGGAGTAGTCCTGGTGGCGGGCGAACTCCTTGCCCAGGAAGATGGCCTCCTCCCGCTTGCCGAAGGTCAGCGGTCCCATCGCCTCGCTCATCCCCCACTCGCACACCATCTTGCGGGCGAGCTCCGTGGCCCGCTCGAGGTCGTTGCCGGCGCCGCTGGTGATCCGCTCGGGGCCGAAGATCTCCTCCTCGGCGACCCGGCCGCCCATGAGGACCTGGAGGGTGGCCTCGAGGTACGTGCGGGAGTACGTGTACCGGTCCTCGAGGGGGAGCTGCTGGGTGACGCCCAGCGCCATCCCCCGCGGGATGATGGTCACCTTGTGGAGCGGGTCGGCCTCGGGCACCAGCGCCGCCACCAGCGCGTGACCGGCCTCGTGGTAGGCGGTGGTGCGCTTCTCCTGCTCGGACATCACCAGGGAGCGCCGCTCCGACCCCATCATCACCTTGTCCTTGGCGAACTCGAAGTCGGCCATGTCCACCTTGCGCTTGTTGAGCCGCGCGGCGCGAAGCGCGGCCTCGTTGACCAGGTTCGCCAGGTCGGCGCCGGAGAACCCCGGGGTGGAGCGGGCCAGCACCTCCAGGTCCACGTCGGCGGCGAGCGGGATCCTGGCCGTGTGCACCTTGAGGATCCCCTCGCGTCCCCGGACGTCGGGCCGGTTCACCACGATCCGGCGGTCGAACCGGCCGGGGCGCAGCAGGGCCGGATCGAGGACGTCGGGCCGGTTGGTGGCGGCGATGAGGATCACCCCCTCGTTGGAGTCGAACCCGTCCATCTCCACCAGCAGCTGGTTCAGCGTCTGCTCCCGCTCGTCGTGACCGCCGCCGAGGCCGGCGCCGCGGTGGCGGCCCACCGCGTCGATCTCGTCGATGAAGATGATGCAGGGGGCGTGCTTCTTCCCCTGCTCGAAGAGATCCCGCACCCGCGACGCGCCCACCCCCACGAACATCTCCACGAAGTCCGAGCCGGAGATGGAGAAGAACGGCACGTTGGCCTCGCCCGCCACCGCCTTGGCGAGGAGGGTCTTGCCCGTGCCCGGCGGCCCCATCAGCAGCACGCCCTTGGGGATCTTCCCACCCAGCCGCTGGAACTTGTGCGGCTCCTTGAGGAACTCGATGATCTCCTCCAGCTCCTCCTTGGCCTCCTCGACGCCGGCGACGTCGGCGAAGGTGACCCGTTTCTCGTCCGGGGTCAGCAGCCGGGCCTTGGACTTGCCGAAGGACATCGCCTTGGTGCCGCCCGACTGCATCTGCCGGAAGAGCAGGAACCAGAGCGCGACCAGGAGCAGCAACGGGGCCCACGAGAACAGGGCGGTGATCAGCCGCCCGTCCGAGGGGCGGTCCACCTCGATAACGACGTGGGACGTGCGGAGCTCCTTCACCAGGTCCGGGTAGCCCGGGTCGTAGGTGATCGCGTCGTAGCGGGGCCGGGGCCCCTTGCGCGCGGCCTCGGCGGTGCGGACGTAGATCTCCTGGCCCTTGATCAGCACCGCCTCCACCTCGCCCCGGTCCACGCGGTCGAGGAACTCGGAGAACGGGATCTCCTGCCTGGAGGCGGGGTACCCCTGGAGCAGCTGCCACACGAGCAGCACCCCCACCAGGATCACCACCCACATCAAGACGGTCCGAACGGTCTGGTTCATCTCGCTCCTACGGCGCCCACGGCCCGGTCGCCCCCGGCAACGTCACCCGGGCGGGGCGTGTTCCCCGCGGGGTTCACCCCTCCTCGTCCAGGACGCACAGATCGGGCAGGTTCGTGTGCCGCCCGCGCTGCGCGCCGAGCCCGTACCCCACCAGGTAACCCTCGGGCACGTCGGTGAAGACGGCGTACCGGGCACCCACGTCCACGGTCCGAAGCTGCGGCTTGTCCACCAGCGCCAGGATCTCCATCGAGGCGGGGCGCTGCTGCGAGAGGTGGGTGAGCAGGTAGTTCTCGGTGACGCCCGTGTGCAGCACGTCCTTGATGATGAGCACGTCCCGGCCCGCGAGATCGAAGTGCGTGGCGTAGCTGAGCTGCACCACCTCGCCCCGGTCACCCGCCTCGGTGCTCACGTCCACGAACTCGTAGTCGGCCGGGATGGAGAGGGCCCGCGCGAGATCGGCGAGGAGGAACGCGGCGCCCTTGAGGATCCCCACCAGCACCAGGTCGCGACCCCGGTAGTCCTGGGTCACACGGTCCGCCACCTCCCGGACCCGGGAGGCGATCTGCTCGGCGGTGTAGACGACGCGCGGCTCGCTCATGGGTGCTCCACCTCCACGACCCACCGGCCCTCGATGGCGCTTCCCGACGAGGTGCCCGGAATCCACACGATTCTACCACCGTGGCACACCACCGGCCACGCCGCGCGGAGGTGGCGCGGGAACCGGGCGAGGAGCTCCACCGCGGGCCGACCGGCGAACCGGTCGCCCGGCCGCAGCGAGCGCACCGAGAGCGCCGGCCCGGGCAGCGGGGGCGAGGCCCAGGGGCCGCCGCCCTCCTCCCCGGGGCGCACACGCACCCGCCACCCGGGCAGCGGCAGCGCCACCTCGCGCCCGGGCTCGAGCGTCGCCTCGAAGGAGGGGGGCGGAGCGGGCGGCTCCGCCCAGAGGCGGCCCGCGGCGGCGCGCAGGCGCCACCGGCGGCCCAGGGTCACCGCCCGCGGCGCGCCCGCGGCCAGGAGGCGCTCGAGCCCGGCGAGCTGGGCGCGGGTGGCGGGGCCGCAGCCGAGGCGGGCGGCCTGGCGCTGCAGCCAGCGGGCGAGCACCGCCCGGGGCAGCGCCCGCAGCGCCGCAAGCGGCACGCCTCCCACGGGCGACCACGGGCGAAGGTCGGGGACGGCGGCGCGTGCCGCCGCGGCCAGCGCTGCCTCGGCGTCCGCCAGGTCGGCCGCGAGGCGGAGGAGGTGGCGGCGGACCGCGGGGACGTGCCGCTCGAGCTCCGGCAGGATCCGGTGCCGCACCAGGTTGCGCAGGTGGGAGGTGTCGAGGTTGGAGCTGTCCTCGCGCCAGGCGAGGCCCCGCTCCCGGAGCCACCGCCTGAGCTCCTCGCGGCCGAACGGCAGCAGCGGACGGATCACGCCCTGGGGGGTCCGGGCGGCGATCCCGGCCAGCGCGCGGGGGCCGCCGCCGCGCAGCAGCTGGGTGAGCACGCCCTCGGCCACGTCGTCGCGGGTGTGGGCGGTGGCCACCGCGGCGGCGCCGAGGCGGTCGCCGAGCTCGAGAAGCGCCGCGTAGCGGCGCTCCCTCCACCACGCCTCGCGCCCCCTGGGGGCACGGCCGGCGGCCGGGAGGCGGAGCAGGTGGAACGGCATCCCGAGCCGCCGCGCCAGCGCCGCGGCGAACGCCGCGTCGGCGTCGGCCTCCGCCCCCCGGGCACCGTGGTGGACGTGCGCGGCCTCGAGCTCGAGGCCCAGGCCCGCGCCGTGGAGGAGGTGGAGCAGTGCCACCGAATCGCCGCCGCCCGAGAGCGCCACCACCACGCGCGCGCCAACGAGGTCCGGGAACGTGGCGCGGAAGTGCCCGGCGAAGGCCGCGAGGTCCATCGGGGGTGGTGGCGGTGGGTGGATTCGAACCACCGACACAGGGCTTATGAGACCCCTGCTCTGCCCCTGAGCTACACCGCCGCGGCGGGAACCTTACACGCTCGGCCCCGCCGGGTCAAGGCGCCACTCGAGCCACGGCCGGAGCGTCACGCCGCACCGGCCGCGGCGACGGGGAAGGCGCGTTCACCGTCGCGGGTTCGTGGACGCGGTCGCGGTGCGGCGGCCCGATGGGGTATCATCGCGCACCGGAAGCCAGCCCCGGGTCCCGGATCCCGGAATCGAGGAGGAGGAAGGATGGCGCGCGCTCGGCTCGCGGTGCTCGCCGGCGTCCTGGCTGCGGCGTTCTGGCCCGTCGCGGCCGGGGCGGCCAGGATCCTGTTCGACGCGACCCACGCCCAGACCGCGGGGAACGCGGACTGGGTGCTGGACGAGGACACCTGCGACGTGGCCCAGCGGTGGCCCACGCCGGACCAGTCGCAGGTCACCAGCTCCACCCCGGAGACGTTCTGGTCGGGGGCGTTCTCGGCGTTCGGGATCGATCTCGTGAAGCACGGCTACCAGGTGGAGTCGCTGCCACCGGGGACGCCGCTGAGCTACGGCGACGCCACCAACCCGCAGGACCTCGCGAACTACGACATCCTGGTGCTGCCGGAGCCCAACGTCCCCTTCACCGCGGCCGAGAAGCAGGCGATCCTCGACTTCGTCTCGGGTGGCGGGGGGCTCCTGATGATCGCGGACCACGCGGGCTCCGACCGCAACAACGACGGGTGGGACTCGCCGGAGATCTTCAACGATCTGGGATCGGGCACGTACTTCGGGATCCACTTCAACGTCACCGGCGAGACGCCGAGCTGGTTCGACGACCACCCCGACGACAACTACGCCGCCGACCCGGCCGATCCCATCGTGCACGGTCCGTACGGCGACCTCTCGCCGGGGAGGGGGCTGGGGCTCTTCGGGGCCACCGCCATGACGCTGGACACCGCGGCCAACGCCACCGCGGCCGGGCACATCTGGAAGACCGGGGCCGCCGTGGGTGGCGCCACCGAGGTGACCTTCGCCACCGCCGAGTACGGGGCGGGGCGGGTGGCGGCCATCGGCGACTCCTCCCCGGCCGAGGACCCCACCAACGACTGCGGGCACACCACCTACGACGGCTGGACCTCCACCGCCTACGACAACGCGCTGGTGTTCCTCAACGCCATCGCCTGGCTGGAGGGCCCCGCCGACACCACCCCCCCGGTGATCACCGCCGGTCCGGCCGCCGATCCCGGCTTCTGCACCGCCACCGTCACCTGGACCACCGACGAGCCGGCCACCTCGGTGGTGGAGTACGGCACCACCCCCGCGCTGGGGAACAGCCAGTCGGTGCCCGGGTACGTGACCGACCACTCGGTGACCCTCACCGGGCTGGCACCCTCGACCGTGTACTCCTACCGCGTCTCCTCCACCGACGCGGCGGGCAACGGCCCGACCACCTCCGCCGTGGCCACGTTCGAGACCCCGGCCGCCCTGCTCCCGCTCATCACCTCGGGGCCCGCCGTGGCCTCCGCCACCACCACCGCGTTCACCGTCACCTGGAGCACCGACATCCCCGCCGACAGCCGGGTGGAGTACGGGCTCACCACCGCCTACGGCGGCACGGTCACCGATGCGGCGCTCGTCACCTCGCACTCCGTGACCGTCACCGGGCTGCAGCCCGGCACCGCCTACCACGTGCGGGTGGGGTCCGACTCGGCCTGCGGCACCGGCCCGGTGTGGTCGGGCGACCTGGTGGTGGCCACCGCGGCGGGAGGGGGCTCCCTGGACATCTCGGGGTGGACGGTCACCGACACGGTCAGGAACCTCACCTTCACCTTCCCCGCGGGCACCGTCCTCGACCCCGGGGCCGTGGTGGTGATCGGGCGCGCCGCCGACCGGGCGACCTTCGAGGCGGGATGGGGGGTGACGCTGGGCTCCGGGGTGGTGTACTTCCGTGGCTCCGACCAGGTGACCAGCGGGTTCCCCCAGATCAACAGCACCGACCGGCGGTACGTGCTGCGCGACGCGGCGGGGACGGCCCGCGACGGCGAGACACCGGCGCTTTCCACCTACAGCAACACCAACCGCCGCACCAGCTCCGCCGACGACGGGACGCTGGCGTCGTCCTGGACCACCGCCGCCTGGAACACGGCGGACCCCGGCACGCCGCCCGCCGCGGCGGGTACGGGCAACCTGGTGATCTCCGAGTTCTCCGACAACCGTTCGGACTACACGCTCGAGTTCCTGGAGCTGTACTACGACGCCGCCGCTGGGAGCCCGCCGCCCGATCCGCCCGCCACCCTCACCGCCACCGCCCGCAGCGACCGGATCGTGCTCGAGTGGGTCACGGCCCAGGGAGCGGACTACGCCGCCACCCGGGTGGTGTACCGCACCGACCGCGAGCCGGCGGACGCCGGCGACGGCACGGCGGTGGCCGACGATGTCCTCACGCCCGCCGCCAGCTACGCCTCGGCCGAGCACACGGGCGTGACCGCCGGCACCACCTACCGGTACGCGGCGTTCACCCGCGACGCCTCGGGCACCTACTCGGGAGGACGGGTGGCCGTCGCCTCACCGGTTCCGGCCGGCGGCAAGCTCCTGTGGCGGTTCGCGACGCCCGCCTCGGCGTTGTCGCCGCCCGGGCTGCTTCCCGGCGCCGTGGGCGCGGGTGCCGTGTTCGCGGTCTCCAACGACCGGCGGCTGCACGCCATGGAGCCGGGCACGTCGGGAGGGCGCTGGCCGCGATCGGGAAGCTTCTCCTGGAGCCCGCCGGCGCTCAACGCCCCCGCCCAGCACCGCCCGCCGGTGGTGCCGCTGGGTGGCTCCACGCTGGTGTTCCTGGCGGCCCAGGACGGGCGCGCCTACGCCCTCGACGCCCACGACGGCTCCACCGTGTGGGCGGCGGGACCGTTCGCGCCGGCGCTGGCGGCCGAACCGGTGGGGCTGTTCGCGGCGTTCGACCCGGCCGCCCCGAACCGGCTGTTCGTGGGCACGCGCGATCCCGGCGGCGCGAACCGGATCGTGGCGCTGGACCCGGTGACCGGTGCCGAGGACACCGGGCGGGGGTTCGCCAACGGGACGGGCAAGGGCGGCGACGGCACCTCGATGGGGATCGTGACCGGCCTGCTCGCCGACTACGCCACGCACCGGATCTACGCCACCACCCGCCGCGGCGGCTCGAGCGCCACGGTGTGGTGCGTGGACGTGTCGGGCGCCACGGCGCAGCTCGTCTGGAGCGCCGCGGTGGGTGACGTGGACGCCGCCCCCTCGCTCCGCTCGGGCACGCTGTACGTGGGCACCCTGGACGGCGAGGTGGTGGCGCTGGACGCGGCCACCGGGACGGTGCGGTGGACGTACCCCACCGGCGACGGGCCGGTGAAGCGGGTGGTGTGGCCGTCCTTCGCGGGGGCCGACCTCTACCTCGCCACCACCGGCACGGTGTGGGCGCTCGCCGACGGCGGCGCCGGCGCCTCGCTCCGCTGGTCCACGGCCGCCGTGCCCACGCCCTCGGCGCCGCTCGAGCGGATCGGGACGGGACGGCTGCTGGTGGGGGGCGGGGACGGGAGGCTGTACGAGCTGGACGCGGCCACGGGGGCGGTGCTGGCCTCGGTGGCCGTGGCCTCGGGCCAGGTGGGAAGCCCCTCGTACGACGTGGTCTCCGGGCTCGCCCTGGTGGGCGGCGAGGACGGTACGGTGAGCGCGGTGTCGGTCCCGCTCGCGGCGGCACCCTCACCGACCCGGCTCGGACGCGCCCCCCGGTGAGCCGGCGGTCCCCGCCGCCCACAGCAGGAGGGCCGCCGCCACCGCCACGTTGAGCGACTCGATCCCGCGCCCGAGCGGGATGGCGACGGCGCCGTCGGCGACGGCGGCCACGGCGGGATGCAGGCCCCGTCCCTCGCTGCCCAGGAGGAGGAGCGCCGGCGGGCCTGGCCGCCAGCGGCGGGCGTCCACCCCGCCCGCGGCGGCCGCCCAGACCGTGCCGCCGGCGGCGCGGGCGCGGGCGGCGGCTTCGGCGGGATCGGCGCCGCGCTCCAGCGGCACCCGGAACACCGCCCCCGCCGAGCCGCGCACCGCCGCCGGGTGGTACGGGTCGGCGCAGCCGGGGCCCAGCAGCACCGCCTCCGCACCGAGCGCCGCCGCCGAGCGGACGGCGGCGCCCACGTTGCCGGGATCCTGGACGCCGTCCAGGAACAGGGCGACGCCCCGGGCGGGCTGCCAGCGGGCGGGGGCCGGCTCGTCCACCACCGCCAGCACCCCCTGCGGGTGGCGGGTGGGCGCCACCGTCTCGAACACGCCGTCGGCCACGACGAACACGCTGAGGGCGGCGGCCGCCGGTGGCCACCCCTCCCGCGCCGCCACCGCGCCCTCGGCGAGGTAGAGCTCGCGGATCGGCACCCCCCAGCGGGCCAGGTCCTCCACCACCCGGCGGCCGTCCACGATCACCCGTCCGCGCGGCCGCCGCCGCCGCGCGCGCCGGAGCGCCCTGAGGCGAGGGTTGGTGCGCCCGAGCCGCTGCACGGGGACAAGTGTACGCCGCCGCCCCGGACGGCACGGCTCGCGCTCATCCCCCGTGGCCGGCGAGCCAGCGCCGGACCCGCCGCCGGTCATCGTCGGCCCGCTCGCCGGGGCGACCCTCGAGCTCGCGGAGCGCCCGGCGGGCCTCGCGCACGGCCTCCGGGCGGCTGCCGAGCTCCCAGAGAGCCCTGGCGAGGGTGAACCGTGTCTCGGCGCGCTCCACCACGTCCGACCGCGCCCGCTCCCTGATCCGGATCGCGCGCCGCAGCTCCCGCACCGCCTCGCTCGGCCGGCCCAGGTCGAGAAGCAGGGTGCCCGCGGCGTTGTGGGCGTAGGCGCAGTTGGGGTGGTCCGGGCCGAGCGCCGAGCGGAAGATCCGCTCCGCCTCCCTCGCGGCCGCGAGCGCCTCCCGGAGGCGGCCGGCATCGCGGAGCAGCCCCGCGCGGTTGATCTGGAGGATGCCCGCCTGGGGGTGATCCGGCCCCCAGCTCCCCCGCACGATCGCGAGCGCGCGGTCGAAGGTCGCGAGCGCCAGGTCCGGCTCCCCGGTGTCCTGGTACACGAACGCCAGGTTGTTGAGCACCTTGGCCAGCCGCGGGCTGTCCTGCCCGAAGACGGCCTCCTCGATGGCCAGCGCCTCGCGGAGCGGCTCGAGCGCCTCGTGGCTCCGGCCGAGCTGGGAGAGCGCCGCACCGAGGCTGACCAGCGTCGGGGCCACCTCGGGGTGCCGGTCGCCGAGGGCGCGGCGCCGGAGCGCCACCGCCTCGCGGTAGTGCGGCACCGCCTCGTCGTACTCGCCCTTGGCGAACAGCGCGTCGGCCAGCCGCGCGTGCGCACGGGCGAGCTCGAGGGCGTCGGGCGCGAGCCGCTCGAGCTCGGAGAACACGCGCCGCTCGAGCTCGAGCGCCTCGTCCAGCCGCCCCGCCTCCTGGAGGATGGAGACCCGCGTCTGCAGCGTCTCGAGCAGGTCCTTGCGCGCCCCGGGCAGGCGCCCCAGCCGCGCCTCGGCGAGCCGCGACCAGTCGAGCGCCCGCTCGGGCTCCACCCGGACCGTTCCATAGAGCCATGCCAGCTCGTCCGCCGCGGCCGCCGCCAGCCGCCGCGCGCCGCCCCGCTCCGCGTCCACCAGCGCGGCCCACAGGGCGGCCTCGGCCGCGCCCGCGTCGCCCAGCTCCACGAGCGACTTGCCCAGGGCGAGGCGGATCTGGGCGTCCACCGGCGCGTACCCGCTGCCGCCCTCCCGGATCAGCGTCTCCGCCGCCCGCCGCGCCGCCTCGAACCGGCCCGCGGCGAACAGCGCGTCGGCCGTGGCCAGCCGTTCGCGCACGGCCTCCACCGCGGCGCGGCGCCGGGGGTCCGAGGGAAGTGGCTCCAGATCCACCATCTCCGCCGCCGAGGCGCAGGTGGCCGGGTCGGGCAGGTCCGCCACCGCCTCGGCCGCCCGGGTCGCCAGCTCCTCGTCGGGGGCCTCGAGCAGCCGCGCCATGGCGTCGAGCTCCGCGAGCCGCAGCTCCAGGCAGGCCATCTGCCGGTCGGCCACGGCGGGGGAGACCTCGCGCCGGAGGCGCGAGGCCCGGCACACCTCGGTGAAGCGCGACGCCCACCGATCCCCGGCGGCGTCCAGCGCCGCCACCGCCTCGCGCGCGAGCAGCGCCGCCCCGGGCAGGCCGGTGGCCGCGAACCCCGCCTCCACCCGCGCCCGGCGGCCGGGGCCCCAGACGGCGGCCAGCCGCTCGGGACCGCCACTGCACAGCGCCTCGCGCCGTGCGCGGTAGGTCACGACGCCCACCACCAGCGCCGCCGCCGCCGCCCCGGCGGCCGCTCCCGCCAGCCACCGCCGGCGGGCGGCGGCGGGGTCGTGGGCGAGCTCGTCGAGGAGCCCCTCCATGCTCTCGAAGCGGTCCTCCGGGCGGGCGGCGAGGCCGCGCAGCACGGCCCGCCGGAGGCGGGCGGGGACGCCACGCGCCGGCGGCGGCTCCACCCGCCCCGCGGCCGCGCGGTGGACCCGCTCCGCGAAGGTCGGGGCGGGGTAGGGGTGGCGGCCCCACAGCGCCTCGTACAGCGCCACGCAGAAGGCGAACTGGTCGGAGCGCCCGTCGGCACGCCCCCCGAGCACCTGCTCCGGGGCCATGTACCGTGGCGTGCCCACCACCGCCCCCGGAAGCGTGATGGGGGCGGAGAGCGGCGAGGCGCCGGAGAGGGCCTCGGCGGTGGTGGCGTCGAGGGGGAGGGTGGTCTCGTCCTCGTCCAGCGCCGTCGCCCGGGCGAGCCCGAAGTCGGCCACCCGGACGCGCCCGTCCCGGCCCAGGAGCACGTTGGCGGGCTTGAAGTCGCGGTGCACGAGCCCCGCCCGGTGCGCCGCCGCCAGGCCGCGTCCGGCCTCCAGGAAGCGGGCGACGACCTCCCGCCAGGGGTGCGGGCCCCGCCGAAGCCACGCCTCCAGACTCTCCCCCGCCACGAACTCCATGGCGATGAACGTCCGCCCCCCGTGTTCCCCCACGTCGTGCACCGTCACCACGTTGGGGTGGGTCAGGCGGGCCATCGCCTGCGCCTCGCGGAGGAGGCGCTGGCGGGCGGTGGGGTCCTCGGTGGGGTGGAGCAGCTTGAGCGCGACCCGGCGGTCGAGCTCGCGGTCGTACGCCGCGTACACCACGCCCATCCCGCCCGCGCCGAGGCGCTCCAGGATCACGTACCGTCCCGCCAGGGTGGCGCCCGGGGCGAGCGGCTCCCCCTCGCCGGCGCTCCCCGCCTCCATCGGCACCGTCGGGTCGT
>CAYTTB010000064.1:0-19708 GCA_964440565.1 uncultured Thermoanaerobaculia bacterium
GACTTGACCTCGAACACGCCGTCGCCGATCTCGAGGATCGAGATGTCGAAGGTGCCGCCGCCGAGGTCGTACACCGCGATGGTCTCGTTCCCCTCCTTGCCGAACCCGTACGCGAGCGAGGCGGCGGTGGGCTCGTTGATGATCCGGAGCACCTCGAGCCCGGCGATGGTCCCGGCGTCCTTGGTGGCCTGGCGCTGGCTGTCGTCGAAGTAGGCCGGAACCGTGATGATGGCCTGGGTCACCTCCTCGCCCAGGAAGCTCTCCGCGAACTCCTTGATCTCGCGCAGCACCAGGGCCGAGATCTCCTGAGGCGAGTACTGCCGTCCCCTCGCCTCCACGTAGGCGTCGCCGTTGGGGGCCTTCACGATCGTGTACGGCACCAGCCGGATCGCGCGCTGCACCTCCGGCGAGTCGAACTTCCTGCCGATCAGGCGCTTGACCGCGTAGATCGTGTTCTCCGGGTTGGTGAGCGCCTGGCGGCGCGCGATCTGGCCCACGAGCCGCTCGCCCGCCTCCGTGAACGCCACCACGGACGGCGTGGTCCGCGCCCCCTCGCGGTTGGGGATCACCACCGGCTTGGTGACGTCCACCACCGCCGCGCACGAGTTGGTGGTGCCGAGATCGATGCCGATGACCTTGCTCACGCCGTCCCGCCGCCTTCCCGGGCCTCGCCGGCCCCGTCGTCGCCGCCGCCCGCCGGGGCTGGCTCCACCGCCACCGCCACCATCGCGGGGCGCACCAGCCGGCCGCGGACCCGGTACCCCTTGGCCAGCACCTGGGTCACCGTCCCCGGCTGGTGCTCGCTGTCCTCCACCCGCTGCACCGCCTCGTGCAGCTCGGGATCGAAGGCCTGGCCCAGGGGATCGATCCGCTCGAGCCCCTGCCGCTCGAGGATGTCCCACAGCTGCCTGGCGATCATCTCCACGCCCTGCCGTAGCGATTCCGGGTCGGCGTCGGCGTGCCGGAGCGCCAGCTCGAAGTTGTCGAGCACGGGCACCAGCGCCCCGATGAGGTCGGCCGCGGCCTGCTGCCACAGCTCGCTCTTCTCCCGCTCGGTGCGCTTGCGGAAGTTGTCGAACTCCGCCAGCTTCCTGAGGTACCGGTCGCGCAGGTGCTCCAGCTCGGCCCTGAGGTCGGCCTCGGCCGCCGCCTCCTCCTTCGGCTCCGGTTCCTCGACGTCGCGGGGGACGGCACCCGGGGCCGGCTGCACGTCGTGCTCCTCGGCGGGCGCGGCCTCGCCCGCGCTCCCGGCGTCGTCGGCCTCGATGTCGATCTCGATCCGCTCGTCGTTCCCGTCAGGCATCTTCCGTCCTCTCGTCGTCATCCAGCATGTCGGTCACCGCCCTGCCCACGTACTCCACGATCGGCACCACCCTGGCGTAGTCCATCCGTCGCGGCCCCACCACTCCCACCGCGCCGGCCCGCCGGCCGGCGCGGAAGTACACCGTCGCCACGATCCCGAGGCGGCCCTCGCTGGTCAGATCCGACTCGTCGCCGATGATGACGCGGACGCGCTCCTCCGCGAGCTTGTCCCTGAGCAGGGCGGCCATCCGCTCGCGGTCCCCCACCGCCTCGAGCAGCGCCCGCACCCGCTCCACCCGCTCGAAGTCGGGGCTCTCGAGCAGCCGCTCGGTGCCCACCAGCACCAGCTCCGCCGGCTCGCCCGCGCGGGAGAACACCTCCCGCCCGATCCGCCGGGTCCGCCGGTCGGCGAGCGGACCCCCGCCGTCGGGGAGGTCCTCCTCGCGCTCCAGCGCCGCCCGGACCTCCCCCACCGGACGGCCGCGCGTGGCCTCGGTGAGGCGGTTGGCGATCTCGCGCAGGGCGTCGGCGTCCAGGGGCTCCTCGAGCCGGATGGCCCGGCGCATGACCGTCCCGCCGGCCGTCACCACCACGGCGAGGGCGCGCCGGGTCGCGAGCGGCGCCAGGAACACGCCCTCCACCAGCGGCTCGTCCCCCAGGGGACGGACCAGCATCGCCGCCTCCTCGGTGATCTCGGCCAGCAGCCGGGCGAGCCACCGCAGGTCCTCCGAGGCCTCGCGATGCCCGCGCCGCAGGCCCTCCTCCAGCCGCCGGCGGGCCCGGCGCGGCACCGCCCGCCGCTGCCGGACCAGCTGGACGTACAGCCTCAGGCTGGCGTCGGTGGGCACGCGCCCGGCCGAGGCGTGTGGCCGGCGCAGGAGCCCGCGCTCCTCGAGGCCCGCCATCACGCGCCGCACGGTGGCCGGCGAGAGCGCCACCCGCGCCGAGCGCGCGACCCGGGCCGAGGGCACGGGCTCGCCGGTGCGGAGGTACGTCCCCACGACCTCCTCGAGCACCGCGAGCTCGCGCCGGGTGAGGCCCGCTGCCCCGCCGGAAACCGCCGACATGCCTTGCATCACGGCGGTTATTGTAGCATCCGGAGATGGACGTCGCGGTCGTGGGACCCGGCCGACTCGGCCTTCAGCTCGCCGCCGCGCTGGCGGCCTCGGGCCGGGTCCGGGTCCGGCTCCGGGGACGCGGCGCGCCGCCGGCGGAGCGGCCGCCGGCGCTCGTGGGCGTGCCGTGGGACGGGTGGAGCCACCCGGAGCGGCCCCTCGACGAGCCGCTGGTGGTGCTCGCGGTACCCGACCGCGAGATCGGCGCCGCGGCCGCGGCGCTCGCCCGCGGCGGCCCGATGCGGGGCCGGGTGGTGCTCCACACCTCCGGGCTCGCGCGTTCCGACGCGCTCGTCCCCTGCTGGGAGGCCGGAGCGGCGGTGGGCTCGTGGCATCCCCTGCAGTCGTTCCCGCCGCTCGCGACGGGGGCGGTGCCGTGGGAGGACGTCTGGGTGGCCGTGGAGGGCGATCCCACGGCGGTGGCGGCCGGGTTCGAGCTGGCGCGCGCCCTGGACGCCCACCCGTGGCGCATCGCCCCCGGCGACAAGGCCCGCTACCATGCCGCGGCCGCCGTGGCCGTCAACCTCACCCACGTGCTCCTGGCGGAGGCCCTGGACCTCCTCGAGGCGTGCGGCCTCCCCCGCCGCGACGCCGCGCGGGCGCTCGCCCCCGCGGTGCGCACCGGCGTCGAGGCCGCCCTCGCGGCGCGCGGGCTGGAGCGGCTCACCGGCCCTCTCGTGCGCGGCGACGCCGCGACCGTGGCGCGCCACCTCGAGGTGCTCCCGCCGGAGGTGGCCGAGGTCTACCGGGCGCTGGCGGCGCTCGTGCGCCGCCGCCTGGCCGGGAACGGCCGCAGCCCGCAGTGACCGGTCCTGCCGCCGTCCCTGTCGGCGGCGGGGCACCAGCCGGCCCAGGCCGGCGCTGCGTCCTGGAGCCGCCCGGCCGCCGGGAGCCCGCGGCCCGCCCGCTCCCCGCCCGCCGGCGCCTCCACGATCCCGGCGCGAGCTGGTCCCTCCGTCCGGCGTCCTCCGGCGCGCGTCCCCGCGCGCCCACCCCATCCCCCGTTGTGTTGTGGGGGCGCGCGTCCCCGCACGCCCACCCCATCCCCCGTTGTGGGGGCGCGCGTCCCCGCACGCCCACCCCATCCCCCGTTGTGGGGGCGCGCGTCCCCGCGCGCCGTGGGCGGGGGCGGGAACTCGCCATGGCCCGCGGCCGCCCCCGTGACATGACCCGCGGCCCCACCCCCAGCCGCACCCGCACCCCGGACCGCGAGCACGCCGGGGCGCCCCGGCGAAGCCGGGGCCGGGCGCTGCCCGCGGCGGGTCTTTCCGGTCGGCCCGGAGCGGCACCCGAGACATTGCCGCAGAAGACATCGGAGGCGATCCTGGAGCCGGCACGTTGACCCCCTCCTGCCGCTGTGCTAGCTTGAAAAAGCTGTAGGAGTAGGGGTTCGGCGATGGTTTTCTTCAACTGGGCCACGATGCAGATGGCGGCCAAGATCGTGTACTACGGTCCTGGCCTCTGCGGCAAGACCACCAACCTCAGCTACATCTACGCCAAGACCGCCCCGTCGTCGCGCGGCGAGATGGTCTCGCTGGAGACGGAGTCCGACCGGACCCTGTTCTTCGACCTCCTCCCCATCGAGGTGGGCACCATCGGCGGGTTCAAGACCCGGCTCCAGCTCTACACCGTCCCCGGGCAGGTGTTCTACAACACGACCCGGAAGCTCGTGCTCAAGGGCGTCGACGGGATCGTGTTCGTGGCCGACTCGCAGCGCCCGATGCGCGAGGCGAACAAGGAGAGCTTCCGCAACCTCCGCGAGAACCTCGCCGAGCTCGGCCTCGACCTCGACGACATCCCGCTCGTGCTCCAGTACAACAAGCGGGATCTCAAGAACATCCTCACCATCGAGGAGCTCAACGCCGACCTCAACCCCGACGGACGCTACTCCTGGTTCGAGGCCTCCGCCATCAACGGGCAGGGGGTCTTCGAGACGCTGAAGGCGATCACCAAGCTGACGCTGCGCAAGCTCCGCAAGCGGATGACCGCCCCCGCGCAGGAGGCGGCGCCCGCGCCGCGGCCGGCTCCGCCTTCCCGACCCGTGGCCCCGCCCGCGCCGCCCCCTGCCCCGCAGCCCGCCGCGCCGGCGCCGGCGCCCCCCCGCACGATCTCGGCGGCGGCCCTCGCCCGCGCCGCGGAGGAGGGCGTGAGCGCCCCGGAGGCCGGGCCGGCGCCTCCCGCCCCGGAACCGGAGGCCGTGGAGGCTCCCGCGCCGGAACCGGAGGCCGTGGAGGCTCCCGCCCCGGAACCGGAGGCCGTGGAGGCTCCCGCGCCGGCCACGGCCCCGGCGGCGGAGGAGATCGAGGAGCTGCCGCCGGAGGCCGAGCTGGAGCCGGCCGAGGAGGGAGAGGGCGGGGTCTCGCCCGACTCGGTCACCGGCGAGGTCGCCGTGCCCGGGCACCTGCGCGAGGGGATGGAGGCGGCGGCCCGGGCCGGCGCCGAGGAGCTCGCCGAGATCGGGGAGGCCGAGGAGGAACCGGAGGTGGAGTTCGCCACCGAGGCGGAGGCCCCGGCCGAGGTGACGCCGCCGCCGATGAAGCACGTGAAGGTGTCCAGCCAGATGGACATCCTGGCGGAGCTCGAGAACCTCCGCAAGCAGGCCACGATGGGCGGCCGCCCGCTCCGGCAGGCGAGCACCGCCGACGTGGACCTCGACGCGCTCCTGGGCACCACCCTCGACCAGCGGAAGGAGATCCGGCGCCGGCTCGCGCGCAAGCTCAACTCCGACATCTTCCGGAGGCTGCGCTCGGTGGAGGTGGCGGTGCGGCTTCGCGACGCCGACGGCGAGACGATCACCACGCTCGACCCGCTCTCCGTGGCGGTGGAGAACGCGGCCGACCTCAACCAGCTCCTCCTCAGCCTCACGGTGGACCTGGAGAACCTGAAGTGACATCCCGCCCTCCGGCCCGGTGCCTCGTCGCCATCGCGGCGGGGGCCGCTCTCGCCGTGGGCTGCGCCACCACCGCGCCGCGCGAGGCCGCGCCGGCTCGCCCCACCCGGGCCACCGCCCGCGCCGCCGCCGACCGCGCCGCCCTGGCCGAGTCCTGGCTCGACCGCGCCGACCGCCTCGCGGAGCGCGGCGACCTCGAGGGCGCCCTGGCCTGCGCCGACGCCGCGCTGGCCCTGGTCGCCGCCGGGGCCGCGGGCGACCCGTCGCGCACCGGAGAGGTGGAGGACGTCCTGGCTCTCGCCGAGTCGCTCGAGGACCGGATCGCGGCCGCGAGGGAGGCCGCGTCCCCCGAGGAGCCGCCGCTGGTCGAGGCGGCGGCGGAGACGGCCGCGGAGGCCGAGGAGACCGGCGCGGGCGAGGCGGAGGGCGAGCCGGCCGGCGCGGAGGCGGCCATCGCCGCGGCCCGCGCGGGCGGGATCCCGGTGGTGGTCAACCGGCACGTGCGCCGCTTCCTCGACGCCTTCGTCCGGCCGGGCGAGCTCCGGCGCCGCATCGAGCGCGGGTTCGCCCGCGGCGGTCCGTACCTGCCCATCATCCGCGAGCGGCTGCGGGCGGCGGGCCTGCCGGAGGAACTGGCCCTGCTGCCGGTGATCGAGTCCGGGTTCTCCACCACCGCCCGCTCCCGCGCCGGCGCCCGCGGCATGTGGCAGTTCATGCCCTCCACGGCCCGCCTCTACGGCCTCAGGGTGGGCCCACTGGTGGACGAGCGCCGCGACCCGATCCGCTCCACAGAGGCCGCCATCGCCCACCTGGCCGACCTCCACGCCGAGTTCGGCGACTGGTACCTGGCGCTGGCCGCCTACAACTCCGGGGCGGGCAACGTCCGCCGGGCCATCCGCCGCGCGCGGAGCCGCGACTTCTGGCGCATCCGCCGGTACCTGCCGCGGGAGACGCGCGACTACGTGCCGGCGTTCCTGGCGGCGGTGCTCATCGCCCGCGATCCCGACGCCTACGGCGTGGACCCCCCGCGGGAGGAGCGCTGGGCGTACGACGAGATCGAGGTTCCCGACGCGCTGGACCTCGGGTTCCTCGCGCAGCGCCTGGGCGTCCCGGTGCGGAAGCTCAGGGAGCTCAACCCGGCGCTCCGCTACGGGCTGACGCCGGCGCGGACCAGGACCAGGGTCCGGGTGCCGGAGGGGATGGCGGAGGCGGCGCGGGCCGCGCTGGCGGCGGCGCCGCGCGCGGCATGGGCGCCGCGGCTCCTGCACACGGTGCGGCGGGGCGAGTCGCTGTACGCCATCGCGCGCCGGTACGGCTCCTCGGTGGCGGCCATCCGGCGCGCCAACCACCTGCGCGGCAGCCTGATCCGCCCGGGGCAGCGTCTGGTGGTGCCCAGGGGCCGCCGCGCGGTGGCGGTGGCGGAGGCGCCGCCCCGGCGGCGTGACCGGTCCGGGCGCTACACCGTGCAGCCGGGCGATACGCTGTGGGAGATCGCCCGCGCCTTCGGCACCACCGTGGACCGCCTCGCCGCCGCCAACGGGCTCCGGCGCCGCTCCACGCTGCGGCCGGGCCAGCGGCTGGTGATCCCCGAGGACGCCCGCCGCGCCCGCCGCGGCACCCGGGCCGCGTCGGGGCGGGGTTACCGCGTCCGTCCCGGCGACACCCTCTACGGCATCGCCCGCCGTTTCGGGGTCTCGGTCCGTGCCCTCAAGCGCGCCAACGGCCTGCGCTCGAACCTGATCCGCCCCGGCCAGCGGCTCACCATCCCCGGGCGACGGGCCGAGGGGTGACGCCCACGGGCCGCGGAGCGGCTCCCGCGCGAGGCATCCCGGCCAGGCTCACCAGCGGGACGGATCCAGCCCGGACAGGACCACCAGGCGCGAGGCGCTGCGACGCACGTTGAGGAGCAGCCGTCCGGTGGCGCGGTCCACGGTGAACGGTACGTGCTCCTGGTACGGGGCCGCCGGACCGCCCAGGTCCAGCGTGGACCGCCGCCGCCACCGCCACCCGCGCACGTCGCACTCCCACAGCTCCAGCCGCTCCCCCGACCGCCGCAGCTGCCACAGCGCCCCCCCGTCCGGGCGCCACGCCACCTGAGCCGGCTCGTCCCCGATCCTGCGCGCCCCCGTGCCGTCGGGATGCACCACCCACACGCCCTGCTCGGGGTCGGTCTCCTCCGTCCACACGAGGTAGGCGATCCACCTGCCGTCGGGGCTCCAGCGCGGGTAGTCGCCGTCGGCCACGCGCACCGGGCTCCCCCCCGCCACTGCCGCCACCCACACGCCCAGCGGCGAGCCCGCCGCGTAGGCGAGGCGGGTGCCGTCCGGTGACCAGCTCGGGAGCTCCGCGCCCTCCACCCCCTCGGCCACGGTCACCCCCGCCCCGCCGCCGGGCGGTGCCACGTGCAGCTCCCATCCGCGGCGCTCCCCGGTGGAGCGCACCAGGTACGCCACGAGATCGCCGGTGGGCGACAGCACCGGGCAGGTCCCGGCGATGGGCGGGTCGCCCAGCGGCTCCTCCTCGCCCGCCGGTCCGCGCCGGTAGAGCACCGTGCGCAGCCCCTCCGCACGGGAGAAGGCGGTCCAGCCGCCGGGAGCCGCGCTCCCCCAGAGCACGCCCTCGCCCCCGCAGAGCGCGCAGCTCCACGCGCCACCGTCCGGGTCCACCACCACCAGGTCCGTGCTGCGGCGCACCAGGGTGAGGGCGAGCTCGCGGCCATCGGGCGAGAACGCCGGGTCGGCCAGGGCCTCGATCCCGGGGAGGACGGGCTCGAGCCCCCGCCGGGCGATCCGCACCAGAGCGCCGTCCACCACCGCCGCGAGCACCTCCCGCCCCGGCACCCACCCCAGGCCCCGGATCCTCCCTCCGGGCTCCAGCCACCGCCGGGGCTCCCCGCCCCCCCGCGGCACCACCCAGACCCCGGCGCGGACGTCCACGGGGCCGCCGAGCACGGCGAGGGTCCCGTCGGCACGCGCCCGTGCATCCCACCAGCCGATCCCGTCGCGCGGCGCCAGCAGCTCCCGCTCCTCCCCGGTGGCGAGGTCGCGTTCGAACAGCGCGGGGAGGGAGCCGCGGTACCGGGTCAGCAGGAGATCACCCCCGGGCGTCCACGCCGCCCGCGCCGTCCCCGCCACGGTGAGGACCGGCGGCCCCCCCACCGCCGGGATCACCTCCACCCGCTCGGAGGCGCCCCCGGTGACGGTGACCGCGATCGCCCGGCCGTCGGGGGAGAAGCGCGGCCACGACAGCACCTCGCCGGGCCCGGCCTCGGCGATCACCCGGCGGCGCCCCCCCTCGCGCTCCACCGCGAGCAGGCGTCCCCGCCCGGCGGTGACGTGGTTCACCACGATCACGTGTCCGTCCGGGCTCCACGCGGGCTGGCGCAGCTCGCCACCCAGGCGGGCGAGCTCAACCACCTGCCACCGGCCGGGGTCCGGGCGGCGCGGCTCCCGGCCGACCCGCGTCGCCACCCCGCCGAGGAGGAGGCCCAGCGCCGCGGCCACGCCGGCGGCGAGGAGGGTGCGCCGCCGACGCCGCCGGTGCACGAGCGTGAGCGCCTCGGGGGGGTCCGGCACCGGGCGCGGCGCCGCGCCGGTGAGCGGCTCCGGGCGGTGGAGGCGTTCGAGATCGGCGGCGAGATGCGCGCCGTCCCGGTACCGCCGCTCCGGGTCCCGCTCCAGGCACCGGGCCACGATGGCCGCGAGCTCCTGCGGGACCCCGGGGGCCACCTCCTCGAGCGGCTCGTGCGCCGCGCGCGTCACCCGCTCCATCACCTCCAGTGGGGTGCCGCCCACGAACGCCCGCCGTCCCGAGAGCATCTCGTAGAGCAGCGCCCCGAAGGCGAACACGTCGGACGGCGGGCCCGGCTTCTCCCCCAGCGCCTGCTCCGGCGCCATGTACGGGCACGAGCCCATCACCATGCCGGGGGCGGTGAGCGTGGTGGCGGCGACCCCCGAGTCCCCGACCAGGCGGGCCAGCCCGAAGTCGAGCACCTTGACGTGGCCGGCAGGCGTCACCATGACGTTGGACGGCTTGAGGTCACGGTGGACGACACCGGCGGCGTGGGCCGCCCCGAGGGCGCGGGCCACCTGGAGCCCGATGGCGACGGCCTCCTCGGGCGGGAACGGCCCCGCGGCCAGCCTCCGCTCGAGCGACGTCCCCTCCACCAGCTCCATCACCAGGTAGGGCACGGTGTCGCCGGTGCCGGGGTCGGCGACACCCATGTCGAACAGCGTGACGATGTTGGGGTGGAGCAGCCGGGCCAGGGCCCGCGCCTCGCGCTCGAACCGCCGGCGGGCGCCCGGGTCGCGGAGCATGTGCTCCGGCAGCACCTTCACCGCCACCTCGCGCCCCAGCCGATCGTCCCGGGCCACCCACACCGAGCCCATGCCGCCGCGCCCGAGCAGCCGGACCAGGACGTACCGGCCGACGCTGGCTCCGGGGGCGAGCTCGATGGGCATCGCGGCCATGATAGCGCGCCGCCCGGACGCGGCCGGGAATCCGCCCGGCGTGCTAGCATGTTCGTACGGTACGAGCGGTACGATGGCCAGGAGATGCGTCTCACGCGCCACCCACGGGCCGGGGTGGATACCGTCCCACCCGGCCCTCCCGGCTCTCGCCTCGGGGGAGGCCGCCCATGCACCCCGGCGGTAGCGAGCCGACGCCGCGCCGCGCGTGGCTGGCACGGGCGCTCGCCGTGGAGGTGGAGCTGGGGAGCCGTCTCGGCAGGGCCGCGAGCCCGCGCGAGCTCCTCGAGACCCTCGCGTGGGGGATCGCCCGCATCGCCGGGGCTCCCCTCGCGGCCCTGGTCGTGGACCGGGAGGGCCGGCCCGCGGTGGCCGCCGCGCACCCCGCCGAGGCGGCCGCGGCGGTCCCCGCGCCGGAGCTCCTCGCTGCGGCCCGCCGCCTGGCGGAGCCGGTCGTGATCGAGAGTCCGGCCGAGCTCGGTGGCATCGGCGTCCCCCCGGTCGTGCCCGCACCGCTCGCCGTCCTCCCGCTGCCCGTGGCGGGCGCCGGCGTGGTGGGGGCCGCCGTGGCCGCGGGCCTTCCCGATCCCCAGTCGGTGCGCGCGCTGCGTCCGCACATGGAGCTGTTCCGCGTCCTGGCGGCGTGGGGCGTCACGGGGGCGGTGGGTGCCGGCGTCTTCCTGACCGCGCTGGCCGAGCGGCTCCCCGCCGCGGTGGTGGGACTCGACGCCGGAGGCCGGGTGACCCTGTGGAACCGGGCGGCGGAGCTTCTCTTCGGTTGGCGCGCCGACGAGGTGCGGGGGCGGCCGTTCCCCCTGGGCGACGCGGGGGAGGGCGAGGAGGTCCTCGACCTCCTGCGGACGGTGGCCGAGGGCGGCGGCGGGAAGGTGGCCGAGGTCCGGTACCGGCGTCGGGGAGGCGACGAGCGGTACCTCCGGCTGGCGGGGGCGCCGGTGGCAGGGTTCCCCGGCGCTCCCGCGACGCTGCTCCTGGCCGAGGACGTGACCCCGCTCCACGCCGCCCGCGCGCGCGGCGCGGAGGCCCGGCGGGGGCTCGAGGAGTTGCTCGAGTGGCTCCCGGTGGCGGTGCTGGAGCTGGACACCGGTGACGCACGGACCTGGCTCCACCGCACCGCCGCCGAGCGCGGGCTCGCGCTGCGCGAGCTCCTCGAGCGCGACCCCGCCGTGCTCCACGGCTGGGTGGACCGCCTCGACGTGGTCCGGGCCAACCGCGCGGCGCTCGAGCTTCTCGGTGCGGCGAGCGTCGAGGAGCTCCGCCTCGCGCCCGGCCGCGCGTTCGTCGCGGAGACCGTGGCTGCGGTGCGCGACGCGTTGCTGGCCATGCGGGGAGGCGGCGCCGTGCTGCACGGGGTGCGGCTGCCGCTCAGGGCGGGGCTGGAGATCCGCTGGGGCCTGGCGAGCGCGCTGGTGCCCGAGGCCCATCGCGCGGCGAAGGACCGCACCATCGTCGCCATCACCGACGTCACGGCGGAGATCGAGGCCGCCCGGGAGCTCGAGGGGCACGAGTGGCAGATCCGGGAGCTCGCGCGGCGGACCGCCCAGGCAGTGGGGCACGAGTTCTTCGAGCGTCTCCCCGTGGCGCTGTGCGAGGTCCTCGGGGCGAACGTGGCCCTGGTGGGGACACCGAGCGCCGAGCGGCCGGGCGAGGTGCACAGCGAGAGCTGGGCGCTGGAGGGAAGGCTGCAACCGCCCCTCGAGTACTGCGAGGAGGGGACCCCGTGCGCGGAGGTGCTGCGATACGGCCAGCTGGTTGTGCCGGACAGGGTGGCCGAGCTGTACCCGGAGGACACCTTCCTCGCCGAGCACCGTCTGCGGGCGTACGTCGGGGTCGCCCTCACCGACCGCGAGGGCCGGACCGTGGGCCACCTGTGCGCGCTGTGGCGCGCGCCCCCGGACGACCCCAGGCACATGCTCGCGCTGCTCGAGCTCATGGCCGGACGGGCGGCCGCCGAGCTGGAGCGCCTCGCCGCCGAGGCGCGTCTGGCCGAGAGCGAGGCGCGCCACCGCCGCCTGGTGCAGACCGCGCCGGTGGGGATCGTGCAGGCCGACGCCGAGGGACGCATCGTGTTCGCCAACCCCGCGATGGGCGAGCTCGCCGGGGAGCCTCCGGCCAGCCTCCTGGGACGCGACCTCCGGGAGCTGGTCCACGCCGAGGATCGGGACACGATCGAGATGATGGAGCGAGCGGTGGCGCGGGGCGGGATCGGGCGCGCGCACGAACTCCGGATCCTCTCCTGCGGCGGCGTCCGCCGCGTGGAGGCGGTGGCCACGCCGGGGCGCGACACCGAGGACGACCGGCCCGTGTGCCAGCTCTACCTCCTCGACGTCACCGAGGAGGCGGAGCTCAGACGCCAGCTGCTCGAGTCCCAGCGAATGGAGAGCGTGGGGCGCCTCGCGGGGGGCGTGGCGCACGACTTCAACAACGTGCTCCAGGCGCTCTCGCTCAACCTCCAGCTCGCGCAGCGCGAGCTGCCCTCCGGCTCGCCGGCCGCGTCCCGTCTCGAGGCGATGGCCCGGGCGCTGGAGCGGGCCGAGGCCATCACCCGCCAGCTGCTCCTGTTCTCGCGGCGGCGAGCCCCCGAGATGCGGGTGGTGAGGCTCGGGGAGCTGGTGGACGGGATGGTCCCGATGCTGCGCCGCCTGGTGGGCGAGGACGTCCACATCGGGGTGCGGCACGAGGACGCGCCACCGGTGACCGCCGATCCGGGCCAGCTCGAGCAGGCGCTCATGAACCTGGTGGTGAACGCCCGCGACGCCATGCCCGCGGGCGGCGAGATCACCATCGTCACCCGGGAAGGCCGGCCACCGGCCGAGGTCCTCGGCCGGGCACCGGAGCCGCGGCCCGGGACGGGGCGGTGGGCGGTGCTGGAGGTCACCGACACGGGCACCGGCATGGACCCCGGGACGCTCGAGAGGGCCTTCGAGCCCCTGTTCACCACCAAGCCGGAGGGCAAGGGCACCGGCCTCGGGCTCGCCATCGTCGCCCAGGTCGCGAGCCGTCACGGCGGCGCGGTCGCCGTCGCGAGCGAGCCCGGCCGGGGAAGCACCTTCGCGATCTGGCTGCCGGCGCCCGCGGATGGCCGCGGACCGGAGGCCACGGCACCCGTGGAGTCCGCGCCCGAGCCGCTGCCCGCCGTCGCCCCGCGCACGGTGCTCCTGGCGGAGGACGAGGAGGAGCTCCGCGAGGCCATCGCCGAGGGGCTCGCCGCGGCCGGGTACCGGGTGGTGGCGGCGGCGGACGGTGCAGAGGCGGTGGCCCGGTTCGAGGAGGATCCCGGCCGGTTCGACGCCGCGGTGCTCGACGTGGTGATGCCCCGTCTCGGCGGCCCCGACGCGGCGGAGGCACTGCGCCGCCGGCGTCCGGACCTGCCGGTGCTGTTCCTCTCGGGGTACGACCCGGAGAGCCGCGCCGAGCGGGTCCCCGCCGGCAGCGGGTTCGACTTCCTCGCCAAGCCCTCGAGCCTCGCCACCATCGTGGCCCGCCTCGAGCGGCTCCTGGCAGGCCGCGGGTGAGCGGCCGCGCTCAGCCGGCGGGGTTGCGGGCGACCTCGGCCAGCGCCCGGGCCAGCGTCGGCGCGTCGAACGGCTTCGCGAGGAAGGCGAGCCTCGGTCCCCGGAGCGCGCGGCGGCTCGGGAGCTCCTCCTCGGGGTAGCCCGAGATCAGGAGCACCCCGAGGCCGGGCCACCTCTCGCGCAGCTGGGCCGCCAGCCCCGCGCCCGAGCCGTCGGGCAGCACGACGTCCGAGACGAGGAGGTCGTACCGGCGGCCGGAGGCGAGGCGCCGCGCTCCCTCGAGGTCCGCCGCCGCGTCCACGCGGTAACCGAGTGCCTCCAGGATCTCCACCGTGCTGCCCCGGGTCGCCGCGTCGTCCTCCACCACCAGGACCCGGTCGTCGGTGCCCGCCGCGGGCACGGGCACCCCGCCCTCCCGGGGGGAGACGCCGGGCCCGGCCCCGTCCGCGGCCGCCAGGGGGAGCTCCACCGTGAACGTGGTCCCCCGGCCCGGCTCGCTCTGCACCGACACGGTGCCCCCGTGCGAGGTGATCACGCCGTGCACCACGGCCAGCCCGAGCCCCGTACCCCGCCCGTGCTCCTTGGTGGTGAAGAACGGCTCGAAGATCCGGTCGCGGATCTCGGGTGGGATCCCGTGCCCGGTGTCGGCCACGGTGACCACCGCACGGTCCCGGCGGCGCTCGAGCGCGATCTCGAGCCGCCCGCCCTCCGGCATGGCGTCGCGGGCGTTCACCACCAGGTTCATGAGCACCTGCTCGACCTGCACCGGGTCCACCTCGACCGGGACGCTCTCCCCGGGGCGCCGCACCTCGAGGGCGATGTTCTCCGGCAGGAGGCGGCGGAGCAGCCTGACGTCCTCCTCCAGGAGGCTGCCCAGGTCGACGCGCTCCTTCCGGGCCTCGCCGCGCCGGGAGAAGAGCAGGAGCTGCCGCGCCAGCGCCGCCCCGCGGCGGATCTGCGCCTCGAGCCGGTCGAGCACGGCCGGGCCGGCGGCCTCGGCCCTGACCCGGGTCAGCTCGATGTCCATCAGCATCGCCTGGAGGAGGTTGTTGAAGTCGTGGGCGATGCCGCCGGCGAGGCGGCCGATGGCCTCCATCTTCTGCGCCTGGAGCAGCTGGGCCTCCGCCTCGCGCAGCGGGGTGATGTCCACCAGGTGCCCCTGCACCTGGTGCGGACGTCCTCCGGCGTCGCGGACGAGGACCGCGTTGAGCAGCGCGTGGACCCGCCGGCCGTCGCAGGTGCGGAGCTCGAGCTCCATCCCCTCCACGAAGCCCCGGTCCTCGAGCGCCGCGAGGAGACGGGCCCGCGCCTCCTCGGAGGGGTGGAGCTCCCAGGCGGAGGCGCCCGTGGCCTCCTCCAGGGAGGGGAACCCGAACATCTCCACGAACCGCCGGTTGCACGCGAGGATCGTGCCGTCCCACGAGGCGATGAAGTTCGCCGCGATGTCGTTGTCGAAGAAGCGCCGGAAGCGCTGCTCGCTCTCGGCCAGGGCGCGCTGGCGGGCCCGCTCCTCGGTGACGTCGCGGGCGACACCGATCAGCGCCTCCACCCGGCCCTCCGCGTCGCGCACCGGCGCGGTGACGAGCTCCACCACGAGCTCCCGCCCGTCCCGCGTGCGGTTGAGCAGCTCGCCCCGCCACCCCCCGGCGAGGGTGGACTCCCGGATCGTCTCGGCGGTGGCGGGCGGCAGGTCGGGATGGCGAATGACCCCGATGTGCCGCCCGTCGAGCTCCCCCGGCTCGAACCCGTACATCCGGTAGAACGCGGGGTTCGCCCAGCGGATGCGGTCCTCCGGGTCGGTGATCACCACCGCCTCGCCCACGCTCTCGAGCGCCCGTGCGAGCAGGCGCAGGCGCGCCTCCCGGCGCCGCTGCCCGGTGACGTCCCGGTTGACCGTGACGATGACCCGCCGCCCCCCCAGGTCCACCACCGACGCGCTGCAGACGAGGACCACCTCCCTCCCGTCCGCCGTGCGGTGCACGGTCTCGAACCGCTGGATGCCGCCTCGCTCCAGCACCGTGCGGATGGCCCTCTCGCCCCGGGCCACGTCCACCGTGAACTCCTTGAGGCTTCGCCCGAGGAGTTCCTCCCGGGGGAGCCCGTACAGCTCGCACGCCTTCCGGTTGGCGTCGAGGATCTCCTCGCTCCCGGGATCGAACACCATGATGGCGTCGCTGGCGGCCTCGAACAGGGTGCGGTACCTGGCCTCGCTCTCGCGCAGCGCCTCGAGCGCCTCCCGTTCCTCGGTGACGTCCCGCACCGCGCCCAGGGTCGCCGGGGCGCCGTCGTAGACGATGGACCGGATGGAGAACTCGCACCGGCGCACGCGCCCGTCGGGGGTCACCACCCGCGCCTCGAACCGCTCCGGGGCAGGGTCGCCGCGCCGGCGCGCGTCCGCGATGGCGACGACCCGCTCGCGGTCGCCGGGTGCGAACAGGTCCCACACCGGCATCGTCCGCAGCTCCTCCTCGCTCCGGCCCGTCATCTCGACGGCCCGCCGGTTCACGAACAGCAGCCGGCCGCCGCGGTAGACGAAGACCGCGTCGTGGGAGCGCTCCACCAGCGTGCGGTACATGGCCTCGCTCTCCTCGAGCTCGAGCCGCGCCCGGCGGATCCGGCTCAGGTCGCGCACGGCCGCGAGGATGAGGGGGCCGCCGCCGGCGTCGAAGCGGGCCAGCGACACCTCGCACTCCCGATCGCTCCCGTCGGCGCGGCGGTGGACCCAGCCGAACCGCTGCGGCTCGCCGGAGAGCGCCGCCGCGATCCGCCCCCGAGCCGCCGCCTCGGAGGGCCGTCCGTCGGGCTGGGTCGGCGGCGAGAACTCCCACGGCGTGGCGCCCACGATCCGCTCGCGGGGCGCGCCGAAGAGCGCCTCGGCGGCCCGGTTGCACTCCACGAACACCCCCCCCTCGAGCACGAACAGGGCGTCCCCCGCGTGCTCGAAGAGCGCCCGGTACCGTGCCTCGGCGTCACCGAGGCCCGCCCGGGCCCACGACCCCGACTCGGTGCCGTCCATCCACGCCCTCCTCGCCGGCCCGGCCTCGCGGCCGGTGCCGGTCCCGTCGCTCATGACGTTCCCGCGCGCGCCGTGCCTGATACAGGCCCGTCGCCGCGCTCAGCCGTCCGGCTCGCCGTCGCCTCCCCCGTCCAGGGCGTCCCGGACCGTGCGCGCGAGCTGCTCCACCCCGTAGGGCTTGAGCAGGAAGCGAACGCCCGGCCGCTTGCGGAACCGCTCGTGGACCACGTTGTCGGTGTAGCCGGAGGTGAAGACGAAGCGCAGCCCGGGCCGGAGCTCCCGTGCCCGGCGCTCGAGCTCGCCCCCGTCCATCCCCGGAAGGACCACGTCGGAGAGCACCAGCCCGACGTCGGACCCGGCTCCCGCGAGAACGTCCAGTGCCTCCTCCCCGCTCGCCGCGACCAGCACCGTGTAGCCGAGGCTCTCGAGGATCCCCCGGATCCCATCCCGGACCCCGGGGTCGTCCTCCACCACCAGGATCGTCTCCGTCCCCCGTGGCAGCTTCCCACGCTCCTCCGCCCTCCGTCCCTTCCCGCCCGGCTCCACCTCGACCCAAGGGAGGTAGATCTTGAACGTGGTGCCCTCGCCCGGCTCCGAGTACACGTTGATGAAGCCGCCGTGCTGCTCCACCAGGCCGTACACGGTGGCGAGGCCGAGCCCCGTCCCCCTGCCCTTCTTCGTGGTGAAGAACGGCTCGAAGACGTGGGAGAGGGTCTCCTGGTCCATCCCCACCCCGGTGTCGGTCACCGCGAGCAGCGTGTACCGGCCCTCCCGCGCCCACGGGCGGCCGGCGACGTAGGACGGCCCGAGCTCCACCACCGAGCACTCCACCACCAGCTCGCCGCCCGAGGGCATGGCGTCGCGGGCGTTGGCCACCAGGTTCATGAGGATCCGCTCGAGCTCCGTCGGGTCCGCATGGACCCCCGCCGGCTCGTCGCACGGGATCACCTCGAGGCGGATGTTCTCCGGCACCAGGCGCCGCAGGGTCGGGGCCACGTCGACCAGGAACCGCGAGAGGTCGAGGTCCACCGGCTCGATCACCTGCTGGCGCGCCACCGTGAGCAGCCGGCGGGTGAGATCCGCCCCCCGCCGCACCGCGTGCCGGATGGACTCGACGTCGTCCGCGACCGCCTCGCCGCCGTGACGGGCGGCGGCCTCGGCCGCGCCCAGGATCGCCATCAGGAGGTTGTTGAAGTCGTGGGCGACGACGCTCGCGAGCTGGCCGATGGTCTCCATCCGCTCGGCGAGGCGAAGCCGCTCCTCCAGCTCGCGCTCGCGGGTGACGTCGCGGCGCACCGCCACGAAGTAGCGGATCTCGCCGCGGTCGTCGCGCACCGGGGTGATCACCGCCTCCTCGCGGTAGAGCGTCCCGTCCTTCCTCCGGTTGACGAAGGTGCCGCGCCACACCCTCCCCGAGGTGATGGTCTCCCACAGCTCGCGGTAGAACGCCTCGTCGTGCTGGCCGCTCTTGAGAAGCCGCGGGTTGCGCCCCACCGCCTCGTCGCGGGCGTAGCCGGTGACGGTCTCGAAGGCGGGGTTGACGTAGAGGATGGTCCCCCCGGCGTCGGTGATCATCACGCTCTCCGCCGCCTGCTGGACCGCCCGCCAGAGCAGCTCCAGCGCCGCCTCCTGCTCCTTGCGGGCGCTCACGTCCCGCACCGCGGCCAGCAGCAGCGGCCGCCCCTCCACCTCGAACCGGTTGAGCTGCACCTCGCAGGCGACGTCCGTCCCGTCCGACCGCCGCACCACCCACTCGAACAGCTGCGGCTCGCCCCCCCGGGCGGCGGCGACGCGCCCGCGGAACAGGCCCTCCGAGGCCCCGCCCCCGGGCTGGGCCGGGGGCGAGAACGTCCACGGCGCCGCGCCCACGATCCGCTCCCGGGGCAGCGCCAGGAGCCGCTCGGCGGCGGCGTTGCAGGCCACCACCCGCTCCCCCTCGAGCACGAACAGGGCGTCGCGTGCCCCCTCGAACAGGGCGCGCAGCCGCGCCTCCTGCGCCTCGCGCTCCCGCTGCCCCGCGGCGAACCGGCGGGCCGCCCACGCCGTGGCCGCGAGAGCGAGGAGCCAGCCCGCGCCCGTGGCGCCGAGCTCGAACCGCCACACGGCGAGCTCCTCGTCCAGGGCGCCCCGCACCGGCAGGGTCACCTCGATCGCCCCCGCCAGGCCGCCGGCGCGTTCCCCCCCGTGCGCGTGACAGTCCAGGCAGCACCGCTCCAGCTCGAGCGGCTCGCGAACCCGGACCCACCCGGCGCCGAGGATCGTGCCCTCCACGCGCGGCCCGCCCGCCGCCGCGCCGAGCAGCCGGACCCGCCCGCCGCCCTCGAGCGGCAGGTGCGCGGGAAGCGGCGGCTCGACCTCCGGCCGGTGATCGCGCATCGCGCACGCCTGGCTGCGGAAGACGTCCGCCAGCACGCCCGCCACCTTCCGCGCCTCGGCCAGCTGACGCTGGCGCACCTCGGCCCGGTGCAGGAGGTTGAGGTACGCGGCCACCCCCGCCGCGACCACCGTCCACGCCGCCATCGCGGCCAGCGCGTACCGCCGTACCCGCCCCGTCGGGAGCACGGTTCCCACCATCCGGCCACCTCCCGGCGGCCCGGCGCCCCCCTGGATCGCCGGAACGCCCGCCCATCCTACCGCAAGACGGCGCGGGAGCGCCGCCCGAGGCCTTCCCGACCGGATCCGCGGCCGCATCGGCCACCGCACAGGCGATCTCGCTGCGATCCGGCGCCAGCCGCAGCGCGACGCCTCCCGATCCCCGTCGCCGGACCTCCGCCACACGCCGATCCTCCGGCTCCACGCACCGTGACGGAAACGGCGGGAGAGGCCGAAAAAGCGGCCCCGGGCGGAAGGGAGGACGGACCCGGGGCCATGGAAGGATGGAGGGTCCTCTGGGTGTCAGGTGTGCGGTCTCCTTCTCTGTCCGGCCGGGGCCGCGCGCGCCAGCGCGCCGGCCATCAGACAGTCCAGGTGGCGGTAGATACCGGGCACGAGCGCCTCGAGACGCTCCGCGAAGCGAACCAGCGGCTCCGGACCCACCGGCCAGGAGGCTGCATCTCCCGGACCGAGGGGGAACACCGTCACGAGGTCCAGCCCCAGGAGGATCGGCCGGCAGGAGCCGTTCCACGCCCGGGCGGCCGCCGGGAACCACCCGAGGCACCGGTCCAGCACCCCGTCGCCGAGGCACGGCCCGAAGCTCTGGAGCGCGACACGCGTCCCCGGGGGCAGCTCCGGCTCCAGCTGGCGGAGCTTCTCCATCGCGAGGAGGTGCAGCTCCTCGTCCCCCTGGTCCAGGTAGGCGAACACGGGCAGGGGCACGCCGAACACGAGCAGCCGCGCGGAGCCGGCCGGGAGGATCGTGGAGGCGAGCCCGTGGCCGGTGGTGAACG
>CAYTTB010000065.1:0-12989 GCA_964440565.1 uncultured Thermoanaerobaculia bacterium
CGCAGGTGGAAGGCTCCACAGCCGCGACGCCGTTGCGGACTGAAGTCCGCGCTCCATGAGCGCCGTTGCGGACTGAGGTCCGCGCTCCCCGGGGAGCGCGCTGGACTGACGTCAGCGCTCTCTCGGCGATACATCAGGGCCCCTCCCGGCGACGCGAGGCACTCGAATGTGGCCACGCCTCGGCTGCAGGCACGAGCCCCGCGCGCACGGGGTTCTCGTGTACGTACGCGATACATCGCCGCAGGTGCTCCTCGTCCCGGATGTACCGGTCAAAGAACCCGGCCTGCCAGAGACGCCCCGTGCGGCCAAGCAGGTGATTGATCCGCCTCGCCGACCGACCCTTCCAGCCGCGGACAGTCTCACCCAGGGCGTGATCGTCGGCGATGCGCACCACCACGTGCACGTGGTTCGGCATCACCACCCACGCGAGGAGCTCGTACTGGCTCCCATCGCCCGCGAGGAGCTCCTCCTCCACCACCACCGCGCACTGCGGCTCACGAAGCAGGCAGCTCCCATGTCCCGCGTCGAGGTACGCCGCGACCCTCCGCCGCACCTCATCGTCCTCGCACGCATCCCGCCACGCCTCCACCACGCGCCGAGGCAGGGCATCCGCGAGGCGGAAGGTCACCGCCTGGATGACCCCGGGGGCATCGAGGTGTGGCAGGTAGCCCCGCGAGTACCAGCCCCTTCGCGGCCTATCGCCCATCCGTCATCGCTCCGAACCGTTGCCGCGTGTCCGCGGAGCAGGGAGCGCGGGCACGAGGTCGCATCGAGCTTCGCGGCTGTGGCGCCTCCCAACGACACCTCGCAGGTGGTTTCTCGCACGGGCGGAAGGGCCCCCGCGGAGCGCGGGCTTCAGCCCGCATCGAGCGAAACGGCCGTGAAGCCTGGCACGGACGAGGCGCAGGTGGAACCCTCCACAGCCGCGACGCCTCCCAGGGAGCGCGGGCTTCAGCCCGCATCGAGCGAAACGGCCGTGAAGCCTGGCACGGACGAGGCGCAGGTGGAAGGCTCCACAGCCGCGACGCCGTTGCGGACTGAAGTCCGCGCTCCATGAGTGCCTCTGCGGACCGAAGTCCGCGCTCCCCGGGGGGCCTCCGCCCGTAGCCGCGGCGGAGTGCCGGCCAGGGTTGGGCGGACCGCCCACTACGAACGACAACGGCTCATCTCCTTGTCGAGGCTCTTGTGGACCTTGCGCCAGACGACGATCTGCTGTCTCCGCACCCACGCCTGCTTGTCCTGCGGCAGCCTGTGAAGCAGCTCGCCGGGCAGCCCGGCGGGCAGGTGGACCGCGAGGCCCACGAGCCTCCCGTCCTCGAGCCTGTGAACCTTGAACCGCAGCTGGTTGGCGAGGCGCGAGGTCGCGCCCCAGGCGTTCACCTGGTGATGCGTGACCGGGTAGGCGAGCAGATGGCGCTCCGCGATGGTGCCCTTGCCGGCCTCGAGTTTCGTCCTGAACGCGATCTTCACTCGCGCTAGCTCGTGGATCACCTCCTTCCAGTCGCGGTATGCCTCCTTCGTACGCCAGACGAGAAGGCCCTTGCCGTCCGTGCCGATGCCGTCGGCCCATTCGGTCTCGAGGCACCTCTCCAGGGGGCGAGCGTACGGTGTGGCGGTCTCGATCAGCTTCTCGAACGGTACCAGAGCGCGCCCCTCCTCCGAGAGCCGCAACGATCCCCAGCCGTTGCGCGAGCGGGAACCGACGGTGCCGAACAGGTGGATGAGGCGGAGGGCGGCCTCGAGGCCTTCGGCCACCTCCACGGTGGCGAACTCGTCCACGGAAAGCCGTTCGGGATGGCGCAGGGTGAGCTCCGCGGAGGAGCCGGGCGCCAGCGCGGGTGGAGCCTTCAGTCTCGTCCCCCCCTTGTGGACCAACGGTCCGTAGCCAAGGTAGAGATCCGACCCCACCATCTTGTCGGCGGGCATGTTGACCTCGCGATGATGCACCTTCTTCGTCGGCGACCACGACGTGAGCGTCTGGTGCCGCACCGGCCGAAGACGGAGGCGGACGGCGCTCCTGACGTGCCAGGGTCGTCCGTTGTGCCGGAGCGCCGCGTGCCCGAAGACCACGCCCTCGATCTCGCGCAGCCCCTGGTGGCCCACACCGAACTTCCGGGCCGCCCACACCCGCCACCACTGCCGCAGCAGCGCCTTGAACGGCGGCGTCCGCCACTCGGAGGACTGGTCGGCGCCGCCCAGGAAGGCGGGGGTCACGAACTCGAGCCGGATGGTCCGCGTCCTCATGCGCCCTCCCCGAGGATCCGCCTGATCCTCCGGACCCGCTCCCACTTCTTCCCCTTCTTCTTCTTGAGCTTCCACTCGCCGTGCTCCTGCATCCACGCCCTGAGCGCCCGCGCGAGGGTCCTCTGCTCCTCGCCCTGGAACTCGTCGAGCTTCCCGAACGCCTCGATGAATCCGTCGTGGTCGGCCCCGCGCAGGTCGTCGAGAGCCCGCTCGAGCGGAGTCATGGCCGCGCGGCGGCGGCGCTCCGCCTCCTGCCGTCGTCTCTCCTCGTCCTCCCGGCGTCGGCGCTCCGCCTCGGCCTCCAGCCGCCTCCGCTCCGCCTCCTCCCGCTTCCGGGCCTCCTCGTCCACCCGCATCCCCCCGTACCCGAGGCTGGTCTTGGCGCCGAAGCCGAGCCAGTCGAAGGCGTGCTGGAAGGCGGCCTCGAGGAGGGCCTGCCAGCGGGGGCGGCCGTCGTCGCCGGGTTCGGTGAACCAGGCGGGCAGGGCCACGGTGGGGAGCAGCCGGACCCGGAAGGTGAACGACCAGCCGGCGGGGACGGTGAGGTAGAAGATGGGATTGGGGCTCCCGGCGTCGTGGGGCGGCTGACCCTTCTGGTAGTAGTGGCCGTAGTGAGGGTTCATGATGTCCACGCGGAGGTTGGCGGCGTCGCCCTCCCCGGGCAGCGGGATCACGTCCCAGAAGGCCAGGCAGCCGCGGGTGTGGACGGCGCCCCGCGCCGTGGCGTCGCTCTGGAGAGCACGGAGCAGGTCGGCGGCCGTCCGCGCGATCCCGCGCTCGGGGTCCACGAGGTCGTGGAAGGCCTCGAGGAGCGTCGCGGCGGGATCGTCACCGTGCGGACCGGAGCCCGCGCTCTCGACGAGGGCCTCGTACGCCTCCCGCCAGCGGGCGCGCTCGGCGCGGACCGGCTCCGGGTCCACGAACTCCCCGTCCTTCTTCCTGTCCTGCTGGAAGAAGGCGCTCGAGCCGTCGAACCCGAACAGCCACCACACGGCGGGGAGCGTCCAGCCGTGCCGCTCCCGCTCGAAGAGGGCGAGCTCCTCGGCAGCGCGGCGCACCACCCCCTTGACCGAGGAACCCGGGAGGTAGGGCACGCCGTAGGGGTCCAGGAAGGCGAAGCCGTTCTCGAGCGGGTGCTCCATCCCCATCCCGGTGACGAAGGGAGCGGTGGAGCGGGCATCGAGGCGCAGTACGCCGGCCTCGTGCGGCGACAGACGCGCGTTCAGGCTCCCCACCAGCTTCCCGACCGGAGCCATGCCCACCACCCGGCGAACCGCCTCGTTCTTCTTCTGGCTCTCGATCTCCCAGCTTCCGTCCTTCCACACCTCGAAGTAGAGCCGGAAACGGTGGCCTGGAGGCGCCTTGGAGAAATCGGTTCCCACGTATTTCGGTACGGCGGCTCGCATGGGATCACCCCTTCAGGGTCGGCGCGAACTGGCGGATCCAGCGGAGGATCTCCAGCGCCTCCTCGGTGGCGTGGAGGTAGTCTGCGGAATCGGCGCCGTGAAGGCCTTCCATCACCGCCGGATAGTCCGGCGCCGTGACGGCCCCAGTTTTCTCGGCGAGCCATGTACATAGCGCGCGGTTCAGCTCTCGCGCGTGAAGGTCTTTCCCCTTCTTTTCGTCGTACTTCTGCTCGAAGAACGCCAGCGTCGCCATCAAGCCGTTGCCCATGATCAGGGCGGGCGCCGACTTGGCGAGGTTGGTGTAGGTCTCGAACTCCTTGGCGCTGAGAGCCCGCCGCGCTTCCGTGACCTTTCGCCACGCGAACGCCGCGCGCTGCTGGTCGAGGCTCTGTCCGGTCGTGGGGTTCGTGGTGGCAGCCATCACGCACCTCCCGCGAAGCGGAGCATCACCTGGCCGCGCCCGGTGGTGGCGTCGCCGCCCACCTGGGCCAGCCGGCCGTCCAGGGCCTCCTGGACCTTCTCGATGACCTCGTTCGCGGCCATCCCGTTGGCGTCGCTGTCACCCTTCTTCACCCGCTCCTTCGAGGCCATCACGAGGCTGACCAGCAGCGACTCGGGGGGCAGGTTCTCGGTGTAGAAGAGCCCGCCGTCGTCGGCGGTGCCGGAGGCGTCGTCGATCCGGACGTGGGGCTCCACCAGGGTGGCGTGCCTCACGAAGTGGTTGAACCGCTCGTCGGAGAGGAGCACGAGGTCGGTCTTGAGCTTCTCCCGGAAGTAGGCGAAGCCCTCGTCCGCGGGCAGCGCGTGCTCGGCGAGCCAGGTGGCGATGGCGCCGAGGTTGTTGGAGTCCCCCTTGGCCTCGAACTGGTAGCTCTCCAGGATGAGCTTCCCATTCGAGACAGCCGGGCTCCCGTCGGGGTGGTGGCACCGCTCGCCGGTGACATCCGGGATGGTCCAGTCGTCCGTGCCCTCGATCCCCGCCACGGCGAGCAGGCGCTCGAGGCGCGCGAGCGCCGTGGGGCAGGTGGCGTAGACGAAGGAGCGCCGCAGCGAGCGGACCGGGAACAGCACGAGCTGGGCGTCGGAGAAGGAGACGGCGCCGGCGTGGTCGGAGGCCTGCTCGCCCTCCCCGGCGGGGCCGAAGATGCGGTTGGTCTCGGGGGTGCTCTTCTTACCCCACTCGCCGCAGGCCAGCGCGTAGAGATCCCGGAACGCCCCCTTGAGGCCGGAGCCGGCCATGGTGGGGTGGCCGGTGTGGACCTCGCGTTGGATCGGGTTGTCCACCGCTCCCAGCGCGGTGCCCGCGCCCATGTGGACGGGGCTGATGCAGTAGATGAACAGCGGTCTCTTCTCCTCGAACATCGTCACCTCCTCGTGTCCTGGTGATGGCTCGCGGATGCCGCGTGCCGCCGCGCGGCCTCCCCCGCCGCCATGCGGGACTCCACGCCTAGCGCGGGCGGGAGGTCGCATCGGGTGGCCAGGGCGGACGAGCCCCACAGGTCCCCGACAGCCGTGGCTGCGGGCCTCCCCGCCCGTGCCTCCCCCGTTGTAGCCGCGGGCTTCCCCACCCGCCGGCGTGCCCGCCCGCGTCGGAGCCGCGGGTCTGGAGGTTCCCGCCACGCCCTCACGGCGGGCGAGGACGCCCGCCGCCACAACATGTTGTATCTGTGGCGTTTGTTATCCATTGAAGCCGCAGGCCTCGCCGGCCGTGGTTCCCGATTGCGGTTGCGGACCTCCCCGCCCGCCCGAAACCGCCACGCGGGACCACGGCGGCGGCTTTCCGGGGCGGGCGAGACGCCCGTCCCCACGACCTTCTCTCTCTTCTTTCCGGCGAGACGGCCGCGCGAGCTGGCACGGGCGAGGCGCAGCTGGAACCCTCCACGGCCCCGACGCCTCCCAGGGAGCGCGGGCTTCAGCCCGCATCGAGCGAATCGCCCGTGAAGCCTCGCACGGGCGAGGCGCAGGTGGAAGGCTCCACGGCCGCGACGCCGTTGCGGACTGAAGTCCGCGCTCCCTCGGGCGCCTCCGCCCACGGCCGCGGCGGCGCACACCACGCGGAGCGCGGGCTTCAGCCCGCATCGAGCGAATCGCCCGTGAAGCCTCGCACGGGCGAGGCGCAGGTGGAACCCTCCACGGCCCCGACGCCTCCCAGCGAGCGCGGACTTCAGCCCGCATCGAGCTTCCCGACTGTGGTGCCTACCAACGGCGTCTCGCAGGTGGTATCTCGCACGGGCGGAAGGACGTTGCGGACTGAGGTCCGCGCTCCATGAGCGCCTCTGCGGACCGAAGTCCGCGCTCTCTCGGGGCCGCTCACGCACGGGGAGCCTCCCCGGGCCACGCCCCCACGAGAACGGCGCCGAACCCCTCGGCCCGGCGCTGCCGCCAGACCGCGTCCCAACCACCGCCGAGCTCCGCGGCCGCGAACTCCCAGAGCTGCTCCCCGTACGCCGCGGGGTCGCCGTGCACCTCGTCGAACAGGTACACCGCCCCCGCGGGAACCGCCCGCTGTGCCGGCTTGGGCGCGTGGGCGGCCACGTCCCAGCCCGAGACGACCTGGGCCCGGGAGACGGCGGCGGCGGCCAGACGGGCCTCCAGCCCATCCACCCGCAGCCGGAGGGTGGCCCCGTCCACCCCCGGCGGCAGCCACCCGCCGGGGAACAGGCCCGGGGTCTCGAGGTAGAGGAGAAACCGCCCGTCCGGAGCCGTGGCCGGCGCCGCAGGCGCACCGCCCTCCCACGGCGCGATCTCGGCCCCGCGGCCGTCGCCACCCAGGCGCAGCAGCCCGTCTGCGGGGACGAGCTCCTCGGGGGCCCCCTCGATCCCCACCAGGAACCCGACCCCGGGGGCGAGCGCCACCGTCTCGGTGGTGTAGAGCCTGCCCTTCGCGGTGGTGCCAGAGGAGCGGTCGCGAGCGATCCCGAGGCGGGGGTCGGACCGCCACAGCCACCGGCGGTGGATCAGGTGCCCGGGTTCGGGCGTGCCGCCAGCGAGGTAGACCGCCATCCCCTCGCCCGTGAGCCAGTACCCTCCCGAGGGCTTGGCCGGCGCCCGCCGGCGCAGCGCCAGCGCCAGCGGCAGCGGGGAGGAGGTGGCGGCCTCTCCGGGCCACGGTCCGGCCTCGAGCCGATGCACCTCGACCGGATCCGGGGAGGGCCGCTGGCCACGCTCGAGGAGCTCGGCGAGGGCGGCCGCGGGCGGCCGGTCGTCCCCGGCCTCCCGCGCCCCGCCGTCCTCCGGCGCCGTCACCACCAGGTCGGCGGGCATCGGGTGCAGCACCAGCGGCTGCCCCCGCTCCGGCCGCACCGCCAGCGCCACCCGCGCCAGCCGGAAGGAGCCCGGCTCCGAGGGCGTCCCCAGCACCGGGGCGAGTTTCGCTGGAGGTGTCGCCGCCTCGTCGGTGAACCGGCCCAGGTCCACCCCCGCGTCCGTGAGCATCCGGGAGCGGATGGCGCCGGCCAGCACGCTGGGCCACGGCGGCATGAGCGCCTCGGCGTGGTCGCCGGGGCCGCCGAAGAGACGGTTGCCGCGCAGGTAGAGGACGTCCACCGGCCGGATGAACCGCCACACCGTCATGCCGCACCTCCTTCCGCCGCCCCGGCAGCCACCGTGGTGCCGTCACCCTTCCTCCGCTCCACGGTCCGGCCCTCGCGAGCCAGGAACTCGGCCACGGTGAAGAGACCGTGAAGGAACCCGGTGTACGAGAACCGCTCACCGCGGCGTCCGGCCTCGCCCACCGCGGCGTCCACGAGACGCCGGGCCAGCTCGCCCGCGAACCCGGGTCCGAACCCGGCACGCCCGTCCACCCCGTGGCGCACGAGCTGCCAGGCGAGGTTGCGCTCGAGCAGCTCGCGGTAGGCTTCCCCGTCGAGCCCTCGGGAGGGATCCGGCCGCTCGGGGAGGCCGGGTAGCCAGGCGAGCACGTTGTACGCCGCACGGCGGGAGACGCCCCTCGTGGCCAGGGTGTCGCGCAGCGCGAAGAGCCCGCCCAGGGCGGTGGGCCGCTCCGCCGCCGGCTCCCAGCCCGGACCGCCGAAGCCGAAACCGGCCGTGAAGTGGGTGGTGCCTCCCGCCCGCTTCACGAGGCTCACCGAGAACGCGTTGCGGCCGCCCTCGTCCTTGGCGCGCCCCTCCGCCGCCCGGAGCTCGCGCAGCACCGCGGCAAGGGGCGCCTGGTGGTGGGCGATCACCACCCCGGCGGAGCCGGTGGCCCGCGCGCCCATCATGCGGAAGAGGCGCTCGCCCTGGCCGCCGAGCAGCACGTGGCCGCGTCTGATCCGGGTCAGCTGGCCCTTCACCTCGCCGTAGAGCTCCCAGATGGCCTCGCGGTCCTCGCCCGGCACCACGCCCGAGTACGCCGAGCGGAGCACCAGCAGGCAGGGCAGCACGTCGTCCACCGGGAGCATGGCGAGCACGTCGTCGCCCCCCGCGTAGATCAGCTTGCCGGCGAACAGCTCCTCCACAACCCAGCGGGCCACGTGCAGGGAGAACCCGTTGAGCGCCGAGGAGATCGCCGCGTGGCGGGCCGGGGAGGGCGGGCGGGAGGTCTTCAGGTACCGGCCGAGCCGGTCGTCGCCGCGGGCCCTCTCGCCGAGGGCCCTCACCACCTCCGGATGCCAGGTGGCCCCGAACGGCAGCGCGAGCTCCGGATCGGTCCCGGAGACCCAGGCGCCCATCCGGTCGCCGTCGAACAGCAGCAGCGCGTAGTACGCCTCGGGGCGGTGGCCGAGAACCTTCTCCACCAGCGAGGCGACCCTCCGCCGCTCGTTCTCGTCCTCCGCGACGTCGTCGAGAAGCGCCGGGACCCTGGCCAGGTCCTCGGCGTCGGGAACCTGCCGCATGGCGTTATGGACCTTCTTGGGGAGGACCACGCGCTCGTATCCGTGGAGCCGTTCCTTCAGCTCCGCGAAACACTCGGGCACCTCGCCGCGCCGCATCTTCTCCGCCGTCTCGTGGAGATCCCTCGCCAGCGCCATGGTGTGAGTGGACACCACGTACCGGTCGAGCCTTTCCTTTCCGAGGCCGGGCACGGCACGTGCCGCCCACTCGCTGAACACGGTGGGCCACAGCCGCTTGGTGGCACACGGCGCGCACAGGTGCTCGCCCTCCCGCGCCCAGGCCCGGCGGGCGGCCGCCACTCTCGTCCACAGGCTCTCGCCCCGGCCGCCCCGCGGCTCGCGGCCCTTTCCCTCGTCCCCCGGGCCCCGCAGCCACTCCCGCTCGCCGCACAGGGTGCACCGGTACCCCTCCTCCCGCACCTGGAGGAACGGCCGGGCGGTCTTGGCCGCCGCCACCAGCCGGTCCAGCAGGTCGTAGAGCGCGGGGTAGAGCACCCCGGGGTTGGGGACGTAGACGATGCCCTCGCCCTCGATGGCCTCCTGGAGGAGCTTCCACTGCTCCGATCCCAGGAAGCCGGGCTCCTCGCCCTCCGGATGGAACCGCGCCAGGGCCTCGCGAAGCCCCTCGACGCCGGTCACGGTGGTCTTCGTCCCCCTCCTCGCCTCCTCCTCGGACCACTCCACCAGCGGCGCGAAGGGCACCACCGCCCAGTGCACCTCGGGGAACCCCTCGAGCTGACGGTCCGTCTGCCTCCACAGGTCGCACCCGGTGTCGGGCCCGTACCCGGCCGCCTCGAGGAGGCGCCCGGCCGCCTCGCGGGCCGTGCCCGCCATCCAGGAGCGGACGGCCTCCGTGATCGCCTCCGCCGTCTCGCGGGCCTCCGCGGCCGGGACCACCGCCACGAACCGGTTGGGAAGCGCCGCCTGGAACAGCGGGTTGGCGTCGGAGGCGGAGCGCTTCCACTCGGGGGCATCACCTCCTTCCGGGAACGGCACGCCCTGCTCCTCGAGCCACACGTCCACCAGCGGCACGCCCCAGAGGCTCGGGAAGATCACCGCGTCGGGGCCGTGCCGCTCGCAGATCACCTTCATGGCCTCCCAGGAGAGGCGGGCCAGCAGGTGGGAGCCCGCCCAGAGGTCCGAGGTGGAACGGGCCTGGGCGATGAACGACTGCACGGGACCCAGGCTGACGGCGAGGAGCGCCGGGTTGCCGCCGGGATCGGCGGCCATGGCGCCGGCGAAGGCCGAGGCCAGCGAGAGGTGCTCCCAGATCGAGTGGTCGGGGATCCGGGTGTCGGCGGGAAGGTGGCGCCAGAGGTGACCCAGCCCGGTGCCCGGGGGCGGTGACTCCGGGCCGAGGCGCCACAGCGCCAGGAACGCCGAGCGCGGGTCCCGGATCGTGAGCCGGAGCGCACCATCCTCGCCCGTCTCCAGGACACCCGCTCGGTTCAACACGTGAAACAGCGAGAGAAACGACGACTTCTCGATCTCCCCGGCCGGCGCCGTGTAGAGATCGGCGATCCGGTACTCGGTCCCGTCCAGCGGGTGGATCAGCACCCCGCCGTCCCGGCTCCAGAACCGGATGTCGAGCGCCTCACGGAATTCCAGGTCGCCCGGCCTCGGCAGGGCCGGGCGGTCCGCCGCCGAGGCCCAGTGGTCGGCCAGGCGCACGAGGCGAGCCATGTCCTCCGGAACGCCTCCCTCGAAGAACAGCCCCCTGAGACGCGCGACGGAGCTGTCCTCCTCATGGTTCGCCCGCATCAGGATCAGCGCCTTCTCGGCGGGGTCGTGGAGCCAGGCGGCGAGCTTCGCCGTCCAGCGGCGGCCGTCCCCCGGCGGTGTGGTCCCGCTTCGCTCGTGGCCACGTTCCATGTGCACCTCCCGGTGGTTTCAGGGTCGGCCCCGGGATCCTCCCCGGTGAGACCGGAAATCACGGCATGGCTGGAGACTCCGTCCCGACACGACCTCCTCCCTGTCGTGCCCTCCATCCATCCATGTGGGGCGCCAGGCGGGTTGGGCGCGGTGGGCTGCTTCGCTGGTAGGCTATTCGAAGGTACCAACGGGGGCGATACGGTGTCAAGCCCCCGCGGAGGCGATCGTGCACCAGCCCATCACCACCCTCGCGCTCACCACCGGAACCAGTCTGCTGCTGAACCTGCGGGCCGTCCCGGAGAACCCACCCGGGTACGAGGAGTGGGTGCGCGGCCAGCCCGAGGGGGACCGGGCCGCGCTGCTCGAGGGCCGTGGCGCCCTCCTGGAAGCGCGCCGGGCCGCCCTGGCCGGCCGGTGGGAGGACGCGGGGCAGGCGCTCGCCCGCCTTCCCGGCGCCCCACGGGTGGCGGGAGCGGAGGCGGCCTCCCTCGCCGCCGCCCGTTCCGACTCGCGCTTCGCGGGACTCGCGGCGGTCGTCCTGGTGCACAGCGACACGGCGGACGGCGAGGGATGTGCGCGGGCGGTCCGGGCCTGGGCGGCAGAGCGGCTCGGCCTGCTCTGCGATCTCGCCCGCGTGCCGGAGCTCCAGCACGAGCGGCAGAGCCGGTTCCGGGTCGCGGGGCTCCGGAACCTGGTGTCGGTGCTCGCCCTGGAGTACCGGAAGGCCGGGCGGTCGGGGTTCGCCATCGACGCCACCGGCGGGTACAAGGGGGAGGTGGCGCTCACCGTGGTGTTCGGCCAGGCGTTCGGGGTGCCGGTGTTCTACCGGTTCGAGGCGTTCGCGGCGCCGCTGGAGCTGCCGCCGCTGCCGGTGCGCCTCGACCTCTCCGTGGTCGCCGAACACCTCGACCTGCTCGGCGAGGACACGTTCTCCGAGAGCTTCCTCCGGGAGCGCATCGGGGAGCTACGCGAGTCCAACCCCCGGTTCGCGAGGGCGCGTGTCCTGCTCGAGGGTCCGGAGGGGGGCTCCCGGGAGGAGCGCGTCTGGGCGGTCTCGCCGTTCGGACGGCTGCTGCACGAGCGGTGGCTCGCCGAGCGCGACGAGGGCGCCCCGCCGCTTCCCGCGGCCGAGGTCCAGGAGCCGCCGTCCTGGGGGAGCCACCACCGGCCGCCGGGGGTGGAGCGGTTCGTGCAGCGGTTGCTCGCGGACCACCCCTGGATCGTGGCGGTGCGCCCGCGGTCCGCCCGGGGCCTCTCGCACGCGGCCGACGGCGCCCGGTTCCGGCTGGCCACCGACGGCGGGCGGGTCCCCCCGATCGAGTGCGTCTACGTCCGTGACAACCACCCGGCGCTGCTCACCATCCGGACCACCGCCCGCAACCGGGAGGAGCAGGAGTGGGCGCTGCGGCAGCTGATCGGGGGCACAAGAGGGAGTCCGCGCGACGGATGCTCGAGCCGCTGAAGGTCCTGGTCACGCGCTGGACCCTCGGGTTCGACGGGATCCCGCCGGAGCTCTCCCCGGCGCGCCTCAGGGGCGCGCTGCTGATCCGGTACCGGCGTGCGGTGTGCCCCCGCTCGCGCTGGAACGATCGGTGCGACGCCTGCCCGTTGCTCGCCGGATGCTCGTACGGACAGGTGTTCGCCGCACGGCCCGTCGCCGATGTGCCGCTCAGGCGCTACCGGACGCTGCCGCGGCCGTACCTGTTCCGGCCGGACCCCCGGCGGCGCGATCGGTTCGAGCTGGTGCTCGTGGGCGCGGCCACGGCCCTCCTGCCCCGTTTCGTGGAGATGTTCCGGAAGCTGGGGGAGCGCGGGTTCGTCCGGGGTTCGCCGCGCTTCACGGTGGCCGCGATCGAGGAGGTGTGCCCCACGGGGGTGGTCCCGCTCGACCCCGCCTCGCCACCGAGGGCACGCCCCCTCGACGAGTGGGTGCCCCCCTGGTGCGGCCCCGACGTCCGGATCCGCTTCCTCACGCCCACCACCGTACGCGACCGGGAGCAGGTGCTCCGCAGGCCGGAGCCGGGGCCCGTCCTCCGTCGCCTGCGCGATCGCCTCGCCGCCCTCGGCGCCGCCTGGTGCGGTCGCGCTCCCCGGTGGCCGTACCGCCGTCTGGGCGAGATGGCCGACGCGGTGCGGCTGGAGGCGGCCCGGGTCCACTGGGTCGAGCGGAAGCGGCGGAGCGGGACCACCGGTCGGGTCTACCCCGTCTCGGGGTTCGTGGGCACCGCGGTCTGGAGAGGGCTCGACCCCACCCTGTGGCCCATCCTCGCCGCGGGCGCCGTGGTGGGTGTGGGGCGCCACTGCGCCTTCGGCAACGGCTGGCTCGAGGTGGAGTCCGCGGCGTCCCGCCGGTAGCGCGGGCATCTCACCCACCCGACCGACCTGTCGCGGACCGCGGGCGGGCGCATCGGCCACGACGGCCGTGAAGCCTGGCACGGGCGCGGCGCAGGTGGAAGGCTCCACAGCCGAAAGGCCTCCCCGGGGAGCGCGGGCTTCAGCCCGCATCGAACTTCCCGGCTGTGGTGCCTACCAACGGCGTCTCGCAGGTGGTATCTCGCACGGGCGGAAGGCCCCACAGGGAGCGCGGGCTTCAGCCCGCATCGAACTTCCCGGCTGTGGTGCCTACCAACGG
>CAYTTB010000065.1:13089-19354 GCA_964440565.1 uncultured Thermoanaerobaculia bacterium
CGTCTCGCAGGTGGTATCTCGCACGGGCGGAAGGACGTTGCGGACTGAAGTCCGCGCTCCGTGAGCGCCCTCGTCGAGGCGCTTGCGAGGGCACCCCCTCTCCCCCCCCAATCCCCTTCTCTTCGGGGCGGTGATTCTGACCCGGAACCGTAGCGGAAGCGGAAGCGGGCGACGGCGCCCGTCGTAATCCCCTTTCTCTTCGGGGCGGTGATTCGGACACCCTGGCGAGCGGCCTCGCCCTCTACCTGCTCCTCGCGTCGTAATCCCCTTCTCTTCGGGGCGGTGATTCGGACGAGAGCGGACGCCGCACGACAACACCAGGGCCGCCGGGAGTCGTAATCCCCTTCTCTTCGGGGCGGTGATTCGGACGTTGCCGTGTTGCTCGCTCAAGCCATTGGGCGTGCCGCGGTCGTAATCCCCTTCTCTTCGGGGCGGTGATTCGGACCGGGGCCGCGAGCTGACGCTGAAGCGGCTCCGGGAGAGTCGTAATCCCCTTCTCTTCGGGGCGGTGATTCGGACGGCGGAGTGACCGCCGGACGGCATGAGTGACCGCCCGGGTCGTAATCCCCTTCTCTTCGGGGCGGTGATTCGGACCCATTCCTCTGCACCCGTTGCCTCGACGGAATGCCCACAAGTCGTAATCCCCTTCTCTTCGGGGCGGTGATTCGGACCTTAGGGTGCGGAAGGAGTTGGAGCGGCTCGCTGACGAGGTCGTAATCCCCTTCTCTTCGGGGCGGTGATTCGGACGCGACGCGTACACGTGGGTGGCCGCCGCCGGGCCTGGGTCGTAATCCCCTTCTCTTCGGGGCGGTGATTCGGACTACTGTCGTACACCACCCCCGAGGCGGGGGTGGTGGTCGTAATCCCCTTCTCTTCGGGGCGGTGATTCGGACCTGCCCAGGCAGCAGACCGTACGGTACCCCGTCGATGTAGTCGTAATCCCCTTCTCTTCGGGGCGGTGATTCGGACGCCACCCCTGAGATCCACCTGCCGGACGCGCTGCGTCCGGTCGTAATCCCCTTCTCTTCGGGGCGGTGATTCGGACAGGTAAGTATGGTCCACGAGATCAGGGATATCCGACGAGTCGTAATCCCCTTCTCTTCGGGGCGGTGATTCGGACGCCGGGTTCATGTACGCGCGCGACGGTAAGCTCCACGTGTCGTAATCCCCTTCTCTTCGGGGCGGTGATTCGGACGTTGACGGAGGAATCCCGTGAGCGGCTCCTCATGCAGGTCGTAATCCCCTTCTCTTCGGGGCGGTGATTCGGACACATGTACGCCATCATCGACTCCGACGGGCTCCTGTGGGAGTCGTAATCCCCTTCTCTTCGGGGCGGTGATTCGGACTCGAGGAGGCGGCGCTACGGGACGCCGCCGAGGCCGAGTCGTAATCCCCTTCTCTTCGGGGCGGTGATTCGGACCCACCGGTAGCCGAGAGCGGACGCCGCACGACCACACGTCGTAATCCCCTTCTCTTCGGGGCGGTGATTCGGACCGGAGGAGGCTGCGCGGCGAATCGCGAACGGGGAGGTGTCGTAATCCCCTTCTCTTCGGGGCGGTGATTCGGACGAAGCTCCCCGAAATCCATGGCCTCATGTTGAGGCGGGCGTCGTAATCCCCTTCTCTTCGGGGCGGTGATTCGGACAACCACTACATGACGATCCTCTCCGGAGCCTTCAATCGTCGTAATCCCCTTCTCTTCGGGGCGGTGATTCGGACGGGGCGCGCGCGACAGTGCTCGACCTGTTCGACCGTGAGGTCGTAATCCCCTTCTCTTCGGGGCGGTGATTCGGACGGATGAGTTCGTTGTGGACGCGGCGCGGCCTGGCGTGAGTCGTAATCCCCTTCTCTTCGGGGCGGTGATTCGGACTCGAGAGCGACGCGGTCGAGCGCGAGCGGGAGGCGCGTCGTAATCCCCTTCTCTTCGGGGCGGTGATTCGGACGCGGGTGCGGGTGGCTGGTGCGGATCGGCGGCCGGTTCGTCGTAATCCCCTTCTCTTCGGGGCGGTGATTCGGACGGTAGGCTCCGTAACATGCTCGGTCGGCGGGAGTTGGGAACTGGAAATGGGACACCACCCCCTTCCAGGGGGCTCATGCGGTGCGACGGAGACTCGAAACGTTCGCAAGATACTGCCGCGCATGAGGATGTCAAAGTGGACACCGTTCCTGAGTCTCACCTGAAGTGACTCACACCACATGGGTTGCGCCATTGCCCAGAATCCGAACAGCCTGTCCCGCCGTGCCGTGCGGTGTCACCATGTCAATGAGCCCCGCCACGCGGGAGGAGCCGCAGCTCCCGGCTCCAGTATACGGCCTCCCGTCCGACGCGCCATCCCTCCGGCGGCTCGGAGGGAGATGCGGAGCGCTCACCGCAAGCCGCCTCGGGCATGGCGGCCGTGGCGGCCGGCACGGGGACGGTGCGCGGGGCGGGCGCCGCAGGCCGCAGAGTCCGCTCCCGCTGGTGCGGCCGCGGTGCACGTCGCGAGGGGCGGTCCCGGCCGCGGCAGGCTCCAACCCCCCGCCCACGGCGCGCGGGCGCGCGCGCGGCCACGACAGGGGGGATGGCATGGGCGGCCGGGGGCGGGCCTCAGTGGGTGGTGGCGCGGCGGCGGGCGTTGCGCGGGCCGTCGCGCCGGGCGTCGGGGCCGTTGGCCGGGGCGGGCTCGAAGGCGCGGTGGCCGGGGCCGAGGATGCGGTCGATCCCCTCGAGGAGCTCGGGGCACGGCTCCACCGCCAGCGCCGGGGGCGGCTCGAGGCGGGCCCGGAACTTCCCGTGCCGCACCAGCTCCAGGCGCACGGGCAGCGGCCCGGGGAAGCCCATGAGGAACTCCCTGAGCTCCTCGAGCCGCTCGCGCTCGAGGCGGTCGAGGACGAGCACGATCCGCAGCGCCCCGGCCCGGCGCCGCTCCACATCCTCCAGGGGCAGCACGTTCTCGGCCACGATCTCCGGGGAGCCGGCGTCGCCGCGCGGCGCGCCCTCCACCAGCACCGGGCGGTCGTCCTCGAGCGCCTCCCCGCACCGCTCGAGCACCTCCGGCCAGACGAGGACGCTCACGGAGCCGCCCACCCCCTCGAGGCGGAAGCGGGCGAACCGGCTCCCGGGCGAGCGGGTGTTGGGGCCCATGGTCCGGCGCTGCACGGCGGTGACGAGCCCCGCCACCGCGACCCGCTCCCACCCCTGGGCGATCCGCTCGCCGAGCTCGGCGACGCGGGTGTCGGCGTAGGTCTCCACCAGCTCGCGGTACTCGTCCAGGGGATGACCCGAGAGGTAGAACCCCAGCACCTCGCGCTCCCACGCCAGGAGGTCGCGCCGGGGCGCCTCGGGGGCGGCCGCGAGCTCCCGCTCGAGCCCCTCCGAGGGCAGCTCGTCGAACAGGAACCCCTGCCCCAGCTCCTCCTGCTCCCGCTCTCTCCCCGCGGCGTCGAGCAGCGCGCCGAGCCGCGCGAGGAGCGGGCCGCGCGGCAGGCCCATGGTGTCGAAGCACCCCGCCTTGATCAGGCACTCGATCACCTTCTGGTTCACGGCCCGGGAGGGCAGCGAGCGCAGGAAGTGGGAGAACGACCGGAACCCTCCCTCGCGCCGGCGGGCCTCGAGGATCGCCTCCACCGCCGCCCCGCCCACCCCCTTGATCGCCTCCAGGCCGAAGCGCACGCCCTCCTCGGTGGCCAGGAACATCTTGTCCGACGCGTTGATGTCGGGCGGGAGGATCGTGATCCCCATGGCGCGGGTGCGCTCGAGGTACTGGGCGAGCTTGTCGGTGGCGTGCACCTCGGAGGTGAGCATCGCGGCCATGAAGTGCTCGGGGTAGTGCGCCTTGAGGTAGGCGGTGAGGTAGGCCACGTGGGCGTACGCCACGGAGTGCGACTTGTTGAAGCCGTACTGGGCGAAGGGGCCGATCTGCTCCCACAGCGTCCGCACCCTGTCCTTCGGGAACCCCTTGGCGACGCCGCCCGCCACGAACTCCTCGCCGAGCTTCTCGATGAGGTCCCTCTTCTTCTTGGCCATGGCCTTGCGGAGGGTGTCGGCCCTGGCCATGGAAAAGCCCGCGATGCGCACCGCGATGCGCATCACCTGCTCCTGGTAGACCATGATCCCGTACGTCTCGCCCAGGATCTCCTCGAGCTCCGGCAGGACGTAGGTGACGGGACGGCGGCCGTGGCGCCGCTCGGCGTAGTCGTCGATGAACTGCATGGGGCCCGGCCGGTACAGGGCGTTGAGGGCGGCCAGGTCGCTGAACTGGCGCGGCTCCACCCGCCGCAGCATCTCCTTCATCCCGGAGGACTCGAACTGGAACACACCGTCGGTGTCGCCGCGCGCGAACAGCTCGTAGACCGCAGGGTCGTCCATGGGCACGGCGTCGAGGTCGGGCACCTCCGCGCCGGAGCGGCGGATCGACTCGAGCGCGTCGGAGATGACCGTGAGGGTGCGCAGGCCGAGGAAGTCCATCTTGAGCAGGCCGAGGCGCTCCACGTCGTCCTTGTCGAACTGGGTGGTGATCTCGCCCTGGCCGGTGCGGTACAGGGGGACGAGCTCGATCAGCGGGCACGGCGCGATCACCACCCCCGCCGCGTGCACCCCGCAGTGGCGGGCGAGCCCCTCGATCTTGCGGGCCGTCTCCACCAGCTCGCGGACGCCCTCGTCTCCCTCCACCAGCTCGCGCAGCTCCGGGGACTCCTCCAGCGCCCGCTCGATGGTGACCCCGAGCTCCTCGGGGATCAGCTTGGCGATCCGGTCCACGTCGCCCAGCGGCATCCCCATCACCCGGCCCACGTCCCGCACCGCCGAGCGCGCCTTCAGGATGTTGAAGGTGGCGATCTGGGAGACGGACTCCTCCCCGTACCGCTCGCGGACGTACTCGATCACCTCGTCCCGCCGCCGCTGGCAGAAGTCGATGTCGATGTCCGGCATCGAGATCCGGTCCGGGTTGAGGAACCGCTCGAACAGCAGGTCGTGCTCCAGCGGATCGATGTCCGTGATCCGGAGGGCGTACGACACCAGCGAGCCCGCCGCCGAGCCGCGCCCCGGGCCCACCGGGATCCCCTGGCGCCGGGCGAAGGCGATGAAGTCCCAGACCACCAGGAAGTAGCCGGGGAACCCCATCGTGCGGATGATCTCGAGCTCGTGGGCGAGCCTGCGCCGGTACGCCTCCGGGGGGTGGCGCCGGCGGCGCGGCTCGGCCAGGCGCGCCTCGAGACCCTCCTCCGCCAGCTTCTGCAGGTAGCCGTCGGGGGTGAACCCCGCGGGCACCGGGTAGGTGGGGAGGTGGATGGTGGAGGTGTCGAACAGCACGTGGCAGCGCGCGGCGATCTCCGCCGTGCGCTCCACCGCCCCGGGGTAGTCGCGGAACCGCGCCGCCATCTCCTCGGGCGAGGTGACGTGGAACCGCTCGTTGTAGCCGTAGGAGGACCCGAGCTCGTCCACCTGCTGGTTGCGGCCGATGGCGATGAGCACCCGGTGCGCCGCGGCGTCGCCCGCCTCGTGGAAGTGGGCGTCCTGGGTGGCCACGAGCTCGAGCCCGGTGCGCCGCGCCACCTCCACCATCCCCTCGCGGGCCACCGCCTCGTCGGCGAGGCCGTGGTCCTGGATCTCGAGGAAGAAGCTCTCGCGCCCGAAGATCTCCCGGTACTCCTCCGCCGCCCGCACCGCACCCTCGAGATCGCGGTCCAGGATCCGCTCCGCGATCTCGCCGGAGAGGCACGCCGACAGGCCGATCAGCCCCTCGCTGCGCTCGGCGAGGATCTCCTTGGAGATCCGCGGCCTGTAGTAGAAGCCGTGCAGGTACCCCTCGCTCACCAGCCACGAGAGGTTGCGCCAGCCGGTCTGGTTCTCGGCCAGCAGGACCAGGTGGTGGTACGGGCTGCGGCGGCCCGGGACCGGCCGGTGCTCGCGGTGGTCGCCGATGGCCACGTACACCTCGCACCCCAGCACCGGCCGGATCCCGGCTTCCAGCGCGGCCTGGTGGAACTGGAACGCCCCGAACAGGTTGCCGTGGTCGGTGAGCGCCACCGCCTCCATCCCCAGCCGCTCCACCTGACGCACGAGGTCGGGAATGCGGATGGTCGAGTCGAGCAGCGAGTAGTGGCTGTGCAGGTGCAGGTGGACGAAACGGGGCGCCGCCTTCCGGCTCATGGCGCCATCTTAGCCGCTCTGCCGGCGGGCGGGCCCGCGGCGGACGGGATGCGCCGACAGCGGGCGAGCGCCTCGGTGGCGGGCGAGGCGGCTCCGCGGCAGGCGGGACGCCTTCACGGCGGGCGAGGACGCCCGC
>CAYTTB010000066.1:0-19213 GCA_964440565.1 uncultured Thermoanaerobaculia bacterium
TCTTGCAGACCCCACGGTACTGCGCCCGGGGGGTTGGCCTTCTCATCCCATTCTCGATCGTGGGCGTCGTCCGCCTCGGCGAGGTGGGGACACTCTTTCCTGAGGTGGGGACACTCCTCTCCACGGCCCGACGCCGGCGTGCACGATGGGGACGCGCCGCTGCGGCGTGCGCCGGAGGTGCCCGCCCGTCGGGCTGCGAGGCCGGCTTCGAGGGGCGCTCCCCGTCGCGCGGGGCGTGAGTCAGCCGTGGCGGGCCACCTCGGGAACGAGCCGGTCGCGGATGGCGTCGCGGACGCGCCGGAACGCCTCGAGCCGCTCCGCCTCGCTGCCCCCGGCCTCCGCGGGGTCGGGGAAGCTCAGGTGCAGCTGCGGGGCGTGACCGGGGAACGCCGGGCACGACTCCCGGGCCGCGTCGCACACGGTGACCACGAGGTCCCACGGCTGCCCCAGGCACGCCGCGACCGGCTCCGGGCGTGCCCCGGAGATGTCCACCCCCGCCTCGGCCATGACCCGCACCGCGAGCGGGTGGACGCGGTCCGCGGGACGCGTGCCCGCCGACCGGACCTCCCACCGGTCCCCGAGCAGGTGGCGGATCCAGCCCTCCGCCATCTGGGAGCGGCAGGAGTTGCCGGTGCACAGCACCAGGACTCGCTTCCGTCGGCCGATCACACCCGTGGGGCCTCCCGGTGGCCGAGGCTACCGCTTGACGGGATCCTTGACAAGGCGGTGCCGACTCCATACCGTTCCGGCCATGGCGACACCGCTCGATCTGGCCGTTCAGCGATACAAGGCCCTGGCGCACCCCGCCCGGCTGCGGATCCTCGCGATGGTCAAGGACGGCGAGCTGTGCGTCTGCCAGTTCACCGCCATCCTGGAGCTCGCCATCTCCACCGTCTCGACCCACCTCTCGGAGCTCCGCCGGGCGGGGCTGCTCGCGGCCCGCAAGGTCGGGCGGTGGGTGTTCTACCGGCTCGAGGACGATCCGGAGGTCGCGAGGCTCCTCGAGGTGGTGTTCGCGGAGATCGGGGAGGACCGGCTGGTACGCCGGGACGCGAGCATCGTGCGCCAGATGCGGGCGTACCCGCCCGAGGATCTGTGCGCCATGGACGTGGATCTGGAGCGGCTGGGGATCCGGCCCGAGGAGTGAGCGGCTGCCCCGGCCCGCGCCCGGCGCGGGAGGGGGCAGGCCGGTGACCCGAGGGGACGAGTTCGGGCGTGCTGGCATGTATCTCGAGTTCTACGGCCTTCGCGAGCCGCCGTTCAACATCACGCCGGACCCGAGGTATCTCTACTTCTCGCCGCAGCACCGCGAGGCGTTCGAGCACATCCTGTTCGGGATCACCCAGCGGAAGGGGTTCATCCAGATCACGGGCGAGGTCGGCACCGGGAAGAGCACGCTCTGCCGGGCGGTGCTGGACCGGCTCGGGCACCCCTACCACACGGCGCTGGTCCTCAACCCCGTGATGAGCGGGACGCAGCTGCTTCGCGCGATCCTCAAGGAGCTGGGGCTCGATCCCCGGGGGCGCGATCGTCTCACCCTGCTCGATCGGCTGAACGAGTTCCTGCTGTGGGCCGCGGTGGAGGGGCGGGACGTGGTCCTCTTCATCGACGAGGCGCAGGACATGTCGGACGATCTCCTGGAGCAGGTGCGGCTGCTGTCCAACCTGGAGACCGACGACCGCAAGCTCCTCCAGATCGTGCTCGTGGGGCAGCCGGAGCTCGCGCGTCGCCTCGCCCGTCCCGAGCTGCGGCAGCTGGCCCAGCGGATCACGGTGCGGGCCCACCTCGGACCGCTCCACCGGCGCGACACCGAGGCCTACATCCTCCACCGCCTGACGGTGGCCGGCGCCGACGGCCGCCCGACCTTCACGGCGCCGGCGATGCTCGCCATCCACCGGCTGGCGCGCGGCGTGCCGCGCCGGATCAACGCCCTCTGCGACCTGACCCTGCTGGCCGGCTACGTGTCGGGCGAGGACCGGCTCGGGTGCCGTCACGTCTGGCGCGCCGCCCGCCAGCTCCGGGGGGCGCCGTGAGCCTCATCGCGGACGCTCTCCGCCGGGCTCGCCAGGAGGCCGCCGCCCGCGAGGCGGCGCGCCGTGGCGAGGCGCCCCCGGCGGTGACCCTGCCGCCGCCCCCGCGCCCCCGGCGGCGGGCGGCGTGGCTGGCGCTCCCGCTCGCGGCCCTCGCGGCGGTGGCGCTCGTCGTGCTCCGCCCCGGAAGGGGTGGGGGTGGGGAGGGGACGCCGTCCCCCGGAGCCACGGCGGCGCGCGAGGCGGCGCCCGACTCGGGCGAGCGCGCGACGGGCGCGCATGGTGAAGCGACGGGGGAGGGGCGCCCCTCCTCCGGGCGGGAGCGGCCGGCGGCGGCCCCGCGCGTGCGCACGCCGGCTCGCGCGGCGCCCGCCACCCCCGCCGCGGCGGTCCGCCCCGCTGCGGCGGGCGGGGGCGCCGGGCGGACACCGGCGCGGCCCGCGTCCGTCCCGGCCCCCACCCGACCGTCCGGGGAACGACCGCCGGCTCCATCCGTGGGCGGGGCCGGGCCTGGCGGCGCGGAGCCGCTTCGGGTGCCGGAGGTGTCGGGGGAGCGGCCGCCGCGCTGGCGCCGGCGGCGGGCGCCCTCCCCGGCCCCGAGCCCCGCGCCCGCCGCCGCGACGCCCGCGCCCGCGCCTGCCGCGCCCACCCGGGGCCCCGTGGGCTCGCCGGAGGGCGGGGCGAGGCGGTACGTGGGCGAGGCCCGCCTGGGCGGGACGCGGCTGCGCCTCGACTTCATCGTCTACCGGCGGCGGGCTCCCTTCGCCGAGATCAACGGGCTGGACGTGCACGTGGGGGAGTCGGTGGAGGGGTACACCGTGGTGGCCATCGCGCCGGAGGAGGTGACGCTCGAGGGGCCGGCGGGGCGGGTGGTCCTGGCGGTGCGCTGAGGCCGGGCCGCGGTGCCGGTGTGCGAAGATGCGGCGGGAGGTGGCGATGCGGGAGCTTGCGGCGGCCGACCTGCGCTGGCGATGCCCGGAGGAGTGGCTCCCGTGGAGCGGCTCCGAGGAGGTGCCCAGGGCCGAGGCCATCGTCGGTCAGGACCGGGCCGTGGAGGCCATCGCCTTCGGGCTCCACATGCCGGGGGTGGGCTACAACGTCTTCGTGGCGGGCCTCTCCGGGACCGGGCGCCTCACCACCATCAGGCGGTTCCTGGAGGGGCTGGGCGGGGACGACGCCCCCCCCGACGACGTCTGCTTCGTCCACAACTTCGACTGCCCGGACGAGCCCCGCGCGCTGTTCCTCCACGCCGGGGCCGGGCGCCGCCTGCGCGAGGCGATGGAGCGGATGGTGCGCGAGGTGCGGGAGGCGGTCTCCGGGGCGCTCGCCTCGGCGGAGTTCCGCCGCCGCGCCGAGATGGCGGTGGCCGACCTCGAGGCGCGCGAGCGGGAGGTGATCGCCGCCTTCGAGGAGGAGGTGCGGCGGGCGGGGTTCCGGGTGGTGAAGGTGCAGGCCGGCGAGGTGGTGCACCCGGAGGCGGTGCCGGTGGTGGGCGACGAGCCGGTGCCGGTCGAACGCCTGGAGGACCTGGTGCGCGCCGGCACGCTCGACGAGGCGAGGGCGGCCGAGCTGCGCGAGACGCACCGGAAGCTCGCCGCCCGGATGCGGGAGGCGTTCGAGGAGGTCTCCCGGCTGCGGGAGCGCATGGCGGAACGGGTCGAGGAGGTGCGGCTCAACGTGGTGCGGCCGCTGCTGGACCGCGCCGTGCGGCGGGTGGCGGAGGCCGTGGGCGACGGGCGGGTCCGCCCCTATCTCGACGCGGTGCGGGAGGACCTCGAGCGCAGCCTGGAGGTCCTCGCCTCGGAGGATCCCGACGAGGAGCGGTTCCTCCGCTGGACGGTCAACGTGGCGGTGGACAACGCCCAGACCCGCGGCCGCCCGGTGGTGCTGGAGACCGAGCCGACGTACGCGAACCTGTTCGGGGTGGTGGAGCGACGGCTCACCCGCGGCGGCGAGGCCGTGAGCGACTTCACCCGGATCCGGGCGGGCTCGCTGCTCCGGGCCAACGGCGGCTTCCTGGTCCTCAACATCGAGGAGGCGTTCCTGGATCCGAGGGTGTGGCCGGCGCTCAAGCGGGCCCTCAAGTACCGCCGGGTGCAGATCCAGTCGCAGGAGTCGCTGGTGCTCGGGGCATCGCTGCTCAAGCCGGAGCCGGTACCGCTCGACCTCAAGGTGGTGGTGATCGGCGACCGGAGGGTGTACGACCTGCTCTACCGGGCCGACCCGGACTTCCCGAAGATCTTCAAGGTGCTGGCGGACTTCGACACGCTGATGCCGCTCGACCGTGACCGGGCCGGCGAGGTCCTCGGGGTGCTGGCGCGGGTGATCGACGACGAGGGGCTGGTGCCGCTCGACCGCTCCGGGATGGCGGCGATGCTCGAGGTGGCGGTGCGGCTCGGCCGGTGGCGGCGGCGTCTCTCGAGCCGCTTCTCGGACCTGGCCGACGTGCTCCGCGAGGCGTGCCAGGTCGCGGCGGAGGAGGGGTCGGACCGGGTCTCCCGCGAGCACGTCCACCGGGCCGTGGCGGCGCGCAGGCGCCGCCACTCGCTCACCGAGGAGCGCGTCCACGAGGCGCTGGTCGAGGGCGTCATCCGGATCGAGACCGAGGGCGTGGCGGTGGGGCAGGTCAACGGCCTGGCGGTGTACGACCTGGGTCACCACGCGTTCGGCAAGCCGGCCCGCATCTCCGCCCAGGTCGGGGTGGGCCGCGAGGGCGTGATCAACATCGAGCGGCACGCCGGCCTCTCCGGCCCCACCCACGACAAGGGCGTGCAGATCCTCACCGGGTTCCTGCGGGGGACGTTCGCGCGGCGGCAGCCGCTGTCCATGGCGTGCTCCATCACCTTCGAGCAGTCGTACGGCGGCATCGACGGGGACTCCGCCTCCTCGACGGAGGTGTACGCGATCCTCTCGGCGCTCTCCGGCCTGCCCCTGCGCCAGGACGTGGCGGTGACCGGTTCCGTGGACCAGCACGGGAACGTCCAGGCGATCGGCGGTGTCAACGAGAAGATCGAGGCCTTCTACCGGGTGTGCGCGGCACGGGGGCTCAGCGGCACCCAGGGGGTGATGATCCCCGCGGCCAACGTCCCCGACCTCCACCTCGACGAGGAGGTGGTGGAGGCGGTGGCGGCGGGCCGGTTCCACGTGTGGGCGGTGGAGCGGGTGGAGGAGGGGATCGAGCTCCTCAGCGGGGTCCCGGCGGGCCGGTGGGACGAGGAGCGGGGCTGGAGTGAGGGGTCCGTCTACGGCCGGTGCGAGCGGCGCCTCGAGGAGATGGCGCGGCTGCTCCGGCGGGCGGGGAAGGAGCAGGAGCCGGAGGAGGGGGAGGGGGGCGCCGGTGCCCGGCCCCCGGCGTGAGCGGGGGTGCCTCCCCCCGGCGCGTTCGGGCGCCGCGTCCGGCGTGCCACCGCCCCTCGTGGCCCGGCGTCCCCGTGAACGAAGCGCCCCGGCCGTGGCCGGGGCGTTCCCCTCCGGTGGACCGGAGCGACTACTGACCGCCGCCGCCGGCCTCGGCCGGGGTCTCGGCGCCGGTCGTGGACTCCGCGCCACCCTCGGCGCTCTCCTCGGCCGGGGTCTCGGCGGCCTCCTCGGCGGCCGTGCCCTCCTCGGCCGGAGCGGCCTCCTCGGCCGGCGCCTGCTCGGCGGGGGCGGCCTGCTCGGCGGGGGCGGCCTGCTCGGTCTGGGCGGGCTGCTCGGCCTTCTTGCACGCGAGCGTCGCGGCGAGACCCACCGCGAGCAGCGCCACCAGCGCCACGGTCATCAGGTTCCTGAGCCTCATGTCCTCTCCTCCTTTCCTCCACCACGTCGTGCGACGTCCAGCGGATTCTCCTCCGATCGCGTCCCCGTGTCAAACCGGGGACGGGCGGTGGAGCTCTCCCGAGGTCCCTGGGACCTCGTCTCGCTGATCGCTGGCCGGGGGGCGCGGAGACGCCGCTTCCCTCGAGGCGGGCGGTCTCGGAGACGCGAGGATGCCCGGCTCCCCGCGAGCCGCGCCCCGAACGGTGAGGGGATGCCGTGCGTTCCGGCGGGTCCCGAGCTGAGGACAGTGTTCCGCGGTGGGGTCGGGAGCTGGGGACACTCTTCTTCCGGGAGACACCCTTCTTCCTCCGATCGTCGGGGGGCGGCGCTCCGCCCCCGAGCCGGGGACGCGCCGGCCGGGGGTCGCGGGCGGGCCTGGTTCCCGCCACCGGGTGGCGCGGGGGCCGGGGTGCCCGGTGGCGCGCGCGGCCGTCGCGGGTCAGGACGGGGGACGCCAGGGCTCGCCGGCGAGCTCGGTGAGGTGGGCGGCCACGGCGCGGGCGAGAGCCCTCGGGTGGTACCCGCCCTCGAGGACCGCGAGCACCCTCCCCTCCGCCCAGGTCTCGGCGGCCTGGACGATGGCGCGCGCGATCCGCGCGAACCCCGCCTCCGTGACCCGCATCCCGCCGAGCGGGTCCTCGGCGTGGGCGTCGAACCCCGCCGAGACCAGGATCGCGACCGGCCGCAGGCGGCCGCCCAGCTCGGCGAGGGCGTCCTCCACCGCGGTGGCGTAGACCGCGTCGTCGGCGCCGGCGGCGAGCGGGACGTTGCGGGTGGTGCCGAGCCCGGCGCCGGTCCCGGTCTCGTCGGCGGCTCCCGTTCCCGGGTAGAACGGGTACCGGTGGACGGAGAGGTACCCCACGTCGGCGCGATCGTAGAACATCGCCTGGGTGCCGTTGCCGTGGTGGACGTCGAAGTCCACGACGAGGACCGGCGCCTGCCAGGCCCGGGCCACGATCTCGGCCGCCAGAGCGACGTTGCCGAAGAAGCAGAACCCCATGGCGCGGTCGGGCAGTGCGTGGTGACCGGGCGGGCGGATCGCCAGGAAGGCGCGGCGCAGCCTCCCGTTGACGAGGTCGAGCGCGGCCCGCACCGCGAGGCCGGCGGCGGCCACCGCGGCCCGGAACGAGCCGGTGCCCACCGGATTGTCGGGCCCGTCGAGGAGCTGGGGCGCGCGCTCGCACGCGGCCCGGAACCGCTCCACGTAGGAGGGATCGTGGAGCCACCGCACCACGCCGAGGGCGTCCACCTCCGGTGCGGGCTCCGCCTCGCGGTCCAGCTCCCACGGCCCCCCGGCGGTCTCCAGCTCGTCCAGCAGGACGCGCAGGCGTCCGGGGGTCTCGGGGTGCCCGAGCGACGGCAGGTGGTCCAGGCAGGCCGGGTTGGACCACACCACGGGACGTGCGGTTGAGCCCATGTCCGCATGATACTACCCTGGGCGCATGAGAGGACGGTGGCGCGTGGGTGCCTCGCTGCTGCTCGCCGCGGCGCTGCTCGCCGTGTTCCTGTGGCGGGTGGACCTCCGGGCCGTGGGGCGCGAGATGGCGAAGGCGGATCCCCGGTGGGTCACCCTGTCGGTGGGCCTCGCCCTCGCGAGCTACTGGTTGCGCGCGGTGCGGTGGGGGCTCATCTTGAGGCCGGTGGGACGGGTGAGGCACTCCGGCCTGATCCTCGCCACCGCCGCCGGCTACGCGGCGATGACGCTGCTGCCCGCGCGCATGGGCGACGTGGTGCGGCCACTGCTGCTCGCGCGGCGGGAGCGGATGCCGGTCTCGGCCGCGCTCGCCTCGGTGCTCACCGAGCGCGTCGTGGATCTGTGGACGGTGATGGTGTTCTTCGTGGCGTTCCTGCTCGACCCGCCGCCGCTGGAGCTGGACGCGACGGCGGCCGGCCACCTCCGGACGCTGACGGTCACGGGATGGGTGGTGGCGGCGGGGCTCGTTCTGGCGACGCTGGCACTGCTCCTGCTCTTCCGCCTCCAGGAGCGGTTCATCGCCGTGGTCACGGCACCGCTGGGGAGGCTCGGGCGCGGGATCCGCGAGGCGGTGGCGCGGTTCCTGGGGCACTTCCTCGACGGGCTGCGGGTGATCCAGCGGCCGCGGGACCTGGCGGCGGTCGCGGGGGTGTCGTTGCTCGTCTGGTGGCTGATCTACTGGCAGCTGGACGCGGTGCTCCGCGCCTTCGGGATGGCCGAGCCGCTTCGCGTCAGCTACCTCCTGGTGACGCTCTCGATCCTCGGGCTGGCCGTGCCCACGCCCGGGGGGGTCGGCGGCTTTCACGCCATGATCCAGCTCGGGCTCACCACGTTCCTCGGGGTCGGGCTCGAGCGGGCGACGGGGCTCGCCATCGTCCACCATGCGGTGTCCTTCCTCCCCATCACGGTGGTGGGGCTCGCGTGCCTCCCGGCGTTCTCCGTGTCGCTCGGCGAGGCGGCGCGGCTGGCGCGCGGACGGTCCGGCGGGGGGATGTGACGATGCGCTGCCCGTTCTGCGGCCACGGCGAGGACCGCGTGGTGGACTCCCGCGAGGTGCGGGAGGGCAGCGAGGTGCGCCGCCGCCGGGAGTGTCTCGGGTGCGGCCGGCGTTTCACCACCTACGAGCGGGTGGAGGCGCTGCCCGCGATGGTGGTGAAGCGCGACGGCCGGCGCGAGCCGTTCGACCGCGGGAAGCTGCTCGCGGGGCTCGCCAAGGCGTGCGAGAAGCGCCCGGTCCCGCGGGCGGAGCTGGAGCGGATCGTGGAGGAGGTGGAGGGAGAGCTGGTGCGGCGGGAGGACCGGGAGATGTCCACGGAGACGATCGGCAACCTGGTGATCGAGCGGCTGAAGGCGCTGGACCAGGTGGCGTACGTGCGGTTCGCCAGCGTCTACCGGAGGTTCCGGGACATCGACGAGTTCATGCGGGAGCTCGAGGCGCTCCGGGGCGAGGAGGGAGCGAGATGAGCCCGAGACTGGTCCCCTACGGCCAGATCGAGCTGCTCAAGGCCGAGGTCAACCGCCTCATCGACCTGCTCCTGGAGTCGGGGAGCGGGCCCGGGGCCGGATGGCAGCCGGCGGTGGACATGGTGGCGGCGGGCGAATCGGTGCTGGTGCAGGTGGAGCTTCCGGGGGTCACCGCGGCCGACCTGACCGTCGAGGTCCAGGACGAGCGGCTGGTGGTCCGCGGGCACAAGCGGAGGCTGCCCTCGGAGCCCCAGGCGCGGCGGTTCCACCTGATGGAGCGGTTCATCGGGACGTTCCGGATCGAGGTGGAGCTGCCGGAGCCGGTGAACCCGACGGGTGCCGAGGCGGAGCTGGAGCAGGGGCTGCTCACCGTGAGGCTGCCGCTGCTCGTGGACAAGCGCCACCAGAGGCACCAGATTGCGGTTCGGGAGAGAGGACGGGAGGGAGCCGAGCATGAGTGAGGAGAAGGCGCTCGCGGCCGAGGGCGAGCAGCAGGAGTCCGTGCACATCCCCGACGTCCTGCCGGTGATGGCCCTCAAGGACGTGGTGCTCTTCCCGTACGTGATCGTGCCGCTCTCGGTGGGCCGGGAGAGGTCGGTGAAGGCGGTGGACCAGGCGCTGGCCGAGAACCGCCTGATCCTGCTCGTCACCCAGAAGGACGCGAGCATCGAGGAGCCGACCCCGGACGACCTGTACGGCGTGGGCTGCGTCGCGGCCATCATGCGGATGCTGAAGCTCCCTGACGGCAACATCCGCATCCTGGTCCAGGGGCTGGCACGGGCGAAGGTGGACTACTTCACCAGGACCGAGCCGTACCTCGAGGCGAGGCTCACCCGGCTCGAGGAGCCCAGGGCTCCGGAGGGGAACCTCGAGGTGGAGGCGTTCATGCGCTCGGTGAAGCAGGGGCTCGAGCGCGTGGTCTCGCTCGGCAAGCAGATCTCGCCCGAGGTGATGCTGGTCGCGGCCAACCTCGACGACCCCCTGCGGCTCGCGGATCTCGCCGCCTCGAATCTGGGGCTCAGGACCGCGGATGCGCAGAGGGTCCTCGAGACCCTGGACGTGCTCGAGCGGCTCAAGCTGGTCCACGAGCTCCTCGGCAAGGAGATCTCGCTCCTCGAGATGCAGCAGGAGATCTCCTCGCAGGTCCGGGGCGAGATGGATCGGAGCCAGCGGGAGTACTTCCTCCGCCAGCAGCTGAAGGCGATCAAGAAGGAGCTGGGGGAGGGGGAGGACCTCGAGGCGGAGATCGAGGAGTACCGGAAGAAGGCCCAGGAGGCGGGCCTCTCGGAGGAGGCACGGGAGGAGTTCGAGAAGCAGCTCAAGCGCCTCGCCACGATGCACGCCGAGTCGGCGGAGGCGTCGGTGATCCGGACCTGGCTCGACTGGATCGTCGGTCTGCCCTGGTCCAGGACGACCGAGGACAACCTGGACATCGCCCAGGCGCGGAGGATCCTGGACGAGGACCACTACGATCTCGAGCGGATCAAGGAGCGAATCCTCGAGTTCCTCGCGGTGCGCCGGCTCAAGCCGGAAGGGAAGGGCCCGATCCTCTGCTTCGTGGGCCCGCCCGGCGTCGGCAAGACCTCGCTGGGCCGGTCCATCGCCCGCGCGCTGGGCCGGAAGTTCGTGCGGATCTCGCTGGGCGGGGTGCGGGACGAGGCCGAGATCCGCGGCCACCGGAGGACGTACGTCGGGGCGCTCCCCGGCCGGATCATCCAGGGGATCCACCAGGCCGGGACCTCCAACCCGGTGTTCATGCTCGACGAGGTGGACAAGATCGGCGCGGACTTCCGGGGCGACCCGTCGTCGGCGCTGCTCGAGGTGCTGGACCCGGAGCAGAACCATGCCTTCCGCGATCACTACCTCGGGGTGGCGTACGACCTCTCGAAGGTCCTCTTCATCGCCACCGCCAACATCACCGACACCATCCATCCCGCCTTCCTCGACCGGATGGAGGTGATCCAGCTGTCGGGCTACACCGAGGAGGAGAAGATCGAGATCGCCCGCCGGCACCTGATCCCCAAGCAGCTCGACGAGAACGGCCTCGAGCCCGGCCAGGTGGAGCTCACCACGCCCGCGCTCAGGCTCCTCATCGAGGGGTACACCCGCGAGGCGGGCCTCCGGAACCTCGAGCGGCAGATCGGGTCGGTGTTCCGCAAGGTGGCGGTGCGGCTGGCCGAGGGGAAGCGGGCCCCGCGGCGGATCACGCCGCGGATGGTGGAGCGGTGGCTCGGCCCGCGGCGCTTCCTTCCCGAGTCGCAGCTCAAGGAGAACCGCGTCGGCGTGGTCACGGGGCTCGCGTACACCCCGTACGGTGGCGACGTCCTGTTCATCGAGGCGCTGGCGTACCCGGGCAAGGGCGAGCTGAAGCTCACGGGCTCCCTGGGGGAGGTGATGAAGGAGTCGGCGCAGGCTGCGCTCTCCTTCGCCAAGGCGCGGGCGGCGGACCTCGGGATCCCGGCCAGGTGGTTCGACCGCCACGCCATCCACGTGCACGTGCCCGCGGGGGCCATCCCCAAGGACGGTCCGTCGGCGGGGGCCGCGATGCTCACCGCCATCGTCTCCGTGGCCGCGGGTCGCCCGGTGCGGCACGACCTCGCCATGACCGGCGAGATCACGCTCCGCGGCGATATCCTGCCCGTCGGGGGGATCAAGGAGAAGGTGCTGGCCGCGCTCAGGGCGGGGATCCGCGACATCCTCCTGCCGGAGGAGAACCGGCGCGATCTGGCCGACCTGCCGCCACGCGCGCGCCGCCAGGCCCGCATCGAGTTCGTCCGGCACGCGGACGAGGTGCTGGCGGCGGCGCTGGCGCCCGCGGCCGGCGAGAGCCGGGGGAGGGCTGCGGCCGGGGCGTGAGCCGTTCCAGATCGGGACGGCTGGCGCAAGGTGGGACACCGGGTGGCGGGAAGCCTCGGTGAGACGGGATCCGCCGATGGCACGCCGTGTGCACCGCACCCCGACGGGCCGGGACCGTCCCCCGGCCGGAGGGTGCGACGATGCGGAGGTCACCAGATTGGGTGCCGGGAGCCGTGGCCGCAATCCTGATGGCGGCGGCCGCCGGCCCCGCCGCGGCGGCCGCGACCCAGGCGCCGGCCCGCGGCGCCGTCGCCCCGGTGCGCTTCGCCGTGGCTCCGCCGCTCGGGAGCGTGGACCTCGCCCCGTACCGGCGCTCGGCGCCGCCGGCTCTCGGGCGGGTCCCGGGCGGCGGCGAGCGGGAGCTCAACCCGAACGACGCCGAGGTCCCCGCCGCCCTGCGTGACGCGGAGCCGCCGCGGGGCGGGGTGGATCCGGTGGTCCAGCGGTGGGAGGGCGAGGCACGGGCGGCGATGCCCACGCCCTCGGTGGCGTTTCCCGGCATCGGGAACCTCGACGGCGTCCTGCCACCCGACCCCGCGGGCGACGTGGGGCCGAGCTACTACGTCCAGTGGGTCAACCTCCACCTCGACATCTTCGACAAGGCCCGGGGCACCAGTGCCATCGGGGGACCGATCGCCGGCAACGCGCTGTTCGCGGCTCTCGGCGGCGACTGCGCCAGCCACAACGACGGCGACCCCGTGGTGCTCTACGACCAGCTCGCCGGACGCTGGGTGCTGTCCCAGATGACGACCACCTCGCACCAGTGTGTCGCGGTCTCGCAGACCTCCGACCCGGTGTACGGCGGCTGGTACCTGTACGACTTCCTGCTCGACGCGGGGCGGGGCTATGCGCTCGACGCGCCCAAGCTCGGCGTGTGGCCGCGGGGGTACGCGCTCGGCGCCAACATGTTCTCGGGTTCGAGCTTCGTGGGGACCCTGGTGGCGATGCTGGAACGTCCGGCGATGCTCGCGGGCGATCCGGGCGCGCGGGTGGTGTGGTTCTTCTACCCGTACCCGGCCTACCCGTGGGCGTGGTCGGTGGTGCCGGCGGACGTGGACGGACCGGCACCGCCCTCGGCCCGCAGGGCCACCTTCCTCACCCTGATGGACGATGGCTGGCTCTTCGCGGCGCCGTACGACCGCGACGAGCTGCTCCTGTTCTCCTTCGACGTGGACTGGGCGAACCCCTCGGCGGCCTCCTTCTCCGGTCCCGAGATCCTCGACCTCACGGCGGCGGGATACCCCTTCGACACCAACCTGTGCGGCTACGCCCGCAACTGCATCCCGCAGCCGGGCACGGGCGCGGGTCTCGACGCCCTCGCGGGACGCCTGATGTACCGCCCGAAGTACCGCTACTTCGGGACCCACGAGAGCCTGGTGGCCACCCACGCCGTGGATGCCGACGGCACCGACCACGCCGGGATGCGGTGGTACGAGCTGCGTGCCGCGGGCGGGAGCTGGGCGGTGGAGCAGGCGGGGACCTTCGCCCCCGACGCCGATCACCGCTGGGCGGGTGACGCCGCCCTGGACGCCGACGGGGACATCGCGGTGGGCTACTCGGTCTCCTCCACCGTCACCTACCCCGGCATCCGCTGGGCCGGGCGGCTCGCGTCGGACCCGCCCGGGACCCTGGCCCAGGGGGAGGTCACGGTGGTGGCGGGCAGCGGCTCCCAGACCAGCACGTACTATCGGTGGGGCGACTACTCCGCCATGACCGTGGATCCCGCCGACGGGTGCACCTTCTGGTACACGAACGAGTACGTGCGCACCACGGGCACCGCCACCTGGGAGACGTTCATCGCGTCGTTCAGGTTCCCCTCGTGCTCGCCGTGTACGCTGCCGGCGCCCACGGGGGTCACCGCCACGGCCACTCCGGACAACCTGGTGGAGCTCGCCTGGAGCGCGGTGGCCGGGGCCGCCGAGTACCGCGTGTACCGCTCCACCACCTCGGGCGGCCCGTACACGCTGCTCGGGACCTCGACCACGACCGGGTTCACCGACCACACCGTGGACGGCGGGGTGACCTACTACTACGTGGTGACGGCGCGCGCCTCGTGCGAGTCCGCCTTCTCGGCCGAGGTCTCGGCCACGCCCACCGGCAGCTGCACGCTCCCGCCCGTGTTCGGCGGCCTGGTGTCGGCCTCGGCGAGCTACTCCGCCAAGTGCGCGGTGGACCTCGCCTGGGACGCGGCCACCGCCCGGTGCGGGGGACCGGTGACGTACGCCATCTACCGCTCCACCGCGAGCGGCTTCACGCCGTCGGCGGCGAACCGCATCGCCTGGGGCGTCACGGGCACGTCGTACACCGACGCCTCGGGGCTGCTGGACGGCGTCACCTATCACTACGTGGTGCGGGCCGTGGACGCCTCCAACGGGGCGGAGGACGCCAACGGCGAGGAGCGGTCCGCCACCGCCCACGGCCCGCGCTCGGCCGCCACCCTGTACGGGCCCGAGGGGTTCGAGACCTACCCCGACGGCGACATGGCCGGGTGGGGGACGGTGGTGTTCGGGGGCAGCGCGGCGGACTGGCGGGGCGTCCAGCGCTGCGCGGCCCACGGCGGGAGCAGGATCTTCCGGTACGGGGGGACGAGCTGCACCCGGAACTACGCCAGCAACCGTCACGCCGCGGCCTACCCGCCGCCGGTGACCGTGCCCGCGGGCTCCGCCAACGTCCGGCTCGCCTTCTGGCACCGGTGGCGGTTCGAGTCAGGGTACGACGGGGCGTACCTGCGGGTGTCCCTCGACGGCGCCACCTGGACCTACGTGGACGGCGCGGCGATCCTCTCGGGCGGGTACAACGACGCCATCAGCGGCGTGCCGGTGTGGTCCGGGCGTAACGACACCTTCACCCGCACCGTGGTGGACCTCGACGCCGCGTGCGCCGCCGCCGGGGCGGCGGGCGGGTGTGCCGGGAGGACCGTGTACGTGGGGTTCGTGGCCTACGCCGACTACTGGATCACCGACGACGGCTGGTACCTCGACGACGTCCAGATCACCGCCGACGTGCCGGGGAGCTGCACGGGCACGCCCGACGACGTGACCTCGCTCGCCGCCCGCGCCACCTCGGGCCAGGTGAAGCTGGAGTGGGTCAACCCGCCGGCGGGGTACGCCTCCACCCGGATCTGCCGCGACACCACGGCGTACCCCACCGACCCCACCACGTGCACGGTGGTGGCGGACGTGGCGGGAACGCCGGGCGCCTACGACACCTACACCGACGCCGGCCTCACCGACGGGACCACCTACTACTACACGGTGTTCGTGGACGACGGCGCCGGCGACTACTCCACCGGACGGCGGGTCTGGGCACGCCCGTTCGACACCTCCGGGAAGGTGAAGTGGTCGTACCACGCCGGCGAGTCGGCGCTCCAGCCCCCCGGCGTCTACCCGGGCGGCGTGGGGACCGGCGCCGGGTTCGTGGTGGCCAACGACCGCATGCTGCACGGCCTCAACCCGACCGGGTCCGGCGGCGACTGGCCGCGCAGCGGCGCGTTCTCGTGGGAGCCCATGGGGATGAACGGGGTGGCGCAGTCGCGCCCGCCGGTGGTGCCGATCACGGTGGGGAGCTCGGACCTGGTGGTGTTCCTGGCCTCGGACGACGGCCACGTGTACGCGGCGGACGCCCGAACCGGTTCGACCCTCTGGCGCAGCCCTCAGCTCGCGACGATGCTCGTGGGCTCGCCCGCCGGGATCTTCGGTGTTTTCGGGGGTTCGGTGGACCTGCTGTTCGTGGGGACGCGGGACGTGACGGTGGAGAACGTGCTGTACGCGCTGGATCCATCGACGGGTGCTGTGGTGTGGAGCTTCGACAACGGCGGGGGTGCGGGTGCTATCGGGATCGTCTCGTCGACGCCGGCGGTGGACTACACCGCGAACCGGGTGTACTTCACGAGCCGGGCGCGGTCGGGGGGTTCGTCGGACACGGTGTGGTGTCTGAGCGTGAGCTCGACGGGTGCGAGCAAGGTGTGGTCGGTGGCGGTGGGCGACGCCGACGCCTCCCCGGTCGTGTTCGGCGGACGGGTGTACGTGGGGACGAACGACGGGACGGTGTACGCGCTGGACGCGGCCACCGGGGCGGTGCTGGCGTCGTACGCGACGGGTGACGGGGCGGTGAAGGGGTTCGTGGTGCCGGAGTTCACGAGCACGCTGCCGCGGCACCTGTACTTCGCCACCACCACCCCGCTGTGGTCGGTGCTGGACAGCGGATCGAGCATGACGCTCGAGTGGAGCACCACGGCGGTACCCGATCCCTCGGCGCCGATGGTGGTGCCGGGGACGTCGGAGATCTACGTGGGGTCGTCGGACGGCAGCCTGTACCAGCTGGACACGGCCACGGGTGCGGTGGTGGCGTCCGTGGTGCTGGGTGACGGCACGGCGGCGGTGGGGAGCCCGGCGAGGGACTACCTGAGCTCGCTGGCGTATGTGGGGACGGAGTCGGGGGCGATCTACGGCGTCGCCCTGCCGCTCAGGTGACCCGCCATGGACACGGGAGCTCTCTCGTCTTCCGTGGATGTCCGGGAAACGGACATGCGGGGCCGGGGCGCCCTTGACTTCGTGTCCGGTTTCCGTATCATGGCACCAACAGACCTCGCCTCGAGCTCTGGGACCGAGACGAGCGCGGAGATCAGATTGAGGATGGAGGGATCCGGCCGGGAGGGTCATGCGGTCTCCCGGGCTGCCGGGAAGCGGCCGGTGGGGAGGGTGCGTGCGGCCGGATTCGCGGAAGGAAGGGAGGCATGCCATGAGGGCAGCCACGGGAGGAACGAGGCCGCGGCTTCGTGAGATCGTTCTCGCCGCGGCGGCGGTGGCCGTGTGCGGTCTTCTCGTACCGGCGGTGGCGTGGGGGCAGGGGAGATCGCCGAGGCTCACCGTGATGCGGCCGGCGAAGTTCGACGTATCGCCGCCGCTGAGGGAGATCCCACCGCGGATGGACACGGGACACCGCCCCGGCCACACGGTGCCCAACAAGAGGCTGCCACCGGACCTCAACCCGGCCCCGGGGGGGCGGAGCGGGGCGAGCCTGGGCGCGGCACCGCCGTTCCTGCTGCAGGAGTGGAGCGGCACTGGCCCGCTGATGCCGGCGCCGCTGGTGAACTTCGAGGGGGTGGGGGAAGGGCTGTCGGGCTACAACGCGAGCGTGGCGCCTCCCGACACCGAGGGCGACGTGGGACCCAACTACTACGTGCAGTGGGTCAACCTGCACATGGCGATCTTCGACAAGAGCACGGGCAGCATCGTCTACGGTCCCACCGCCGGGAACACGATCTGGTCCGGCTTCGGCGGGCCGTGCGATACCGACAACGACGGGGACCCCGTGGTGCAGTACGACCAGCTGGCGGGGCGGTGGGTCATCAGCCAGTTCGCGGTGAACTCCGGTTACGCCGAGTGCATCGCGGTTTCGGTGACGGGCGATCCCACCGGCCAGTGGTATCGGTACGCGTTCACGTTCTCGGACTTCCCGGACTACCCGAAGCTGGCGATGTGGCCTGACGGCTACTACGTGACGTACAACATGTTCACCGCCGGCGGTAGCTGGCTGGGCGCCGAGGCGTGCGCGTACGAGCGCTCGGCGATGCTCAACGGGCAGTCCGCGCAGGCCGTGTGCTTCGGCCCGTACTCGAGCTACGGCGGGATGCTGGCCGCGGATCTCGACGGGAGCACGCTGCCACCCGCGGGTTCGCCGGAGTACGTGATCGCGAAGGAGGGGTTCAGTAGCTCCGGAAGCAACCTCCTGCTGTGGGAGTTCCGCGTGGACTGGACGACGCCGTCCAACTCCACCTTCACCGGTCCCACCTCGATCGCGGTGGCCAGCTTCACGCCGGCGTGTGGGGGCGGGACGTGCATCCCGCAGCTGGGGACCACCCAGCAGCTGGATTCGTTGGCGGATCGGCTCATGTACCGTCTCGCGTACCGGAATTACGGGACCCACGAGGCAATGGTCGTGAACCACTCGGTGGACCCCGGCGACGGCCGGAGCGGGATCCGCTGGTACGAGCTTCGCAAGACCACCGGCTCGTGGAGCCTCTACCAATCCGGCACGTTCGCTCCCACCGACGGGCACTACCGCTGGATGGGCTCCATCGCCATGGACCATGTGGGGAACCTCGCCATCGGGTACAGCGTCTCCGATTCGGGGATGAATCCCTCGATCTGGTACGTGGGACGGCTGGCCGGTGACCCGCTGAACCAGCTCCCGCAGGCGGAGCAGGTGCTCCTCAACGGCACCGGCTCGCAGACGACGAACCTGAGCCGGTGGGGCGATTACTCGGCGCTCACCGTGGACCCGAGCGACGACTGCACCTTCTGGTTCACCACCGAGTACCTGTCGGCGGACGGGACGTTCAACTGGCACACCCGGATCGGAGCCTTCAAGTTCTCGGATTGCACCGTCTGCTCTCTGACGGCCCCGTCGGGGCTCACCGCCTCCGCGAGCGGGGACAACGCGATCCAGGTGAGCTGGGGAGCGGTGAGCGGGGCGAGCGAGTACCGGGTGTACCGTTCCACGACGTCGGGCGGGCCGTACACGCAGGTGGGCACCACGACCTCGACCTCGTACCTGGACAACACGGTGGAGGGTGGGGTCACGTACTACTACGTGGTGACGGCGTACAGCACGGCGCAGGCGTGCGAGTCGCCGTACTCCACCGAGGTCTCGGCGACGGCGACGGGCAGCTGCAACCTGCCGCCGGTGTTCTCGGGGCTCGCGTCGGCGGCGGCGTCGACCGGGACCGCGTGTGCCATCGATCTCTCCTGGAGCGCGGCGACGGCGCAGTGCGCGGGGCCGGTGACGTACGCGATCTACCGTTCCACCACCTCGGGGTTCACGCCGGACGCGAGCACGCGGATCGCCTCCGGTGTCACCACGACCAGCTACACCGATTCGTCGGGGCTGGCCTCGGGCACGACGTACTACTACGTCGTGCGGGCGGTGGACGGGTCGAACGGGCTGGATGACGGGAACACGGTGGAGCGGTCCTCGGGGGTGGGGAGTGGTACGCCGATCGACGAGTCGTTCGCGAGCGGTGATCCCCCCTCGGGCTGGACGCTTGTAAACGGAGGCTCGGGCTCGCAGCGTTGGACGACGACGAACCCTGGGGGGCGCAGCGCGCCTTCAGGGATCACCCCTCCTTTCGAGATCATCGACAGCGACTATGACGGTCGCGGGAAAACACAGGACGACAGTCTGATAACGCCGGCGTTCAGTGCGGCGGGTGCGACGCAGGTGACGCTCGAGTTCGACACGTACTATCGCGATTACGACAACAACGATTTCGCGTACGTGGACGTCTCGTCCGATGGCGGCTCTACGTGGACGAACGTCGTCACGTGGGACACGAAAGACGTGGGCTCCTCCACGACTGCGAGCCACCAGACCTTGGACATCACGGCGGCGGCGGCGGGTTCGTCCAACGTCAAGGTCCGGTTCCACTACGTCGGCAAGTGGGGCTGGTACTGGATGGTGGACAACGTGAGGGTGAGGGTGGTGGGCAGCTGTGCCGCCACGCCGTCCGCTGTCCAGGTCCTCACGGCGCGGTCCACGTCGGGACAGGTGAAGCTGGAGTGGGTGAACCCGTCGGGGACGTACGGGGTGA
>CAYTTB010000067.1:0-17441 GCA_964440565.1 uncultured Thermoanaerobaculia bacterium
CCGGGCCGCCCCCCGACGCGAAGGGGGCTCGGCTTCTTCGCGGAAGCCCGCGCTGCCCGCGGAGCGCGCCGCGCGGCACCGGGACCATCTCGGCCGGCGAAGGGCGCCGACCGCCACATGGTCGCAGAACTCCCGGGCACGCTGGGCCTTGACCCGGCGGGGGCCAGCGCGTATAAGAGCCGGGCGCGGAGGGAGGCGTCATGGCCGAGGGGTTCAACGCGTTCGAGATGGCGCAGCGGCAGTTCGACGCGGTGGCGGCGAAGCTCGGCCTGGACGGAGCGACCCGTGAGCTGCTGCGGTGGCCGCTCCGGGAGTACCACTTCCTGATCCCGGTGCGCATGGACGACGGCTCGGTGCGGGTGTTCCACGGCTACCGGGTGCAGCACAACGACGCGCGCGGACCCGCCAAGGGCGGCATCCGCTTCCACCCGCAGGAGACCGTGGACACGGTGCGGGCGCTGGCCATGTGGATGACCTGGAAGTGCGCGGTGGTGGACGTCCCCCTCGGCGGCGGCAAGGGGGGCGTGATCTGCGATCCTCACCACCTCTCCCCGCGCGAGCAGGAGGCCCTGTGCCGGGGCTGGGTCCGCCAGGTGGTCCGGAACATCGGCCCGGTCCAGGACGTCCCCGCCCCCGACGTCATGACCAACCCGCAGCACATGGTGTGGATCATGGACGAGTACGAGCGCATCGTCGGCGGTCACTTTCCGGGGGTGATCACCGGCAAGCCGGTGGAGGTGGGCGGCTCGCTGGGCCGGACCGAGGCCACCGGGTACGGCGTGATCTTCACCGTGCGCGAGGCGCTCGCGCGGCTCGGGATCCCCATGCGCGGCGTGCGCGCCGCGATCCAGGGGTTCGGCAACGTCGCCCAGTACGCGGCCCGCAAGCTCATCGAGCTCGGCGGCACGGTGGTCGCGGTCTCCTGCTGGGACAACGACGACCACCGCGCCTACACCTTCCGGCGCGCCGCCGGCGTGGACGTGGAGGAGCTCCTCGCCATCACCGACCGGTTCGGCACCATCGACACGGCGAGGGCGCGCGAGGCCGGGTACGACGTGTTGCCCGGCGAGGCGTGGCTCGAGCAGGAGGCGGAGATCCTGATCCCGGCCGCGCTGGAGAACCAGATCACCGGGGAGAACGTGGAGCGGATCCACCCCGCGGTACGGCTCGTCGCGGAGGGCGCCAACGGTCCCACCACCCCGGAGGCGGACGAGGTGCTCGAGCGCCGCGGGATCTTCGTGATCCCCGACTTCCTCTGCAACGCGGGCGGCGTCACCTGCTCCTACTTCGAGCAGGTCCAGTCCAACCAGAACTTCTACTGGCCGCGCGAGGAGGTGCTCGAGCGCCTCGACCAGAAGATGACCGCGGCGTTCCACGCGGTGGCGGACCTCGCCGGGGAGACCGGGGAGTTCATGCGCGACGCCGCCTACATGATCGCCATCCAGCGCGTGGCCACCGCCTGCCGGCTCCGGGGCTGGGTGTAGCGGGCGACTCACCCCGCCGGGCGGCCGTGCGGCGGGGCGAGCCAGGCCAGCGCGCGGTCGGCCTCGCCGTCCATCACCACGTGCAGGAGGCGTCCGCCCGCCTCCTCCGGGACGTGGATCACGCGCACCACGCCGGCGAGGTCGGCGTGCTCCGGGAGGAGCTCGGCGAGCCGCGAGGGGGTGCGCTCGAGGAACGCCTCGTTCCAGATCACCTCCGGATCGTCCGGATAGAGCGGCAGGTACGCGATCCCCGACTCCACCAGGTCCTGGAAGAAGTGGGTCCCGAAGGAGACGTCGGGGACGTGGCCGCCCCGCCGGCGCGCGATCTCCACGAGAACGGCGGTGTGGCAGATGTCCGAGTAGGTCACCGGCACGCCGAGGCGGATGTCCCCTCGCGAGCCCCACCGTCCCGGACCCATGAGGACGAAGCGCCGCGCCGGCAGCCGCTTGTCGAGCTCGCCGACCACCCGCGCCACCCGGCGCATGGAGGCCTCGTCGGGGAGCCGCTCCCAGTCGCGCGGGTCGATCAGCACCACCCACTCGAGGTCGTACGCCTGGGCGGTGTTCACGTGCCGGTTGGCCGAGAACACCACGTCGCGCGGCGGGATCCCGCTCGGGATGGACACCCGCCGTTCTCCCGACGCCACCGACAGCGCCCGGCACTGGAGCACGTAGAGCGCCTCGCCGTCGTGCGCGAGCTCGAGGTCCACGGGCTCCCCGAGCCCCTCCTCGAGCACCTCCAGGATCGCCTTGAGCTGCCTGGGGAACGCTCCCCGCAGGAGCCCGTCCAGGGTGACCACCAGCTCCTCGGGCTCCAGCTGGGTGAGGATCCCCACCACCGGCAGGATCTGGCGGTCCCGGTAGATGGAGAACAGCTGCGGGAGCATGGGGAGCGCGCGCCCGACCCGCCGGAGGAACTCGGGAAGCGGCAGGGTCGTGAACTGCCGCTCCTCGAGGTCGATCACGTCCACCGCCCGCTGCGAGTAGCGGTACACCTCGTCCGGCTGCTGCGCCGCGCGGAGCGTGGGCTGCCCGAGCGCCACCAGCACCGGGTAGTCGTCCACCGTGCGGTCCACCGCGCGGGTGCCCAGCCCCACCACCAGGCGCGCCATCCCGTCGTCGCGGCGGATCCTGGGCGACCACCGCATCTCGCACCGGGAGAACGCCACCCCGGCGAACACCGGGGCGTGGATGCCGGCCACCGCCCGCCCGACCACCCGCTGGATCAGCACCCCCATCTGCTCCTGGAAGTCGAGCAGGCCGCGCTCGCGGCGATAGGCGATGGGGTCGGGGCCGAAGATGGAGGCGTACACCTCGGCGATGGCGTTCTCCAGCTCCTCCAGGCGCTCCTCCAGGGGACCGCGGTTCGCGATGAACAGGCTCTTGTACTTGCCCGAGAAGGCGTGGCCGATGCGGTCCTCGAGCAGGCTCGAGGAGCGGACCACCAGCGGCCCCTCCCCCACCGTCTCGAGCATCCGCCGCAGCCCCTCGTGCAGGGTGGGCGGGAACTCGGCGCTCTTGAACAGCCGCTGCACCAGGGGGTACTCGCGCCGCACGTCCTCCACCGGGCGGTACTTGACGTTGATCAGCTCCTCGAGCCCGTTGTGCTCGATGAACTCCAGGATCCCGTTGGAGGGAACGTAGTACGACTCCGGGAACCGGACCCGGGCCTCGAGCCTCCCCTCCTCCGCTGCGCGGGCCACGATGGACCGCGCGAGCACGAGCCCCGCCGCCTTGCCGCCGAGGCGGCCCTGGGACCCGTCGGTGGGCACGATGTGGTCCACCACGTCGGCGATGTCGCGCACCCGGACGAAGTACTTGGCCACCGCGATGAAGTCGAGCTGGTCGGTGAGCAGGCGCCGGATCAGCGCCGCCCGGGTCCCGATCACGTCCTCCCGCGGCGCCACCGCCTCGCCCGGCGCGAAGTCGAGGAACTCGCGGATCTTGGCCGCGAGCCGGGGCAGCGGCGTGTCCGCGTCCTCGGCCAGGCGCGAGACCTCGTAGGCGAGCTGCCGCTTCTCGGTGATGAGGATGGTGGCGGTGATCTCCTCGGCCTCGAGGTGGCGCTCGGCGTAGGAGAGCGCCAGGTCGTAGAGCGCCTTGCGCGCCCCGCGGGGCATGCGAGGAGCGGGCCGGTTGGGATCGAAGGTGAGGCGCCGCCCGGACACCTTCAGCGCCGCGGCCACGTCCTCGTCCAGCGTCTCCATGTCCAGCAGGCCGCGGTCGGCGAGCCGCGCGATCAACGCCCGGCAGACACGGTCCGCGAGCTCCGGCCGCCGCCGCCGGAGGTCGTCGAACCGCGCGCGCCACTCAGGCTCGCCCATCCACGGGTCCCGCCCCATTGTACGGGGACCGCGGCCGGCGCCGCGGCGCGACGGCACGGCGCGCGCCCGGGCCACGGTCCCGGGCGCGCGCCCCGGGCGCCGGCCGGGGCTCAGCCCGCCGCGGGGGTGGCGGTGGGCGCCGGCGTCGGGGTCGGCGTCGGGCTGCCCCCGCACAGCCGCGCCGGGTCCTCGAGGAGCGCCCGGGCGTCGTCGGCGCTCACCGACATGCGCACCTTCCGCGCGTTCACCACCACCAGCGCGTCGCCGCCCCTCGCCATGGGAGCGTGGAAGGTGAAGGTGATCTTGCGCCGCTTCTCCGGCGGGGTGTCGGCGTCGCCCAGCTCGAGCGTGATCTTCCCGAGCTCGGGGGTTCCGGCCTCGGCCAGATCGTACCCGTTCGCCTCGAGGCGCGCGAGCTTGTTCAGGCGCTGGTACACCGCGGTGGAGTCGGCGTCGTGATCGCCGCACCGCCACACCCCCTCCCGCCGCTCGATCCGCACCGACTCGCCCTTCGCGGGTGCGACGACCAGCGCCTGGACGTCCCAGGTGTCGAACGGGAAGACCACCTTGGAGCGCCACAGCACCGGCGCCTTGCCGAGCGGCGTCTCCGCCGCGTCGCCCACCCAGAACACCTCGCTGCCGTCGCGACGGCAGGCCACCAGGGTCTTGCCCTCCGCCTCGCGCTTCCTCCCGAACTCGAGCACCACCGGGGCCTTGCCTTCGGTGCGCACGATCTTGACCCGGTAGCGGGGGTGGTCGAGGCCGAGATCGCCCGCGGCCTCCGGGTCGTCCACGAACTCCTCCACCCTGAGGCCGTTGAGCGCCGTGATGAGCGCCTGCACGTGGTCGCGGTCGGCGAGGTCGCGGACGGGCTCGAGCAGCTTCCAGAGGTCACCGTCCTTGACCACCTGGATCCGGTCGCTCCCGGCCTCGATCTCGAGCGAGGCCACCTGGTCGGTGTACACGTCCACCACGTCGTGCGAGCGCCATCCGTCGAGGTCCTTCTCGAGGTCGGAGGCGAACCACTTGGGCACCAGCAGGACCTCGCGCCCGTCAACCGTCACCGCGCGGTCGGAGCCGAGCGCGGTCTCGCCGCCCACCCTGAGCGGCAGCTGGGTGCCGTCGTCGAGCTCCAGGATCGCCTCGAGACTGGGGTGGTCGAGCCCGTACGCGGCGAGGTCCACCTCCCCGGCGGGCAGCCGCCGCTCCACCTTGAGGTTCTCCAGCGCCGACAGCAGCCCGTTCACCGCCGAGCGCTCCGCCGGGTACTCGGCGGGCCGGGTGAGCCGCCACTCGTCCTCGCCCCGCCGCTCGAGGCGGAAGGCGCCGTGCTCGTTCCGCACCACCACCGCCCGCACCCGGTCACGCTCGAGGGTGGGGAAGACCTTGTCCTGCCGCTTCATCGCCTCCTCGGTGGTGGGCTGGTGACGCTCGTAGAACCAGATGAACGCCCCCAGGCCCGCCACCACGATCGCCAGCACGATGAGCCGGGTCGTCCGCATGGCGCCCTCCTCAGTGCCGCCGGCGCCGCCAGACCACGATGCCGAGGACGATGGCCGCCGCCGGCATCCCCACGAGCACCAGCAGGAAGATCGCGCGCAGCTGCTCCCGCGACAGGAACAGGCTCACCTGCTCCACCGCCCGCGGCGGGATCCCCAGCGCCTCCTCCTGCTCCACGAGCCAGTGGAAGGCGTTCAGCGCCAGGGTCAGGTTGCCGGCGTTGGCGATCTGGCCATCGGTGAGGAAGTCGGAGTCCCCGAACGCCACGATGCGCCACGGCCGCGGGCTCTCGGCCCCCTTCTCGCCGCCGGGGGCCTTCGCGGCGCCCTTCTCGGACGTCTCGTGCTTCTTCTTCCCGGCCGTGCCTCCCTCGTCGGTCCTCGCCTCCGCGACCACCGCGACGGCCACCGGGCCCTTGTGGTCGCGGTCGTCGCGGTCCACGCGGCCGCGCAGCACACCCGCGAGGTCGGTCTCGCCCCACCCCTTGGCGGTGGTCTCGATGATGGGCCGGGCGGTGTACCCGTCGCCCGAGCCGGAGCCCAGCGAGCGGGTCACCGGAAACAGCACCGCGAGCCCCTCCATCCCCTTGGTGACGTCGTGGCTCCGGAAGTCGGTGAGGTAGACCGCGGAGAGGTCGAAGAACGGCAGGCGCCGCGACGGGTCCACCACCAGGTCGTCGCGGAACTCCACGCCGCGCCTCGCGAGCTGCTTCTCCAGGCGCACGTGCCGCATGGTGCCGTCGCGCTCCAGCAGCGGGTCGAGGCACACGAGCAGCCGGCCGCCGCGGTCCAGGTAGCGGTCGAGCGCCTCGACCTCCTGCTCCGCGTACGGTGCGGTGGGCCCCGCGATCACCAGCGCGTCGGCGTCCTTGGGAACCTCGCCGGAGAGCAGGCTGGTGTCGTCGGCCTCGATGTTCTCGCGCTTGAGCGCCTCCTTGAGCACCGCGAGGGAGCGGCCGGGCATCCCCCTCCCCTTCACCGACGCCTCGCCGTGCCCGGTCACGAAGTACACCTTGGGCACCTTGGGCGCGACCAGGGAGAGGATCGCCCCGGTGAACTGCTCCTCCCCCTTGAAGCTCTTGATCCTGGGCCCCTGACCGAACTGGATTCCCGAGTAGTCGTACTCCGCCATCTGGTCGGAGGTGATGTACTTGGTCCGGTCCCCCACCGCGAACACCACCGTGTTGGCGGCGGAGATCCCGAACTGCTGGGCGAGCTGCCGGGTCTTGAGGGGCTCCTTGTCCGGGTCGATGAACTCCACCTTGATGTGGGGACTCGCGGCCCGGTACCGGTCGAGGAGCTCCTTCACCTGCTCGTAGAGCTTCGAGGCCGGGGTCATGAAGACCACGACCCGGACGTCGGTGTCGAGCCCCTCGAGGACGTTCAGCGTCTTCTCGGACAGCGTGTAGAGGTGGCTCGAGGTCCAGTCGAACCGGCGCCAGTGTCGGGCGCCGAGCCAGTTGAGCATGAAGGTCAGGGCGAGGACCAGGATCACCCCGACCGCACCGGCGGCTGTGTAGCGGATCGCCTGCTTCCTCACGGCTCTACCTCCACTTCTTCACCTCGAGGGACTTGGCGGCGAGGTACAGGAACAGACCGCCCACGGTGAGCTCGTAGACGACGTGCCGGGTGTCCACGATCCCGCGCGCGAAGTCGTCCATGTGGGTCCACAGGTTCATGTACTCGAGCGCGCCCTTGATCGCGCTCGACGAGACCAGCAGCTGCTCGACGAGGCCCACCGAGAACAGCACCACCATGGCCGCGAAGGCGAGGATCGCCGCGATGAGCTGGTTGTTGGTGAGAGTCGAGGTGAAGGTACCCACGCCCAGGAACAGCACCCCGAGCAGCAGGACGCCCAGGTACCCCGACGCCACCGGCCCGAGGTCGATGGTCGCGTAGTGCTCGAGGATCCCCACGTAGACCAGCGTGGGCAGCCAGAGGATCAGGTAGAACAGCATCGCGGCCAGGAACTTGGCCGCCACCACCTGGCCCTCGGTGACGGGCGAGGTGAGCAGCACCTCGATGGTCCCCGAGCGGCGCTCCTCGGCGACGAGCCGCATGGTGATCACCGGCACCACGAACAGCAGGAACAACCAGAAGAAGATCGTGCCCCCGAAGAAGAGCCTGAGCGGCGTCATCGCCTGGGTGCGCGGGTCGTTGAGGTACGAGACGATCAGGTAGAACACGTACCCCTGCAGGAACAGGAACGCGGTGAGCACGATGTAGGCGAGCGGCGACGAGAAGTACGCGATGAGCTCGCGCCGGATCATCGCTGTCACGCTGCGCACGTCACACCTCCTCCCCGGCCGTCGCCGGCTCGGGCTCGCGCTCGGGCTCGGGCGCCGCGCCCTCCCCGCCGGCCGCCGAATCGCTGGTGGTCAGCCGCACGAACACGTCCTCGAGGCTCGCCGCCTGCTGGGCGAGCTCGGTGAGCACCCACCCCCGCTCCACCGCGAGGTGGAAGATCGCCTCGCGCGGGTCGCGCTCCCGCTCGTGCTCGATCCGGTAACGCCCCTCGCCCAGCTCGCGCACCTCGAGCACCCCGGGGAGCGCCTCGAGCGCCTCGCGCCCGGCGCCGTCGGCGCCGCGCAGCTGGGCCACCACCACCGGGTTGCCCACCAGCTGGGTGCGCAGCGCCTCCGGGCTCCCGTCCGCGACGATGCGGCCGTGGTCGATGATGAGCACCCGCTCGCACACCTGCTCCACCTCGGGCAGGATGTGGGTGGACAGGATCACCGTGTGGTCCTTGCCGAGCTCCTGGATGAGCTCGCGCACCTTGATGATCTGGTTCGGGTCCAGCCCCACCGTGGGCTCGTCGAGGATCAGCACCTTGGGCCGGTGGATCAGCGCCCCCGCCAGGCCCACCCGCTGCCGGTACCCCTTGGAGAGGGTACCGATCACCTGCCGGCGGACGTCCCCGATCATGCACCGTTCCAGCACGTAATCCACCGCCGCCCGCACCTCCGAGCGAGGCACGCCCTCGATGTCGGCGCGGTAGCGGAGGTACTCCTCCACCCGCATCTCCGGGTAGAGCGGGACGTTCTCCGGAAGGTAGCCCACGTGCCGCCGCAGCTCCACGGGATCCTGGTCCAGATCCACCCCGGCCACCACGACGCGGCCCGAGGTCGGCGGCAGGAACGCCGTGATCATCCGCATGGTGGTGGTCTTCCCGGCGCCGTTGGGGCCGAGGAAGCCGAGGACCTGCCCCTCGGGGACGAAGAACGTGACGTCGTCCACCACCGGCACGTCCACGTACGTCTTCGAGAGGTGCTCGACCTCGATCATGGGAGCCTCCTCCTGTGGTGTCGCGGGCGCCGGCGCGGCGCCGTCCGTCGGAACATGCAGGACCCGTGCCGACGGCGGATCCCGACCCGCCGCGCGGCTCGCCCGCCACTCTGGCGCGGGCGCGCCGATTGTACAACCCTCATGGCAGGTCCGCGCGGCGTGCGGCCGCACGGACCTGCGCGCGCCGTCGCGAACCCGCGGCACGGCGGCGGCGGCCGCCGGGGAGCCGGCGCCACCGGTGGGGGACGGGCCCTCCGGCGGGCAGCGGGGTCCGAGACGAGGCGCTCCCGCTCACGCCCTCGCGGAGGGCCCGGCGAGACGGCACGGCCCGCTGCCCTCGTCGCTGCAGCCGCGGGGAGGGGGAGGGCAGATCCCGCGGCGGGACCGCGAGGGGCGGGCCGAGAGGGCCCGGTGTCCGGGACCGCGGCCGGAGCCGGGACCGCCACCTCCCCGTGCCTGGATCCGGAGCCGGGGCGGCGGCCCGGCGCCGCCGGCTGCCGGGGCCTCCGGGCTACTCCACGATGTCGTCGGTGTCGTACCGCGCCAGCCCGGCGCGCAGCGCCTTGAGGAACCAGCGGTACGACCGCACCAGCTGGTCCGCGCGGACCCCCCCGGAGTACGGCAGGTAGTAATCCGCGTACAGGATCCCGTCACCCGTCACGCTGTAGCGGACCAGCAGCGTCTGGTCGTTGAGGGTGTTGGCGAGCTCGAGCTGCGCCCGCCGGGAGGTGCCCTTCTTGAACCGGAACAGCGCGTACACCCCGAGCAGCTCCTGCTCGCCGTAGATCCTGAAGTAGACCTTGTACCCGCCTTCCTCCGTGACCCGGACGTCCCCGTCCTTGTCCACCGCCGCGTCGAGGAACGCCCCGCGGAACACCTCGGCGATCCGCCGCGCGGTGACCTGCTCCCGGGGGATCAGGTCACCACGCGGTCCCTCCGCCCATGCGGCTCCCGGGAACCCGGGGCCCACGAGCGTCGCCAGGAGCCCCGCCGCCAGAACCCAACCGGAACCACGCAGCGCACGCCTCATCCTCTCCCTGCCTCCTCTCTTCTTCTCTCCGTCTCTCTCGCGAGCTCTTCGAGATCGAGAACGAGTGTAATCATCGCGACGCCGCTGTCAACCTCCCCCCGGAGAGGTACTTCGGGCTCTCCCTCGCGGTGGGTGGGGTGAACGGGCAGCGCCCATCCCGGTCTCCCCAGGAGTGCCGGATGACGGGCCGCCCACCGCCGAACCGAGCCCGGTGTCCGCCCGAGCCGAGGCCGGGCCCGGCACCGGAGCGGGCCGCGGCGGCGATCCGCCCGGCAGGGGCTCAGACCGCCGCCTCCTCCACCGGGGTGACCAGGAACATCAGGGTGGTGGAGCCGAGGGTGAACTCCTTCTGGTGGCCGATGGTGGCGCGCTCCACGCGGACGCCGTCCACGTAGGTGCCGTTGGTGGACCCGAGATCGGTGATGGTCCCCTCCTCCCCGCGGATCTCCAGCATCGCGTGGCGCCGCGACACCTCGGCGTCCTTGAGCTGGATGTCCATGGTGGAGCCGCGCCCGAGGTACACCCGGGGCTTGGAGATGGGGAACACGGTGCCCGCCTGCGAGCCGGCGATCACGGCGAGCGAGAACCGGAGGTTCCTGGGCAGCGGCGCGAGCTGCGGGAGCTCGGGGGCCTCGGCCTCCACCCTCATCTTGTCGGTGGTGGCCCCGGGAGGCGGCGTGGGCCGCGCCCTCCGCGCCGAGTCCACGTTGGTGGCATCGAGCTCCTCGCCCCCGCGCGGGTTGGCGACCTCGAACACCTCGCCGCACCTGGGGCACTTCAGCCGCTTCTTGGCCGCGCCGCCGAACCGCGCCTCGTCGTACCGGTACTTCGCCTCGCAGCGTGGGCAGGTCACGATCACGCTTCGTCCTCCACCGCCCGACCTGGCGCGTTCATCATAGCAAGGGCGGCGTATGATGAGCGCATGGACCGCCTGCTGCTGGTGGACGGCCACTCGAACCTGTACCGGGCCCACTACGCGATCCGCGCCCCGCTGACGGCGCCCGACGGCACCCCCACGGGGGCGGTGTACGGGTTCCTGCGGATGCTCCACCGCCTGCTGGCCGAGCTCGAGCCCTCGCACGTGGGCGTGGCGTTCGACGTGAGCCGGGTCACCTTCCGCACCCGGCTGGACGAGCGGTACAAGGCCCACCGCAAGCCCATGCCGCCCGAGCTCGAGGTGCAGATCCCGCTCGTGCACGAGGCGCTCGAGGCGATGGGCATCCCGCGGCTGGAGCTGCCCGACTACGAGGCGGACGACGTGATGGGCACTCTCGCCCGGCGCGCGGCGGAGGTCCCCCTCGAGGTGGTGATCGCCACCTCGGACAAGGACATGCTGCAGCTGGTCCGCGACCCGTGGATCCGCGTCTGGCACACCCGCCACGAGCGGCTCCTGGACGAGGCGGGCGCCGAGGAGCTCTTCGGGGTCCCGCCACGCCAGGTTCCCGAGGTCCTCGCGCTGATGGGGGACCCCTCGGACAACGTCCCCGGCTGCAAGGGGATCGGCGAGAAGGGCGCGAAGGAGCTGATCCGCCGCTGGGGCTCGGTGAAGGCGCTCTACGAGCACCTCGAGGAGCTGCCGCCGCGGGCGCGGCGCGCCCTCGAGGCTCACCGGGAGGAGGTGGAGCTCTCCCGCCGGCTGGTGGAGATCCGCACCGACCTCGACCTGCCCCTCGACCTGGACGCGCTCCGCCGCGGCGGGGGCGACGCCGCCCGCCTCGCGGCCCTCTACCGCCGCCTCGGGTTCGACACGCTCCTCAGGGAGCTCGAGCTCCCCTCCGAACGGGCGCCCGCGGCCGTGGCGACGGTGGACGGCGCGGGGGCGCTCGCCGCCGCCGGCCCCGGCGCCGTGGCGACGGTCGAGGGGTGGGTCGCGGTGGCCACCGGCGGCCGCGTGACGCTGCTGCGGGCCGAGCCCGCCGCGGTGGCCGGCACGCTCGCACCGCGCCTCGGCCCCGAGTGGTCCGTCCACGGCTCCAAGGAGCTCCTGCGGGCGCTGCGCGACGCGGGGTGCGAGTGGAGCGCGGCACCGCGCGACACCGAGCTCGAGGCGTACCTGCTCGACCCGGGGGAGCCGGTGGACCTGGAGAGCGCGGCGCGGCGCCACCTCGCGGCGCTGCCCGAGCCGGGCGGGGCACCGCCCGGGGCGGGGCCCGCCGCGCGGGCGGCCGTGCTCACCGCGGCGCTCCACGCCGCCCTGGCGCCGCGGCTCGAGGCGGAGGGCCTCGAGCCCGTCTACGAGCGGATCGAGGCGCCGCTGGTGCCGGTGCTCGAGGCCATGGAGCGGGCCGGGATCGCGGTGGACGCCGAGGTGCTGGAGGAGCTGGGGCGCCGGCTCGAGGCATCGCTCGCGGAGCTCGAGCGGGAGATCGCGGCGGAGGCCGGCACGCCGTTCAACGTCAACTCCCCCCAGCAGCTGGCCGAGGTCCTGTTCGAGCGGCTCGGCTACCCGGTGCTCCGGCGCACCAGCAAGACCCGGCGCCCCTCCACCAACGTGGAGGTGCTCGGGGAGCTCGCCCGGCGCGGGTACCGGCTTCCGGCCCTGATCCTCGAGTACCGCGAGCAGGCGAAGCTCAGGTCCACCTACATCGAGGCGCTGCTCCGCCTGCGCGGCCCGGACGGCCGGATCCACGCCCGCTTCCACCAGACCGTCACCTCGACCGGGCGCCTCTCCTCCTCCGACCCCAACCTGCAGAACATCCCCGTGCGCACCGAGCTGGGACGCCAGGTGCGGCGGGCGTTCGTGGCCGCCCCCGGGTGCCGCCTGGTGGCCGCGGACTACTCGCAGATCGAGCTCCGCGTGCTCGCCCACATGTCGCGCGACCCGGGGCTGCTCGCGGCGTTCCGCCGCGGCGAGGACATCCACCGCGCCACCGCCGCGGCGGTGTTCGGCGTCCGCCCAGGGGAGGTCACGCCCGAGCAGCGGCGCGCCGCCAAGACCATCAACTTCGGCCTCATCTACGGGATGGGCGCGTACTCCCTCTCCCGCGAGCTGGGGGTGGAGCCGGCCGAGGCGCAGGCGTTCATCGACGCGTACTTCGCCCGCTTCCCCGGGGTGCGCGCCTTCCTCGACGCCGTCCTGGAACGCGCCCGGCGCGAGGGCCGTGTCGCCACCATGTTCGGGCGCATCCGCAGGATCGCCAACCTCGACCACCCCAGCCAGCCGGTGCGGGCCGCGGCCGAGCGGATGGCGATCAACGCCCCGATCCAGGGCACCGCCGCCGACATCATCAAGCTGGCGATGATCGAGCTCGACCGGCGCCTCGAGGGCTCCGGCGTGCGGCTGGTGCTCCAGGTCCACGACGAGCTCCTCCTCGAGGCGCCCGAGGCCGAGGTGGCGGCGGCGGTGGAGGAGGTCCGCCGGGCCATGGAGGGGGTGGTGGAGCTCGAAGCCCCGCTGGTGGTGGACATCGGCACCGGCCCCTCCTGGTACGACGCGAAGTGACGCGCCGCCGGAGGCGGCGCGTCACCCCGAGCGGCGGACCGCGGGGAGTCTCACTCCGCCACCCGCAGCGGGTGCTCGGCGAGGTAGCCGGGCTCGATCGCCTCGAGGATCACCCGGCCCTCGACCCAGGTCGGCAGGGGGACGTCCAGCAGGTAGGTGAGCGTCGGCGTCACGTCCACCACCTGGCACGGCGCGAACCTCCGCCCGGGCACGGCCCCCGGCGCCATCACCACCGCGATCCCCGGCGGCACCCCGCGGGCGGTCACCCGCTCGCCGCCCTTCCCGGCGAGGAGGTTCCGCACCGCCGCCCACCCCTCCGGCCGCCGCCGTCCCACCGGGGAGACCACGGCCACCGGCCCGCGTTCTCCCCACGCCTCCAGGAGGCGCTCCAGGAGACCGTCCAGCGCCTCGATCCCGAGCTCCATCACCACCCGCTCCTCGGGCCTCGCGGGGCCCGCCGCCTCGAACCGCTCGCGCAGCCGCGCCAGCGCGCCGATCCGGACCCAGACCGAGGAGGCCCCGGCCTCCGCGGCGGCCGCCGCGGCCTCCACCCGGCCGGCGTCCGCCGCGATCGCGGCCATGAGCCGCCCGTGCTCCCCCGGGACCCGCCCCAGCGCCTCCACGAGCGCCGGCCTGAGCCCCGTGGGGAGCCGCCCGGGGCCCGGCTCCCGGATCCGCGCCGGCGCGCCGGGCCACCCCAGCACCACGGCCGGAGCGCGCCGGCCCGCCAGCCACCGCCACAGCGGCGGCCGGCGCGGCCGCGGCGGCGGGCCCGGGCTCGTCCACGGGGGCAGGAACCACCGGCTCCCGAGCGGGGTCCACGGCAGGAGGCCCACCGGCCGGTCCCCGAGCTCCGGGACCCTCACCGTGCGGCGCATCCGGACCCCGTGCCGCCTCGGGTAGCACCCGGTGGCGAGGGAGGTCCACAGCGACGTGCGCAGGTAGGGCCGGTACCCCACCACCTCGCCCCACGCCCCCTCCGCCAGCAGCCGGTCGAGCGTCGGGTACCGTCCCGAGCCCACCCACTCGAGCAGGAAGTTGACGTCCAGCCCCTCCACCCCCACCACCAGCAGGGGACGCGTCGCGGGCGGCACCTCGGGGACGCCCGCTGGCGGCGCCGGCCGGGGGCTCGGCTGCCACGCGACCCGGAGCAGCGGGACCGTCACCGCCAGCGCGATCCCCGCCCAGCACGGCCCCAGCCGGCGGTGCCGCGCGCCGAGGTGGGCGGCCAGCCCCACCAGCACCGCCGCCACCGCCAGCGCCACGGCGTCCTGCCCCAGGAGCCGGTGCCCCGAGCCGGAGAGAAACGCCCGGTAGAGCTCCGCGTTGGCCCGCGCCAGCACCGCGGCCACCGCGAGCAGGACCGCCATCGCCGCGGTGGCCAGCACCGCCGGCGAGCGCTCCCGGCGTGCCCCCCGCGCCACCACCGCCAGCACCACCGCCAGCGGCAGCCCCACGCCCACCACACCCCACCCCGCCCACGCCACCGCCGCCAGCGCCATCCGGCCCGCCGACGGCTCGAGCTCGGGGTTGAGGCGCAGCAGCAGCCCGAGCGTGAGGAGGCCCGCCTCGGCTCCCGCCGCCGCCGCCTGGATCACGAGCGCCCGAACCCGCATAATGGCGCGGCCATGGTAGCGCGCCGCGACGTCGCCGCCACCCTCGCCGCCCGCCGGCAGCTGACGCCCTCGAGCTACGCCCTGGAGCTCCTCACCGAGCCTCCCCTGCCCGAGCCCCGGCCCGGACAGTTCGTGATGCTGGCAGCCGCGGGCGGAGAGAGCCCGTTCTGGCGGCGGGCGTTCTCGGTGGCCGGGTACCGCCGCCGGGGAGGGAGCGCGGTGGTGGAGCTGATGATCCGCGTCGTGGGTGCGGGCACCGCGCTGTGGCGGGAGCTGCCCCCGGGCAGCCGCGGGCGGCTCCTGGGGCCGCTGGGCAACGGGTTCGGGCCGGTGGCCGAGGGCGCCCGCCTGGCGCTGGTGGCGGGCGGCATCGGCCTGCCGCCGGTCCTCTTCCACCTCGAGCGCCTCGCCGCCGCGCCGTGCCGCGCCGACCTCATCGTGGGCGCGGCCACCGCGCGGGAGCTCCTCGAGCCGGAGCGGTGCGCGCGCGCGGCGGCCGCCGCCGGGGGCGAGCTGGTGGTGACCACCGACGACGGCACCGCCGGCCGCCGCGGGCTGGTCACCGAAGCGCTCGCGGAACGCCTGGCGGAGGGCCGGTACGACGGCCTCCGGGCGTGCGGGCCGCTGCCGATGCTGCGCGAGGTGGCGCGGCTCGCTGCCGAGCACGGCGTCCCGGCCGAGCTCGCCCTGGAGGAGCGGATGGCGTGCGGGGTGGGGGTGTGCCTGGGGTGCGTGGTGCCCGGGAGCGACGGCAGCAACCTCCGCGTCTGCCGGGAGGGGCCCGTGCTGCCGGCCGAGGCCGTCGACTGGGGGGCGCTGTGACGGCGGTGAAGCTGACCGTGCGGGTGGGGACGCTGGAGCTCCGCAACCCGGTGCTGGCGGCCTCGGGGACGTTCGGGTACGGGCTCGAGCTCCCCGACCTGTGCCCGCCCGAGCGCCTCGGCGGCGTGGTCACCAAGGGGTTGAGCCCCGCCCCCCGCCGCGGGGCGCCCATGCCCCGCATCGCCGAGACCCCGGCCGGGATGCTCAACGCCATCGGCCTCGAGAACATCGGCGTGGAGGCGTTCTGTCGCGAGAAGCTGCCCGCGCTGGCCGCGCGCGGGGTCACCGTGGTCGTGAACGTGTTCGGCGAGCGGCCCGAGGACTACGTGGCCGTGATCGAGCGGTGCGAGGCGGAGCCGGCGGTCCACGCCTACGAGCTCAACGTCTCCTGCCCCAACGTCTCCTCGGGGGGCATCGAGTTCGGGCACGACCCGGCCGAGCTCCAGGCGCTCACCCGCCTCTGCCGGGCCGCCACCCGCCGTCCGCTGTGGGTCAAGCTCTCCCCCAACGCCCCCGACCTCGTCGCCACCGCCCGCGCCGCCGTCGCGGGGGGCGCCGACGCCCTCTCCCTCGTCAACACCATCCGCGCCATGGAGATCGATCCGCACACCCGCAGGCCCGCGCTGGCCCGGGTCACCGGCGGCCTCTCCGGCCCCGCGATCCGCCCCATCGCCCTGCGGATGGTGTGGGAGGTCCACCGGGCGCTGCCGGAGGTCCCCCTGGTGGGGATCGGCGGGATCGAGACCGGGCTCGACGCGGTCCGGTTCCTGCTCGCGGGTGCGTCCGCGGTCCAGGTGGGCACCGCCACCTTCCGGCGGCCGGGGGCGATGCTCGCGATCCTCGAGGAGCTCGAGGCGTACTGCGTCCGGCACGGGGTGGCCCGCGTCGCCGACCTCGTGGGCGCACTGGAGGTGCCGCCGTGACCCATCCGCGCGAGAGGCTGTGCGTCGCCCTCGACGGGAGCGACCGGGAGTGGATCGTGGGAATGGCGGAGCGGCTCGCGCCCGCTGCCGGCTGGCTCAAGGTGGGGCTGGAGGCGTTCACCGCCCACGGCCCGGCCCTCGTGGAGGCCGTGGCCGCCGCCGGTGCCCGCGTCTTCCTCGACCTCAAGCTGCACGACATCCCCAACACGGTGCGCCGTGCCGCCGCCAACTGCGCCGCCCTGGGGGTGGGGATGTTCAACGTCCACGCCTCCGGAGGGCGCGCCATGCTCGAGGCGGCGGCCGCCGGCGCCGCCGAGGGCACGCCGGCCGGCCGGCCGCGGCCGAAGGTGCTCGCGGTCACCGTGCTCACCAGCCTCGACCGCGCCGCGCTCGAGGAGCTCGGGATCGGGGCGGAGGCCCTCGAACTGGTCCTCCGGTGGGCGCTCCTCGCGCGCGACTGCGGCCTCGACGGCGTGGTCGCCTCCGCTCGCGAGGCCGCCGCCATCCGCGACGCCTGCGGCCCCGGCTTCCTCGTCGTCACCCCCGGCATCCGCCCCGCCTGGGCCGCCGCCGACGATCAGCGGCGCATCGTCACCCCCGCCGACGCCGTCGCCGCCGGTGCCGACGTCCTCGTCGTCGGCCGGCCCGTCACCCGCGCCGGCGACCCGCTCGCCGCAGCGCGGCGGATCCTCGCCGAGCTCGGCGAGAGCGCCTGAGGCGGCGGAGTCATCCGGCCTCCGGGCTTCCCTGCGGGTGGAGACGCCTGCGGCCGGGCATGGGCCAGTGCCCTCTGTGCGGGCGGGGGCGCCCGCAGTCCGCGGGCGGGGACGCCCGCGGCCACAATACATAAATACAGCAGATACAACCTGTCGTGGCGGCGGGCGTCCTCGCCCGCCGTGAAGGCGCGGCGGAGTCATCCGGCCTCCGGGCTTCCCTGCGGGTGGAGACGCCTGCGGCCGGGCATGGGCCGATGCCCTCTGTGCGGGCGGGGACGCCCGCAGCCACAACTCGGGGAA
>CAYTTB010000068.1:0-16519 GCA_964440565.1 uncultured Thermoanaerobaculia bacterium
TGGCAGTTGGCACACCGGAGTTGGGGACACACACCAGCTGATGACGCATCACGCGGAGTTGGGGACACACACCAGCTGATGACGCATCACGCGAGTCGGGGAGACGGACCGCCCGGAGCCGGGGACACGGATCACGAGCGCGGGAGGAGTTGGGGACACAGACCACTGGAGTCCTCGCGTCCGGCTTCGCTGTCGGTACCTGCAGGCGCGTCCGGGCCCGGAGCCGCGGGCATGGTCCATCCCGCCGTTCGCGGGTCTCGCCCGCGGCTCCGGAGGCGGATGCGGCCGTGGGGACGGGTCCGGTCGCGGTCGAGGGCGTGGCCGATGTGGAAACCCGGGGGGACCCCCGAGATCGGGAGACGGGGTGGCGTGAGGCCCGCGTCTCGGGCGTGCCGGGAGGCGGGCGGCGTGACGGCGAGGCGGACCCGCGCCCGTGGCCGTGCCGTCCTCCGGGACGCGCGGGGTCTCGGATGGCCCCGAGCTCCCGGCGATCGTGGACGGCGCCCCGGTCCCGGTGGGGAGGGGACGCCCCGTGCGGCACCAGCCGAGCCCGAGATCGCCGGGCCCGGCCGGATTCCTGTCGCGGCTCGACTGTGTCCCTTTCTCGCGAGCTCGACTGTGTCCCCTTCTTACGAGCAGGTCTGTGTCCCCATCTCCTGTCGCGCGCCGGCCCTTTACTCGGCCGGGGCGAGCCTCTACCCTCTCGGTGCCCGGTGAGGGCTGGAGGTGCGATGGGGATCTCGGCGTGGGAGCGGCCGTGGTGCGGGACCCTGCGGGCCGCGGACATCGGGCGCGAGGTGGAGCTGGTGGGCTGGGTCCGGCGCCGGCGCGACCTCGGGGGCCTGGTGTTCGTGGACCTCAGGGACCGCACGGGGATCGTGCAGCTGGTGTTCGAGAGCGAGATGCTGTCCGAGGGCGAGCGGCTCTCGGCGGAGGACGTGATCCGGGTGCGGGGGAGGGTGCGGCCGCGCGCCGAGGGGCAGGCGAACCCCGAGCTCGCCACCGGCGAGATCGAGGTGCGCGTGACCGGGATGGAGCTGCTCGCCGAGGCCGAGACGCCGCCGTTCGTGATCGAGGACGGGGTCGCGGCCTCGGAGGAGCTGCGGCTCCGGTACCGCTACCTCGACCTCAGGCGCCCCGAGATGACGAAGAACCTCCTGCTGCGCCACCGAGTGGTGCTGGAGACGCGGCGGTACTTCGACGAGATGGGGTTCGTGGAGGTCGAGACGCCGATCCTCACCCGCTCCACCCCGGAGGGGGCGCGCGACTTCCTGGTGCCGTCGCGCCTGGCCCGCGGGCGGTTCTACGCCCTGCCGCAGTCGCCGCAGCTGTTCAAGCAGCTGCTGCAGGTGGCCGGGCTCGGCCGCTACGTCCAGATCGCGCGCTGCTTCCGCGACGAGGACCTGCGCGCCGACCGCCAGCCGGAGTTCACCCAGATCGACGTGGAGGCCTCCTTCGTCGAGGAGGAGGACATCCTCGAGCTCGTCGAGGGGCTGCTGCGGCGCGTCTTCCCGCTCGGCGGGATCGAACCACCGGCGCGCTTTCCGCGCATCGCGTACCGCGAGGCGATGGAGCGGTACGGCTCCGACCGCCCCGACACCCGGTTCGGCCTCGAGCTGGTGGAGCTGGGCCACCTCGCCGGGGGGTGCGGGTTCCGCGTGCTCGAGGCGGCGGCGGCCGAGGGCCGGGTGAAGGGGGTCGTGCTCCCCGGCGGGGCCGACCTCTCGCGCCGGCAGCTCGACGGCCTCGCGGAGGTGGTGCGGCCGTACGGCGCCGGCGGCGTGCTGTGGATGAAGCGGACCGCGGACGGCGTCGCCTCGCCGGCGCGCAAGGCGCTGGGCGAGGACGGGGTGCGGCGCTTCCTCGACGCCGCGGGGGCGGGCGAGGGGGATCTCCTGCTGATCGTGGCCGGGCCGGAGGGGGTGGTGCTGCCGGCCCTGGGGGCGCTCCGGCTCCACCTCGCCCGGGAGCGCGGGCTGATCCCCGAGGGCCGGCACGCGTTCCTCTGGGTGACAGACTTCCCGCTGCTCGAGTGGAGCGCGGAGGACGGCCGCTGGTACGCGGTGCACCACCCGTTCACGGCCCCCCGTGCCGAGGACCTGGACCGGCTCGAGAGCGACCCCGGCTCGGTGCGCGCGCGGGCGTACGACGTGGTGGTGGACGGGGTGGAGCTCGGCGGCGGCTCGATCCGGATCCACGACCCGCGCGTGCAGACCCGGGTGTTCGCGGCGCTGGGGATCGGGGAGGAGGAGGCGCGGGCGCGGTTCGGCTTCCTGCTCGAGGCGTTCCGCTACGGCGTGCCGCCCCACGGCGGCATCGCCCTGGGCCTCGACCGGATGGTGGCGCTGCTCGCCGGGCGGGAGTCGATCCGCGACGTCATCGCCTTCCCCAAGACGACCTCGGGCACCTGCCTCATGACCGGCGCTCCCGCGGCGGTGGACGACGAGCAGCTCGAGGAGCTCGGGATCGCGGTGCGCGGCCGCGAGGAGGGGTGAGATGCTGGCGCGGGAGCTGTGGCGGAGCGACCCCGATCGGGTCCGGCGGATGCTGGAGGCGCGGCACACCGAGGCGCCGCTCGAGAAGCTGCTCGAGACGGACCGGCGGTGGCGGGCGGTGCGGGCGGAGCTGGACGAGGCCAAGCGCCGGCGCAACGAGGGCTCCAAGCGGATCGGGCAGCTGTACCGCGAGGGCCGGCGCGAGGAGGCGGAGGCGGCGAAGGCGGAGATGGCCGAGCTCGGCGCCCGCCTCAAGGAGCTCGAGGCGGCGGAGCGGGAGCTCGAGGCCGAGCTGGAGGCGCTCGAGCTCGCGATCCCGAACCTCGTCCACGAGAGCGTCCCCGTGGGCCCCGACGAGAGCGCCAACCGCGAGGAGCGCCGGTGGGGCGAGCCGCCCGCCTTCGACTTCGAGCCCCGTGCCCACTGGGACCTCGGGCCCGCGCTCGGGATCCTCGACTTCGAGCGGGCGGCCAGGATCGCCGGGGCGCGGTTCGCGGTGCTCAGGGGCATGGGCGCGGCGCTCGAGCGGGCGCTGATCCGGTACATGCTCGACCTGCACGTGGAGCGGCACGGCTACACCGAGGTGCTGCCGCCGTACCTGGTGAACGCGGCCGCCCTGGTGGGGACGGGGCAGCTGCCCAAGTTCGCGGAGGACCTGTTCAAGGTGGAGGGGGAGGACCTCTACCTGGTGCCCACCGCCGAGGTCCCGGTGACGAACCTCCACCGCGGCGAGATCCTGCCCGAGGAGGCGCTGCCGCTGCGCTACTGCGCCTTCACGCCGTGCTTCCGGGCCGAGGCGGGTTCCCACGGCCGGGACGTGCGGGGGCTGATCCGCCAGCACCAGTTCCACAAGGTGGAGCTGGTGCACATCGTCCATCCCGAGCGGTCGTGGGAGGCGCTGGAGGAGCTCACGGGCCACGCCGAGGCGGTGCTCCAGGGGCTGGGCCTTCCCTACCGGGTGGTGACGCTGTCCACTGGGGACATGGGGTTCGCCGCGGCGAAGACGTACGACCTCGAGGTGTGGCTGCCGGGCCAGGGGCGGTACCGGGAGATCTCCTCCTGCTCCAACTGCACCGACTTCCAGGCCCGCCGCGCCGGCATCCGGTTCCGCCCGTCGGGCGGTGGCCGGCCGCGGCTGGTGCACACCCTCAACGGCTCCGGCCTCGCGGTGGGCCGCACCCTCATCGCGGTGCTCGAGAACTACCAGCGGGAGGACGGCTCGGTGGTGATCCCCGAGGCGCTGCGCCCCTACCTCGGCGGCCGCGAGGCGATCGAGCCCGAGGGGTAGCGCCGGCAGAGGGAGGTGGCGGCTGGGATGGGCCGGTCGCCTCCGGGTCGGTCTGGGCAGGCCGGGTGGGGGCCTCGGCGGGGGTGCCCGCCGGATCCTTCCTCCGGGCGGCGTTCCGCTCCTGCAGGCGGCCATCGGCTCGTCGAGCGCCGTGCGTCTGGAGTCTCGTACTGACATCAAGATTGTCCTATGTCATTCTTGACATCGGTCCAAGAACTCAGTAGCGTTCCGCCATGATCCGGCGCTACCTCCAGCCCCAGGTGGAGCGCGATCTCGCGAGGAAGATGGTGTTCCTGGCGGGGCCGCGACAGGTGGGCAAGACGACGCTCGCGCTGGCGCTCGAGGGCGCCCGGGAAGGGTATCTCTGCTGGGATGTGCCCGAGCACCGGGAGCGGATCCTGCGCCGGGAGCTGCCACCGGCGTCGCTCTGGATCTTCGACGAGCTCCACAAGTGGCGGTCCTGGAGGAACTTCCTCAAGGGGCTATGGGACGCGGCGCCCGGGGCGCGGCGGATCCTCGTGACCGGGAGCGCGCGGCTGGAGGTCCTGCGGTACTCCGGAGACTCCCTCCAGGGCCGGTACCACCTTCTCCGTCTCCACCCGTTCTCGGTGGCCGAGCTCGGGATCGCCTCGCGCGAGGATCTCGAACAGCTCGTCCTTCTGGGGGGGTTCCCCGAGCCGTTCCTGTCCGGGTCGCAGACCGAGGCGCGGCGGTGGGCCCGAGAGTACCGGATGCTGCTGGTGCACGAGGAGGTCCGCACGCTGACCGCGATGCGGGACCTCGCGGCCCTCGAGCTGCTGATGCTGCGCGTGCCGGAGCTGGTGGGCTCGCCGCTTTCGGTCAATGCGCTCCGGGAGGACCTCGGGGTGGCGCACCGGACGGCGGCCTCCTGGCTGGACGCGCTCGAGCGACTCTACGCCTTCTTTCGCGTGCCGCCCTTCGGCGGGCCGCGGCTGCGGACGCTCAAGAAGGCGCAGAAGCTGTACCTGTTCCTGTGGAACCAGGTGCCCGACCCGGGTCCACGGTTCGAGAACCTGGTCGCGTGCCATCTCCTCAAGTGGACGTCGTTCCTTCAGGATGTGGAGGGGCGGGACGTGGAGCTCAGGTACTACCGCGACAGCGAGGGACGGGAGGTGGACTTCGTGGTGACCGAGCGCCGGCAACCGGTCCTCATGGTGGAGACCAAGCTCTCCGACAGCCGGCCCTCGCGCGGCCTGCGGTACCTCGCCGCACGGTTCCCCGGAGCGGAGGCGTGGCAGATCGCCCTCGACGGGCGCAAGGACTACGTGACCCCGGGGGGGATCCGGGTCGCCCCCGCGCTCACCTTCCTTCGGCGGCTGGTCTGAGAGACCCCCGGGGGTCGGCCGTGTTCGCCATCGCACGCGGGCGGGGCGTGGGGGCGCTGCCTCCCGGCATCCTCGATGCGATCCCCGAGGCGCTGCGCCCCTACCCCGGCGGCCGCGAGGTGATCGAGCCCGAGGGGTAGCGCCGGCCGTCGCCCCCCGGGGGCCACCCGAGGTGGGGACACACACCACGGCGAGCTGGGGGCGCGGCGAGCTGGGGACACACACCACCCGCGCACCGCCCGCGAGAGCTCGCCGCAGAGTCGGGGACACGGACCATCCGCGAGTTGGGGACACAGGGCGCGCAGAGTCGGGGACACAGACCATCCGCGAGTTGGGGACACAGACCATCTCCGGGCCGCGGGCGCGGCGGGGGGCGGGGGCTCGCCGGAGCTGGTTCGCCGCGGGCCCACCGGGAGCCACCAGACGGAGCGTCCCGGGGGCTTGACAACCCCCCCGCCATGGACTTGGTGTGATCGCCGGGCGGAGGAAGGTCTCTGTTGCGGAATCCGACGGGTGCAACGGAACGGAGTGTCTCGAGACGAAAGGAGGTCTCATTGAGGAGGCGTATCGTCCACCGGATCCTGGCGGCGGTGGCCGCCGCGGGGCTCGCCGCGCTGGCGGCGGCACCGCTCCTCGCCCTTCCGAAGCGGTGCGACACCTACCCGGACCGACGGGTGATCGATCCCGGCGACGGCGTCCCGGCGTTCTGTGGGGGGACCGGCGACGGGTGCATGATCTGCTACGACATCATCATCGTCCACTGACGCCCCGGCGTCATCGCGTATCCTGAGGATAGCCACACTGGGGAGGAACGGTCCATGAAGGTGCTCCGCCCGGCGATCGCCCTCGTCCTCGCCCTGGCGGCGGTGGCCGCCGCGGCCTCCCCGGAACGGCCCGCGACGCTCGAGGCCGTCCTCGAGCACGACCACCGGCTCCCCATCCGCCCCCCGGACTACGCGGGCGACGTGGCGTGGCTGGACGGCGGGCACGTCGCCGTCGCCACCGGCATGGGGGTCCGCCGCTGCGAGGTGAGCTCGGGAAAGGTGGAGACGCTCGTCCCCGGACGTCCACTGCCCGAGGGCGTGCTGGACCCGTCGAGCCTCGCCGCGGGCGGCGACGCGATGCTCACCTTCTCGCTGGCACGGCTCGCGCTTTCCGCGTGGCGCGCCGACGGCTCCCGGGTGTTCGCCTACCGGAAGCCGCCGGGGTTCCAGATCTGGGACATCGCGGTGTGGCGCGGCCGGATGGCGATCCTGGGCTACCCCCGCGACGCGAGCGGCAGGATGGCCAACCCCGCCGGCGCGGCGGTGTGGGTCGGGCCGCTGGAGCCGGGGTGGAAGAAGTTGTGGCCGCTGCATCCGCTCCACAGCGAGGCCGCTCTCCAGCGGTTCCCGTTCGCGACGTGGCCGCTCAGCGGTGCCCTGGCGGTGGAGCCGGACGGGACGCTCGACGTGATCACCGCGGTGGAGCCGGGGGTCTACCGGTACGGGCCCGACGGACGGCTGCGGGACGTCCTGGGCCGGGGGCTCGACGAGCTGGTGGGCCGCCGGCTGCGCGACGTCGCGGTGACGTACGCTCGTGATCCCGAACGACGGTACCGCGAGATCGTGAACCGGCAGCCGTGGGTCAACGACCTCGTCGCCACGCCCGACGGCCCCGCGATCGTGGTGCGCCGGTTCGCCGACGGCGTCCAGCGCTGGGAGCTCTGGTACCCGGACCCCAAGGGTGTGCGCGCGGTGGTGCGGCTGCCGTACGAGATCCGCAAGACCGTGGGCTGGATGCGGGCCGAGATGCACGGCGACCGCCTCGCGGCGGTGGTGACGCGGAACGTGCCGCGGGAAAAAGGCGGAGGGCTCGAGGACCATCTGCTGCTGTTCCGGGTGCCCCGTATCCCCTGAGGGAGGCAGCGATGCGAGGTCGGGTGACCATGCTCGCGTTCGTGGCGATGGCCGCCGCGGCCGGCGCCGCGGCGGCGCCGTGGCGGCTGGTGGCGGTCGAGGGCACCACCGCCCGGGCGATCGGGTCCGCCGAGGCGGGCGGCCTTCCGCCCGGAACCCCCGTCTGGGCGTGGTCCGCGGACTGCGCCCCGGAGCGGCTGGCGGCGCCGCTGCCGGAGGTGCTGCCGTGCTCGCGGGGCGTCGAGCTGGCGGTCCGGGCGCTGGACGGGCGCCGGCGGCCGCTTTCCGGCATGCGTGTCCTGGTGGCGCCGGCGGCGATGCGCGGGGAGGTCCCGGACGCGCTGCTGCCGTCGGTGCAGACCGGCGCGGGCGGCGTCGCTGCGGTGCGGGTGCCGGAGGAGGGGCCGGTGTGGGTTCGCCTCGCCTCGGCGCGGGGCGCCACGCTGTGGCGGCGCGTCCGTGCCGGTGGCGGTACGGTCACCCTGGTGGCCGCGCCGGCGGCGTCGCTCGGGCTCGAGATCGAGCCCTCCGGAGGCGGGGACGAGACGGTGTGGGTGGAGGTGCTCGACGCGGGACCGGCGGCAAGGCCGGAGCCGTTCGCGCGGGCCGTGGGCCCGCCCCGCGAGCTCACGCTCCCCCCCCTGCCGCGGGGACTTCCGGTCACCGTCCTCGCCTGGGGCGAGCGCTCCGCGCCGGTGAGCCGCTCCGGTGTGACCGGCGCGAGCCTCCCGGCACTCCGGTTGCCGCCCGGCGCGAGGCTCCTGGGCCGGGTGAGCGACGACGCCGGCCGGCCCGTCGCCGGCGCGTCGGTGGAGGCCGTCTTCCGCCTGCCGCGTCTGGCGGAGGGCATGACCCGCCGGGCGACGGCCGGGGAGGACGGGGGGTTCGAGCTGCCGGGCCTGCCCGCCGGCGCCGCGGTGGTGACGGTCTCGCACGCGGGGTGGGTGCCCCGGCGCCGGGAGCTCGACCTCACCGCGGGTGGCGACGTGGAGCTCGAGGTCACGCTGGAGCGGGCGCGCCGCGTGACGGTGGTGGTCCGCGACCCGGCGGGGCGGGCGGTCGCCGGAGCCGCGCTCGCCCTCGAGGACGGTCCGGAGCTCGGCCGCACCGGGGCGGACGGACGGGCGGTGCTCCCGACGGTCCCGCGGCGGCCGGTCCGGCTCGAGATCACGGCCCGGGGGTTCCTGCCCGGCAGGCTGGAGGTTCCGGAGCGGGTGGAGGCGCCACTTGATGCGGTCCTGGAGCGCGCGGCCGGGGTCAGGGCCCGTTTCGTCTTCGCCGACACCGGGGAGCCGGCCGGTCCCGGACGCGTCCGCTGGGAGAGCACCGCCGGGGAGTCGTGGGTCACCGCGCTGCCGCCCTCCGGAGAGCTCGAGGAGATGGACCTGCGGCCGGGCACCTGGTCGCTCGAGGTGGCGCCCGCCGGCGCCCGGCCGGTGCGGTGGGAGGGGCTCGAGCTTGCCGGCGGCGAGCCGCTGGACCTCGGGGAGGTTCGCGTCGAGCGCGGCCTCGCCATCGCCGGCGTGGTGTTCGACGACCGCACCGGGGCGCCCGTGGCGGGGGCGCGGGTCCGGACGCTGCGGCCGGATCCCCTCGGCCCGCGGTTCGCGGCGCTCCAGGAGGAGTGGCTCGACGCGGAGACCGACGCCGAGGGCAGGTTCCGGCTCGAGGGGCTCGAGCCGGCGACCTACACGGTGCTGATCTCGGCCCCGGGCCACGCGCCGCGCCTCGTCGAGCGGATCGAGGTCGCCGAGGACGCGCCGGACGGGGTGCTCGAGCTCGACCCCGTGTGGCTCGAGGCGCCGCACCGGCTCGAGGTGCGCTGCACCCCGGCCGCGCGGTGCGGCGACGAGGCGGTGCTGCTGCTCGGCTCGCCGCTCGCCGAGTGGGCCTCGGTCCGGGCGCCCCAGGTGGAGGGGGTCGCGAGACTCGAGCCGGTCCCCGCGGGCGAACGCACGCTGCGGCTGCTGGAGGGCGGGTGGGTGGCGACCGAGCGGCGGGTGACGGTGGATCCGGACGAGGACGCGACGGTGGTGGAGATCTCGCTCGAGGGGACCCACGTCACCGGCGAGGTGACGCTCGCGGGCGAGCCCGCCGCGGGCGGCGCCGTGGCCCTCGAGCCCGGGGGTGGCGGCGGCGGGGTGCCCGAGGTCATCGTGGAGGAGCGTCTCCCGGGGCAGCGGCGGGCGAGCCAGACCGTGCTCACCGGGAGGGGGCGGACCATCACCGCCGCGGTCGACTCGGCGGGGCGGTTCGAGGCGCGGGACGTGCCCGCCGGACGTTACGAGATCGTGTACGTGGGCCCGCAGGGGTGGCGGTCGCCGGCGCGGGCGGTGGAGATCCGCGAGGCCGAGGAGCAGCACGTGGTGCTGGCGTTCGATGGGGGCGCCGTGCGCGGACGCGTCGTGGACGCCGAGGGGCGTGCGGCCGGCCGGGCGGCGGTGTCGGTCCGGGACGCCGGGGGCCACCGCGCGGACACCGCCTCCGGGCCCGACGGGACCTTCCGCCTCGGCGGGCTGGCCCCGGGGCGGGCGGTGGTCCGGGCGCGCGCGCCCGAGGGGGAGGCCGAGGCGGCGGTGGAGGTCCGCCCGGGAGAGACCGCCGAGGTGGAGCTGGTGCTCGAGCCGCCGGCCGGCCAGCTCGCGGTGACCGTGCTCGGGCCGGACGGGGAGCCGGTGGCCGGCGCGCTCGTCATGGCGCTGGGGCCGGACGGCGGCGGGTTCGACCGGACCGACGTGGACGGGCGGGTCACCTTCGAGGGGCTGGGGTCGGGAGGGTCGGTGGCGCTCGCCGCCTACCGGGCCGGCCTCGGCTTCGCGTTCGGGCGGGCGGAGCCAGGGGCGGGCGGGGCCACCGTCACCTTCGCGGAGGAGACCGGCACCCTCGCGATCGAGGCGGGGGGCCCGATGCGGGCCGTGACGGTGGCGGCGCCGGGCGGGTTCCCGCTGGAGCGGCTGCTGCCCCTGGTGGGCCTGCCCCCGGCGGTGGGCGCGGAGGCGCCGCTGGAGCTTTCCGGTCTGCCGCCCGGGCTCTACACCGTGGGCCTTCCGGGCGCGCCGCTGCGGCAGGCGTCGGTCCGGGGAGGAGAGCGCACCGAGGTGGACCTCGGCGGGTGAGGCACGCGCCGCGCCTCGGTGCTATCCTCGCCAGCCGAAGGGAGGTGCACCGTGACGCTGGAGCGGCTCGACGCGGCGCTGGTCCGGGAGGTGAGGGCGCTCACGGAGGAGGGGCGCGCCAAGGCGCCCGAGCGCGTCATCGTGGGGTACGTGCCGCCGGAGGGGGAGCGCGGCCCGCGCTACCGCCTCGAGGGCGTGGACCGCCTCTTCATCCGCATGAACTCCAACTCGTACCTCTCGCTGTCCCACCACCCCGCCCTGATCGAGGCGGCGGACCGGGCGACGCGGTCCTTCGGCGTGGGTCCCGGCGCGGTGCGGTTCATCGACGGGACGTTCCTCCACCACGTCGAGCTCGAGCGCCGGATCGCCGAGTTCGTGGGCAGGCCTGCGGCCAGGATCTTCAACTCGGCCTACACCGCCAACCTCGGCCTCGCCCTCGCCATCTCCTCGAGGAGCACCTACTGGATCGGCGACGAGCTCAACCACAACTCGATCATCCGCGCCATGCGCATCGCGGCGGTGCCGCGGGAGAACAAGGCGATCTTCCGCCACAACGACGTGGAGGACCTCCGACGGTGCCTCGAGGAGGTTCCCGGAGGGATCGACCGGGTGGTGGTGATCTTCGACGGGATCTTCTCGATGCGCGGTGACAACGCGCCACTGGACGAGATCGTGCGCGTGTGCGAGCCGTACCGCGAGCGGTTCCCCGGGGGGCTGGTGACGGTGATCGACGACAGCCACGGGATCGGCGCCTACGGCGCCACCGGCCGCGGGACCGAGGAGTTCTGCGGGGCCCGGGCGGACATCGTGGTCGGCACCTTCGGCAAGGCGTTCGGCGTCAACGGCGGCTTCGTCGCGGCGAGCGAGGCGGTGGTGGAGGCGGTGCGGCAGAAGGCCGACACCTACATCTACACCAACCCGCTGTCGGTGGCGGACTGCGCCGCGGCGAAGGTGGCGGTGGACCTCGCCGACGGCGAGGAGGGGCGGCGCCGGCTGGAGGCGCTCGCCGCGCGGACGCGGCAGTTCCGGGAGGGACTCGCACGCCTGGGCTGGGAGTCGATCCCGGGCCCGCACCCGGTGGTGCCGCTGCTGGTGCGCGACACCGAGCGCACCCACCGCCTCGTGCGGCACTTCTTCGACCACGGCGTGCTGGTGGTGGGGCTCACGTACCCGGTGGTGCCGCGCGGCGACGAGACGATCCGGTTCCAGATCAACGCCGCCCACACCGAGGCCGACGTGGAGCGGGTGCTCTCGGTGCTCGCGCGGTTCCCGGGGTAGGCGGGGGCCGGACGGGCCGTCCCCGTCCCCGCGCCCCCAGGTGGGGACACAGTCCACCTCCGCGGATGGGGACACAGTCCTTCTGCTCCGCCGGAGATGGGCGCGAGGTGGGGACACAGTCCTTCTGCTCTCCTCGAGGAACGACGTCCGGACTGGGGTGCCCGCCGGCGCGACGCCCAGCCTGACGCCGGTGGTGGGGCGCGTCGGGGTACCGGATCTTCCTCCGGCCTCTGCCCGGACAGTTCGCATCCGCTCCGCACCTGGGTGTCCGCGACGTGCCTGCCGACGTTCCCGGTGAGGAAGCGGCGAGCGGCACTTGCACCGGAGCGGCGGGGTGGTGTATCTTGCCGACGTCCCATCCACGCGCGGGCTCGATGTGCGAGGTGTGATATGGCGCGGCTTGCGCGTCTGAAGGACAGCACGCGCCGGTCCTGGTACCACGTGTGTGCCAGGATCGCGGGCTATCGAGGTGATTTTCCGCTGGCCGGGAAGATGGCCCGGAGGCACCTGGTGGAGCTGATCCAGCGGCACGCCGCCATCTACTTCTGCTCCGTCGCGGGTTTCTGCGTCATGGGCAACCACTACCACCTGGTGATCCGGTTCGATGCCGAGCGGGAGGTGGAGTCTGCCGAGCTCCGTCGGCGCGCCCGCTTGCGGTTTGGAGACGATGAGGACCTCGACGGGTGGTCGGAGGAGCGTTGGGAACGGTTCCGCCGCCGCTTGTTCGACATCTCGGCGTTCATGCAGGAGGTGCAGTCGGCGTTCGCACGCTGGTACAACCGGACGCACGAGCGAAGGGGCCGGTTCTGGGCGGACCGGTTCCGATCCACGTTGCTGGAGGACGACCGGGCGGTGGTGGACTGCCTGCTCTACGTGGAGCTGAACCCGGTCCGGGCGGGCCTGGTGGAGCGTCCGGAGGCGTGGGATGCCTCGTCCGCTCGGCTCCGGGTGGCCGGACTGGATGGCTGGCTGCTCCCGCTTCCCGATCTGCTGGGGGCACCGACGCCGGAAGAGGCCGTCGTGGAGCACCGCGACCTGCTGTACCACCGGGGCGCGGTACCGACGCGGCCCGGGCAGGGCGCGATCCCACCGGAGGTGCTGGAGCGCGAGGCGAGACGGGGGTTCGCGGTGCGTGGGGTGTTCCGGCATCGGCTGCGCTACTTCGTGGACGGGCTGGCGGTGGGCAGCGAGGCGTTCGTGCGTGAGGTGCTCGGCCGGTTACGCGACGCGGGGGTGTACACGCGGCGGCGGCATCCCATCCGGCACCTGGACGGTGTCCATCTGTCGGTTCGGGAGCAGCGCGGCACGGCAGTGGTGTTCTGAGCGGGCCGTACCCGCACGGGGCGGATCTGGGCGGCAGTCCCACGGAGCTCCGGGTACGCTCGAGGCCTCCGTCGCCGCCGTATCGCTGCGTGCGGGTGACGGACCGCCGATCGGGCCTGCGGGCAGGGCGAGGGGTTCCCGCGCCCCGTAGGGTTTCGTGGCACCCGCTGCCGCCCATGCACGCCGTGGGCCGCGCCTTCCTCCATCCCTTCCTCCGCCGCCGGGGACGGCGGCTCCGTACACCGTGAGGTGGACTGTGTCCCCTCCTCCGAGATGGACTGTGTCCCCTGCTCGGGGTCACTCCCGCGGCGGGAGGCCGAGCTCTGCGGCGATCCCGGCCATGGCGTCGCGGACGAAGGCGATGTGCTCGTCGAGCTCGACCCCCAGTTCCTCGGCGCCGCGGCGCACGTCCTCGCGGCTCACCCCGCGGGCGAACGCCCTGTCCTTGAGCTTCTTCTTCACCGACTTCACCTTGACGTTGGCGATGGAGCGGTCCGGCCGCACCAGCGCGCACGCGGTGAGGAACCCCGTCAGCTCGTCCACCGCGAACAGCGCCCTGGCCATGAGGGTGTCGCGCGGGATCCCCATGTAGTCGGCGTGGGAGCAGATGGCGCGGATCCACGCCCCGGGCCAGCCGCGCTCGGTGAGGATCCGCCGCGCCGCGTGGAGGTGGGTGTCCTCGGTGGGGTTTCGCTCGTAGTCGAAGTCGTGGACGAGCCCCACGATCCCCCACGCCTCCTCGTCCTCGCCGAACCTCCGGGCGTAGGCGCGCATCGCCGCCTCCACGGCGAGGGCGTGCTTGATCAGGTTGGGGCTCGAGGTGTGCTCGGTGAGCAGCCTCCAGGCGTCCTCGCGCGTCGGCCGTCCGGTCACGGTCACCTCCGGGGACAGTGTAACGCTCCCAGCGGCCGCCCCGGAGTGTCGCGCCGTTTCCTGTCAGGTGACACCAGGGCGATGGACATTCTGCACGAAATGGGGTTGACACCAGCTGATCGAGCCGGCATCATCCGCGCAATGACACAGGAGGAGGTTGCATCGTGCCACACCGCATCCCCGACATCCTGAAGCGCTGCGAGGAGGAGAACGTCCACTTTCTCCGCCTCCAGTTCACCGACATCGACGGGATCATCAAGAACGTGGAGGTCCCCCGGAGCCAGTTCGAGAAGGCGCTGGATGGGCAGATCATGTTCGACGGGTCCTCGATCGAGGGGTTCACGCGGATCGAGGAGTCGGACATGCTCCTGGTCCCCGACCTGGACACCTTCGCGGTGTTCCCCTGGGAGACCGAGCACGGCAAGGTGGGGCGGCTGATCTGCGACATCGCGAACCCTGACGGCTCGCCGTTCGACGGCTGCCCCCGCACCGCACTCAAGCGGGTGGTGGAGCGGGCGGAGCGGATGGGGTTCCGGATGATGGCGGGCCCCGAGGCGGAGTTCTTCCTGTTCCAGCGTGACGAGTGGGGCGATCCGATCCCGGAGACCCACGACACCGGCGGCTACTTCGACCTCTCCCCCCGCGACCGCGGCGAGGAGGCCCGCCGCGAGATCACCCTGGTGCTGGAGTCCATGGGGTTCGAGGTGGAGGCGGCGCACCACGAGGTGGCGCCCGGACAGCACGAGATCGACTTCAGGTACGCCGACGCTGTCACCACCGCCGACAACATCGTCACCTTCCGCTTCGTGGTGAAGAAGGTGGCACTGCAGCACGGGCTGCACGCCACCTTCATGCCGAAGCCGCTCGCGGGCGTCAACGGCTCGGGGATGCACACCCACCAGTCGCTGTTCACCCTCGAGGGCGAGAACGCGTTCTTCGACCCGGACGGTCCGTGGCAGCTGTCGCGGGTGGCGCGCAGCTACATCGGGGGGCTCATCGAGCACGCCCGCGCCTTCGTGGCCGTCACCAACCCGCTGGTGAACTCGTACAAGCGGCTGGTGCCGGGGTACGAGGCGCCGGTGAACGTGGCCTGGTCGGAGAAGAACCGCTCGCCCATGATCCGGGTCCCGGCGCGGCGCGGGGTGGGCACGCGGTGCGAGGTGAGGGTCCCCGACCCCTCGTGCAACCCGTACCTTGCGCTGGCGGTGATGCTCGCCTCGGGGCTCGACGGGATCGAGCGCGGGCTCGACTGCGGCGAGCCGGTGAACAAGAACATCTTCCAGATGAGCGAGCGCGAGAAGCGCCGCCTCAGGATCCGCCAGCTCCCCGCCAACCTGGCGGAGGCCCTCGACTTCCTCGAGAAGGACCGCGTCCTGCGTGAGGCGCTGGGCGAGCACATCTTCTCCCACTTCCTCTTCAACAAGCGCCGCGAGTGGGAGGAGTACATCAAGGTGATCCACGACTGGGAGCTCGAGCGGTACCTGGACCGGTACTGAGTGGCGGCCCCGCGCGCGGTCGCGGCCGCGCGCGGGGCGTCAGTACTCGAGCTCCACCAGGGCGAGGCACGGGAACCGGGTACCCCGCTCCGGCCTGCAGAGGGCGCGCAGCGCGAAGGTGGTCCTCCCGACCCGGTCCGCCAGCATCACCGGCCGCACGCTGAGGCGGTCGGAGGACAGCTTCCGGACCCAGCTCTCCTCGAGAGCCGAGTCGAGCTCGAGGTGGATGAACCGGGGCGGGCGCCCCGTCCTCCGGAACACGGCCACCGTCTGCAGCACCGGGAACGAGCGGGGGAGGGTACCGTCCCCGGCGGGGCTGGCGTAGGCGAGCTTGAGCCACAGCGCGAGGTCGTTGTCGCCGAGGAAGAACGCCTGCAGGTCCTCCTCGCGGAGGAAGCGGGCCCCGTGGTCCTCGTCGATCACCAGGTCCTGCCTCTCCTCCTGCACGATCCACAGCGGCAGCTGCTCGAGCGTGCCGAGCCCCCCGGCGTCGAGGCGCGCGCGGAAAAACACGCGCGTGCCGGAGAGCACGGTGCGGCTGCTCGCCTCGTCCACGGCGAGCGCCTCGATGAGCACCCGGAACCCCTCGTCGGTGTCGGGGTCGCGAAACGGGGTGGCCGCGAGCCCCGCGGGGTCGATCGCGAGCCTGTCGCCCTCGGGCCCGTGCGCCCGGCGGCGGACCTCGCGCAGCAGCCCGTCGCGGTCGATGGGGGTGGCCGGCCGCCTGCCGGGTGGGGCGGAGAAGGTCTGTGTCCCCAACTCCCAACTCACGCGCAGAGGCGCGGAAGGTCTGTGTCCCCAACGCGCAGAAGGTCTGTGTCCCCAACGTGCGCTCCCCTGCGTGCCGCCAGCACGTGGCCATGGAGGCTGGTGCCGCCAGGGAGGGGTTCCGTGAGCCGCTCGATGGCGAGGAGGCGGATCTCGGGATCTCGAGGCCGGGACGCCGGGGAGAGGGATATCTGGCTCCGGAGGAGGGACTCGAACCGCCAACCTCGTGGTGAACGGCCACCCGCTCTATCGTCGAGCTACTCCGGGGCAGGGCGGCAGCAGGAATTCGACCGGTCTCGCGGATGGTGTCGACCGCCGGTACCTGGACATCCCCGGGGACGTTCGCGACAGCGCCGCATGTCTGCAGGCCCCGTGGTCTCCGGGACGATCGCCCGCACTCGGGAGGTGGCGTGCGAGCGTGATCTCACCGACCGGCGGCGGTCTTCGGGGGGTACCGCCGCGATGGGCTGGGGCCGCGGTTGGACTGTATCCCCTTCTGGTCGCGGTTGGACTGTATCCCCTTCTGGTCGGGAAGAAGGTCTGTGTCCCCAGTTCCACGGGCGCTGGGGCGGGATCGGGAGGAGCGGGAGCAGAACTGTGTCCCCTTCCGCGGGAGCAGAACTGTGTCCCCTTCCGGG
>CAYTTB010000069.1:0-16133 GCA_964440565.1 uncultured Thermoanaerobaculia bacterium
TCGTGCTGCCCAACAACCCGGTCACCGGCCAGCCGGTGGGCGCGCCCGTGGTGATGCGGTTCACCCCCTCGGCGAACCTGGGCGACATCGACATCGGTGGCATCCTCGTCCAGCGGCGCGACGGGCCGTTCGACTGGTTCGTCAACTACAACTGGATGTCCTCCGACCCCGAGCCGGTCACCACCCCGTTCGGTGGCCTGTTCTCCGACCCGTTCGAGATGCCGAAGTCGCGTGACGCCGACATGTGGTACCTCGGGATCCGCTACAACTTCAACCAGGACCGCAGCGCCTTCGGCCTCGAGTACAACCACGGGTCCAAGTACTGGTTCAACTTCACCCCGGCGCAGGACGACATCATCGCGCCGAAGACCAACACCCGGGGCGACGTCTGGGAGGCCTACTTCCTCCACAGGATCCACCGCCGGTTCCTGCTCAAGTTCGACTACATCAACTACTCGTACGACTACTCGGGCTCCGGCTGGCACATCGGGGCACCCAAGCGGCTCGACTCGAACCCCATCCTGGGCTTCCCCACCTACGACGACGCCTCGATGTTCACCCTGTCCATCGTCTCGCGGTTCTAGGCCAAGGGAGGGTTCGATGAAGCGACTCACCGTCCTCGCCGCCGCGCTCGTCCTCGTGGCGAGCCCGGCCGCGGCGAAGAAGACCTACTCGCACCAGAAGTACTTCGAGCACTACGAGGGGACGAGGACGTGCCTCAAGTGCCACCGGAAGGAGGCGGAGCAGTTCTTCCACTCGCAGCACTACCAGTGGAAGGGCCCGGCCCCGCAGATCGTCAACGCGCACGGCATGGAGCTCGGCAAGCGCAACACGATCAACGACTTCTGCACCAACCCGATGGCCAACTGGATCGGCCTCGTCCGCAACTCCCGCGGCGAGGTCCTCTCCAAGGGCTGCTCCAAGTGCCACGCCGGCCTCGGGAAGATCCCCTCGGAGACCATGACCGAGGAGCAGCTCGAGAACATCGACTGCCTCATCTGCCACGCGAGCGGCTACCGGCGGGACCTCTACCGGAACGAGGACGGCTCGTGGGAGTGGCGTCCCATCCTGTGGAAGAACCGGGTGGGGCTCGACTCGGTCTCGAAGCGGATCTCGCTGCCGCAGCGCACGATGTGCCTCCGCTGCCACTCCGGCTCCGGCGGCGGCCCCAACTTCAAGCGGGGTGACCTCGAGTACCGCCTGGCCGACTGCTCGAGCGACTTCGACGTCCACATGGCCTCCGACGGCAACGACCTGCAGTGCATCGACTGCCATGCGGGCGAGGATCACCGCGTGCGCGGCCGCGGCGCCGATCTCTCGGGCACCGACTCTCCCGGCAGGCCGCTGTCCTGCGACGATGGCAGCTGCCACGACAGCGCGCCGCACGAGGCCGAGATCCTCAACCACCACGCCCGGCGCGTGTACTGCACCACCTGCCACGTGCCCACCTTCGCCAAGGAGGACCCCACCGACATGGTGCGGGACTGGTCGAAGCCCAAGTACCACCCGGACAAGGACAAGTACACGGCGACCATCACCTTCGCCAAGAACGTGAAGCCGGTCTACCGCTGGTTCGACGGTACCACCTGGGAGCAGCTCCCGCGCACGCCGGTACGGCTCCAGCCCGACGGCACCGTGGGCATGATGGTGCCCCAGGGCTCGCGCGACGATCCCAAGGCCCGGATCTACCCGTTCAAGCTGCACCGCGGCCGGATGCCGGTGCTCGACGACACCAACTGGATCATCCCCATCGTCGTCGAGGAGTTCTTCGCGGACGGCGACATCGACAGGGCCGTGCGCAACGCCGCGAGGGAGTTCTACGGGATCGAGAACGCGAAGTACCACTGGGTGGACACCACCCGCTACATGGGGATCTTCCACGAGGTCCAGCCGGCGAAGAACGCGCTCCAGTGCCTGGACTGCCACGGTCCCCACGGCCGGCTCGACTGGAAGGCCCTGGGATACGAGGGCGACCCCATGCTGGCACTGCTCAGGTCAGCTCACGACTGACGGTTCGGGCACCGAACCGCTCGCGGCCGGGCGCGGAGCGCCCGGCCTTTCTCGTGCTCGGACCGCGTTCCCGGGTCCGAGCCCGGGGACGCGGACCGGCCTCCGCCGGCCGGGCCTCACGCAGGCGCGGCGCGTGCCCGCGTGAGCCTGACCGCCAGCACCGTCCCCAGGGCCGCCGCCGCCAGCATGAACAGCGAGCCGGTACGGTACGGCCAGTGGAACCCCAGCGCCCCGTACACGAGCTCCCCGTAGAAGGGGCCGACGATCCGCCCGAGGCTCGAGAGCGACTGGTAGATCCCCATCACGCCACCCACCTCATCGGGACCCACCAGCTTGGAGGTGAGCGCCGAGAGCGACGGACCCGCCAGCCCCTGGCCGAGCGCCAGCGCCGCCAGCGTCACCAGCACCGGGCCGAGCCGGTCGAGGTAGGGAAGGAAGCCCAGGGTGAGGAAGGCCGTGAAGGTACCCGCCGCCACCAGACGCCCCTCGCCGAGGCGGCGCGCGAGCCGTCCCACCAGCCCGCCCTGCACCGCCGCGGCCAGCACCCCGACGTAGACGAAGAGGTACGCGACCCCCCGCTTGCCCAGCCCGAGACGCAGCCGCGCGAGCTGCGCGAAGGTGGTCTCGAAGTTGGCGAAGGCGAAGATCACCAGGAAAACCGCCGCGAGGGCGAGACCGAGGTTGGGGTGCGCCACCGCCCGCGCCAGCGCCCGCAGGTCGAGCGGGGTGCGACGCGCCCGCTCGCGCGCCTCGGGGGAGAGCGTCTCGGGCAGCAGCCACCAGGCGAGGACGAACGCGAGCGCCGACATCCCGGCCGCCGCGAACCCCGGCAGCCACTCGGCGATGCCCACCAGCGTGCCCCCCACGGCCGGGCCGAAGACGAACCCCAGCCCGAAGGCCATCCCGACGAGCCCCATCCCCCGGGCGCGGTCCTCGGGACCGGTGATGTCCGCGATCACCGCCTGGGCCGTGGAGACGTTGGCTCCCGAGATGCCGTCCACGATCCTGGACGCGAACAGCATCGCCATCGAGCCCGCGAGGCCGAACAGCACGTACCCCACGACCGAGCCCAGGAGCGAGAGCAGCAGCACCGGCCGCCGCCCGAACCGATCCGAGAGCCGTCCCAGGATCGGCGCGAACACGAACTGCATCGCGGAGAAGGCGGCCATGAGCAGGCCGAGCTCGAGCGGCGACCCGTGCAGGTCCTCGGCGTACAGCGGCAGGATCGGGATGACGATCCCGAACCCCACGAGGTCGATGAAGACGATCAGGAAGACGACGCCCACCGTGGCCCGATGCTCTCTCATCGAGCCTGAGCAACCCACCGGAGCGCCCGGTGATTCCCGCGCCGCCGGGCACCCCGTCCGCGGCGGGAGAGCGGCCCGCCCTCACCCGCACCACGCCGAGCCCGATCCGGGGCGGCCCGCCGAGGGACGCCGGCACGCGGCCCGGCTCAGGACGCCGGACGCCGCACGTCGAGGCGCACGATCACGGCCCCGAGGCGCGCGCCGCCGGAGACCACCGGGGCAGCCGCCTGGAGCTGGCCCGGCGTGGCGGGCTCGTCGAGCACCGTCGGCGCCTGGGCGGCGAGCGCCGCCCTGGCCCACGCCTCGCCGAGGCGCCGGCCGCGGAACCGCAGGTCGCTCGTGGCCACCACCTCGCCGCCGGGGTCCAGGATCAGGACCGCCGCGATCCGGTGGCCCGCGACTGCCGCGGCCGCCACCGCGTCCAGCCGTTCGCGGTCGCCTGCGGCCACAGCCGGCGCCACCGCCGCCGCCAGCGTCCGGGCGATGTCCTCCGCGAGCTCGCGCACGGTGGCCACGGCCGCGCGCCGCTCGGCCTCGATCCGGGCCTCGGCCTCGCCGCGCACCGCCGCCAGCTCCGCGCGATGCGCGCGCTCGAGCACCAGGTACCCCCCCGCGCCGGCCAGGAGCAGGACGACGATCACGATCGCCACGAAACGCCGCATCGCTGCCTCCCCGCCCAGTGTACCCCCGCGGCCGGGTCGCGCCCCGGAGCCTCCCGCCGACGACGGCGGATCCCGGCTACGGCTGCGCCCCGGCCCGGATCCAGGCACGCACCAGCTCCAGCTCGCGCCGGGGGAGCTTCTTCGATCCGAAGAGGGTGCGCGGCATCCCCTTCCCCTCGCGCGGCCGGTGGGTGAGCTTCAGCCACAGGTAGGAGGCCTCCGGATCGCCCGGCCTCACCCGGAGAAGGTCCGGCGCCTGCAGCGACGGGACGTTCACCAGGCGCTCGTACCCGGTACCCTCCTCGAGCACCAGCCCCGCCTTCGCCCGCTCCGCGTCGTGGCAGCCGAGGCACCGCTTCACGAAGATCGGCTCGATGTCGGCGGCGTAGGACGGTCTCGCCGCCTCCTGCGAGCGCGAGGGAAGCGCCACCCCCAGGGCGACCGCCAGCACCAGCACCGAGACCACCGTCGCGATCCGCATCTCGTCCTCCGCCGTCAACAACCTGGCCGCGCCGGGGCGCATTTCCTCTGGCTCCCCGCCGGGGGCGTCAGCCCTCCCGGGGCGGCCGGTCCCGCTACACTGCCGGCGGGAGGAGCCCATGAGCGTCCGCATCCCCGGAGACATGGACCCGGAGATGTTCCGTCGCGAGGCGCACCGGATCGTGGACTGGATCGCCGATTACCTGGCGGGGGGCGCCCGCGAGCACCCGGTGCTGGCGCGGGTGGAGCCCGGCGACGTGGCGCGTCGCCTGCCCGCCGCCCCGCCCGAGCGGGGGGAGCCGCCCGGGGCGATCTGGAACGACTTCCTCGAGGCGGTGCTGCCCGGGGTCACCCACTGGAACCACCCCGGCTTCATGGGCTACTTCGGGATCACCGGCTCCGCCCCGGGAATCCTGGGCGAGCTGCTCTCCGCCGCCCTCAACGTGAACGGGATGCTGTGGCGTACGTGCCCCGCCGCCACGGAGCTGGAGCTGCTGGCCCTCGACTGGCTGCGGCAGCTCCTGGGCCTGCCCGAAGGCCTGTTCGGGTTCCTCACCGACACTGCCTCCGTGAGCTCGATGCTGGCCATCGTGGCCGCCCGCGAGGCGGCGGGGCTCGGCATCCGCGAACGGGGCATGGCCGGCCGCCACGACCTGCCGCCGCTCGTCGTCTACGCCTCCGACCAGGCGCACTCCTCCATCGCCAAGGCGTGCGTCGCCGCAGGGCTCGGCCTCGAGGGGTTCCGGGCCGTTCCCCACGACCGCGAGTACCGCCTGGACGTGGCGGCCCTCGAGCGCGCCATCGCCGAGGACCGCGCCGCGGGTCGCCGTCCCCTGGCGGTGGTGGCCACCGTGGGCACCACCTCGACGACCTCCGTGGACCCCGTCCCGGCCATCGCCGACGTCTGCGCGCGCGAGGGGCTGTGGCTGCACGTGGACGCGGCGTACGCCGGCTCGGCGGCGGTGTGTCCCGAGCACCGGTGGTGCCTCGAGGGGTGCGAGCGCGCCGCGAGCTTCGTGTTCAACCCGCACAAGTGGCTGTTCGTGCCGATCGATTGCTCGGCGCTGTACACCCGGCATCCCGACATCTTCCGCCGCGCGTTCTCCATCGTGCCCGAGTACCTCACCACGCCCCACTCGGGACGGGTCGTGGACCTCATGGACTACGGGATCCAGCTCGGCCGCCGGTTCCGGGCGCTGAAGCTCTGGTGGGTGATCCGCACCTTCGGGGCGGACGGGCTGCGGGAACGGATCCGCGCCCACGTGGCGCTGGCGCGGGAGTTCGCGGACTGGGTCGAGGGGCACCCGCGCCTCGAGCTCGCCGCCCCCGTCCCATTCTCCGTGGTGAACTTCCGCGCGCTCCCGCAGTCCCCCGCGCCGCCCGAGGCGGTGGACCGGTACAACCTGGAGGTGCTCGAGCGGGTGAACGCCTCGGGACGGGTGTTCCTCTCCCACACCCGCCTCGACTGCGGCACCGTGCTCCACCTCGCGGTGGGCAACCTTCGCACGACCTCCGACGACCTCGCCGCCTGCCGGGCGGCGATCGAGGCGGCGCTCTGATGCCGTTGCCACCCCTGCGTCCCCGCAGGTCCGCTCGCCGCGCGGCGCGGACCGTCCTGCTGGTGGCCCCCGCCGCGGCGTGGCTGGCGCTCACCCTGCTCGCGGCCAACCTGGTCCAGCTCCTGGCGCTGCCGCTGTACGCCGCCGCCCGCCCCGCCTACCGGCGGCTCAACTCGTGGCTCGCGGGCACCTGGTGGGGGTGGTGCGTGACGCTGGCGGAGCGGCTTCACGGCACCCGCCTGGTGCTCTCCGGCGAGCCCATCCCCCGCCACGAGAACGCCCTGCTCGTCGCCAACCACCAGCAGATGCCGGATATCGTGGCGGTGATGATGCTCGCTGCCCGCCACGGGCGCCTCGGAGACCTGCGCTGGTTCGTCAAGGAGCAGCTCCGCTGGGTACCCGGAATCGGCTGGGGGATGTGGCTGCTGGGGTGCGTCTTCGTCGCGCGCCGGTGGACCCGCGACCGGCGGACCGTGGCGCGCGCCTTCGCGACCCTCCTGCGGGAGCGGTTCCCCGTCTGGCTGGTGACGTTCCCGGAGGGTACCCGCATCACGCCGGCCAAGCTCGCGGCCTCCCGCGCCTGGGCCGCGGAGCGTGGCCGTCCCGAGCTCCGGCACCTGCTGCAGCCACGGACCAAGGGGTTCACCGCGGCGGTGACCGGCCTCGGCGGGTACCTGGACGCGGTCTACGACCTCACCATCGGCTACGAGCGAGGTGTTCCCACGCTCGGGCAGCTCGCCGCGGGCGACGTGGAATGCATCCACCTGCACGTGCGCCGGTTCCCCGCCGGCACGCTCCCGTCCGGCCGGGAAGAGCTCGCGAGCTGGCTGGTGGAGCGCTGGCGCGAGAAGGACGAGCTCCTCGACGGGTTCTACCGCACCGGCGCGTTTCCGGACCGGTGGTAGGCCACACCGTCACGGCGGCGCCCGGGCTCCCTCACAGCCGTCCCTCGGCCACCGCCCGCTCCGCCGCATCCCGCCCCGCGGCGAGGAACCGGTCGCGCAGTTCCCACGCCGACCAGGTGGCGTCGCCCACCGCGGGGCGGATCACGAGGTCCGCCGCCTTCAGCTGCTCGCGCCTGAGCTGGCGCGAGGTGATGAGCGAGGTACGGAACATGGTGTGGATCACGAGCGCGTCCTGCCGGTACGGGGGCAGGTCCATGGAGACGTCCACCGCCACCACCGGCCGGCCAAGCTCGCGCGCCGCCGCCACCGGCACCTCCGCCACCACCCCGCCGTCCACGAGGGGGCGGCCTCCGAGCTCCACCGGCGGCACCATCCCGGGGATCGAGGCCGACGCCTGCACGGCCGGACGCAGCGGACCGGACGCGAGGCGCACCTCCTCGCCGGTCGAGAGATCGGTGGCCACCGCCACGAAGGGCAGCGGCAGCTCCTCGATGCGGACGTCCGGAAGCAGGAAGTCGAGGACACGCTCGAGGTCGTCCTCGTCGAGGACGGTGGTCCGGTTGACGGCGAAGGAGATGACGATCCGGTCCTTGATCCGCCTCGCCGCCTGCAGCCACGGACTGTCGGCCCGTTCCTCGCCGGCGCCGGCGTCCACCGTGGGCACCTCGCGCACCAGCTTCCGCCGGAACGCCTCCTCCCAGCGGGCGCGGACCGCCGCCACCTCGCCGTACACGGCGAGCATCGCCCCCATCACCGCGCCGGCCGAGGTGCCCGCGATCCCGCGGACCCGGATCCGCTCGCGCTCCACCACCTCGAGCACCCCGAGATGGGCGAAGCCGCGCGCCCCGCCGCCCCCGAGGGCCAGCACCGGCGGCCGCAGCCGGCGCCGCAGCGCGACCCACGGTCGCATCACCGGTTCACCCGACGCGGCGGCGGCGCGGGAGCTGGTCCAGGAGGCCGAGCAGGGCCTCGTGGACCCCCTCGGCGACCCGGCGCGCCTTGTCGGAGATGTGGTCGAGGTCGCGGGTGCGGCCGCGCGGGTCCACGTCCCCGATCTTGTCCCCGGCTTTCACCGGCACCCCGTCCCGGAGGAGGCCGCGCAGCACCCCCGCGATCCTCGCCTTCACGGCGTACGCCGCGTCCACCGGCACGCCGCGACGGTAGTCCTCGGCCCCGTACACCGAGACCACCATCCCGATCCGCTGGCCCACCTCCACCTCGTCCCCGATCCTGTGCTGGGTGAAGAAGATCCCGTCGCGGGCCGCCTTGAGCACGCGCTCGTCCCGGTAGCCCATGATCTCGGCCGGCGGCTCGTCCAGCACGTGCTCGCCGGTGTCCTCGAGCACCGCCCCGACCTGCGGCCCCCGGAACGTGTCCACCACCGCGTCGCAGTCCTCGCCGGCGGTATACCCCGGCCCCAGCGCGATCACGATCGGGGCCAGGTCGCGCGTGAGCCCCCAGTTGCGGTGCAGCATCGCGGCCTCGATGTAGACCTCGGGCGCCCATGCCTCCAGGGCCCGCTCGAGGGGCATGACGGCCACCGCGATGTCGCCGAGCCGGTTCACGAACTCGGCCTGCTCCACGTCGCGGGCGAGGCGTGCGGTGACGCCCTCGAGGTGCTTGACCCCCTCGAACACCGCCTCGGAGAAGCACACCAGCCGGCGCACCGCCTTGGGGTACTTCCGCTCGAGCATCAGGATGCGCCGGAAGCCGGCCCGGTGCAGGTGGTGCGCGGTGGCGGAGGCGAGCTCGCCGGCCCCGCGGATCAGGATGCGGACGTCGTCGTGGTTCATCCCACCTCCGCCACCGCCTCGATCTCCACCGGCGCCCCCTTCGGCAGCGCCGCCACCTCGACCACCGCGCGCGCCGGCCGGTGGTCGCCGAAGAACTCCGCGTACACCCGGTTGAGCTCGGCAAAACGCGCCATGTCGGTGAGGTACACCGTCACCTTCACCACCCGCTCGCGCGAGGAGCCGGCCGCCCGGAGGACCGCGTCGAGGTTCTCGAGCGCGCGGCGGACCCGATCCCCGAACCCGCCGACCTCGGGCTCGCCCGAGGCCGGATCGAGCGGGATCTGACCGGACACGAACACGAGCCCGCCCGCCACCACCGCCTGGCTGTACGGCCCGACAGCGGCCGGCGCTCTCTCCGTCGCCACCGTTCGCATGGCCACCTCCCCGCCCGCCCCGCGGGCGTGGCGGGATTCTACCCCGTGCCGCCGCTGCGCGCACCTCCGGGGCGCGCTCGCCGGGAGCCGTCGGTGGGGCCCGATCCCGTGACCCGTCCGTCGCGGCAGCGGGCGCCGGCCCCGGGACCGCCGCCCACCCTCAGGGGGCGTCGGGCCGGTCCGGGACGTACTCGCGGATCTCCGGGAGGTTGCGGTACTTCTCGGCGAAGTCGAGGCCGTACCCGACGACGAACACGTCCTCGATCTCGAAGCCGAGGAAGTCCACGGGGACCTCGATCTGGCGGCGCGACGGCTTGGAGAGCAACGCGACGATCTGGACGCTTCGGGGGTGGCGGGCGCGGATCAGCTCCACGATGTCGTGGAGGGTGAGGCCGGTGTCCACGATGTCCTCGACGATGTACACGTCGCGATCGCGGACGTCGGCGGTGATGTCCTTGATCAGCACCACCGAGCCGGAGCTGGTGGTGCTCGCCCCGTACGACGAGACCTGGATGAAGTCCACCTCCACCGGGCGCCGGAGCCGCCGGGTGAGATCCGTGAGGAAGTAGACGCACCCCTTGAGAACACCGATGAACACCGGATCGCGCCCCTCGAGGTCGGCGTCGATCTCCTCCGCCAGCCGGTTCACCACCGCCTCGATGCGCTCCTCGGGCACCACCACGCGTCCCAGCATCGCTCCCCCCGCTGCAGCGGCGTTTGACAGCCGCCGACCCGCCCGATGTATCCTAGCGCAAGCCGATGGACACGACGAGGGGCACCGAGGTTTCCGAGCGCTTCACGCGGCTCAGCGACCGGTTCCGGGCGCTGTGGACCTTCTACCAGTTCCTCACGGGGGTGTACAGGCACCTCGGCCGGGGGGAGCTGCCGGTGAGCTACGACTTCCAGGCGCTCTACCGGCGGCTCCAGGCCGTCGCTCCCCGCCTCGCGGTGGAGAGCGACCGGGAGGTGACCGCCGAGCTCGACGCCATCGAGAGGGAGCTCCGGAAGCTGCACGCACGCCTCGCCGAGGTGGACCGGGAGCTGCCGCCGTCGGTGCTGCGTCGCTTCTTCGACCGGCTCCAGCGGCAGGACGAGAAGGTCCTGTTCGTCCTCGCCAAGTTCTACCTGCAGAGCCGGGAGTTCGACCGCGACACCCTCGACAAGCTGGACATCCTGTTCACGCGGGCGGCCTCCGCGCCGCTCGACGACGGCCGCGCTCTCCCGAAGGACCCCGGGCAGCTCAGGGCCACCTTCGGCTCGCTGCTCGGGAGCGCGGGCCTCCCCCCGCTCGACGAGTTCGAGCGCCGCGCGCTCGTCGAGGGGGTGCGGGAGATCCGGGCGGAGATCGAGGGCATCCATGACTTCACGAAGCTCCTCGACTCCGGGGTGCTCGACCGCCTCCGGCAGCTGAAGCACGGCCTCGGCAGGAGCCTCCTCGACCCCGACCTCCTGGTCGAGGTGGTCATCACCAACATCGTCGCCCGCAACAGGTTCGAGGAGCTCTACCGCGAGGAGGAGGTGAAGATCCTCGAGGACACCAACCGGATCTTCGAGATCGAGCGGTACCTCGAGCGCAACCCCGAGTTCGCCACCGCGGACCTGCGCGACCAGATCGCGGCGTTCCGCCGCTACCGGAGCCGGTTCGACTCCGGCCGCAAGGGCGAGAACCTCAAGCGCGAGGACATCCTGGAGCTCCTCCGCGCCACGCGCACCATCCTGGACCGGTTCGACCAGGAGTTCGGCACCCCGGCAGGCATGGCCACCCCCCCAGCGGCGGCGCCTCCCGCCACGGCCTCCGCGCCCGCCGCCCCGGAGCCGGCGGACGCTCGCCCGGCGGGCGGCGCGGCAGCCGGGACGGCCGCCGCCGTGGAGCCGTCGCCCCCGCCGGAGCCCCAGGGCCCGGCGGTCACCTCGGCCCCGGCCGAGGAGCGTGCCAGCACCACCGCCTCGGTGGCGGCGCTGGTGAACCCCGACCCGCTCCTCAACGAGGCGCTGCACAAGATCATGTTCGCCCTCGAGCTCGTCGCCTGGGAACACGAGCCGGAGCAGGCGGTCCGCACCAGCGAGCTGCACAACCTGAGGCTCGAGCCGTGGGAGGTGCGGGCCTACCGCCGCCTCGCGGACCGCGAGCTCGCCGACGGCACGCTGGCGTGGGAGCTCGCGCGGTTCTACCTCGAGAGCGCCGCGCTCAGGGTGCGGATGGACGAGGAGAGGGCGGAGATCGAGCGCCGTCAGGCGGGGCAGAGCGCGGACCGCCTGCTGGAGGTGCTGGAGCGGTCGACGCAGAGCCTCGAGCGGGCGCGGGACGTGGACCGGCGGTTCCGGTGGTTCATCGAGGACTTCCTCTACCGGGGCGACACCGACGGCCTGGAGGAGATCTACCGCTCCCACTTCCGGTTCCTGGCCAGCTACGCCGCCCTCTGGCTGGTGCACCAGGAGGCGGGCGGGATCACCCCCCTGTAGCCACCGGGGTCGGCTCGCCGGCCGACTGCGCTACCCTACCCGCATGGGCCGGCCGCGACCCGACCTGCCGCGCTGCGCGGGGCTGCCGCGCCGCGTCGTGGCCACCCTCCTCGACGTCGGGATCTACCTGGTCGTGGCGGCGGCCACGGCCTGGCCGCTGGCGCACCGGCTCGCCGCCGTCGGCGCCGCGGGCCCCGGGGAGCTCCTCGTCACCGCGGCCTGGACGCCGGGCCTGCGCCGGCTCGCCGCCGCCACGCTGGCGGGTTGGGTGCTGCTCTGGTGGATCTACCTGGTCCTGGGCTGGGGCGTGCTCGGAGCCACGCCGGGGAAGGCGGCGCTCGGCCTCGTGGTGGTGGACTGGCGTGGCCGCCACCCCATCGGACCGGCCCGGGCGATGCTGCGGCTCGCCGCCTACGCCATCAGCTCGGCGTGCCTCGGCCTCGGCCACCTGCTGGTGGCGGCGCGCTCCGACCACCGCGCCCTCCACGACCTGCTGGCCGGGACCCGGGTGGTGCGGCGGCGCGACCTCCGCGCCGCGCGGGCCACGGCAGGTGAGCCAGCGTGAGGGCGACCCACGCCAGGCCGGTGGCGAGGTGGACCAGCGCCCACGCCGCGCGCCATCCCTCGGTCACCGCCACCTGGAGGGCGTAGCCCGAGAGCGCGACGGGCGCGACGAGCACCGCGAGCGCCATGCCCGAGGCCCGAGACCTGCCGCGGGCCTCGGCCTCCCGCCACCGGCGCACCACGTGGCCCATCCAGATCAGGCCCAGCGCGAACACGAGCGCCGGCGCCACCAGCACGTGCAGGTGCTGCACCGCCGGCTGCAACGGGTGGCGCACCACCGCCCACTCGTCCGGCGGATCGAGCAGGTACACCATCCACGCGTACGCGAGCCCGGTGCCGGACACCAGGAGGTTGGCGGCATGGAGCAGCACCCGCTGCCAGCGGCTCATCGCCGCTCCCCTCCGGCCAGCACGGCGTGGATCGCGAGCACCCTCCGCGTGGCGGCCACCGCCGCCCGCGCGCTCAGCGTGGCGCCGGTGACGGGCCGGACACGCCGCCCGAGGGCGAGCTCCCGGCCGAGCCCCGCACCGTCGAGCTGGCGGTACCAGGAGGCCGGTGGCAGGTACTCCCGTGGCTCCCGGAACGCCACCACCTCCACGCGCCGGACCGTCCCGTCGGCGGTCAGCATCACCAGCAGCGTCTCGGGCAGCGTGCGCACGCGATGGGTGTCCAGGTAGGCCCACCCCACGACCTCGCCGTCCCGGCGGAGCACGTACCGGGTGACCAGCCGGGAACGGACCGTCACCCCGGCCGTCTCCTCCGCCCGGCGACGCTCGTCGCGGGTGAGGAACACCGTCTCGCGCTCCGGCTCGGCGCCGGGAAAGGCCGCCCGGAGCGCCTCCTCGACGGTGGGGAGGGACGGTGCCGCGGCCGCGGGCGGTACCGCGGCGAGCAGCGCGGCGACCGCCGCCACGGCGGCGATCGAGCGGTGACGGAGTCGTCGGCTCATGGCACCTCCGGTGGTGAAGCCGGGCCCCGGCGCAGGGCCGGGGCCCGGGTTCGGCGCCGGCTCAGAAGATGTACCCCAGCGCCAGGTTGAACCGGTCCACGCCGGTGCCGGCGTCGTTCTCCCAGTTCTGCCAGTCGAGCTTGAGGATGACCTGCTCGATGGGCCGGTAGGCGACGCCGAAGGTGACGATCTCGAGATCGTTGGCGGGATCGGCCGCGAGGCCGGGCGCCGGGTCCGCCTGGGTGTCGAGCCGCTCCCAGCGCACGTACGGGATCAGCGCGCTCCGGCCGCCCCGTGCGGCGAGGAGGTCGTACCCGGCCTCGAGGTACCACCCGTTCATGCCCTCGGCCACGCCCTCGGCCCCCGCGAGCCCGAGCGCGGCGTTCAGCTCCTCCACCCCGTCGAGGGACGCCCGGGCGCCCACCGCCCGGAGCTCGAGCCCGCGCCACCGCCACTCGCCGTGGAGCTCGGCGAGGGTGACCGAGGTGTCCAGGGGCCGGCCATCGACGCCGGTCCGCCCCTGGTCGGCGCCCCCGACGTAGAGCGAGCCACCGAGGGTGAGGCCGGGCACGCCGGTGAAGTCCAGCCGCCCGACCCACGCCAGATCCTCGGCCTTCGCCCTGGACCCTCTCTGGCGCCCGCCGCGGATCCCTGCGGCGGAGAACCCGGCGGCGTCGAGCCCCGTCACCAGGTAGGTCCGGTAGCTGAACGGCCCGAGGTCCCCGTAGAGGCCGAAGCCGTTCTCCGACCACGTGGTGGGGATGATCCTGCGGGTCAGCTCGGGCCGGGTGGCGCCGAGGAAGGTGGTGGGCTCGTGCAGCTCGTTGATGAAGCCCATCGGCACCAGCACCATCCCCGCCCGCAGGTTGAGCTCGGGGCGCAGCATCCAGTCGACGTACGCGAACTCGAGCTCCACCGCGCCGTTCTCCTCGGTGTTGGCGTGCTCCACCTCGATCTCCGTGTTGAGCACGAAGCGGTCGTCGAACTTGTACCCGAGGTAGATCACGTTCCTGAGCAGGTCGAAGGTCGTGTCCTTGCCGCTCGGCGCACCGTCGTCGCGGGTGTCGTCGTACGCCGTGTACAGCGCCTCACCGTACCCGCCGATGGAGACCCCGCCACGGCTCCGGTAGACCTTCGACGCCGCAGGACCGAGCCCGCGCTCCGCCCGGTCCGCGAACGCCGCCTCGCCCACGCGCAGCTCCTCCACCTCCTCCGCCAGGACCTCGAGCCGGCGCTCCAGCTCGCCAAGCCGTGCCGCGGCCGTCCCCGCCGCCTTCAGCTCCGCGAGCGCCGCGCGCAGCTCGGCCACCTCCCGCTCCAGCCGCTCCACGCGGTCGGCCCGTCCGGCGGCTCCCGCGGGCCCCGCCACGGCGAGCCCGATCATCAGCGCACAGACCCCCCTCATCAGCTTCGAACGCATCGGATGACACCTCCGTCCGTCGTCCGCGTCACCGGCCACCCGGCCGGCGCATCTCCGTTCCGGGCCCCGATGCCCCTCGCCCGAGCTCCACGTCCGCGGCCAGGAGCTCCAGCCGGTCCACGAGGCCCGAGGTCGTCCACACCGTCAGCCCGCCTTCGCGGCGCACCAGGTAGAGCGCCTCGACGCCGGGCTCCCGCTCCGCCCATCGCCGCCCGGCCTCCGGCCCCATCACGAACAGCGCCGTCGCCAGCGCGTCCGCCTCCAGGGCGCTCCGGGCCCACACCGTGACGCTGCCGAAGTCCGCCGCCGGCCGCCCAGTTCTCGGATCCAGCAGGTGGCCGATGCGGCGGTCCGCGGCCCGGACCGCGCGCTCCCCGTTGCCCGAGGTGGCCACCGACCCCTCCGGCAGCCGCAGCTGCACCACCGGGCGCTCCCTCCGGACGGGGTCGGCCACCGCCACCGTCAGCTCACCGCCCCACGCCGCGACCTGCCCCCCGAGATCGATGGTGCCGCGCCGCGCACCGGCGGCGGCCGCCGCCTCCACCACCCGGTCGAGCGCCGCACCCTTGCCCCACCCTCCCTCGTCCACCACGACCCCGCTCGCCTCCCGGAGCGCCCAGCTCCGCCCGATGCGGATCCGCCGCCAGCCGGAGCGGGCGCGGGCCACGGCGAGCTCGCGCGCGCTCGGAACCCGGCCACGCCCGCGCAGCCCCCACGCCGCCGTCAGCGCCCCCACCACCGGGTCGAACGCGCCGCCGGTGCGCCGGGCCAGCTCCAATGCCCGGTCGAGCTCCGCGGCGACCCGCTCCGGCAGCGGCACCCGGACCCCCGCGGGAGCGCCGTTGAGCCGCGCGAGCGCGGTGTCCTCCCGCCATGTGGAGAGCTCGCGCTCCGCCCGCTCCAGCGCCCGCACCGCCGCCTCGGCGGCCCGCGCCGCCACCGCCCCGTCGCGCGCGGTCACCTCCACCCGCGCCCGCGTCCCCATCAGGTAGAGCTCGCGCACCCGCACCGCCGCCGCGCCCGGGCCGGCCAGGAGCACCGGCACCGCGGCGAGACTCACTATGATCCTGCGTCCCCATCTCATTGCAGCGGAAAAAAGAGAGAGCTCATCCATCGGCCGTCCCCCGCAGGCTGAGCAGGCAGACCTCGGCGCACAGGTCGCAGCGCGACGTCGGCGGGCACTCCGCCGTGATCTCGCGAAACGCCTCCAGGCAGGCGCGGGCGGCGGGATGGTCCGAACGGAGGAAGTGGGTCAGCCGCACCAGCGCCGCCCCGGTCTCCTCCGAGATCAGGTGCTCCACCTTGCACGCGTCCTCCTCCGCCGTGGCGGCGTCCACGCCCAGCACCTCGGTGAGGAAGACCCGCACCACCTCCCGCTTGCCCGCCACCCGCGCCACGACGTCGGCTCCCGCCTGGGTGAGGTGGACGCGCCGGTTCTCGTCCACGGTCACCAGGCCATGCTCACGCAGCACCCTGAGCTGCAACGACGCCGCCGCGCGGCTGACCCCGAGCTGGCGCGCGATGTCCGCCGCGCGCGGCTCGAGCCCCTCCTCCTCGAGCGACGCGATGGCGAGGAGGTAGTGAGCCGCCGAGTGGGTGATCTCGTTGGCCTCGAACGCCCGCCAGAACGACGCGTACCCGCTCACG
>CAYTTB010000070.1:0-15952 GCA_964440565.1 uncultured Thermoanaerobaculia bacterium
GCGGGGCGCCCGGCGCAGCCGGGACCGGGCGCGACCGGGGCCGCGACCGGAGCCGGGTCCGAGGCCGGATCCGGAACCGGAACCGCGAGGGTGGACTCCTCCACGACCCCCTCGCGGAGCGCGGACCTCGGTCCGCGAGGTCCTTCCGCCTGCCCGACATCCTCCCCAGGGCAGGTGGAACACTCCACGGCCGGCCTCTGCGGGCTGCACCGCGCTCCCTGGAGGCGCTGTCGTCTCGGCCACGGACGATGGGCCCCGGCACCGCGAGGGGGCCGGGGCGCCCCGGCGGAGCCGGGCCGGCCGCGGTCGCCGCCGGGGCCGTCGCGGCCGGCTCGGGGCGACACCCGAGACATGATCGCGGAGATCCTCCGGAAGGCTCTCCCCCGTGGGCGATTGACACGGTCCGGGGCGTCCCCCTACCCTCGGCGCGCGGAAGGAGGAGGAACCATGGAGCCCACGACCCGTCGTCTCCCCGAGAACGCCTACCGCAAGCTCGAGCCCGGCGAGACGTACCGCCCCGTGGTGCCGCCCGAGGCGCCGCTGCCCGAGGCCACGCCCTACTCGGTCTCGCTGGGCCTGGCCTTCGCGGCGCTGTTCTCCGCCGCCGCCGCGTACCTCGGCCTCAAGATCGGCCAGGTGTTCGAGGCGGCGATCCCCATCGCGATCCTCGCGGTGGGGCTGTCCGCCCTCCTCGGGCGCAGGAACGCCCTGAGCGAGAACGTCATCGTCCAGTCCATCGGCGCCGCCTCCGGGGTGATCGTGGCGGGGGCGATCTTCACGCTCCCCGGCCTCTACATCCTCGGGCTCGACGCGACGTTCCTGCAGGTGTTCCTCTCCTCCCTGCTCGGAGGGTTCCTGGGGATCCTGTTCCTGATCCCGTTCCGGCGCTACTTCGTGAAGGACATGCACGGGGAGTTCCCCTTCCCCGAGGCCACCGCCACCACCGAGATCCTCATCGCCGGGGAGTCCGGCGGCGAGCAGGCCCGGATCCTGATGGGCGGTGCCGTCGTCGGCGGGATCTACGACTTCCTGGTCTCGGGGATCGGCGCCTGGAAGGAGGTGGTGTCCACCACCGTGTTCGGATGGGGGCAGAAGCTCGCCCAGACGATCCGCTGGGAGTTCCGCCTCAACATCGGCGCCGCCGTGCTGGGGCTCGGGTACATCGTGGGACTGCGCTACGCCGCCATCATCTGCGCCGGGTCGTTCGTGGCCTGGTGGGTCCTGGTGCCGCTGGTGTACTTCATCGGCTCGCACGTCCCCGAGCCGTTCCTCACCCAGACCGGGCGGACCATCGCCGAGATGACCCCGATGCAGATCTTCCTGGACTACGTCCGGCACGTGGGGATCGGCGGGATCGCCGCCGCCGGCATCCTCGGCGTGGTCAAGTCGTGGCGGATCATCGCCGGCGCGTTCCAGCTGGCGTGGCGCGAGATCGTGGGAGGGGGGCTCGGCCACCAGGGGGCGGACGTCGAACGGACCCAGCTCGACATCCGGATGAAGTGGGTGATGACCGCGATTCTCGCCACCGTCGGCGCCACCTGGCTGTTCTTCTGGAGGGGGGTCACCGGCGACCTCTTCCACGCCACGGTGGGGCTCGTGGTGGTGGTGGTGATCGCGTTCCTGTTCACCACCGTCGCCGCGCGCGCCATCGCCATCGTGGGCGTCAACCCGGTCTCGGGCATGACCCTCATGACCCTCATCGTCTCCTCGGTGGTCCTGGTCAAGGCCGGTCTCTCCGGCCGCACCGGGATGCTCGCCGCCCTCGTCATCGGCGGCGTGGTGTGCACCGCCCTCTCCATGGCGGGAGGGTTCATCACCGACCTCAAGATCGGCTACTGGCTCGGCACCACCCCCCGCACCCAGGAGCGGTGGAAGTTCCTGGGCACGCTGGTCGCCGCGGCATCGGTGGGGATCGTGATCCTGGTGCTGTACCGGACGTACGGGTTCGGCGTCCCCACCCCACAGCACCCCACCCCGCTGCCCGCTCCCCAGGCATCGGCCATGGCGGCGGTGATCGAGCCGCTGATGACCGGTCAGCCGGCGCCGTGGCTCGCCTACCTCGCCGGGATCTTCCTGGCCCTGATCCTCGAGATGGTGGGGATCCCGCCGCTCGCCTTCGCGCTGGGGATGTACCTGCCGCTGGAGCTCAACACGCCCATCCTGGCGGGCGGGATCATCGCCCACCTGGTGTCCACCCGCTCGCCGGACGAAGGGCTCAACGCCGCGCGCAAGGAGCGGGGGACCCTCATCGCCTCGGGGTTCATCGCGGGGGGCGCCATCATGGGGGTGGTGGCCGCCTTCATCAACTACTTCGGCAAGCGGGCCCGCGGGGAGGCGTGGACGCTCTCCGGAGCGCTCGGACTCGCGCACTGGTCGGAGTCCACGGGAGGCGAGATCCTGGGGTTCGCGATGTTCGCGCTGCTGGTGGCCTACACGTTCTGGTCCATCCTGCGGGCACGGCGCACCGACTGAGAGCCCGCCGCGCCGCGGCACGCCCTCCGGGAGCGGCGCGGTCCGCCGTATGATGGAGGCGTGAGCGAGCGCCGACCCACCGTGACGGACGAGGCGGCCGAGCCCGCGGCGCGGATCGGGACCGAACTCGTCAGGAGCGGCCTGATCCGCGAGGAGGACCTGCGCAGGGCGCTCGTGCTCCAGCGCAGCCGCGGCACGCCGCTGGTGGAGACGCTGGTGGAGATGGGTGCCCTGGCGCCGGACGACGCCCGGCGCATCCTGTCGGAGCGGCTCGGGGTGCCGGCGGTGGACCTCGACACGGTCTACGGCGATCCGCTGGTGCTCGACCTCCTTCCCAGGGAGAAGGCGTTCGAGCTGAAAGCCATCCCGCTGTTCGCGGTGGAGAACCAGCTCACCGTGGCGCTGCCCGACCCGCAGAACCTGGCCAAGCTGGACGAGCTCCGGTTCATCACCGGCAAGGAGATCCTCCCCGTCCTGGCGCTCGAGAGCGACATCGAGCGGCACCTCAAGGAGTACTACGGGGAGCACGAGCCGGGGGCGTCCGAGGAGGCGATCGAGTTCGAGGCCCCGGAGGGCGGGCAGGACGAGGAGGCCGTGGACCTCGAGTTGCCGGCACAGGAGCGGCCGGTGGTCCGGCTCGTGAACCTGATCTTCACCCGCGCCATCCAGGAGCGGGCGTCGGACATCCACCTGGAGCCGCAAGAGAGCGGGATGCAGGTGCGGTTCCGGATCGACGGCCGCCTGCAGCCGAAGCCGTTCCAGATCCCGGCGGCGGTGGTGCCGGCGGTGGTCTCCCGGATCAAGATCCTCTCCCGCATGGACATCTCCGAGCGCCGCGTGCCCCAGGACGGCAAGGTCCGACTCCGCTACACGGGCCGCCGGGTGGACGTGCGGACATCCACCTTCCCCACCATTCACGGCGAGAAGGTCGTGCTCCGCCTCCTCGACAAGGAGGCGATGGACTTCCGCCTCGAGAGCATCGGGATGTCCGGGGCGATCCTCGCGGGGTGGAAGCGGGTCGTCGCGCGCCACGAGGGGATCGTCCTGGTCACCGGCCCCACCGGCTCGGGCAAGAGCTCCACCCTGTACGCGACCCTGCGCCACCTGCACCGGCCCGAGGTCAACATCGTGACCCTCGAGGACCCGGTGGAGTACGAGCTTCCCGGCATCACCCAGGCGCAGGTGAACGAGCGCGCCGGCTTCACCTTCGCCCGCGGCCTCAGGGCCATCCTGCGCCAGGACCCGGACATCGTCCTGGTGGGCGAGATCCGCGACCAGGAGACCGCCCAGATCGCCGCCCAGGCCGCCCTCACCGGGCACCTCGTGCTGGCCACCCTCCACACCAACGACGCCCCCTCCGCGGTGACCCGCCTGGTGGACATGGGCCTGCCGCGCTACCTGGTGGCGGCCACCGTGGTGGCGGTGCTCGCGCAGCGCCTCGTCCGCCGCCTCTGCCCCCACTGCGCCGAGGACGCGGAGCCCACCCCCGACGAGCGGGAGCTGCTGGGTCCGTGGCTCGAGGCGGGCGTGCCGTTCCGGGACGGGACCGGCTGCCGTCACTGCCTGGGCACCGGGTACCACGGGCGCACCGGCATCCACGAGCTGCTCGTGGTCTCGCCGCAGGTGCGGGCCCTGCTGGCCCGCGGAGCCGGAGAGCAGGAGCTCGCCGCTGCCGCGGCCGCCGGGGGCTACCGCCGGTTGTGGCACGACGGCCTCGACAAGGTGCGCGAGGGGGTGACGTCGCTGCGCGAGCTGGCGCGGGTGGCCGCCCCCCAGGAGGAACTCGAGGCCACGCCGTCCCGTGCGGCACCGGACGGCCGGCGATCCGGAGGTGGCTGAGGGCGGGCGAGAGCCCCCACCTCGACGCCACGCCAGGTGCGCAGATCGCGGGCAGCCAGGGCACCGCGAGCGCCAGGCCGGCGCGATGATCCCGACGGGGACGCGTCCGCTGGCCTGTGGATCACGGTGGGCTCCGGCGCCCCGCAGGTCCGCCACGGCGACCTCGCGTGCACCCGATACAGCGTCGGTCAGCCTCCGCTGAGCCGGCGCTCCAGGTCCTCGAGCAGCGGCCCCGGCTCGTGGTAGCGCCGCACCGGCGGAGCGGGGTGTCCCGGGGGCGGCTCCAGGCGCCAGGGCCACAGCCACCACACCTCGCGCCCCGCCTTCACGGCGTGGGCGACCTCGGAGAGAGTCCCCGCCCGCCCCCCCACCGCCACCACGAGGTCGGCCGAGAACACGTTCGTCACGTTGCGCGCGGAGCCGAGGCCGGTGAAGATCGCGACCCGAACCCACGGGTTCGGGTACTCGTCGCCGGGGCCCGCGCCCGGGAGCACCCCCACCGTGAGGCCACCCGCCTCGGCCGCTCCCCGCGACGCCGCCTCCATCACGCCCGGCCCACCCCCCGTCAGGACCACCCAGCCGCGCCGGGCGGCCAGCTCCCCGACCCGGCGCGCCGCGTCCCGCTCCTCGGGCGTCGCCTCGCTCGCGCCGACCACGGCCAGCACCGGCAGCCACCCTCGTCCGCGCATGGCACCCCCCTCACGATGAACGGCCCGGGCGGAGGCCCGGGCCGCTTCGGTCGCACGTCGTGGCGCGAGGCCCTACTCCAGCACCACCAGGGTCACGCGCCGGTTCTTGGCCCGCCCCTCCCTGGTGGAGTTGTCGGCGATGGGCTTGTACTCGCCGTAGGAGATGACGTTCATGCGGTGCAGCGGGAACCCGTGCTGCATGTTGAGGTACCGCATCACCTGCTCGGCCCGCTTGTAGCCGAGCTTCAGGTTGTACTGCTCGGAGCCGATGCTGTCGGTATGGCCCTGGATCTCGATGTACACGTCCTTGTTCCAGGACTTCACCTTCTCGGCGAAGGCGTCCAGCGCCGCCTTGGCCTCGTCGGAGAGCTCGTACTTGTTGAACCCGAAGTGAACCTGGTCGTCGGTGAGGGTCACCTCGTAGAGGAACTTCCCCTTCGCCAGCTTGCCGGCCTCCTCGGCCCGCTGCAGCGCGTCGCGCGCCGTGTCCGAGAGCTTGGCGATCTTGCCCTCGAGCTCCTGGTCCTTCGCCTTCAGCTTGCTGATCTCCGCCTGGTTCGCCTCGACCTGGCTCTGCACCTCGCCGATCTTGGCCTCGGTCACCTGCTGGCTCGCCTGCACCTGCTGCTGCACGTACTCCTTGGTCGCGCAGCCGGTCAGGGTCAGGCCGGCCACCACCGCCACGGCCGCCATCACGATCAGGGTCTTCCGCATCGCTCACCTCCTCAGATTCCCGAGAGTTGACGTAGCCTCTCCAGCGTCCGAGCGACTATACCACACACCCCCCGCCTCACTGCAGGACGCACTGCGGCGCCTCCGGCCGCTCCTCGGCGGCGCACTCCACCACACCGTCCTCGAGGCGCACCACCACCGGGGTCGCGAAGAACCAGTCCGGACCCACCGGGAGCTCCACCTCCCGGCACCCCGTGCACGGGTTCTCCCAGGTGGGCTGCGGGAACCCCTCCCGCTCGGGCACCGCCACCAGCAGCGTGGGGAACGGGGGATCCCCGGCGAAGTAGAGCTCCATCAGCTGGTGGCAGTGAGGGCAGTCGCGCCGGTAGAGGATGACGTACGCGGTGCCGGAGCGGAGCGCCTCGGGGAGCGGGGGAAGCCAGCGCGCCAGGTCGAGCTCCTCCCACCGCCGGCCGATCCAGCTCCCGTAGTCGGGGACGTAGTAGTCGGGGAGCGCCGCCGGCCCCGCCCCCGCACCGGCCGCGCCCCCCGTCCGCGGCGCCGCGGCCCCCGTGCCGGCCCCCAGCGCCGGGGCGCCGAAGGCGACCAGGAACGCCGCCAGCGTCCAGAGGAGCGCGGCGGCCGTCCGCCGGGATGTGGGTGGCGGCGCCTCGCACCCGCGGGGGGCGAGCCACGCCACCAGCACCAGCAGCGACCCGTCCACCACGAGCGTCACCCACGGCGGCACCGTCACCGAGCCGAAGCACCCGCAGCTCGCGGAGCCCAGGGCGGTCTCCCAGGCGAGGATCGCCGCGAACAGCCCGAGCAGCGCCAGCGCCGCTGCCCGGGCGAACCGGGGCAGCAGCCAGATCGTGCCCACCACCACCAGCTCCACCGCCACCGCGTAGTGGAGCACGAAGGCGAGGTCGATCCCCAGCGCCCCGGCAGCCCGGATCACCGGCTCGGGGAGCTCCGAGGGCGCCCCGGAGAGCAGCTTCACCGTCGCCCCCAGGAGCACCCAGGCCGGAACCAGCACCCGGAGGGCGACGGTCCCCGCGGCCCGACGCCAGCCGCCGGCGCTCATGCGAGCCCCCCGAGCCGCTCCCACACCGTCCGCTCCACTCGCTCCGCGGCCTCCCGCGTGGCGTCCAGCGCCCGCCGCGCCCGCTCCAGCAGCTCGCGCGCCTCGGGGTCGTCCGCCATCTCCCTGAGGTTGATGCGCACGTTCATGGCGGCACCGATCGCCGCCGCGCGCGCCATGGCCGCCCCCACCCCGCCGTCCGAGGCCGAGGCGGGGAGGCCCAGCTCCACCGCCCTCCCGCACAGCTCGGCGATCCGGGGGCACGCCTCGACGACGGCAAGCGGCACCCGCGCCGCCCCGAGGGTCGCCTCGCGCAGCGCCGCCTCGTCGCCGCTCCTGCCGGCGGCCATCATCCGCTCGAACGCCCACGTGTCCTCGTCGATGGCATCGAGCAGCCGCTGCTTCAGCTCCTGCGCCTCCACCGCGATGGCCTCGAGCTCGTCCCGCACCTCGGCGTACGCCGACTTCGGGTGCGGCAGGTTGGCCACCATCGCGGCCAGGGACGCCGCCAGGGCCCCGGCCAGCGCCGCCACCGAGCCGCCGCCCGGCGCGGCGGAGTCGCGCGAGGTCTCGTCCGCGAACCCCTGCACCGTCATCCCCGCCAGGGGCCGCTCGGGCGCCAGGATGTACTCGATCACCTTCTCCTTCGGCTCGAAGGGCGCCACCTCGCCGAGCCCGAGGGTGCGCACCGCCGTGTGGACGATGTCCGCCTCGGGCACGCCGGTGGAGCGGCCCATCCGCCGCAGGTAGTGCCGTCCCGCATCCAGGATCGCCTTCCTGGGGACGAGCCCCACCAGCTCCGAGCCCGTCACCCGCATCCCGCGCGCCCGCGCGCGCTCCTCGCAGGCGTCGAACGCCACGTGCACCGGTGTGACGTCGAGGTCCACCAGGTTCATCGAGACCTGGGCGCAGCCGTACTCCGGGATGTACCAGCCCACCGCCCGCACCGCCTTGAGCATCCCCGGCTGCTGGACCTTCCTGCCGTCCCTGACCACCGTGCGGCCCTTCTCGCGGACATCGAAGGCCACCCGGTTCGCCCACCGCTTGTCGGTGACGTTGAGGTTGACGTTGTACGCGACCAGGAACTTGCGCGCCCCCACCACCACCGCGCCGAAGCGGGGCACGAACTTCGCGGGGCCGTAGTCCGGTGCCCACTCGGGCCTGGTCAGCTTCTCGGGGAGCGCCTCGTACTCCCCCACCCGGAGGTCCGCGAGCGAGCGGCGCTCCGGACGCGTGGCCGCGTACTCGTACAGGTACACCGGGACCTGGAGCTCCTCCCCGATCCGCCGCCCCAGGCGGTGGGCGAGTTCCACGCACTCCTCCATGGTCACGCCGGACACGGGGACGAAGGGCACCACGTCAGCCGCGCCCTGGCGTGCGTGCGCCCCCGTGTGCCCCCGCATGTCGATGAGCTCGTACGCTGCCTTCACCAGCTGAAAGGCGCCCTCGAGCACCGCCTCCGGGTCGCCCACGAAGGTGATGACGGTGCGGTTGGTCTCCTGGCCGGGATCCACGTCCAGCAGGCGCACGCCGGGCACCGAGGCCGCGGCCTGCGCGATGGCCTCGTACACCTCTCGCCGCCGGCCCTCGGACACGTTGGGAACGCACTCCACGATCCGCATCGGCCCACCTCCACGGTCCGGACATGCTATCCGCCGCGGCCCGCGCCCGCAACAGCCGGGGCGCCCGTCGAGCTTCCCCAGGACTTCCGCGACCGTGTCCCGGCTCCCGCCCTCTCCCCGGAAGCTGCGCCGCCGACGTCGGGCGGCGCCCGGGCCCACGATCCGGGCTAACCCCGCCCGAGGAGCTCGCGCGCCAGGCGTTCCAGTTCCCGGTCGGACAGCGGCCGCTCGCGCGCCTTCGCGGCCTCGAGCACGGCCCGCACCAGCCGCTCGTCCTCCGGAAGCCCGCGCTGCCGCAGCCACGCGCGAACGTTGGACTCCCCGGACATGGGACCCACCAGGATCCGCTGCCGCCGCCCCACGAGGGAGGCCGGCACCGCCGAGTAGACGGTGTCCGCCAGCCACTCCTCGCCGCGCTCCAGCGCCTTGAGCACCGCGGCCGCGTGCACACCGGTGGCGGTCTGGAACGCGTCGCTGCCCACCACCGGCGCCCACGGCGGGACGCGCACGCCGAGCACGCTGGCGGCGAGACGGCAGTACGCGGTGAGGTGCTCCAGCGCCCCCTGCCACCACCCCTCGAGCTCGAGGTTCACGAGCAGCTGCTCCATGGGGACGTTCCCCACCCGTTCCCCGATCCCGAAGGCGGTGGCGTGGATCCGGTCCGCGCCGGCCGCCGCCGCCGCGAGCGCGCATGCGGTGGCGAGCCCGCGATCGTTGTGCCCGTGCCAGTCGATTCCCACCCCCGGCGCGAGGCGCGCGACCAGGTCGCGCGCCCAGCCTGTGATGGCGGCCGCCCCCCGCGGCGTCGCGTGGCCGACGGTGTCCGAGAGGCAGATCCGCCGCGCCCCCGCGCCGATCGCGGTGGCGTACAGCGCCTCCAGGTGCTCGGGCCTCGAGCGGGTGCTGTCCTCGGTGACGAACAGCACGTCGAGGCCGGCCTCCACCGCGGTCCGCACGGCTCGCTCGGTGCGGCGGAGGAGGAGCTCGAGCTCCCACCCCTCCGCGTACATGCGGATCGGGGACGAGCCCACGAACAGCGCCGCCTCCACCCGCACGCCGGTGCGCCGGGCGAGCCCGGCGATCGCCTCCACGTCCCGCTCCGCCGTCCGCCCCGCAGCCACCGGCACCAGCCCCTCCGCCGCGACGGCCCGGACGAGCGCCTCGGCGTCCCGGGTCGCCCGCTCCGACGCCGCCGGGAAGCCCACGTCCACGCTCGCCACCCCGAGGCGTGCCGCGAGCCGCATCAGCGCCAGCTTCTCCTCCAGGGCCGGGACCCGCACCGAGGGCGACTGGAGGCCGTCGCGCAGCGTCTCGTCGTGGATCGACACCGGCCCCGTGGGCGCAGGCACTCCGCCCGCGTGCCGGTTCCAGTCGTAGACGAGGGGCGCCGCCCGTTCCGGGGCCATGGTCTCAGAGCAGGACGGCGCGCAGCAGCACGAACAGGACGGCGCTCACCAGCCCGGCCGCGGGCAGCGTCACCACCCAGGTGATCACGATCTCGCGCACCACCCGGAGGTCCAGTGCGGCGATCCCGCGCGCGAACCCCACCCCGATCACCGCCCCCACGATGGTGTGGGTGGTGGAGATGGGCAGGCCCATCCTCGACGCGAGCAGCACCGTGGCGGCGCCGCCGAACTCGGCCGCGAACCCGCGCGAGGGGCTCATCTCGGTGATCTTGCGGCCCACCGTCTCGATGACCCGGTACCCGAAGGTGGCGAGGCCCACCACGATCCCGGCGCCCCCGAGGGCCAAGACCCACACCGGCACCTCGACCCGTGGCACCACGGTCCCCTGCCGGATCACGCCCACCACCGCGGCCATGGGGCCCACCGCGTTGGCCACGTCGTTGGCGCCGTGGGCGAAGGCCACGACGCAGGCGGTGACGATCTGCAGGTGCCGGAACAACCCCTCCGTGGCCCGGAGCTGCTCGCCGACCTCGCTCGCCGGCCTGCCGTTGCGCAGCAGGACCCAGCCCACCAGCGCCGCCACGAACCCGATCCCGGAGGACAGCCCGATCGCCTGAAGCGGCTGGAAGTCCAGGCGGAGCTGCTTGAGCCCCTTGTACAGGAAGCTCAGGCTGAGCACGAAGAACACGGAGAAGAGCAGGTACGGGGCGGTCCGGCGGGTCCGCTCCAGCGGGTCCGCGTGGTTGAAGATGGTGGTCTTGAGCAGCTGGAATATCAGCCATCCGAGCAGCCCGCCCACGATGGGCGACACCACCCACGAGGCCACGATCTTGCCCACCTTGGCCCACTCGATGGCCCGCCACGAGATGGCGAAGGGGGCGAACCCCAGGATCGCGCCCACGATGGAGTGGGTGGTGGAGACCGGGTAGCCGAGGTGGGTCGCGATCTGGAGCCACACCCCGGCCCCGAGAAGTGCCGAGAGCATCCCGAGCGCGAGCTCGAGCTCACGCCCGGCGAGGAGGCTGGGGTCGAACAGGCCGGAGCGGATCGTCCCGGTGACGTGCGCCCCCACCAGCACCGCGCCCGCGAACTCGAACACCGCTGCGACGACCACCGCCTGCCGGAAGGTGAGGGCCTTCGAGCCGACGCTGGTGCCGAAGGCGTTGGCGACATCGTTGGCGCCGATGTTCCACGCCATGTACGCACCGGCGCCGATGGCCATGACGAGAAGCAGCGTGGTCATGGCCCCCTCCTCACCGCGAGAGCATCAGGCGCAGGTGGTCGCCCACCTCCTCCGCCGCGTTGGCGATGTCGCCGATGGCCTCCGCGAGACGCATCCACAGCATCACGTCCACCGCGTCGGGACGCTCGGGGGAGGCCAGCAGCTCGCGGCCGAAGGAGAACGCCTGCTTGTCGGCCTCCCACTCCTGCTGGCCGATGCCGCCCACGAGCCGGAGCACCTCGTCCGCCTCCGGCCCGGTGAACCCGGCCTCCAGCAGCTCGTCCACCCGGCCCACGACGCGCTCCGCCTGCACCGCCGCCTCCACGCAGGTGTCCACGAAGGTCAGGAACTGCGGCCGGAGCGCCTCCGGAAGCGCGAGCTCCTTGAGGCTGGCGATGATCGCCGCGTCCTCGGCTCCGTCCGCGATGTCGTCCTGGTTGTGCAGCAGCTGCAGCAGGTCGCCGCGCGAGACGGGGAGGAACAGGCTCCGTGGCAGGTGGTCGCGGAGGGTGTCCTTGGCGATGTCCGCCTCGTGCTCGGCCTTGGTGATGGCCTTGCGCAGCTCGGCCACGCGCTCGAACTCGCCCGCCACCACGGCCTCGGCGAGCGGGCGCACGAGCCCCACGCACTCCATCACCAGCTCCATGTGCCGCTGCAGCGGCTTGAACGGGTTCTTGCCCAGCAACCCCACCAGGGCACGGACCATGGTCACCTCCCCCGGAACCGGGGCCGCCGCTTCTCCAGGAAGGCCGCGGTTCCCTCGCGCATGTCCTCGCTCGCGGCGCACAGCCCGAACAGGGTCGCCTCGAGCAGGCACGCGTCGTCGAAGGGCATGTCGAGCCCGTACTGCACCGCCTCGAGGCAGTGGGCGACGGCCAGCGGGCCGTTCGCGAGGATCGCCCCGAGCAGCTCGTCCACCGCCCGGGTGAGCGCCTCCGGCTCCACGACCCGGTTCACCAGCCCGATCCGCTCCGCCTCCTCCGCGCTGACGTTGCGGCCGGTCAGGAGGATCTCGAGCGCCCTCCCCTTCCCCACCAGGCGCGGCAGTCGCTGGGTGCCCGCGTAGCCGGGGATCAGCCCGAGCTTCACCTCGGGCTGGCCGAACACGGCGTTGGTCGAGGCCACGCGGAGGTGGCACGCCATGGCGAGCTCGCATCCGCCCCCGAGCGCGTAGCCGTTCACCGCCGCCACCACCGGCTTCGTGAGCCGCTCGATGCGCGCGAACACGGCCTGCCCGGCCAGGGCGAACTCCTTCGCCGCCTCCGGCTCGAGCCCGTTGAGCTCCGAGATGTCGGCGCCCGCCACGAACGCCTTCTCCCCGGCTCCGGTGATCGCCAGCGCGCGGACCGAGGCGTCCGCCGCGGCCTCGTCCACGGCCCGGCCGAGCTCGGCGACGGTGGCACGGTCGAGCGCGTTGAGCTTCCCGGGCCGGTCGACGGTGATCCACCGGACGCCGTCGCGGTCCGCGATCTTCAGGTTCTCGTACGCCATCGCCCCCTCCTCACTCGTAGTCGTAGAACCCCCTGCCGGTCTTGCGGCCGAGGCGCCCCGCCAGCACCATCCGCTTGAGCAGCCCCGGCGGCGCGAAGCGCGGCTCGCGGTACTCGGCGAACATGATCTCGGCCACGTGGTACATGGTGTCGAGGCCGATGAAGTCGCACAGCTCCAGCGGCCCCATGGGATGGCCGCAGCCCAGCTTCATCCCGGTGTCGATATCCTCCCGCGTCGCCAGCCCCTGCTCGTAGACGCGGATCGCGTCCAGCAGGTACGGGATCAGCAGCCGGTTGACGATGAAGCCCGAGTTGTCCTTGGCCGCCACCGGAGTCTTCCCGACCCGCCTCGCGAACTCGAAGACGGTCTCGAAGGTCTCCTCCGAGGTGAGGATGGTCCGCACCACCTCCACCAGTCGCATCACCGGCACCGGGTTGAAGAAGTGCAGGCAGGCGAAGCGATCCGGCCGCCCGGTCGCCATGGCCAGCTCCGTCACCACCAGCGACGAGGTGTTGGTGCAGAAGATCGCGTCGGGCTTCACCAGGCGGTCGAGCCCGGCGAACAGCTCCATCTTGAGCTCCTTGTCCTCGGTGACCGCCTCGATCACCAGGTCGCAGTCCGCGAGGTCGCCGAGCTCCACGGTGCCGCTGATGCGAGCCAGCGCCTCGTCGCGCGCCGCCTCCTCCAGCTTCCCCTTGCTCACCGCCCGATCGAGGCTCTTCCGGATCCTGCCGAGCCCCTTCTCGAGCAGCTCCTCGCTCACCTCCCGCACCACCACCGGGATCCCCGCCCTGGCGGTGATCTCCGCGATCCCCGAGCCCATCTGCCCGCAGCCCACCACGCCGACCTTGCGAATCTCCATGGTCCGTCCTCCTCCCTGGTTTGCCGCTCGCACGCCGGCGGCCGGCGCCAGTCTATACGTCCGGCCCACCGCGCTCAAACCGGGCCGTGCGCCCCGATCGGCCGGACGGACCGCGAGCGCGCCGGGGCGGGACGGCAGGCTCCACGGCCGGCTGGCCCTTGCGGGCCGAAGCCCGCGCTCCCCGGGGCGCGGCCGGCCGCGGGCGAGGCGGCGCCTCCGCCGGCGAGAGGGCGGCACCCGAGACACGCTCGCTGAACTCTCGGGGAGGCTCGTGGGTGCGGGGCAGCTTGCGGCGGCCACGGCTCGCGGCCACAATGGCGCCGGAGGTGCGCGTGCGACGGATCGCGGTGCTGGGGTGCGGGCGTGTGGGCAGCGCCATCGCGCGGGACCTGGCCGAGGAGTTCGAGGTCACGGTGGCGGACCGGGACGAGGAGGCGCTGGACCGGGTCGCCCGCGGCGCCCCTGTGCGGGGGGAGGTCGCCGACCTTGCCGACCCCGGCGAGGTCCGCCGGCTGGCGCAGGCCGCGGATCTGGTCGTGGGCGCGGTCCCCGGCGACATGGGGTTCGCCACCCTGAAGGCGGTGCTCGAGGTGGGCCGGCCGGTCGTGGACATCTCCTTCTTCGACCAGGACCCGTTCCTCCTCGACGAGCTCGCCCGCGACGCCGGCGTCACCGCCGTGGTGGACTGCGGCGTCGCCCCGGGCCTGAGCAACCTCGTCCTCGGGCGGGAGGAGGCCACCATGGACCGCGTCACCCGCTTCCTGTGCTACGTGGGCGGACTGCCGGTGGTCCGCACCTGGCCGTACGAGTACAAGGCGGTGTTCTCCCCGCTCGACGTGATCGAGGAGTACACGCGACCGGCCCGTTACGTGGCGGGGGGAGAGGTGGTGACCGCCCCCGCCCTCTCCGACGTGGAGCTGATCGAGGTGCCGGGACTGGGAACCCTGGAGGCGTTCAACACCGACGGTCTCCGCACCCTGCTCGTCACCGTGGACGTCCCCGAGATGCGCGAGAAGACCTTGCGGTACCCCGGCCACGCGGAGCGGATGCGCCTTCTCCGGGAGACGGGGCTGTTCGGCAAGGAGCCGCTCCTGGTGAACGGCGTCCCCGTGCGGCCCGTGGACCTCACGGCCGAGCTGCTGCTGCACCACTGGCGTCTCCGGCCCGGGGACGAGGACCTCACCGTGATGCGGCTCGTGATCGAGGGGGTGGAGGACGGTCGCCACGTCCGGCGAACGTACGAGATGCTGGACCGGTACGATCGCGAGCTCGGGATCACCTCCATGGCCCGCACGACGGGGTACACCTGCACTGCGGCGGTCCGGGCCGTGGCGCACGGCGCCTACCGCCGGGTGGGGATCTCCCCGCCCGAGTTCCTGGGACGCGAGCCGGCCTGCCACGAGCTGATCGTGCGGCACCTCGCCGAGCGCGGGATCCACCTCGCGGAGCGGACCGAGCCCGCCGGCTGAGGGATCAGCCGGCGAGCGGGAGGGCGACGGTCACCCGCGTCCCGCGCGGCCGTGCCGGCTCGATACGTAGCGCGCCGCCGTACACCTCGCAGATCCCGCGCGCGATCCCGATCCCGAGCCCCGCTCCCTGCTGCTCCCGCAGGGCGCGGTCGAGCTGCACCCCGGCCGCGAGCTCCGCGGCCTGGTCCGGGCGGAGCCCGATCCCGCGGTCCTCGACCACGAGCTCCCACCGTCCGTCCACCACCCTCCCCTCCACCCGGATCGCATCGCCCGGCGAGGAGAACTTGATCGCGTTGTCCACGATCTCCTCCACCACCCGCCGCAGGTGCCCCTCGTCCACGGCCACCGGGGCCTCCTCCACGCGGATCTCGAGATCGCGGGAGCGGCCCGCCGCCTCCGCCCGCCCGCGCGCCGTATCCTCCGCCACGGCGCCGGGGCGGGCGGTCACCGCGGCGGGTGGGGTCCGGTCGGCGCGCGCCAGCGTCAGGTGGATCTGGGCGAAGGTGAGGAACCGCTCCAGCAGCCGGTGGAGCCGCTCCCCCGCCTCCCGGATGTTGCGGGCGATGGCGGCGACCCGCGCGGGATCGGGGATCCGCTCGGGATCGGCGAGCAGGCGGGCACCGGCGAGGATCGCGGTGAGGGGGGTCCTCAGCTCGTGCGGCAGCGCCAGGGTGAGCGAGGAGTAGACCCGGTCCACCTTGCGCTCGGCGTGCCGGGCCACCGCCTCCCGGCGGCGCAGCCGCGCCTGGACCGCCTGGATCAGCTCCCGCCCCCCGAACGGCTTGGCGAGGTAGTCCTCCGCGCCCATCTCCATCGCGCGGCGCATCCCGCGCTGATCGGCGAACCCGGTCATGAGGATCACCGGCACCGCCGCGGTGAGCGGCTCCTCCTGCAGCCGCCGGACCACCTCGTAGCCGTCCACGTCCGCCATCCGCACGTCGCTGAGCACGAGGTCCGGAACGTGCTCGCGCGCGAGGCGGAGGCCGGCCTCGCCGTCGGCGGCGGTGAGCACCTCGTGCCCCGCCGCACCGAGGTACTCCGCCACCGCCTCGAGGAGGTGCGGGTCGTCGTCGATCACCAGGATGCGGGCCATGCTCGGTGCCCCGCTCCTAAGGTACCGCGGCGCC
>CAYTTB010000071.1:0-15639 GCA_964440565.1 uncultured Thermoanaerobaculia bacterium
TCAAGAACATGCCGCTACGCTATCACGCCCACTGACGGAATGCAAGTCCATCTGCAGTTGTGAGACGCCATGGTGTCCCAGAATCACGCGTGCCACTACCGCCCCTCTGCTCCCTCCCGCTCGTAAACCCCTGATTCCTCGACACCGACCACCGAGAAATCGCCCCCCTCAGGCCTCGAACTGTCGAACTTCGGGCACCGGGGGGCGATGGCCCGTGCCCGGCCCCTGTCTCGTGTGTATCCGGCCCTCCCCGCCCGTGTCTCCCCGTTTGTGGCTGCGGGCGTCCCCGCCCGCACAGAGGGCGCCGGCCCATGTCAGACCCCCACCCCACCGGCCCATGCCCCCCGTTTGTGGCTGCGGGCGTCCCCGCCCGCACAGAAGGCGGCGGCCCGTGCCCGGCGCCCACCTCCACCCGGCAGCCGCGCGGGCCCTCACGCCTCCTCGTCCTCGCCGAACGCCGCCGCCAGCAGCTTCCGTGCCGCCACCGGGATCGCCACCCGTCGCTCCACCGCGGGCACCCCGAGGAGCTCCCACGGCACATAGCGGGAGATCTCGGGAAACAGCGCGAGGCAGGTGGCCAGGCCCCGGCTCGCGCGCTCCCGCACCCCCAGGCCATCGGCCAGCTCGAGGAGGGCCCGCGCGTCCAGGGTCTCGCGCACCGCCTTGAGGTAGGCGGTGAGGTGGATCCACACGGGCACCACCGGGTTCGCCTCGGGATCGCCGAGCCGCGCCGCGAGCAACACCCCGAGCAGCGCTCCCCGCGGCACGCGCCACCGCTCGCCCCCGGCCTCCACCCCCGAGGTGAGCGCCAGGTACCGGGCCAGCCGGCCCGCCCGCGCCACCCGGACGTCCCGCGGCGCGGCGACCGCCAGCGCGTTCACCACCGACTCCACGCCCTCCTCCCCGGCGAGCACGGCGACGTGCGCGATCCGCACCGGATGCGCCCCCACGTCGCCGTAGAGCCCCAGCAGCGAGACGAAGTCGCCCATGAGCACCGGGGGACCCTCCTCCCGGAGCCCGCCCCGAAGCCGCGAGGCCAGCGCCTCGAGCAGGGCCTCGTTCTCCCTGGCCACCTCCTCGAGCCAGCGCCCCTCATCGAGAAACGACGCGAACCCGTGCGCCGGGTCCATGCCGAACCGCGAGGTGACTCGGCGGAACACCGCGAGACCCAGCCCCACGTGCTCCACGGGAACCCCCACCTCCCGGCACGCCGAGCACGCCTCGAGCAGCCGCAGCGGCGCCGCGGGGTCGCCGCGCAGTCCCCGCCCCATCCAGCGCACGAGCTCGAGCAGCGCAGAGACCCGGTCGAACTGCATCCGGTCCACCCTCCATCACGCACGAAGCCCCGGGGCCGCGACCCCGGGGCGTGGTGCCGGGCGTCCGAGAGGCCCGTTCTCAGGATACGCCGTTTCCCTCCCCGGGGACAGACGCGAGGAGCTCCCTGGCCTCCTCCCGGCGGAGCGCGGCGAGCTGGCGCGCCTGGCGGCTGAGGCCCGCCCACCGCACCACCGCCACCGCCGCCGCCTCGATCGCGAGCAGCGTGTACCCCACCGTGGCGCTCCCGCTCACCGCGACCCACACCGCCCCCGCGCACCCCACCAGCACCATCAGGTAGATCCACACCACGATCAGCCGCCTGTGCGGGGCGAGGGCGGCCAGCAGGTGGTGCAGGTGCGTGCGGTCCGCGCGGAAGACGCGGGCCACCCTCCGGGCCAGCCCGCCGCCGCCCCCGCGGAAGAACCGTACCGCCATCACCAGCAGGGTGTCGAACACCGGCACCCCCAGCGCCAGCAGCGGCACCAGGATCGCCACCGCGGCGGGCGCCTTGAGCGAATCGTGGACCGTGACCAGGCCGAGGAGAAAGCCCAGCGTGAGCGATCCCGCATCGCCCATGAAGATCCTGGCGGGCGCCCAGTTGTGGCGGAGGAAGCCGAGACACGATCCGGCCATCGCCCCGAGCAGCACCACCGTCATCACGTTGCCCCGGCCCACCGTGAACACCGCGAGGCTCGTGGCGATGATGGCGATCACCCCCGCCGCGAGCCCGTCGAGGCCGTCCATGAGGTTGATGGCGTTGGTGACGCCCACGATCCACACCACCGAGATGACCTTGCCCCACGCGCCCAGCTCGAGCACGTAGCCGCCGGGAAGCGCCACCACCGAGAACGACCACCCCACCGCCACCATGAGCGACGCCGCCACCGTCTCCACCGCGAACCGCTTCAGCGGCGACACCCCGATCAGGTCCTCCGTGAGCCCCACCAGCGCCACCAGTGCGCTCGCCGCGACCATCGCCCCCAGCTCCGACCGGGCGACCCGGGCACCCCACTGCGGCCAGATCACCAGCGCCACCGAGCCGGCGCCGAGCACCAGGCCCGCGAGGATCGCGAGCCCCCCCAGGCGGGGGATCGCCGCCCCGTGGTCCCTCCGTCCGCCGGGGTAGTCCACCGCCCGTACCACCCTCGCCACCCCCGCCGCCAGCGGTACCGCGAGACTGGTCACCAGCGCGGCGATCCCCGCCGCCGCCCCGGCCGCGAGCCAGACACCGAGCGGTTCAGTGGACACCTTCTCGCGCCTCCCGCCGGCTAGCGCCACCGCCCGGCGCGAGGGGCTCTCTCTGGGCCGGGCCCCTGCGCAGCGCCAACGTCTCTGCTGAGATCGCCCGCGGGCCAGTACCTCACGACCCCACCCTCCGCATGGTAAGGCTACACGTCGTAGCGGACCCGCCGCACCACCGCGATCTCGGTGTGTCTCGGTGTCGCCATTTGCAACGGCCCACGGGCGCCCCTTCGTGCCTCTCCCGAACGAGGGCCAGCTTGTCCACTGGCGCCTCACTGCCGCTTTCCCGGATTCGACCTCCCAGCGCCGAACCGGTAAAGCACCCAACTCAGCACGAAAATCAGCGGCGCCGCCAGGAGCGCGAGTGGACGCGTCACCCTCATGAGTAGCAGCCTGGGGCCGCCAGGAGGCCGGCCGCCGGCCGCGGCGGCCTGTTCGGCCGTGATCCACAGGTTCCTCCTGAAGACCCGGAGAACCTGAGCCGCACCCTTCCTCGCCGGCACCGGGCTTACCACACGGAGCAAACGAACCGCCTTCTGGTAGGACCGATCACTCAGAACGCCAACGAGGTGTCTGAGCATACGACCTGCCGGCGAATCCTCCTGTGCGATTCTCGCCGGACACCCTCCCCCCTGAAGTGACCACACCAACTCAAAGAGGCCCCGCACCTCTTCCTCGGCCACGTCGCCGCTGATCCATCGATATCCCCGACGCATGAATGCGCCCAAGCGGCTCCTGCCCCAGCCAATGTCCTGAAGATCACTCAAGATCCGCAGTACTGGATAGGAGCCGACCTCGTACCCATGTTGTACGAGCGCATGGACAATCGCGTGCGCGACCAGTACATCGTCACATGGAACGAGCACCCCTGCACGGCCACCGGGATCCGGAACGCAGAGGCCCTCCGACAGGAGCCGCGTCGCGCTCAGGGCTTCGGAACTTCCAGGCCAGTAGACGCCACGGAGCACGAGATGGATCTCGATACGGGCACCGGCGCTGTGGATCAATCCCGGCAGATGTTGCTCTCCCTCTGGCATGTCTCTTTCGCGCCAGCCCTCGCGGATCAGCGCCGCCTGCAGGAGCCGAGCCTTCCCGCCAACCACCAGAAGGTCGAGATCGGACACTGGCCGCCCCCCGAAGGGCGAGCGACCCAACGCGTGTAGCGCAACTCCCTTCAAGACGATAACCCGAGTGCCGAGGGAGTCGGCCAGCCTCCCGGCTCTCCCGAGAACCTCCTCATATATAAGCTGCTGGGCAGCGCTTTCGATGAAACACTGCCGAAGCTTCTCGGCCACCTCCGCACCGAGCTCGTCGCATATAACCTCGAACCCACATCGTGCAACGATCCTGGATCCCAATCCCAGCGCGGTTGCGAGTCTCTCGACCCGCTCCGGCGAAGAGACCCCGCCGCCCCCACCCGGCCGGGTCGGCCCGAAGGACCGCCGCATCACCCACGACAGCTCCTCGCCGATCTCTACCCGGGGCGCGCGTGCTCGGATCGTCGGACCCAGCCGCATTCCTGGCTCTAGCCGCACTTCCCCGACCGGAGCGGCGCGATACGAGCCACCCTCATGAGCGCACTGCCGCTCCATACTTCTTGGAAACCTGCTCGGCGATCCATTGGTACGTTGGGCGAAGCCCCTCCTCGAGGCTCATGGACGGTGCCCACCCGAGCTTCTCGCGGATCAGACGGTTGTCGGAATTGCGTCCCCTCACGCCCTCGGGACCGGGCACGTGCCGGATCGAAAGACGCTTTCCCGCGACCTTCATGATTCTCTCGGCGAGCTCGTTGATGGTCACCATTTCTTCTGAACCTATGTTGACGGGGCCTTCGAAATCCGACTCCATGAGGCGACGCACGCCCTCGATGCACTCGTCAATGAACAGGAACGAGCGGGTCTGCTGACCGTCCCCCCACATCTCGATTTCTCCGCCGTCCGGCGCCATGGCGATCTTTCGGCAGAGCGCGGCCGGCGCCTTCTCACGGCCCCCTTCCCAGGTGCCGTACGGGCCGAAGATGTTGTGAAACCGAGCTATGTGAACCTCGAGCCCGAAATTCCTCATGTAGGCGAGGTACAGGCGCTCGCTGAAGAGCTTCTCCCACCCGTATTCGCTGTCGGGTTCGGCAGGATAGGCGGAATCCTCGGAGCATTTCGGGTTCTTCGGGTCCTCTTGGTTGTACCTGGGATAGATACAGGCAGATGAGGAGTAGAACACCTTGACGGTGCCCTCGAGCCGACACGCCTCGGCAATGTTGAGGTTGATCATGGCAGAGTTGTGCATCACGACGGCGTCATGCTCCCCCGTGAAGATATAGCCGGCTCCGCCCATGTCTGCCGCCAGCTGGTACACTTCGTCCATCCCACGGACCACCTCGAGGCAAAGTTTCGGATCCCTCAGGTCGCCGATGACGAATTCATCTACTGGAAGGCCCTGGAACTCGTGGTGCTTCAGATCCACTCCTCGGACCCAGTAACCCTCCGCCTTGAGGCGGTGGACAAGATGCCCTCCAATGAAACCTCCGGCCCCGCAAACCAATGCTCTTTTCGTTTCTTTCACTGACAGTCCCCCTTTCACGTATCTGCATTACCCGCGCGCCGACTCCTCCGGATCCGGGTCGGGATAGCGCTTGACCCCACTCAGCTCCTTGAGCACCTCCAGGAGAAAGAGCGGCCCCTCCACTAGATCGCGTCGCCACAGCTTCCTGGGTTCGTGAATGAAACGCCAGAGCCACTCGAGCCCTGCGGCGCCGATCCAGTCCGGTGCCGGGGCCACGGTTCCGGCGAGAAAGCGAAAACACGCTCCGATTCCCATGGCTACGGGCACGCGCAGTACCTCCCGATGTTCAGCGATCCATCGCTCCTGTTTCGGAAGACCCAATCCAACCCAGAGGATGTCGGGGCGCGCCGAGTTGATCCGCTCGACGATCTCGGCGTCCTCTTCGGTAGTGAGTGGTCGAAAGGGGGGCGACAAGGTACCCGCGATCCGATGGCCCGGATACTCCTGTTCGAGTCTCGCTCGAAGTGAGGCTAGAGTCTCCTCCGTATCTCCGAGGAAGAAGCTGCTGTAGCCACGCCTCGTGGCGCGCGTAAAAAATTCCCGTAAGATGTCGTAGCCCCGGGCACGCCCCCTGAGAGAACGCCCCTTCAACCGCGAGATGAGGACCGGCGCAATGCCGTCAGGTGTGAAGAGGTCTGCCGAGTTGAGTAGTTGCCTGAAGGATTCGTCCTGGCTCCCGACCCAGAGGCCGTGAAACCCCGTATTCACCACGAATCGGAGCCTGCCGTCAGGCTTGTGGATCCAGTGCTCGATGAGATCCACGGCCTCGTTGGTGGTCACGTCGTGGACTCTGGTTCCGAGGATCGTGATGCTACTCGGCATCGTCATCGCATCCCCCCAGCCGGGCTGCGCCCTACCGTGGAAAAAGAGGCGTGGGAACGATGAAGCCCGTACGCAGCCAACATGGGACGGCCGGGCCAGGCGCCTCCTGTCCCAGCGCGCTGGCCCACCCTGCACCTCAGGGCCGCACCAAGGACCTCCACGTATGCCATCGCCGGCACCATCACCAACAAATCCACGCCGAACATGGCCCCCGAGACCTCCGGGATACCCCTCACGGTGAAGAACATCATCAAAGAGGCGGCCGTGACCAACCCCGCTCGGGTCCGCTCGTCGTCCGGCACTCTCTTCAGGATTCGGAAGAATGTCACCCAGAACCATGCCAAGCCCAGAACGAAAAGCAGAAGGCCTGGGTAGCCTGCGGTCAGCAGGGCGTACAGGTAACTGTTGTGAACGTGTTCCTGGATTAAGGCCCGGTCCGCCTGGAAACCGAAACCCAGTAGTGGTGACTCGGCGGCAACGGCCACGGCTCGGGACCACGTGCGGGTTCGACCGGTCAACGTCGCCATCTCGGTACTCGATTGGCCTCTCCTCAGGTAGTTCTCCAACTTTTCAACCTGGTGGGGTGCCACGAGCCCCCCCCCGAGCAGCAGTCCGGCCAGCACCAGAAGCCCAATCCCCACCCGCCGCGCACGGCGCCCTGCGTACATCATGGTGAACCCGCACGCCGCCACGGCACCGAGAATGGCGCCGCGGGAGTCCATCAGATACACCAGCGCTCCCGCGGCAGCGGCCCCTGAGGCGAGGAGAAATCTCCGCCAGCCGCGCGAACGCCACGTCCCCACGAACAGGACAATCCCCACCACCGCCGCGAAACGCGCGAAGCCTGAGGCCCTGGAAACCGGGCCGCCCGCCACCGTACCCGCGCGGTTGACGATGCCGTACGCCGTGATGCCGTACTCTGTCTCCACGAAGAGCGCGCCACGCACCATTACCAACATGGTCACCAGGAAAAAGGCAGCCACGATCCACGACAGAGCGTTCAGGCGACGTGCGGCGCGGAGCGGATGTCTTGACCGGATGGCAATCAGTGCAACACCGATGGCTGCGATGTACGCCAGGGCCCAGTATGCCGCACCAAACCCGCGCCCAGCAATCACACCCGAGAGGAGGCCCAGCACCCCATATACCAGCCACAACCGCAGGCCGACCGGTCGCGGCCCCCACCGCTGGAGCGCTGCAGGCGCCCGCAGGAGGACAAGAGCCAGGACGAGCAGGGGCAGGCTTGCTCTGAAGAAGTTGAGCCAGGCCAACAGGCCCTGGGGTCGTCCACGAATGAGCCACGGACCCGTGTTGAGAGCGACCCACAACGCCACCCATAGAACGGTATCGATCCTTAGGAAGTGACGCCAAGCGGATGCTCGCCTTCCTGTTCCGACGTCTCGCCGAGACAGGGGCAGGGACAGCATCGGGTTGCCGAACGGGGCCATCGCGTTGTTTTCCAAGCGGAAGACTATCGACCTGGGAACGGCTCGACCCGGCTCTTAGCCTTTGCCAGCCGGGACCCGTCCCCCCCACCGCCAAGCAGCCCGGCGTCCCGCTCGCAGGAAGGTGCGCAGGTCAGGTGCCTTCAAGGCGCTACCTCTCCACGCAACGCCCCCCCCACAGGCGGTCACGCGCGTCGGCCCGCCCCTGTCTCGCCATCAACCGGCTCCACTTCTGCTGCGAAGTCGGCGCCGGTACACCTCTTCGATCTCCCGGGCCTTTGTCGCCCAGAAGAAACGAGAAGCCCGCCTGACAGCCCCCCTCGCAAGATCCCACCGAAACGTCTCGTCCCGTCCCAGGCTCTCGATGGCTGCCCCGATGCTGCGGACCACCTCTCGTCGCGTCCCGAGCGGGACAAGCACGCCGCACGTGGAATCGATAACATCTGGAAACCCGCAGTGAGCCAGCGCCACCACCGGAAGACCCCGCGAGATCGCCTCCACAATCACCGTGGAGGTCAGGTCCTTCAGGCTGGTCTGAACGAACAGGTGTGAGCGCGCCATCTCCGCCACCGCCTTCGGGCGCGGCAGCCAGCCAAGAAACCGGCAGCGATCAGCGATCCCGAGCCGGGTCGCTCGCCGCTCCCATCGGGCACGGAGGGGGCCATCCCCCAGGATCGTCAGTTCCCATTCGATGCGCGACGCGACCTCAGCCAGCGCCTCGAGGAGCAGTGGCAGTCCTTTGCCTTGCAGATGCAGACCGCTCCAGCAGATTCTGAGGGGCTCACCTGGTTGACGTCTACAGGCTGCCGTACCCGTCTCGTCGATCCCCACCTCCGAAATCACCGTCGAACGCACTCCGTAGACTCTTTCCAGCTCCCGGCGGATCGCCGACGTCGCGGCGATTGTGCCGGCCTCTCCGGCCCGAGCAAGAGCCCGTCGCGTAGATCTCAACCACCGTTTCTGAGCTGAGTTGATGAGGTTCCGCCCCGCGTAGTATACGGCCCCCCTCAGACCCATCCACGGAAGGACACGCCAGGGAGTGTTCTCGAGCCCGCCAATGGGACCCCATACGAAGGGAACCCCAAGCTTCCATAGATGACCCGGAAAACGGAAACCGACGTACGTCAGTTGGTGCACCAAGTCAAAACCAACCGCCCGCTGGAGCTCGGCTGCCACGCGCCCCGCTGCACGCTGCCAGCTGCTGTAGCTCAGGTTCATCAATGGCTTGAGAATCGATCTTTCGATCCGGTTCCAGAGCCCAGTGGGCCGATAGTGCCACCATCGCCTTTGCACGTACACGAAGTGGATCCGTTGCGCCAGCTCCGGCTCGACCTCCAATTGCCGCTGGATATCCCCGCGATGGTACGAGGCCGTCAGCACCCACACCTCGTGCTTCTCGGCCGCCGCACGGACCCAACCCCAACCCACGCCCTCCTCCGACCCCAGGTTGGGGTTGCACGCATACGCGCCAATCATGATCCTCATCGACGAGGCTTTCCCGACCGAACGGCTTGCGAGGCCCTAAGGAGCCCATCGACCTCCCGCTCGAAACGGCGTACCAGGGCCGGCCACGAGTACGAGCGCTCCACAAACACCTGTCCAGCGGTCGCGAGGCGCTGAGCGAGGCCTGGATCTCCCAAGACCCGCCGGACGGCTTCCACGGTTTCCCCAGCGCTCTCCGCCAGGAGGAAATCCCGGCCCGGGACGAGATCCAGACCCTCAACCGCCTTCCGGCTTGCCACCACCGGCAGCCCAGCGGCCATGTACTCGAGCACCTTAAGCCGCGTGCCCGAGCCCTGGTGTATCGGAGCAACGCCGATCCTGCAGGCGGCCACGACCGCCGGCAGTTCCTCGATGGGCACCCTACCCAGGCCTCGCAGCCAAGGCGCAGCGTACGGCACATCTCCACCCGTTACCACAAGCTGCACGCCCGGCTGATCACGCAGCAATCTGGGGAGAACCGTCCGAGCAAGAAGATCGATCGCCTCCCGATTCGGAGGGTAGTCGTAGGCTCCCATGAATAGCAAGGCGAAGTTCGAGATGGCGTATCTGCGGGCTGTGGCCCTCGCAAGCTCCCGGCTCACCTTCGCAAACGTCTCGTAGTCCACACCGTTCGGCAAGATGGACGGCTGCACGCCGTAAAGCGCTTCGACGTGGCGTTGGTCGACCTTGGAGACGACGAGCGGCAAGTCAGCGCGCCGGAACAGGTACGCCTCGGCGGGTCTGGTCAACCACGCCAAGGGCGCTCCGTACCGCGCTCTCCGCAGGAGAAACTCGACATTGTGAGCGTGGTACACGATCACGGACGCTCGCAGCAGCCGCCGAAGGGCCATCATCAGGACGGCCAGGTAAACTGCCCATGACGCTCCTTCAAGGACAACGACATCGGGGTTCAAGCGCTTACAGACCCGCGCTATTTGCGCCGCGATGCCCGGAAAGGCGGGCAGCTTCGAAAACCGGCCCTGCGGGCCACGGACACCTATCACCCGGACAGGCGTGTAGCCGCAAACGTTAGTCGACTCCCCGAGCTGAACGAGGAAGATCTCGCCCGAGGAAAACCGCGCACAGTTCACCGTCACGCTGGCGGCACCCGTCACCGGCGGCCACGCCTCGTAAAGGCAAACGAATGCGATGCGCCGCGCGTCGCTCAACGAAGCTCGCTTCAGCGTCACTGGCCCCCCTTCTGCCGGGCTGCATTTATTGAAGCCAGGCGGCGACTCCCACCTCGAAGAACCTCCTCGACGACCTGAAATGCCTGCTCACAGAACACGCCGGTGCCGAAGAGGCCGGCGCGTTTCGCAAGATGCCTCCGCAGACGATTTTCCAGCGCCTGGCTCCGTAGGACGGCGAGGATCTTCGCGGCAGCATCGGCCGGATCGTCGTAGACCAAACGCTCGTCCCCCACGATCTCTGCAGGCCCTCCCTCACGGTGCACGAACGGAACGACCCCGGCCTTGACCATCTCAGCGACAGCAATACCAAACGCCTCCCCACGGCACGCGTGGATGCCGTAGGCGGCCCGCTGAAGGACGGCCCACTTCTCCTCGCCGTACACGCCACCGCGCAGCCGCACCCATGGGCGGGAATGCGCAAGCTCTCGGATCCTCCTCCCGTACGCGTCTGCGGGTACCCGCCCCATGACCTCGAGCGTCAGTCCCGGTACCTGCCCGCGCACGTTCTCGACGATGCCAATGACCTCCTCGATCCGCTTCTCCGGGGAGATCCGGCCGAGGTTGACGAAAAGCGGCCTCCGCTCCTGGCGGGCCTCCACCCGTCCGGGTTCGCCCACGGGCGGGTAGATGACACGGGCCTCGATACCCCATCTCTTTGCGAGCAACGCCGCGGTCCACCGCGAGTTGGCGACCACGACGTCACTAGGGTGTGGCGGAACCCCGACCCTGCCCCCGGCAAGCACTTCCGCCGCCCGTAAGTAAGCGGCGCGTAGGGGGCGAACTCGATGAAAGATCCCGCGCACGCCGCCCGGCGTCCCATCCATCCGCCGCCGTACCTCCTCGTCCCACGAGAAATCCGCGATGAACTGGACCGCGGGCCTGCCGAAATCGATGAAGTTATACCCGCTGATGCATACGTCGAAGTCCGGCCCCAAGCGTCGCGCCAGCCGCTGTACACATGCGCTCCGCACGGCATCACCTCCTGAGACGACTCCCAGCCGAAAGGACGTCCGAGCCAGAACGAGCCGCACATCATCCAGCCCCACAGACGTTCCGTATGCGACGTTCAGGCGATCAAGTTCAAACGGACCGCTGGTGAGGAGGGCCACTTCATACCTTTTTCCGAGTATTTGAAGTAGCCACATCACCCGTGCTTCTGACCCCCCATGACCCATGCCTGGATGGGTGATGAGGACCGTTGCTCTATCGCGGTGTTGTGTTCTTGCCTTTCTCATCACCAGGCGGTGCCTAGATCGTCCGGACACGGCACACGCCCTGCCGCCGCCCCAATCAAGACCTGCCGCAACCTCCCGATGAGCATCCCCGCGTCTCCAATGTGCTCAATTCGCGCTCTGCCCACCTCTCCCATCTTCCGTCGCAGCTCCGGATCTTCCGCAAGTACCACCATTCTTCGGGCCATCTCTTCCCAATCCCCTTCCTTCACTAGGAAACCCGTCTCACCATCCACCACCTGATCCGGGATCCCTCCGTGTTTCGTCCCAATCACTGGAAGCCCAACCGCCATCGCCTCAGCAATCGCTACTGGCCAACCCTCTTCAGCGCCGAGTGGACTTCTCATAGAGTGCTGAACAAACACACTGCTTCTTTTCAGCTCCTCCAGAACGACTCGGTGCGGCTGGACTCCCTTTATAGAAACCACGTTCTCTAACCTGAATTGCCTTACGAGACTTTCACATTTACGCCGTAGCTTGCCGTCCCCAATCATCACCAGCCTGCTGTGAGGAGCTCTCTCGTAACACCAGGCGAAGGCTCGTATTGATTGAAGCGGACCCTTCACAGGCCGGAGGGCTGCAACAGAAATGAAACGACATATCTTGTCTTCAACTCTGCTTTTGGGATCGATTCCCTTCACGTCTGTCCCACACGGAATGCGGTGAATTTTGTGGCGCTCCGCTCCTAGCTCACAGAGTCGCTTGGCCATTCGCCGGCTAACGGCAACTACCGCGGCGGCGCCTCGAAAAAGCTTAGGCAGCTCTCGTCGGTAACTGTCAAGCCTAAGCAGTGCAGATGCATCGTATCCGTGAAAATGTACAACTAACGGCAGACCATGCTTTCTACAACCCTCGAGGGCCATCATACCGTTCGGGCCAAACTCCGCCAGCACCACATCGGGACGACGCTCTCGGACGTAGCGGTCCCACGTCTCAAAATCTTTCCTGCTCCATCGTGGAGGAGGAATCCCTAAGACCATCTCTCTCGTTCGCCGCAACACCTTCTTCACCAACGGCTCTTCCAGCGGAACACTGGCTCGTACACCGCAGACAAAAGGTTTCCAAGACCAATCATCCAGCCGGTCATCTACAATAGCCCTTGCAAAGACATCGGCACGAAGTGCCTCGATATGACGCCGAATGAACGTTTCTGTTGCTATATGGAAACGATCGACAACAATTGCAATACGAAGATCTCGCACAGGTCTTGCCTTTTGATACAGCGCCATCAACTCGGCCATCCGATCACGACAATGGAAGGCCGCAACAGTGGACACTTCTGCAATAGGATCCGCTTCCAGATTCGGCCCACCTCTGACAACGACGCGCACATCTCTATGCGAGCAACAGTATAGCCGGCGCGCGTCATGACCTTTGCCAAGGTGTACGGCGTAAACCAATATCGATGATCTGAGTTTATCCACTCCCTCGACTTCAATGCAGAGGTGAAGTTGTCGATCGCGAACGCATTTGGCGCTGTTACAACGAACTCAGTCACATGCTTGAGCATGTTCTCTCGAACTCCTCGAAGAAACTCCACGGGGTTGTCCACATGCTCCACCACCTCAGGCGCGAGGAGGTAATCCCATTTACGGGTCGATGGTAGGGGTATTTGTTCCCGTGTCAAATCAACAGCAAAGATATTCGAAATTCCGAACTTGTGCTTCAATAGTTCCACGCCGGCTCGGTTGATATCTACACCAACACATTCCTCCGCAACTTCCATCAATAACGAATGAAGCCAAACTCCACGAGCTAATTTTTCAACAATGAGGTTCTCGTGATCGACGCAGCCGAGATGAATTACTCTCTTACCGCTGGCCAGAGATACGAGGAATTCCCGCCGCCCGAGCACGCGGCCGGCATGGCATCTCACCGTGACCCCCAGGGCGCTTCGAAAACTCTTTCCCTCAAGGTAGGAGCGGAGGTCGTCATTTATGCGCATTGGCTAACCACCGTTACCCCCCACAGCGGCACGTCACCTCAGCGTGCCAGGGCTAATCCGATTGAAGAAAAAATGCCGAGGCGCTTCCAAGCTCGCCAGACGAGCAGCGCGTTCCAGACGGAAGAGCTTGCTGCACTAGCTAGAGCCGCGCCGGTCATGCCCCAGCGCGGGATCAGGATTAGGTTGAGGAGTATATTCAGGAGTGCGGAGATACCAAGGGCGGTTACGGTGTCCCTCTCGTGGCCGCTCATGTTGAGCAGGACACCCACGGGACCCGCCGCAACACTAAGTAAGGACCCTGCCACCAAAACAGCCAAAGGACTCGCGGCAGGCATGTACGCCTTACCGAACACAATCCGGATCGTACTGCTTCCACTGAGCCAGAAGATAGCCGCCAACGGCAGGGCCGCAGCAAGGGCGACACGGGTGGAAAGGCTGGTCAGTCTGACCAGTCGGCGTCTATCGCCTAATGCATGAAGACGGGAAATCGTCGGCTGGGTCGCGGCGCTGATTGCGCCAAGGACCAAGAGCAGGAGGCTGGCAACGGCAGTGGCTGAGCGATACAATCCGACCTGGCGGTCACTCCCCAGGAGGCCAAGCATAATGAGATCAGTCTGGGAATTGATTACCCAGAGACTGCTCAGGAACGTGAAAGCCAGCCCAGAGCCAAACCACCTGGCGGTGTCGTAGGCGGGCTTCTCGCCCCGGACGCGCGAAGGAAGGTACCGCCAGGCCATGCTCAGAGCTACGCCGAGAGTGCCAAGACCCGAGACCACTCGCAAGCCCATGGCGATTCCTGGCCCCAACCCATCCGGCTGCTGCACCTTCCAAATGAGTAGCAGCGCCAGGAAGGAGGTCGGCCAGAGCACCGCCGCCGGGAGCTGTCCCAGAATGACCCGGCGCAAGCCGAGAAGAACGGCCTGCGCCGTGCGGAGGAACACCACCACTAAGACATAGACCAGCGCGAGGGTTAGAGTTTGCCTGGCCGCGGAGACGAGCTGAAGGGGAGACAGCCAGAGACAGGCCGCAGCCCCGGTCACGGTTAAGGCGGTCGCGATCCCAGTCACCTGCAGCGATCGAATCAGCAGGCCCTTCATCAGGCGAAAATCACCGAGCGCTTGGAGCCGGGCGAGTTCTCTTTGAACCAGCATTGGTGTTCCAAAGGCGGAGGGAATGGCTAGGATACCTGCGACGGCGATCGCAAAGGCGTAGGTTCCGAAGGCGCGCGGTCCCAGAAAGCGGGCCAGAATAACGCTGGTAAAGGCCGTCAACCCGCGCTCTAAGATCGCGATCGCGATGCTTCCCAGAGCGCCGACTGCAAGTTCTGACCCCTCGCTGCGGCCCCCTAACAACGCCAACATTTCCTTCAGCATTCTTAGGCTGAGGCCATCACTCTCGAACCCTAAGGTTGTTGGTAAAGAGATCCACCAGTAAGGGAAGGATCTTCTGCATGTCGATGTGCGCGGAGCGAGGAGAGCAACCCCTCGAGGATGGCCTCGGTGTCATGGAGATCGCCGGGGTGAGGAGATCGTTGATGCCGTCCGGTGCGAGCGCGTCCATCGCCTCCGATGCGGGCGGGGACGCCGGCGGCCACAAATGGGGGACATGGGCGGGCATGGGCCATCGGCCTCGATGCGGGCGAGGACGCCCGCAGCCACAATCGGGGGGCATGGGCGGGGACGCCCGCAGCCACAAACGGGGGAAATGGGCGGGGACGGCCGCAGCCGCAATGGCCATCACGACGGCCTCCGGGCGAAGGGAAGCCCCAGCAGGTCCTCGTCGAAGGTCACGAGCTCCGCGCCCGCCAGCTCGGCGGTGGCGGCGATGAGGGCGTCCGCCATGTGCAGCCCGTGCGCCGCGCCCAGCCGCACGGCTGCCCGGGCCACCGCCTCGTCCACGGGCCAGACGGTGCATTGCTCCATGTGGGCCAGCACGAGCTGGCAGCGCTCCTCCCCGGCGGTGCGGAGCACGTACCGGCCCACCTCGAACAGGTTGACGGTGGAGACCAGGATCTCGCGAGGATCGGCGAGCAGGGCCTCCTGCCCCTCCATCCGGGGCCCGGCCGTCAGATGCTCGATCCACACCGAGGAGTCGAGGAGGTTCACAGGCGATCGCTCTTGTCACGGACCCGCACCGCCCCGTCGGCGGGGACGACCCCCCGGAGCTCGGTCAGCGGCCGGAGGCGGATGAGCCGCAGCCCTCCCTCCGCGAGGATCACCGCGAACCGGGTCCCCGGCCGGATCCCCGCCGCCTCCCGCAGCTCCCTGGGGATGGCGAGCTGGTACTTCGGGGACACCGTGGCGATGGATATGGACTTGGTCCTCGTCGATCCCATGTTTCAAATATCGATCCGGAGCCGTGCCCTGTCAACGGGCCGGCGGCGGGGTCTGACATGGGCCATCGGC
>CAYTTB010000072.1:0-15633 GCA_964440565.1 uncultured Thermoanaerobaculia bacterium
CTCGCCGGTGAACCGGTCGGGGTGCAGCTCCCTCGTCAGGCGCCGGAAGGCGGCACGGATCTCGCCGTCGGATGCGTCCGGACCCACCCCCAGGATCTCGTAGAGGTTCCTTCTCGCCATGGCCTCCTTCTCGTGCTGGCCCGATCATACCGCGTCACGGCCCCGGGGGCCACCGCCCGCGGGCCGTTCGCCTGCCGCGCACTCGACACGCGACCCGGGCCGGCCTCGTGCACTCATTCTCTACCACATCCCGGGCCCTCGCGCCATTCCCACGCTCACCGGGGGCCCCGGAATCTTCGGGAGCCCGTGCCGTCCGGGAGGGAACACGTGCCCGCGACGGCTCCTGGACGCGTCGCGCCGCGCACGCCTCGGCGCGATGCCGGCGCGGGGCCCACGCCGTCCTCACCGGCGCTGGGCGAGCACCTTCTCCGCGTGCTTGCGCACCGCCGGGTGGATGTTGCGGTCGCGCGAGAGCCGCTTCAGGTCGCGGACGTTGAGACGGGGAAGGAGGTGCATGGCGATGCGCACCGGCGTCTTGGGGTTGCCCGCGAGCGCCGAGATCACCCCGTACCGGCGCAGCCAGCGCGGGTTGGCGGCGATGATGCGGATCACCTCGTCCGAGACGCTGCGCGACGCCGCGTACCGCTCCACCTCGCTCTCGGTGAGCTTCGGGCTCGCGAGGACGGCGCGGACCACGAGCCGGTTGCGGGAGTTGATCAGGATCCCCCGCTCCTCGCGGCTTCCCTTGAGAGCCGCGAGGATCTTCTCGTGGGTGGTCATGGTGAGCAGGCGTGCGTACGCGCTCTGCCCCCGGCGCTCCGCCTCCTCCGCCAGCTCGCGGTCCGCCGGCGGCGGCACCTCGAGGCGCCCGTCCTCCGGGATGTTGGCGCCCATCGCCTCGAGCTCGGCGAGCGCTCCCTCGATCGAGGGCCCCTCCTGCGGCGGCTCGAGCTCCTCGCCCTCCGCCACCGCGGTCGCCGCCTTCTCGATGAACTCCTCCTCGAACTCGCGAACCCGCCGCAGGATGTCCTGGGTGACCTGCGGGTTGGCACGGAGGTCCTCGAGGATCTCGAGGCACCCGAGGAGGCGTACCTGGTTCGTGACCACGATGTCCTGGACGAGGGGGGTGCCGTGGCGCGCGAGGCGGCGCAACGTCTCGTCCGAGACCCCCGGGGCGCGGGCGACCGCCGCCCACAGCGCCTCGTCGTCGCGGACGCGCACGAGGAGGTCGAGCTCCACCGGATCGGCCTGGCCCGACTCCACCCAGGCCACCAGGCCTTCCAGCGGCTCCTCCCGCAGCGAGCGGCGCGCGGCCTCGGCGAGCTCCGGGTCCGGGTCCGCGGCGAGGAGCGCCTGGAGGCGATAGAGCTCCTCCCGCGCCACCGGAAGCAGCCCCTGGGCGGCGAACAGCCGCACCTGGCGCGGGACGGTCCCGGCCCGGATCCCCTCGATCAGGCGCTCTACGGTGTCACCGGCTCCGCCCGCCGCCATCCTCGATCCGTCCTCCCCGGACCGGCTCGAGACCCTGCGCGGTCGCCCGGAAATGGAGCACCTCGCCGGGATCTCCCAGCCGCTCGTACCGCCGCCCGGCCAGCGAGACCACGGCCGCGGCGGCGTTGCCGAGCGTGAGCTGGATCGGCCCCGGACCCCGTATCGCCCAGCTCTGCCCACCCCCCAGCAGCCGCTGCTCGGCGCGCCCGAGCCCGTCGCGCACTCGCACCCAGCACTCCTCGCCGGGCAGCACCTCCACCGCGAGCTCCACCCGGGCCGCGGCCGGCTCCTCCGGCTCGGCGCGTGCGGGCGGCGGCAGGGGGGGCGTGGTGGGTCGCGCCGGGGGCGCCGGAGGCGAGGGGACGCCCCGGACCCCGGCCGGAGCCCGGGCGGACCGGGCGCCCAGCACCATGAGGGTCGCGATCACGAGCACCACGACGGCCAGGGCGACGGGGACCCACACCCAGAGCCGGATGACGCGGGGAGGCGGGGCCTCCTCGACGCGGATCGTCGGGTGGCTTCCCGAGCTGAGCTGGTACCGGTTCCACGCCGCGTCGAAGGCCGTCACGAGCCGCTCGGCGTCGCAGCCGATGGTGGCCGCGATCTGGCGCACGAAGTTCCGGCAGAAGACGCGCTGGGGAAGCCGCGAGAACCTGCCCTCCTCGAGGCACCGGAGGACGTGCGGGTTGATCTTGGTCTCGCTGGCGATGTCCTCGAGCGAGACACCCGCCACCTCGCGGAGACGGCGCAGCTCGTCGCCGAACTCCTTCGGCGTCACGGAGCGCGGCGCGTCCTGGGCCACCGCGCTAGTCTAGCACCCCCGCGCCGCGCTCCCCCGGCGGACGGCGGGCCACCGCCTCGGCCGCGCGCCGCACCGCCTCCGGCACCGCGTGGTCGCGCGCCAGCGCCGCGAGGTCGCCCCGCGGCAGCTGGACCAGGACCGACAGCGCCACCGGCAGCGGCGCCGCGGGGGCGGCCGCGATGGCGCGGCGCACGGCGGCGCGCGAACCCCACCGGCGGTGGCGGGCGATGGCGGCGAACAGGGCCGATCCCGCCTCCAGACGCCGGATCATCAGGACCACGTCGTTCTCCACCAGGCGCGGGTTGTCGAGGAGCGCCTCGAGGACGTCGGGCTCGCCGCACGCGAGCAGCGGCGGCAGGAGGGGGCGGTGGGCGAGGCGCGCCAGGGCGATGCGCTCCCCCAGCGTCATGCGGGCGATGCGCTCGAGCAGCTTCCGCTCGGCGGTCCGGCGCACCTGCGGGGGGGTGCGCGGTGTCTGGGCCACGTGGAGCAGCGACAGCCACGGCAGTGTGGGGAGCAGGTCGAGCGCCAGCGCGAACGGCATCCCCGGGAACGCGGCGAGGCGCTCGCGCACGGCGTGCGAGCGCAGCCACTCCCGCCGGGCCGCCACCGCGCGCGCGATGTCCGGCGTGCAGTAGGGGTTGCGGAGCACCTCCAGGACCTCGCGCTCGTCCAGCTGCCCGCGCTCCACGAGCTCGCGCAGCTCCTCGGTGGAACGGTCCGCGATCCGCACGCCACCATGGTAGAGCAGGCCGCGGGCGGCCGACGCCGGTGCGAGCCCCGCTCAGCCCGCTACGCGGGCCTGCCCGGACGGGGGGGCGTGGTCCGCCGCGTCCAGGATCCTCCGCGCCCGCTCGCGGAGACGGACGACCTCGAGCCCGGCGAGCCCCGCCTCCTCCCGGGGAAGGTGGGCCACCGCGTGCTTGCGGAACGCGAGCCGGGTCAGGAGGCGGGCGATCACGGTGCGCTCGCGGCGGACCGGCCACCAGTCGCCCCGTACCCTCCTGCGGTAGGACGGGATCACCTCCGCGACCCACGCCGGCAGCACCCCGAGCCGCACCTCCTCCGCGAGCTCCCTGCGCAGGATCCGGCGCTCCCAGCCCAGGAAGCCCGCGAGCACCCCGGCGTACCCGAGGTAGGCCACCGCGAGCGCGCCGAGGGCCGCCGCCAGCGGCGCCCCGCTGCCGGCCCGCTCCACCTGGAGCACCGCGCCGTTCCACAGGCCGTGGAGCGCCGCCCCTGCGCCCCAGCCCAGGAGCCCCCAGCCGATCCGGGAGGCTGCCCTCCGGGAGAGGTACGCGACCCCGAGGAAGCCGCCCACCGTGGCCGTCGCCAGGGCGTGCACGCCCGAGCTCGCCAGCGTCCGCACCGCCGCCACCGGCCAGAGGGTCCCGCCGCCCGCCGCCGCGGCCATGGCGAGGGCGTTCTCCGCGACGGCGAACCCCAGCCCCGCGGCGGTGCCGTAGACGATCCCGTCGGTGGGGTTGTCGAACTGATCCGAGATCACCATGACCAGGAGGATCGCCACCCCCTTGGCCGCCTCCTCGATCAGCGGGGCGGCGACGACGACCTGGAGATGGCGCACGGCCTCGGACCCCGCCGCGACGGCGTGGATCAGGACCTCCATCAGCACCGACGCGACCGGCGCGGCGAGCGCGCCCCACACGAAGACCCCGGCGACGAGGTGCACGGGCTCGCGGTCGTAGCGGTCGAGCCACCACACCGCCGCCACCACCGCCACCAGGAACGCGGTGGATCCCAGGAACGCCACCGTCCATGCGCCCACGCTCATGCCGCCGGCACCACCAGGTCGAGCTCCTCGAGGGGATGGGTGGCGAACCAGGCCCGGGCGGCCTCCACATCGCGCCGGATCTGCGCCACGAGCGCCATCGGGCTCCCTAACACCCGCTCGTCCCGAAGCCTCTCGAAGAAGAAGAGCCGCACCCGCTCGCGGTACACGTCCGCGGTGAAGTCGAGCAGGTGCGACTCCACCGTGGTCCCGAAGTTCTCGTACAGCGTCGGCCGGACGCCGATGTTGGTCACGGCGGCGAAGGTGCGGCCGAACGACGGGATGTGCACGCCGGTGACGTAGACCCCGTGCGCGGGGTAGAGCTCGTTCTCCACCGCGATGTTGAGCGTCGGGAAGCCGAGCTTGCGCCCCAGCCGCTGCCCCTCGAACACCGCCCCGTCCACGAAGGTGGGCCGGCCGAGCAGCCGCCAGGCCGTGGACACGTCCCCGTGCGCCACCGCGCGCCGGACCCGGGTCGAGGAGACCGGATCGCCGTCCACCGTCACCGCCGGGATCCCCTCGGCGGAGAAGCCGAGCCGCCGCCCCAGCGCGGCGAGGAGGTCCACGGTGCCCTCGCGGTCGGCCCCGAACCGGAAGGCGGCGCCGATGTACACCTCGCGCACCGCGAGCCGCTCCACCAGCAGCTCGCGCACGAACCGCTCGGCAGGCGTGCGGGCGAACCGCTCCGTGAACGGAACCACCAGCACCGCGTCGAGCCCCGTGCGCCGCAGCAGCTCGAGCCGCTGCGGGAGAAGGGTCAGCAGGCGCGGCGCCCGCTCCGGTGCCAGCACCTTGAGCGGGTGTGGATCGAAGGTCATGGCGATCCCGGGAACACCGAGGCTGCGGGCCCGCTCCACGACGCGGCGCAGGATCGCCTGGTGGCCGAGGTGGACGCCGTCGTAGTTGCCGATGGAGAGGATGCCGCCTCGCGGGGGATCGCCCACGGCGAACGGGTCGTGGAGCACCTCCACCGTCTCACCCCAGCACCGGCAGCGACGCCGCCCGCGCCGGCGCCGGCTCGAGCACGCGGAGCACCCGGCCCACCAGGTCGTACGGATGCGCCTCGGTGATCTCCACCTCCACGAGGGTCCCGGCCGGCGCCGTGCCGTCGGCGAGGAGGAGGCGTCCGTCCACCTCCGGAGCGTGGCGGGCGAGGCGCGCCGCGGTGAGCAGCTCCATCTCGGCGAGAGGCCCTTCCACCAGCGCCGGCACGCGCCGGCCCACCAGCTCGCGGTTGCGCTCGAGCGAGATCTCGCGCTGGACCTCCATGAGCCGCTCGCGCCGCGCCACCTTCACCTCCTCGGGAACCGGATCGCCGAGACCGGCGCCCGGGTTCTCCTCCTGCCAGGAGTAGGTGAACACGCCGAGGTGATCGAACCGTACCGCCTCCACGAATTCCACCAGCTCCTCGAACGCGGCCTCGTCCTCGCCCGGAAACCCCACCAGCATGGTGGTGCGCACCGCGAGACCCGGGACCCGCTCCCGCGCCCGCTCGATGGTCTCCCGGTAGCTCCGGGCGTCGCCGCCGCGGCGCATCGCCTTGAGCACCCGGCGGCTCGCGTGCTGCAGGGGAATGTCGAGGTACGGCACCAGGCGCGGCTCCTCCGCCATCAGGTCGAAGATCTCCTCGTCCAGCGTCGCCGGGTAGGCGTACAGGAACCGGACCCACGGCACCGAGGTCCGTTCGAGCAGCGCGTCGAGCAGCCGCAGGAGACCGTGGTCCAGCCCGAGATCCTCGCCGTACCGGGTGGTGTCCTGGGCCACGAGCACCAGCTCGCGCACGCCGGCGCGCTCCAGGGCCAGCGCCTCCGCGATCACGTCCTCCGGAGGGCGCGACCTGAACCCTCCCCGCATCCGCGGGATGTGGCAGAAGGTGCACGGGTTGTCGCACCCCTCGGCCACCTTCAGGTAGGCGTACACGCCGGTGGAGACCAGCCGCGGCACCGAGGCGCCGTAGACGCGCACCGCCGCACGCTGGTCCGGCACGTGCCCGTCGAGCTCGCCGCGCACCGCCCGCACCACCTCCTCGAGCTCGTCCAGACCGACGAAGGCGTCGATCTCCGGGATCTCGCGGCGAAGCTCCTCGGCGTACCGCTGCGCCATGCAGCCGGCGACGACGAGACGGCGGACGCGGCCGCCGCGGCGGCGCTCGGCGGCCTCCAGGATCCGCTCGATGGACTCGGCCTTGGCGTCCTCGATGAACCCGCAGGTGTTGACGACGAGGACGTCGGCCTCGTCGGGATCGGCGGTGATGCGGACGCCGGCGCGCGCCAGGTGCCCGAGCATCACCTCGCCGTCCACCAGGTTCTTGGCGCACCCGAGCCCCACCAGGCCCACGGCGAGGCGCGTGTCGGGCGCTCCGGCGCTGCGGTCGTCCCCCATCGTCCCTCCGGGCGGGTGATTCTATCAGGACGCCGCCCCGGCGGAACCGGCCTCCGTCCCGGGACGCCACCCGGATTCCACCCCGGCGCCGCCTGCGCCATCGCGCGGCACCGGACCGTCCGCACGACGCCGCCTGCGTTCTCCCGAGCCCACCGCCCCATCGCGTCGGCGTTCGCCGGCTCCGCCGGCACCCGGGCCGCGAGGCGCGCCCGACCTCGCGGGGCCGGCCAGCCCGGACTGTTCATCACGCTCGTCGCGAGCGCCGGGTGCCTCGAGCTCGAGCGACGAGCGGCCCGAGCGTTCCCGAAGCTGCGCCGCAGGCCGCGAGCCCGGCGCCCGGATCGCGCCGCGCAGCAGAGCGCTGATGCATCATCCGGGCCGGGGCGCGGGGCGGTGCCCCCGGAGGTCTCTCAGACCGCCGGTTCGCCGCCGGCGAGGTCCTGCGGGGCGGCGGGGCGGCACCCCATCTTGAGCCTGGGCACGATCTCGTCCTGGACCGTCCGCGGTATCGCCACGTACCGTCCGCGGCACTCGGCCAGCACCTCGCCGCCGGGGCCCTCGATCCGCGCCTCGCCCTCCGCCATCCGGCTCCGGGCGGAGATCATCCGCCCCCGGACGAGGAGCGGCGTCCCGCCGGGGACCGGCGCCCGGAAGCGCACCGTGAGCTCCGCGGTGAAGTAGAGCCGGCCCGTGTGCACCGTGCACGCCCATCCCGCGGTCTCGTCGAGCAGGGCGGTGACGACGCCTCCGTGGACGCGCCCGGGGTACCCCTCGAACTGCGGGGCCACGCTGGTCTCCACCACGACCTCGTCGCCATCGCGCCGGAAGCGCACCCGGAGACCTCCCCGGTTCGCCTCCCCGCACACGAAGCAGCTGTCCGACCAGGGAAGCCAGCCACCGCTCATCGCATCACCTCCCTCACCGCCTCCGCCGCACGCCGGGAGGCCCCCGGCTCGCCCAGCGCCTCCCGCACCGTCGCGAGCGCCCGCCGCTGGATCTCCGCACCGCCGGCCAGGAGCTCGCCGGTCACCGCCGCGATCCGGTCCGGCCGCCACGCCCCCTGCAGGAGCTCGGGCGCGGCCCGCTCGCCGGCGACGAGGTTCACCAGCGCCACGTGAGGCACGTCCACCAGGAGGCGGGCCACGGCGTACGAGAGCGGATGGAGCCGGTACCCGACCACCATGGGGACGTCGAGCAGCGCGCACTCGAGCGTCGCCGTGCCCGAGGCGGTCCACGCCAGCTCGGCCGCGGCGAGCGCACGCCGCCGCCCGGGGCCGGCGACCACCCGCAGGCGCGGGTCGGCCCCGGTCTCGAGCTGCCGCGAGATCTCGTCCTCCACCCCGGGGGCGGCCACGATCACCGCCTCCGAGATCCGCTCGCGCGGCACCCCCTCGAGCGCGGCGAGCATCGCCGGCAGGAGCGCCCGCACCTCCGACCGACGCGAGCCGGGCAGGAGCGCGAGCCGTGGCCTGCGCTCGGGCGGCGGCGGCCACAGCCCCTCGCGGACGAGGTCGTCCACCAGGGGGTGCCCGACGAAGCGGGCCGGTACCCCGAACCGGTGGTAGAACGGTACCTCGAACGGGAGGATGCACAGCACTTCCCGGGCCAGCCGCCGCACCACCCTGACGCGTCCCCGCCGCCACGCCCACAGCTGCGGCGACACGTAGAGGATCACGGGGATCCCCGCCTCGCGCAGGCGACGCGCCAGACGCAGGTTGAAGTCGGGCGAGTCCACCAGCACGGCCGCCGCCGGCCGCCGCCTGACCGCCGCCTCCGCCACCCGGACGAGGAGGCGGCGGATCCGCGGCAGCTCGCGCACCACCTCCAGGAGGCCCATGTGGGCCAGCTCCTCGCTCCGGGCCAGGAGCTCCATCCCCTCGGCCGCGAGCCGCTCGCCACCGACCCCGAACACGCGCAGCTCCGGAAGCAGGCGGCCGAGCTCCCGGACCAGGTTCGCGGCATGCAGGTCTCCCGAGACCTCGCCGGCCACCACCAGCAGCTCGGCGCCCGCGCCGGAGCCGCTCATGGGAACGGGTACATGAGCCAGCCGAGGGCGATGGCGCCGAGGATCAGGATCCCGAACATCTTGAGGAACAGCCGGCGCCGGCCGGCCGCGTCCGGGCGCCACAGGAAGGCGAAGAACACCGAGACCAGCAGCGCGTGCCAGACCATGAGGACGAGGTGGTCCAGCATCAGGCCTTCCTCCCGCGGGCGATGTCCGAGGCGTCCAGCACCACCAGCCAGTTCATCAGCCCGGCGGTGTAGAGGAACGCGTTGCCGAAGGTCCAGCCGGCGGCCGTGGGGTCGCCGTGGCCGAAGCCCAGCAGCCTCCCGGCCAGGTACAGGATGCCGTTGCCGAGGCAGGCGAAGGTGCGGAGGTACGAGAACGGGTCGCCGTGACGCGGCACCGCCAGCTCCCCGTCCAGGGCGATCCCCGTGAGGAAGGCCGCCAGCACGACGGCGGCGAACACCGCCGCCCGGAGCCGCCGTCCCTGCACCAGGTGGCCCGCTCCCGGCAGCACCCACGCCAGCGCCACCAGAGGCCAGTCGACCGGGGGTTCCTCCTGCCGCGTGTCCTCTCGGGTCATCGGTCCCACCCCTCCCGCTTCGTGAGCTCGGCGAGCGCGGACCGGACCTTCTCGAACGCCGCCTCCAGCGACTCGGGGATCACGCGCACGTCGGCCACGGTGCTCATGAAGTTGGTGTCGCCGCGCCACCGCGGCACGACGTGCAGGTGCAGGTGGTCCTCGATCCCGGCTCCCGCCGCCTCCCCCAGGTTGAGGCCGAGGTTGAACCCGTGCGGGCCGTAGACCGATCCCAGCGCCAGCGTCAGGGCGCGCGCGGCCGCCATCATCTCGGCCATCGTCTCCCGGTCCAGCGCCTCGAGCGTGGCCACGTGCTCGACGGGCGCCACCATGGCGTGCCCGGACGTGTACGGGTAGGCGTTGAGGAGCGCGAAGCAGCGGTGGCCCCTCCAGAGCGTGTACGTGGCCCGGTCGTCAGGGGAGGCGAAGGCGGTGCAGAAGATGCACCTGCCACGGTCCCTGCGCTCCTCGGCCGTGGACACGTACTCGAGCCTCCAGGGGGCGAACAGCCGGTCCACCCCGGGTCACGAGCCCTCGAGCAACTGCTCGCGCAGGTCCTTGCCGGGCCTGAAGTACGGAATACGCTTCGCCGGCACCGCGACCTTCTCGCCGGTCTTGGGGTTGCGCCCCGTCCGCGCGCCCCGGTTCCTGGTGCGGAAGGAGCCGAACCCCCTGAGCTCCACCTTCTCGTCGCGGCGCAGCGCCTCCACGATGCTCTCCAGCACCACCCGGACGACCTGCTCCGCCTGCTTGCGCGGGATGTCGGCTCCCTCGGCCACCGCGCCCACCAGCTCCGTCTTGGTCATGGTCATCCGTACTCCCCCTTCTCCCGGCTCACGCGGCGGGCCAGCGGACCCCGCCGCGACCGGTGCCCGTGCGACGTCTCACGCCTTCCCGTCCTCGCCCGGCTCCTCGGCCGCGGCCTCCTCCGCCTCCCCGGCCGGCGCCTCCGGGACGGGCTCGTCCGAGGGGCCCTCCCCGCCGACCGGCGAGGCCTCCGCCTCCGGCTCGCCGGAGGCCTCGGCCTCCGCAGGACCACCGGTCTCCTCGGCTGCGGCCTCGCCCTCCTCCTCCTCCGCGGCCCCGACCTCTCCGGCCGCGCCCTCCTCGCCCTCGGTCTCCTCGGGCTGCTCGCTCACCAGACCGGAGGCGCGCAGCGCCGCCGCCATGGCTGTGTCCGCCCCGCCCTCGTCCTCGGTCCGCCCCACCAGCACCGGCTCGCGCCCCACGTCCTCCTGGGAGACCCCGTGCATCGAGAGGCCGATCCGGTTGTCGGTCCAGTCGATCCGGAGGATCCGGCAGCGGACGGGCTGACCCGGCTCGAACATCTCCGACAGCGAGACGCCCGGATCGCGGTCGATCTCGGAGACGTGGCACAGCCCCTCGACCCCGGGCGCCAGCTCGATGAAGACACCGAAGTCGGTGATGTTGGTGACCTTGCCGTCCACCTCGTCGCCCACCTGGTGGGCGTTGGCGTACTCCTCCCACTCGTTGGGGAGGAGCTCCTTCATGGAGAGGGAGATCCGCTGGTTCACCACGTCGATGGCGGTGATCACGGCCTCCACCTCCTCGCCCTTCTGCACGACCTCCGAGGGGTGGTGGATCCGGCGGGTCCACGACATGTCCGACACGTGCACCAGGCCGTCCACGCCCGGGATGATCTCCACGAACGCCCCGAAGTCGGTGAGGTTGCGCACCACCCCGCGGATCCGGCTGCCGATCTGGTACTTCTCGGCCACGATCTCCCACGGGTTGGGCTCGGTGGCGCGCAGCGAGAGCGACAGGCGGCGGCGGTCCGGATCCACGTCGGACACGACGACCTCGACCTCCTGCCCCACCTCGAGCACCGAGCGCGGGTTCTTGACCTTGCGCGTCCACGACATCTCGCTGACGTGGATCAGCCCCTCCACGCCCTCCTCGAGCTCCACGAAGGCGCCGTAGTCGGTGAGGCTCACCACCTTGCCCGTGACCCGCTTGCCGATGGGGTACTTCTCCGGTACGAGCGTCCACGGGTCCTCGAACCGCTGCTTGTACCCCAGCGAGATCCGCTCCCGCTCCGGGTCCACGCGCAGCACCACCACGTCCACCTCGTCGCCCACCTTGAAGTACTCGCTCGGATGCCCCACCCGGCCCCAGGAGATGTCCGTGATGTGGAGCAGGCCGTCGATCCCGCCGAGGTCGATGAACACCCCGTAGTCGGTGATGTTCTTGACCGTCCCGCGGATCAGCTGGCCCTCCTCGAGGCGACCGAGCAGCTCCTCCTTCTTCTCCGCCAGCTCCTCCTCGAGGATCGCCTTGCGCGAGACGACGACGTTGGAGCGGCGGCGGTCGAAGCTGATGATGCGCGCCGTGATCTCCTGCCCGATGTACTCCTCGAGCCTCCGGTTGGGCCTGAGGTCCACGAGCGAGCCGGGGAGGAAGGCGCGGACGCCGATGTCCACGGACAGGCCGCCCTTGACGCGCTCCACCACCTTGCCCTGGACCGGACGGCCCTCCTTGTACGCCGCCTCGATCTCGCGCCAGACCTTGAGGCGCGCCGCCCTCCGATGCGACAGCTCGATCTCGCCGGCGACCTCGTCGATGCGGGTGACGAACACCTCCACCTCGTCACCGGTGGCCACCCGGAGCTCGCCGCTCTCCCGATCGCGGAACTCCTCGATGGGCACGGCACCCTCGCACTTGAAGCCCACGTCCACCATCACCGAGTCACCGGTGATGGCGACCACCGTGCCCCGGATCACCTCGCCCTCGCGAAGCTGCGGGAGGGTGACCTCCATCAGCTCCGCCATCGAGCGCTGCTCGAGATCCTCCTGGTTGCCGTTGTCTCCGTTGGGGTTGTTGTCGATGTCCGATGCGATGTTCAAGCCGTTCCTCCTCGGGGCGTGCACACGGCACACCCGAACCCTCCGTGGTTCGGTGACTTTATGGCCCGCACCCCGGATCTGTCAAGCGGTCCACCGCGAGCAGCTTCCGACGGATTTCCGCGGCCAGGTCCCGGCTACCGCTCGCTCCCCGGCGGAGGAGTCGTCGGCGTCGTGCGACGCCCGCAGGAGCCGCAGCCCGGAGCCCGTGGGGACCGTACGGAGCCCCCGTCATCCCGGGGAGGGGCCGGGGGCCGCGAGGAGGGATCGCACCCACGGGGAGCACGATGCGGCCAGTGCCTCGGGGAGGTGGCCGTGACGCTCGGCGACACGGGGCGCCTCGCGCTTCGCCGTCTCACGCGGGGAGGCGAGACGATCTCGCCATGGGTGGGACCCTTCGGGCTGCGGTCTCGGGGTGACGTTCGGCGACGCGAGCGGCTTCGCGGCTCGCTGCCTCGGGTCAGCGGCGCCGGCGCCCCTCACCCGTGGCCGTCGAGCCTCGCATCGCGCCGTACCCGCGCCCGCGGTCCGCACCGGCGCCGGCGGTGGGGCGAGACCCCCGCCTCGCGCGCGGGCGATCAGCCGGGAAGCTCCACGTGGGGGGCCGCTCGCCGCAGCTCCTCGAGGATCCGCTCCACCACCTCCTCCGGGCCCATCCGCGAGGAGTCGATCACCACCGAGCCCCGCGCCACCTGGAGGGGCGAGTCCCCGCGGGTCGCGTCGCGCAGGTCCCGCCGCGCCTGCTCCCGGCGCACCTCCTCCACCGTCACCCGCTCGCCGCGTGCGGTGAGCTCCCGCCAGCGCCGGCGTGCCCGCTCCTCGGGTGTCGCGGTGAGGAACACCTTGAGGGTGGCGTCGGGAAACACCACCGTGCCGATGTCGCGCCCCTCCATCACGCCGCCACGCTCCAGCCCGAGCCGCCGCTGGATCCGCACCAGGGCGCGGCGCACCGCCGGGACCGCCGACACCGCGGAGGCCATCTCCGACGCCTCCGGTGTCCGGATCTCCCGGGTCACGTCCTCGCCGTCGAGAAGCACCCGCACGCCTCCCTCGGCGGGCTCGAGCTCGATCCTCGCCGCGCCCACGAGCGCCCCGAGCCGCGCCTCGTCCTCCCCGTCGTACGGCGGCCGCAGCCCGCAGCGCGCGGCGAGCAGACCCACCGCGCGGTACATCGCGCCGGTGTCGATGTACGGCACCCCCAGCCGCCGGGCGAGCATCCGCGCCACGGTGGACTTCCCCGCCCCGGCCGGCCCGTCGATGGCCACCACCAGCGGCCGCCCGGCGCTCCCGTCACGCCCTCTCTCCCCCACGTGCCTCCTCCCGAGCGGCGGCCATTCTACCCGCGACCGTGCCCCCCCGCGCGCACGGCGTGCCCCGGGGTGTCCGGCGGGATCCTCGCCCCGGACCCCGACGATGACCGGCACGGGCCGCAGGAGGGCCGGGCTCCCCGGGGAGGCTCCGGGCGGCGACGCCGGTGGACCGCTCGTGCGGGAGTGCGTATGCTGGCGGCCGTGCGAGGGAAGCCGCTGGACCGGAGGGAGTTGCTGGCCGCGGAGCGGCGCCGCCTCCCCACCCGCCCGTTCGGCGGGCTGCGGGTGGCGGTGGCCTACCCCAACCGCTACCGGGTCGCGATGTCCTCGCTGGCGTTCCAGTGGGTCACCGAGCTCACGGCACGGCTGCCCGACGTGGGGGTGGAGCGCGCGGTGGCGGATCCCGGGCTCGTGGGCCGGACGCTGGAGACCGCGACGCCGCTCGCCGAGATGGACGTCCTCGCGTTCTCGTGGTCGTTCGAGCTCGACGGGCCGGAGATCGTTCGCACCCTCCGGGCGGCCGGGATCCCGGAGCTCGCCACGGACCGTGGTCCGCATCACCCGCTGGTGGTGGCGGGCGGTTCCATGGCCGCCATCGACCCGCTGCCGGTGGCCCCGGCACTGGACGTGGTGTGCCTGGGGGCGGCCGAGCGGGTGTGGCCGCAGCTGCTCGAGGCGGTGCGCGAGATCGGTGACCGGCAGCGGCTGCTGGACGAGCTCGCCGGACGCGAGGGGTACCTGGTGCCCTCCCGGCACCTGGGACCGGACGGGCGGGTCCATCGCCGCCTCCGCCGGCTCGAGCGGCGGGACATTCCCGGCGCGCCTCCGGAGCGCGTCCCGGCCTCGCACGCCGTGACCCCCCACACCGAGTACGCCTCCCGGGGCGTGATCGAGATGTCGCGGGGGTGTCCGGAGAAGTGCCGGTACTGCTGGATCAGCTACAACGCCGGCGCGCTCAAGGCCTACCCCACGGAGTCCATCCTGGCCCGGGTGGACGAGCTCGCCGGGATCACCCGGCGGATCGGGTTCATCGCCACCGCGGTGGGCGACCACCCCGACATCGCCGCCATCCTCCAGGCGTGCCGGGCGCGGGGGCTCGAGGTGGCCGTGTCGTCCCTGCGCATCCCGGCGCTCGTGCCCGAGGTGCTGGAGCCGCTCGCCGCCTGCGGCGCGCGCTCGGTGACCATCGCTCCCGAGACCGGGAGCGACCGGCTCCGCCGCGCGCTGGGCAAGCCGATCCCCGACGAGCGGATCCTCGAGGCGGTGGCGGCGGCGGGGCGGGCCGGTCTGAACGGTGTCAAGATGTACTTCATCCTGGGCCTGCCGGGCGAGGAGGATGCCGATGCCGACGCCATCGCCGACCTCGCCGCCGCTGCCCTCGGCCGCCTGCGGGAGGCCGCCGGCCGCGGCCGCCCCACCTGGGTCCGGCTCGGGGTCAGCGTGCTGGTGCCGAAGCCGTACACCCCGTACGCCGCCGAGGGGATGGTGGACGAGGCGACGTTCCGGCGCCGCCTCCGCCGCCTCCGCCGGCGCCTGCGCGGCACGCCGGGCCTGGAGCTGGAGACGCCCTCGTACCGGGAGGCGCTGTGGCAGTGCTACCTCTCCCGGGCGGGTGCGGACGCCTTCCGGCTCGTCCGGGAGGTGGCGTCGGGGGAACCGCTGGGGCGGGTGGTCCAGCGTCACCGGGAGGAGATCGCCGCGCTGGCCCGCGCGTGGCGTGGGGGGCGCCCGCCATGGCACTTCATCGCCTCCGCCCCCGCCCCACCCGCAGCCTGACCGGGCTCAGCGCCCGAACCCGCCCGCGAGGACCGGCACGCGGGGTGATCAGTCCCTGGCGACGAGCGGGTACCGCTCGGGATGTTCGATGGCCTCCACCGTCAGGTCCACGTCGAGGTCCGGCCAATGGAGGTGACCCGGCCGCACCTCCACCACGTTGAGCACCTGCTCCACGGTGGCCCGGCGAAACCAGGGGAACTGGTCATGCGGGAGGAACAGCTCGCGTTCCCCGACGAGGAGCCAGATCCCGTGGCGCGAGATCTGGGTCACCTCAGGCTCCGAAGTGACGGCTCCACGCATCGCGTACCTCCTCGAGACGTCGCCTCAGGATCGCCTCGATCCGGGCGAGCTCGGCGCGCGAGTACCCGTGGCTCCGCGCGAGCTCCACGTCCGGCTCGAGCCAGAACTTCGCCTCGCCATCGGCCGAGGCGACGTGCACGTGCGGCCGACGTTCCTCGCGAGAGAAGAAGTGGAAGCGGTAGGGTCCATCGCGAAACACCGTCGGTGTCATCTTCCGAGTGTACAGGCAACGGGAACCTTCCGGGCACTCAACGCCCGAACCCGCCCGCGAGGACCGGCACGCGGGGTGAGGCGGCCGCGGCGTCCGGCAGGTTGCTGAGCACGAGCCGGCCGGTGG
>CAYTTB010000073.1:0-15564 GCA_964440565.1 uncultured Thermoanaerobaculia bacterium
CACCTGGCACGCGCCGCAGCCGGAAGGCCCGATGCGGGCTGAAGCCCGCGCTCCCGGGGGCGCCTGCCCCGGCTCGCTCCTGAGGCCCTCGATCCCCGCGGGAGCTCCACTCGCCCCCGCCGTGCACGGGCCCGCCGCCGGAGGTAGACTCCGGACGGAGGGACGATGCTGGCACCGGGATGGCGCGAGACCGCGCTCGAGGCGCTCGAGGACGGGTTCGACCTGCTGGTGATCGGGGGCGGGATCACCGGCTGCGGGATCGCGCTGGACGCCGCCCAGCGCGGGCTGGAGGTCCTCCTGGTGGAGCGGGGCGACATCGCCTCCGGGACCTCGTCCCGCTCGTCCAAGCTGGTCCACGGCGGTCTCCGGTACCTCAAGCGGATGCAGTTCCGGATCACCCGGCTCGCCTGCCGCGAGCGCGACCGGATGCTCCAGCTCGACCCCCACCTGGTGCGTCCGGTCCGGTTCCTGTACCCGGCCTATCACGGGGATCGCACGCCGGGGTGGAAGGTGGACCTCGGCCTCTGGATGTACGACCGCCTCGCCCGCCAGGCCGAGACGCACCACAGGGTGGACGCCGACGAGGTCGCGCGGCTCGCGCCGGGGTTGCTCACCGAGGGCCTGGAGCGGGCGCTCGTCTACCGCGACGCCATGGCGGACGACGCGCGCCTCACGCTCGCCGTGGCCGCCACCGCCGCCGCCTTCGGGGCCCGCATCCTGACCCGGGCGCGGGTGGAGGAGGTGGAGCGCGGGCCCGGCGGGCGCATCCGGGGGGTGGTGCTCACGGATCTCGAGCACGGACGCTCCCACCGCGTCGCCGCGCCGGTGGTGGTGAACGCCGCCGGGGTGTGGTGCGACGCGGTGCGCGAGCTCGCGGGGCTGCCCGGCCGCCGCCTGCGCCCCTCCCGCGGCTCCCACATCGTGCTGCGCCGGAAGCGGCTGCCGCTCGAGGTCGCGGTGGCGGTGCCCAGCCCCGACGACGGGCGGCCGGTGTGCTTCATCCCCCACCCCGAGGGGGTCCTGGTGGGCACCACCGACATCTACCACGACGGGCCGCTGGACGATCCACGGCCGACGCAGGACGAGGTGCGGTACCTGCTCCGCTGCCTGGCCTCGGTGTACCCGGGCTCGCCCCCCGACGAGAGCGACATCGCCGGCGCCTTCGCCGGCCTCCGGCCGATCCCCGACACTCACGCCGACGACCCCTCGGAGGCCAGCCGGGAGGAGGGGATCTGGGAGGAGGACGGCCTCCTCACCGCCACCGGCGGCAAGCTCACCACCTGGCGCGCGATGGCCGAGGAGACGGTGGACGCCGCCCTCGAGCTGCTGCCCGAGGAGCGCGCGGCGCGCGCCGCGCCGTGCGCCACCGACGGGACGGCGCTGCTGGGCCTCGCCCCGGGCGGTCTCGCCGCCCGGCTCCGGGCGCGGTTCCGGCTGCCGCGCGGGGTGGCCGAGGCGATGGCGCGCCGGATGGGTGCGCTCGCCTGGACCGCCTGCGCGTCCGCGCGCTCCCGGCGCGAGCTCCACCCGCTCGCCCCCGGCCTCGACCTCACCCCCGCCGAGGCCGCCGCGTGGATCCGGCACGGCGCCGTGCTCCACCTCGAGGACCTGCTGCTGCGTCGCGTACGCCTCGGGATGTGGGACCCACCGGCCGCCCGCGCGGCCGCCCCGCGTCTGCGCCGCACCTTCCAGCGGGAGCTGGGCTGGGGGTTCCGCCGCTGGCGGCTGGAACTGGACCGGCTCGAGGCGGCGCTCGAGGCGTGGACCCCCGCCGGGGCGCGCTGAGGTCCCGGACGGGCCGTCGCGCGGGGATCCCGCGGGCGGCCGCGGAGAGCGCCGCCCCGGCCGCGGCCGGGGTGCGGGCCCTGGCCGGGAGCGGGCCCGCCCGCGCGGCCGCCCCCACTCCCGGTACAATGGAACGGTGACCCCGGGACGAGATGGGGGGAGAGCGGCACGCGGCGCTGCCGGGGGACGCGTGGTGGGCGTCCTCTTCGGGCTCGTGTTCGTGCTGGTGGGCGCGGGCATCTCGGTCATCACGGTGCGCGAGGCCCGCTCCGCCCTCGCCGAACGCGGGTGGCCGACGGCACCGGCCACGATCCTCGAGAGCTCGTGGGACGACCGCGGCGGGGAGGAGCACCCGTACCGGTTCCTGGTCCGGTACCGCTACACCTACCGTGGCCGGAGCCACCAGAGCACGGTCTACCGCCACGGCTGGGCCGGCGACGACGATTTCGAGCCCGTGCAGCGGCTGCTGCTGCGCTACCCTCGCGGCGCCCGGGTGACCTGCCGCGTGAACCCCCGGCGCCCCTCGGACGCCGTGCTCGAGCCGCGCCCGGTCGCGATCCTCCTGCTGGCGCCGCTCGCGCTCCTGGGCGTGGCGGTGGGGGCGACGGTGGCGGTGGCGAGCCTCCGCGCCGCCCGGCCCGTTCCGCTCGGGGAACGGGTCACCGTGGGCCGCGGTGGGCGGGGCCGGGGCCTCGCGGCCGGGATCGGTGCGGTGTTCCTGCTCGCCGGGCTGGGGACCGGGGCGGCGATGTGGCCCTGGCTCACCGGGCCGATCCGCGCCCGCTCGTGGGTCCCGGTCCGGGCCACGGTGGTCTCGAGCACGGTGCGCCGGCACCGGAGCACGGGCACCCGCGGCGGGAGCTCGGTGACCTACCGCGTGGACATCCTCTACCGGTACGGCTGGCGGGGCCGGACGTACCTCTCCAACCGGTACGGGTTCATCGGCGGGAGCTCCTCCGGGTACTACGGGAAGCGCGACATCGTCCGCCGCTACCCGCCCGGCACCAAGGTGATCGCCTGGGTGGACCCTCACGACCCGGCACGGTCGGTGCTGGTCCGGGGGTACACCCTGCGCCACCTGGTGCTGCTGTTCCCCCTCGCCTTCATCGTGCTCGGCGGGTACCTCGTCCGGCGCGCGCTCGCCGCGAGCGGCGCGGCGGCGGCGGTTCCGGGCGCCGGCGGGGCCGCCGCCGCGCCCGGCCTGCCCGAGGCGCCACCACCGGCGCCGCTGCGCACCCTGGAGCCGGGGCGGGGCAGGCTGGGCCGGGCGGCGGGGATGCTGGCCCTGGCGCTGCTGTGGAACGGGATCCTCTCGGTGTTCCTCTGGCAGGTGGTGGAGGGGTTCCGGCACGGACACCCCCCGTGGTTCCTCACCGTCTTCCTGCTCCCGTTCGTGCTCGCGGGGCTCGTGCTCCTGGGAGCCTTCGTCCACGCGGTGCTCGCGCTGGCCAACCCGCGGACCACGATCACCCTGCTGACGCCCACGCCGCGGCTCGGCGAGACGGTGCGGATCGCCTGGCGCACCTCGGGCCGCGTGAGCCGGCTGCGCCGCCTCCGGATCCGGCTCGTGGGGCAGGAGCGCGCCACCTACCGGCGCGGCACCACCACCCACACCGACACGAGCGCGTTCCGCACGCTGGAGCTCGCCGACCTCCGGACCACGTCCCGGATGCGGTCCGGCGAGGCGGAGGTCACGATCCCGGAGGACACCATGCACACCTTCCGGGGCCAGTCGAACCAGATCGTGTGGCGGCTCACGGTCTCCGGAGAGATCCCGCGCTGGCCCGACGTGGACGACTCGTGGGAGGTGGACGTGCTGCCGCTGCCGGTGGAGGGGCACTGAGATGGCGCTGCTCAGGATCGCCCTCGCCGGGGAGTGGGTCCGGCCGGGCGGCACGGTCCGCGCCCGCGTCGCGTGGCACCTGGACCGGCCCGCCGAGGAGCTCGTGGCTCGCCTGCTCTGGTACACGGAGGGGCGCGGCGCGCGCGACGTGGGGGTCGTGGCCGAGAAGCCGCTCGACGGCTCCCGCCTCGACGGGGAGGCCGAGGTGGAGCTCCCGGTCCCGGAGGGGCCGTACAGCTTCGAGGGGCGGCTGATCACGCTGCGCTGGGTGGTGGAGATCGCCGTGGAGCCCGGCGGGGCCTCGGAGCAGGCGCCCCTGGTCGTCGCGCCCACGCCGGCACCGGTGCAGCTCCACACGGGTGCATGAGCCTCCCGGCGCACGAGAACCCGTTCCGCGTCTCGCGTCTCGAAAGGCTCCGGTTCCGCTACCCGGCTGGCTGGGATCTCGAGCGCCTGCTCGCACGCCTCGAGGCGCTGGGCGGCCGTGCCGCCGTGGTGGGCCCGCACGGCTCAGGTAAATCCACGCTCCTCGCGGAGCTGGGACGCGCGCTGGCCGGCCGCGGCTGGAGGGTGACCCTGCTCCGCCTCGAAGGCGCAGGCGCCGCCCGGCCCCTCGCCCTCGGCCGCGCCGCCACCTGCGGTCCCCACGACGCGCTCCTCCTCGACGGCGCGGGAGCCCTCGGCGCCCTCGCGTGGCGGAGGATCCGCCGCGCGGCCTCCCGCGCCGGGGTCCTCGTCATCACCGCCCACCGGCCCGGCCGCCTCCCCACCCTCCTCCGGCTCGCCACCTCGCCCGAGCTCCTCGCGGAGATCGTCGCCGAGCTCGCCCCCGGGCTCGCGCCCGGGCTCGCTCCCGAGCTGCCGGCGCTTCATGCGCGCCACGGCGGCGACCTGCACGCCGCCCTTCTCGAGCTGTACGACCGCGCCGCCGGAAGGTGAGGCGTCCGCCGATCCTCCACCCGGATGGCGCCGCACCGCAGATCGCCGATCACCTCAGGGCACGCGGGCGGGTCATGGCCTCCGGCGCCAGCAGCCGGTCGAGCTCCCCGGGCGCCAGGAGACCGCGCTCGAGCACCACCTCGCGCACCGGGCGGCCGCTCGCGAGCGCCTCGCGCGCCACCTCGCTCGCGGCCTCGTACCCCAGCACGGGAACCAGCGCCGTCACCACCCCGATGGAGCGCTCGAGCAGCTCCCGGCACCGCTCCCGGTCCACCTCGAGGCCGCGGACGCACCGCTCGGCGAAGGTCTCCGCCGCCGCCGTGAGCATCCCCATCGCCTTGAGCAACGACCAGGCGATCACCGGCTCCATGGCGTTGAGCTGGAGCTGCCCCGCCTCCGCCGCCAGGGTGATGGTGAGGTCGAGCCCCACCACCGCGAACGCCACCTGGTTCACCACCTCCGGGACGACGGGGTTCACCTTGCCCGGCATGATGGACGATCCCGGCTGCACCGCCGGCAGCCGGTACTCCCCGATCCCGGCCCGGGGGCCCGAGGCGAGCAGCCTCAGGTCCGAGGCGATCTTGGAGAGCTTCACCGCCGCCCGCTTGAGCGCCCCCGAGAACGCCACGAAGGCCCCGGTGTCGGGCGTCGCCTCCACCAGGTCGGCGGCGAGACGGAGGGGGATCCCGGAGATCGCGATCAGCTCCTCCACCGCGAGCCTCGCGTACCGCGGGTCGGCGGTGATCCCGGTGCCGATGGCGGTGCCGCCCAGGTTCACCTCGCGCAGCAGCTCCGCCGCCTCGCCGAGGCGCGCCACGTCCTCCCGGATCGTCACCGCGTAGGCGCCGAGCTCCTGGCCGGCGGTCAGAGGGACCGCGTCCTGGAGCTGGGTGCGCCCGATCTTCACCACGTCCGCGAACGCCGCCGCCCGCTCCTCGAACGCCGCCGCGAGGCGCTCCAGCGCCCCACGCAGCGCATCGAGCTCCATCAGCGCGGCCAGCCGCACCGCGGTGGGGTAGACGTCGTTGGTGGACTGGGAGCGGTTGACGTGGGTGTTGGGGTGGCAGTGGCGGTACTCGCCGCGGGCGTGGCCCATGAGCTCCAGAGCGCGGTTGGCGATCACCTCGTTGGCGTTCATGTTGGTGGAGGTGCCCGCGCCCCCCTGGAGGACGTCCACCACGAAGTGCCCGTGCCAGTGCCCGTCGATGATCTCCTGGCAGGCGCGGTCGATGGCCAGCGCCACTTCCTCCTCGAGGAGGCCGAGCTTCCGGTTGGCGCGGGCCGCGGCCTGCTTCACCATCGCCAGCGCCCGCACCAGGGAGGGGAAGTGGGCGAGCCGGATCCCGGTGATGGGGAAGTTCTCCACCGCCCGCAGGGTCTGGATCCCGTAGAGCGCCTCCTCCGGCACCTCGCGCTCGCCCAGGAGATCGTGCTCGGTGCGGGTGCGGCCCGAGGCGTACACCTCCGCCCACGCCGCCGAGCGCGCCGCCGCGAAGCGGAGCCGCCGCACGGCGCTCCGCGCCAGCGCCGCGGTGATCTCGAACGCCAGGGAGGCGTCGCTCTCGAGCCGCTCCCGGAGCGCCTCCGCCGGGATCTCCGCCACCTCGGAGGGCTCCAGCGCCCGCGCCGTGGTGGTGTGGTGGCCGCCCTCGAGGAACGCCGCCTCGCCCACAACCTCGCCCGGCCCCAGCACGATGAGGACCCGCGAGGCCCCAGGCCCACCGGCGCGCACCTCCACCTGCCCGCGGAGCACGGCCCACAGCGCCCGCCGCTCTCCCCCCGCGCGAAACAGCGGCTCCCCCGTCGCGAGCTCGCGCCGCACCGCCACCGCCGCCACCGCACTCCGCGCCGGGGGCGACAGCTCCCCGAACACCTCGCAGCCCAGAAGCTCGTGCTCGAGATCGCCCATCGCTCACCTCCCGGCGGCTCCCCGCCCGCGCCGAGCGTACCACCCCGGAGGGGGTTGCGCGCGGACCGCCGCGGCCCCATACAGGAGACAGGAGCCCCGACGATGGAGGCACGCCCCAGGCTGTGGGCCGACCCGCCCCTGGGCTGCGGCCGCTGCTTCCGGCTCCCGGATGCCGGCCCGGAGCCGGTGGCGGCGTACCTCTGGCCCGGCTCGCCGAGGGCCCGCGGGCTGATGCTGCGGGCGCTCCGGGCCGTGGGGGCGGACGCCGCCTGGGAGGCGGAGCTCGGCGCCATCCGCATCGGCGGCGGCGAGCTGGCGGTGAACCGCGCGCTCGAGGCGCTGGAGGACACGTTGGCCCGTCCCGAGCGACGCGCGGCGAGGGTCCTGGTGCTGCCGGAGGACCGCGCGCCCCACGGTGCCGACATCGCACGGGCGGTCTCGCTCCGCCAGCTCCTCGGGATGCGGCGCGCCGAGCACCTCCTGCGGGTCCTGGCCTCGGGCACACTGGACTGCCACTTCCAGCCCATCGTGGCGGCGGCGGACGGCTCCCGCCGCCTCGGCCACGAGGCGCTGCTCCGCGCCTCCGGCGCCGGCGGGACCCTCGCCCCGGGGCGGCTCTTCGCCTCGGCCTCCGAGGCCGACCTCCTCCTCCAGCTCGACATGGCCGCGCGCGCCGTCGCCGCCCGGCGCGCCGCCCAGGCCGGGCTGGACGGCCTGCTGTTCCTCAACTTCTGCCCGGCCAGCGTGCTCGAGCCCGGGTTCTGCCCCGCCTGCACGGTGGCGGTCCTGGAACGCACCGGTCTCGATCCCGCCCGGGTGGTGCTGGAGGTGGTGGAGTCCGGCCGGATCGCCGACCTCGAGCACCTGAGGGCGGTGCTCGACGGGTTCCACCGGCGGGGGGTGTCGGTGGCGCTGGACGACCTGGGGGCGGGGTTCGCCTCCCTCGACCTGCTGGTGGCGCTGCGGCCGGACTTCGTCAAGCTCGACCGCGAGCTCACCCGCGGCGTGGCCCGCGACCGCTTCCGGGCCGCGGTGGCGCACAAGCTGGTGGAGCTCGCCGCCGAGGTGGGGATCCCGGTGATCGCCGAGGGAGTGGAGGACGCGGCGGACCTGCGCTGGCTGTGCGAGGCAGGAGTCGCCTACGTGCAGGGCAACCTCATCGCCCCGCCCGCACCCGCCGCGGCGTGAGCGGAGGCGGCCTCAGGCCTCGAGGTGGCGGACGACGGCCTCGGTGAACTCGGTGGTGGAGGCGGTGCCGCCCACGTCGCGGGTGCGGACACCGTCGGCGCAGGTGGCACGGATCGCCGCCTCGATGCGGTCGGCGTGTCCGGGAAGCCCCAGGTGGCGCAGCATCAGCACCGCCGACAGGAGCAACGCGGTGGGGTTGGCGAGGTTCTTGCCCGCGATGTCCGGGGCGGAGCCGTGCACCGCCTCGAACACCGCCACCCCGTCGCCGAGGTTGGCGCCGGGGGTCACGCCCAGACCCCCCACGAGCCCCGAGGCGAGGTCCGAGAGGATGTCGCCGTACAGGTTCTCCATCACCACCACGTCGAACCGGTGCGGGTCCATGACCAGCTTCATGCACGCGGCGTCCACGATGCACTCGTCGGCCTCGATCCCCGGGTGCTCCGCCGCGGCCCGGCGGAAGCTCTCCAGGAACAGCCCGTCGGCGAGCTTCATGATGTTGGCCTTGTGCACCGCGGTGACCTTCCGCCGCCCGTGCCGCTCGGCGTACTCGAAGGCGAACCGGCAGATCCGGTCGCAGGCGGCCCGGGTCATGATCTTGAGCGACTCCACCACCCCGGGTACCACCTCGTGCTCGATCCCGGAGTACAGCCCCTCGGTGTTCTCGCGCACGATCACCAGGTCCACGTCCTCGTACCGGCTGGGCACCCCGGGGAGCGACCGCACCGGCCTCAGGTTCGCGTAGAGCTCCAGCTCCTGCCGGAGCCTGACGTTCACCGAACGGAACCCGCCGCCCACCGGAGTGGTGATCGGCCCCTTGAGGGCCACCCCGACCCGCCGGATCGCCTCCAGCGTCTCCTCCGGCAGGGTGTCGCCGTGGGTGGCCAGCGTCTCCGCCCCGGCGTGGTGGGTCTCCCACTCGATGGGAGCCCCCGCCGCCTCGAGCACGCGCACCACCGCCCCCGCGATGGAGGGTCCGATGCCGTCCCCGGGGATCAGGACCACCGTGTGCCGCTCCGCCATGAGCCACCTCCTCACCGGCCCGCGCCGGGCGGGGAGGGTATCAGGAGCGCGCGCGCCGCACCACCGCCGCGATCACTCCACCAGGTGGTCCACCTTGGCGGCGCAGAGGAAGTCGTTGCGCGAGAGGCCGCCGATGGAGTGCGTCCGGTAGCGGATCGTCACCGTGTCGTACCCCACCACCATCTCGGGGTGGTGATCCTCACGGTGCGAGATCCAGGCCACCGCGTTGACGAACGCCATCGCCTGGAAGTGGTCCGCGAAGCGGAACGTCTTCTCGAGCCGCCCCTCCACCACCTCCCAGCCGTCCACGTGGGAGAGCAGGTGGCCCACCTCGTGCTCGCCGAGCGGCGGCGTCCCCGGCGGCACCGGACGGCACGGCTCCTCGACCAGCGCGTTGTCGCACATCGCGTTCTCCGAGGCGAGCATAGCACCGCCGGGTCACGCCCCCGGCGCCACCGCCGGAGCGGGCCTCTTGGCGGCGAAGTACCCGTGCACCTGGCGCCGCACCTCCTCCACCGAGACCGCGGCGTCCCGGTCCACCGCCCGCACCACCGCCAGGTACTCCTCGAGCCGGCGCCGGCGGACCACGGAGAACACCACCCCCACCGCCGTACCCCGTCCGCCGCGGCCCTCCACCAGGGTGACCCCGAACCCCGAGGCCACCAGTGCCTCCACCAGCTGCCGGTGGTGCCTCGTAATCACCCGGACGATCGCCGATCCGAGCGCCAGCCGCCGCTCCAGCGTGAGGCCCAGGAACGTCCCCATGGCGAACCCGCCCCCGTACCCGAGCACGCGGTAGGGATCGAGCGGCGCGCGCACCGCCGTGGCCACGGCCGTGATGAACACGGAGACCTCCACGAACCCGATCGCCGCGGCCAGCGTCCGCCGCCCCTGCACCGTGAGCACGAGGCGCAGCGTGCCCAGCGAGACGTCCACGCACCGGAGCGCGAAGATCGTGAGCCCCGCCACCAGCGACGCGTGCATCGCCACCTCCACCCGAAGTGTAGCGGCGGCCGGTGCGGCGGCAGCCGGCCCTCGTGCCCCGGCCTCCTACCGCTGCGGCGGCTCCGGGATCCAGAGGTCCCCTCGCTCGCGCCGGGCAGCCACCTCGGCCGCCGCCCGCTCGGCGGCCTCGCGGTCGATCCCCGCGTCGCGCGCGAGGTACAGCGTCTGCGACGGGAAGGCGAACCCGGTCCCGCTCGCCTCCACGATCTCGAGGATGCGGAAGTTCAGCTCCTCGACCACCGCGGTGTACTCGTGGTAGTCCTCGGCGAGGATCCAGGCGGTCACGGCGACATCGATCGAGGAGGCCCCGAACCGCGCCAGCCGGACCCGGATCACCTCGTCCCACACCTTCGGATGAGCGGCGAGTGCCTTCTTGATCTCGTCGATGACGTACTCGATCTGGGCAGCGGTGCTCGAGTAGAGGAGGCCGATCACCGGGTTGTAGAGGAACCGGTCCCGCTCTCCGAAGTTCTCGATCCGCTCGGAGATCAGGGTCCCGTTGGGGATGGTCACCACCGTCCGCGCCAGGGTACGGATCCTGGTGGAACGCAGCCCCACGTCCTCGACCGACCCGCTGATGTCCCCGATCCGGACCCAGTCCCCGATCTTGAACGGCCGGTCGGCGGCGATGGCGAGCGAGCCGAACACGTTCTCGATGGTCCTCTGGGCCGCGAACGCCACCGCCAGGCCTCCGATCCCCAGCCCCGCGAGGAGCCCCATCACCCGCACGCCCGCCGAGTCCAGCGCCACCACCACGGCCAGGGCCCAGACCAGGACCTTGGCCACGCGGCCGAAGATGGGGATGAACGAGCGCGCGATGGTGTTGTGGGCCGAGTCCGAGGCCCGCTGAAGCAGCTGGGTCGAGGCGTCCACCCAGCGCACCAGCGTCCAGGCGACGCCGACCAGCGCCAGCGTCTTCCAGACGAACCCGGCGGTGCGCGCTCCCGGCTGGGAGAGACCCAGCCACGGCACCACCAGGAGCAGGAACGCCGCCAGCAGGCCGAGGCGGGCCGGACCGGCCACGGCCCGGATCAGTGCGTCGTCCCACTCGGTGCGGGTGCGCCGCGCGGCGCGCTCCAGCGTCCTCACGAGCCGCGGGGTCACGATCCCGGCCAGTCCCCAGCCCACGAGCAGCGCGAGCACGATGGCGATCCACTGCCACAGCTGGACCTCGCCCGGAGCCACCGTGAAGAAGAACGAGGGCAGCACGTCGCCCAGCCAGCCGAACCCGTGCTCGCCGTAGAGCGGGTCGATGGCGGCGACGGTCTCCGGGGCGAACACCCACGCGAGCTCGCCCGACGGGAGCTGCCGGCGCACCAGCAGCAGGTCCACCTTCCCCTCACCCAGGGAGATGGAGCCGATCCGCTCGTAGCGCGGGTCGAGGCCCGCCTCGGGCGCCCCCGCCGGATCGTTGGAGATCGCCGCGGGGTTGATCCACAGCGTCCGGTCGAGGACGATCTTGAGCCGCCGCGCGAGGCGCGGCCCCCGGATCGGCTGCTCGTCGGCCGGGATCCCGCCGAGGTCCAGGTAGTGCGCGGCGGCCTCCCACCGCCCCTCGCGGCAGGCCTCCAGGTACCCCACCACCGTCTCCCGCGGGTTGCCACGGCGGACGCCCTCCGGCGGTGCACCGAGCCCGGGGTTCAGGACGGTGGTCTCCACCGCCCTCCCTTCCACCAGACGCCGGTACCACTCGGGCGCCGAGGAGACCGTCCTCCGCGTGAAGAGCCACGCCGTCTCGCCCGTCGTGCTGTCCTGGGTGCGCCGCAGCCATACCTCGCCCTCGACGCCGCCGCGGGCGAACCGCCTCGCCACCACGACGTTGGTGGGCTCGCCGCCCACCTTTGGCCCCTCGGGGTCGTCGATCCGCACGTCGCCCGGCCGTGCGCCGACCCTCGCCAGGACCGCGTACAGCTGCCGCGCCACCTCCGGCCCCACCTGCGCCTCCTGCTCCCGGGGCACCTCGGTGAGGTCGAGGCAGTGCGCGGCGGCGTCCCACCGCCCCCGCCGCCCGAGCTCGAGGAACGATCGCCACGTGGCGGCGGGCGTCGTCCGGACCACCTCCGGCGGGACCGGCCCGAGGCCCGGGTTGATCCGCTCGCGGACCGCCACCCCCAGCGCCCCCGCGACGCCCGCCAGGAGCAACGCCACGGCCAGCACGGCACCGACGCGTCGAGCCATCGTCCCCTCCGTACCCACCCGCGCACGCGGGCCCGGTTCGTGCCCGGCATCGTACCACCCCCCGCCGGCCTCGCCGCCGGCCGCGGCCACGGGCCCGGTCCCGGCGGCGGATCGGGATCGGTCCGCGCCTGCGGAAGCGGACGCGCCCCCGCGGCGCACTGCTACACTCGGCCCGATGGCGGCACCGCTTCCCGACACCCCGCCCGCGCCGCGCCCCCGGCGGCCGCCGATGCCTCCGGCGGTGAAGGCGACCCTCGTCGCCTGCGTCGCCGTATGGCTGGCGTGGAAGTTCCCGCCGCTCGAGCGGTTCCTGGTCGAGAACTTCGTCGTGAGCTGGACGCACGTGGCCTCGGGACGGGTGTGGACGCTGGTCACCGCCGCCTTCTCCCACATCGAGCTGTGGCACCTCCTCTTCAACCTCGTGGTGCTGGCGAGCTTCGGCCCGGTGGTGGAGCGCCTGCTGGGGACCGCGACCTTCGTCCGGTTCTACCTCGCGGCCGCGGCCGTCTCCTCGCTCACCCACTCCCTCACCTCGGCGTTCCTCCTCGGCCGCCCCGGCCTGGCGGCTCTCGGCGCCTCGGGGGCGCTCTCCGCGGTGCTGATGCTGTTCGCCCTCACCTTCCCCCGCCACAAGATCCTGATCTTCGGGATCATCCCGGTGCCCGCGCTCCTCGGAGCGCTCGCCTTCGTGGGGCTCGACCTGTGGGGGCTCGTCGCCCAGAGCCGGGGAGGCGGGCTGCCCATCGGCCACGGTGCCCACCTCGGCGGGGCCGCCTTCGGCGCCGCGATGTACTGGATGTGGCGCGACCGGCTCGCGGTACGGCTCGGACGGCCGCGTCCCGCGGAACGCGAGCCCTCGCCGCCAGCGTTCCGCTGAGTCATCGGGCCGGCATGGGTGACGGACCCGGCGAGCTGCTGCTCACCACCGATCCCGGGCTCGAGGACGTCGTCCGCGACGAGCTCCTCGAGCTGGCCGCCGCCTCGGAGCTCGGGCTCCGGGAGGTGCGCCTCGAGCCGTTCGGCCTGCCCGGCCAGCTGCGTGTCACCGCCGGCGACGGCGAGCGGCTGCTCGCGGTAGCGCGGCGGCTGCGCACCGTCCACCACCTGGTCGCGCCGCGGCTCACGGTGGAGCTGCCGCCCGGCGCCGGGCTCGCGGACGTGGCGGCGGCGGCCGCGGCGGCGGACCTCCAGGAGCTCGCCGCCGGTGCCAGCTTCCGCGTCACCTGCCACCGCTCGGGCGACCACCCCTTCACCTCCATGGACGTGGAGCGCGAGGTGGGCGCGCGGCTCGTGGCACGGTACGGCGCGCCGGTGGACCTCGAAGGGTACGCGACCGAGGTCCGGGTGGACCTGCGCGGCCGGAGGCTGCTGGTCGGCGTCCAGCTCACCCGCCGCTCGCTGGGCAGGCGGTGGCCGCGGGTGTACGCGCCGCGGGCGGCGCTGCGCGCCACCGTCGCCGCCGCCATGGTCCGGCTCGCGGACCCGCCCCGGGGCGGGACGCTGCTCGACCCGTTCTGCGGGTCGGGCACGATCCCGCTGGAGGCGGCGGCGATGCGCCCCGACCTCGAGGTGCTGGCCTCCGACCGCGACCTCCGCGCCGCGAGCGGGTGTCGCGCGAACCTCGAGGTGTGCGGGATGGCCGGCCGCATCGCGCTGTGGGCCGGCGACGCCCGCGACCTCCACCGGCTGCTCGCCCGGCGGGTGCACGCCATCGTCACCGACCCGCCGTACGGGGTGCGCGTCTGCCGCCGGAGCGACTTCCCGGAGCTCTTCCGGAAGTTCCTCCGTGCGGCGGCCGGGGCGCTCGTCCCGGGAGGCACGGTGGTGCTGCTCGCCTTCCGGCGCCGCGCCTTCCGCCGGGCCCGCGAGCGGGTCCCGGAGCTCGAGGCCATCCAGGAGCGCGTGGTGGAGACCGGCGGCCTCCACCCGCTGCTCGCGGTGCTCCGGCGGCGGGCGGGGTGAGCCCCGACCCGCCCGCGGCCGGGGCGGGCAGAGCCTTGCGATCACCGCGCGCTGGCGAGGAGCGACCGCACGGTGAGCCGGCCGGCGGTCCGGTCGAGGATCGCGACGTACCGGCCCTTCGGGCTCACGGCGACCGCTGGCGCGGCGTCCCAGGGGGCGTAGGTGCCCCCGTCCGGAGCGGCGTCGAGCCGCGCCTTCACGTCGCCCACGGCGAAGGAGTAGGCCACGACCGCCCCGGTGGAGAGCACGAACACCACCTCTGTCGGCCCGGTCGGCTGCGCGAAGAGGTCGTACGGCCCCTCGGGCAGCGCGGCCCCGAGCTGGCGCGCCGCGAACTCGGCGAGCGGCGAGGCGCCCACGCGCGTGGTCCACCGCCGCGCCCCGGTGTTCGTGTCGAACCCCGCCCACTCCCCGAGGTCCAGGGCCACCGCCACCGTACCGCCGTCGGGCGAAACCCGAGCTTCGCGCACCGGCCCGACGTCGTCCGGCACGGGTAACGGACGGATCGCCTCGCCGTCCACGCGGTAGAGCGCCCCGCCCCAGACCACGAGCGCGCTCGTGCCGGCCTCGTCCAGGGGCCAGACCCCGGTGCCGACCACCTCCCCCACGTTCGACCACCGGAACCCCTCCCCGTCGAACGACACCGTCCGGGCCGAGCCGGGCTCCACGGTACTCTCGAGGGCGAGCGTCAGCCCCCGGTCCAGATACTGCCTCGCGGTGACCGTCACGGGGTCGTTCCCCCGCTCGGTCCCGCAATCGTAGCAGGGCATCCACGCCGCCACCTTGCCCCCATGGCTGAACGTGTGGTGCCCCGGGAACATCGCGCTCCAGACCACCTCACCCGTACCCGGATCCACGAGAAGCGAGGTCTGCGGGAAGTCCTCGTCCTTGGCGCCCGTGTCCTCGACAGCGAGGCGCCCATCCGGGAAGACCATCGGATACCGGAGATAGCGCCCGGCTACGAACCGCTTGTTCACGCGGGCTGCGCCGGTTGGGTCCACTGACACAAGCCACGACCCGCCGTCGGCGGGCGCCACGGCCACCGCCACGCCCGCGTCGTTCACGGCCACCGCAGCGGCCCAACTTGCGAGCGCCGGGTCCTGTGTCAGCGGACACGGTACGTTGAGGTCGTAGGGGACATCCAGTTTCCCGCACGGAGAGGAGCCTGGGTCCGTCATCCTTGGGTTGAGGAAAGGCCCTGGAGGGACGGAGCCCCGAGCTCCGGCGGGAGGATATCGAAGCGATGGCGTGGATGCGAGAGCAAGGGGCGAGCTTGCGGGCGATCGCCCGGCTTGCCGGGTGTGACGAGAGCACGGTGCGGTACCACCTGAGGCGGCGTGCGGAGGGTGCGGAGGACGGGCGCAGGCGGGAGCCGGAGGCGGTGTCAACACCGGTTTCCAGTTGGACAGAAACACCGGTTTCGGTTTGACACGTTTCACGGCGACGCGACACCTCCTTTCGGTGGTTGGGCGGGCGAGGGCGTGAGGCCGTGGGTTCGGTGCTGACGGAGCCGGAAGCTCGGCCCTGGATGTTGATGGTGACGGAGCGGTGGAGCAGACGGCCGAGGATGGCGGCGGTCATCACCTGATCGGGGAGGATGTCGCCCCAGGCGCCCCAGGATTCGTTGGACGTGACGATCATGGGCTTTCTGCGGTCGTACCGCTTGGCGACGATCTCGAACAGGAGGCGATCGAGGCGGTCGGCACGGAGGGCCTTGCGGAAGCGGGTGACGAGG
>CAYTTB010000074.1:0-15135 GCA_964440565.1 uncultured Thermoanaerobaculia bacterium
GGTGGGAGGCCAGGATCCGCGCCCGCCTCGAGGAGATCGCGCGCCGCAGGCGCCGACGGCGGTAGGCCCCGGGTGGCGGGTCCGCCCGGCGTCTCAGCGCCGGGTGGAGCGCCCCGCCGGGGACGGGCGGCGGGGGGTCGCGAGGGTGAGGCGGAACGGTGAGGGGAGCACCGGCGGGTCGGCCGGGAGCACGGCGACGCCGAGCGGCACGAGCGCGGCCACCGTCGCGGCCCACTCCCGCGGGTCGAGCCCCAGGCTCGCGACGTACGCACCGGCCCCGGGGGACGTGACGTCCGGCAGCAGCCACACGGCGCCCTCTCGCCGGACGCGCCGCGACCAGTATCGCAGCCCGGCCTCCGGCGGGAGCCCCTGGCGGGCGGCCGCGGTCACGGCCAGTGTCAGATCCACCACCGGGCGCCCGGCCAGGTACTGGAGGCCGAGGCGGAGGCGGGGGTCGGCTCCGAGACCTGCGACGACACCGCCGGTCGGCACCGTCTGGCGAACGAAGCTCGCGATCGTCCACACCCTCCCGTTCTCGGGGCGAGACTGGAGCAGGGCGCTGCCCAGGCCGTTGCCCGCGGCCAGGAGCAGCGCCAGCGCCGCCAGCACCGCCCGCCCCGCCCGTCGGGGAAGCGCCGCCGCGCCGTGGGCGAGCAGCGCCGCGAACAGGGGTGCGGCGGCCACCGTGTGTTCCACGTTGCCCACGTCCCACACCAGCCACAGCGGCAGGAAGCAGGCGATCCCGATCCAGGCGGCTCGCGTCAGGGCGGGGCGGCCGGCGGAAGGACGGAACGCCGCCGCGAGGAGGAGCGTCACCGAGAGCGCGGTCGCGGCGACGGCGCCCGCGTCGAGGACACGGGCGGCGGTGGCCGGGAGGAGCGGCACCGCCCGGTACCAGCCCCACCACAGGAGGCTCTCGAGTGCGCGCAGCGGCCCCGCGTCGCGCGCGAGCGCGAGGTAGTGCCCGTAGGTGGCGGGAAGCAGCTCCGCGCGCCACGCGCGCGGGTCGGGGCCTCCCCGCACCACGAGCTGAACCGCCACCGCGGCCGCCGGCAGTGTGGCGCCCGCGGCGGCGGCGGCGAGCGCGGCGCGCCATCGTCGCCGTCTCGCGAGCACGGTGGCGGGCCAGAGGACCCCGGTGGCCAGGTGCGCGAGCCCGGCGAGCCCGAGCGCCGCGCTCACGCGGTGCCAGCGGGGCGGCTCCCCGCTCACGGCGACGAGCCACAGGGTCACCGCCAGCGCCGCCAGCGTGTACACCTCCATCCGGGTCGAGAACGCCCACATGCCGCCGGAGAGGCCGAGAACCGTCCCCGTGAGGAGCGCGATGCCGTCGTCCACGCCCCGGGCGAGCAGCAGCGCCGTGAGGACGCCCACCGCGGCCGCGCCGAAGGTGGCGCTCACCCAGGCCCCGGCGTCGATGGCGAGCAGGTGGATCCCGACGGTGCGGGCCGCCGCGGTCACCAGCGCCACCAGCGGGTTGTAGAGGGGGTGGTGGATGTGGAACAGCTCGCGCCACAGGGCACCGTGCCGGAGGAACGCCTCCACCGCGAGGGCGAAGACCGTGTCGTCCCCGCCGAGGTCGCGGGTGCGCGTGAGGAGGTAGACGATCCAGAAGGAGGCTCCGAGGACCCCTCCGGCCTGGAGGGGCGTGATGGAGTTCCCGACGCGGCCCCGCATGGATCCGAGCATCGCCACGATTCTAGGCGGTCGCGACCGGGTCACCCCTAAGCGGCGGCGATGCAGGGCGCTCCCCGGTGAGTGGCCGGGCGGGGGCGCGTCCACGTGCGCGACCCGATCCGGATCCGCGGCGGCGGCCGCATCCGCGATCCCGCTCGGAACCGGTGCCGGGGCCATACCGGTCGGCCCGGGGGGGCGACCGAGACATGATCGCAGGAATTCCGGTGAAGATCCTCGCGCGCGGCGCGTTGCCGGGGGTGGGGGCCTGTGCTACCGTTGCCCGCCGTGAACACCGGCCGAGGTGCGCCGGAGCGGAGGCGGAAGCGATGGCGATGGAGCCCTACGACCCCGCGAGGATCGAGCCGTTCTGGCAGGAGCGCTGGGAGGCGATGCGGCTGGCGGAGGTGGACACCGCGGACGCCACCGACGCGCTGTACATGCTGATGATGTTCCCGTACCCCTCCGGGGACCTGCACGTGGGCCACGGGCGCAACTACATCCTCGGCGACGCGCTCTTCCGCTGGTTCCTGATGCGCGGCAGGCGGGTGCTGAACCCCATGGGGTGGGACGCGTTCGGCCTGCCGGCGGAGAACGCGGCGATCCGGCACGGGATCCATCCCCGGGAGTGGACGCTCCGCAACATCGAGCGGATGAAGCGCCAGTTCCGGCGCTGGGGGATCCTCTACGACTGGTCGAAGGAGCTCGCGTCGTGCGAGCCGGAGTACTACCGCTGGAACCAGTGGCTGTTCCTCAGGATGCTCGAGCGGGGCCTGGCGTACCGCGCCGAGCGGGCGGTGAACTGGTGTCCCTCCTGCGCCACCGTTCTCGCCAACGAGCAGGTGCAGCAGGGGGCCTGCGAGCGGTGCGGCGCGCCGGTGGAGCAGCGGGAGCTGGAGCAGTGGTTCCTCCGGATCACCGACTACGCCGAACGCCTCCTCGAGGGGCTGGACCGTCTCCCCAGATGGCCCGAACGCGTGAAGGTGATGCAGCGGAACTGGATCGGGCGCTCCACCGGCTGCGACGTGGAGTTCACCGTCGCCGAGACGGGGGAACGGTTCACGGTGTACACCACCCGCGTGGACACGATCTACGGCGCCACCTTCGTTGCGCTCGCCCCCGAGCACCCGCTGGTTCCGGAGCTGATCGCCGAGGCCCCCGACCGGGCCGAGATCGAGGCGTTCGTGGAGCGGATGCGCAACACCCCCCGGCTCGAGCGGGAGGTCGAGGGGGGCGAGAAGGTCGGGTACTTCACCGGCGCGCACGCGGTGAACCCCTTCAACGGCGAGCGGATCCCGATCTGGATCGCCAACTTCGTGCTCATGGACTACGGGACCGGCGCCATCATGTCCGTTCCGGCCCACGACCAGCGTGACTTCGAGTTCGCGCGGAAGTACGGCCTCCCCGTCCGCATCGTGGTGAAGGGCCCGGGCATGGGTCCGCACGACGAGCTCGACGAGGCGTACGAGGGCCCCGGCGTTCTCGTCAACTCGGGGCCGTTCGACGGCCTCGACTGGGACGAGGCCAGGGAGCGGATGGGAGAGCACGCCGAGGCGCGGGGGTTCGGGAGGCGCCGGGTGCGCTACCGGCTGCGCGACTGGCTGATCTCGCGTCAGCGGTACTGGGGCACCCCGATCCCGGTGGTGTACTGCGACGCCTGCGGCGTGGTGCCGGTTCCCGACGACCGGCTCCCCGTGCTCCTGCCCACCGACCTCGACTTCCGCGGCGTCACGGGCAACCCCCTGGCCAGGAGCGCTTCCTTCGTGAACACCGACTGCCCGCGCTGCGGCGGGCGGGCCCGGCGCGAGACCGACACCATGGACACCTTCGTGGACTCCTCGTGGTACTACCTCCGGTTCCTCGACCCGAAGGTGCCCGACGCGATGTTCCACGTGGGGAAGGCGCGGGCGTGGATGCCGGTGGACCTCTACATCGGCGGCATCGAGCACGCCACCATGCACCTGATCTACGCCCGCTTCATCTACAAGGTCCTCCACGACATGGGCCTCGTGCCGAACGACGAGCCGTTCGAGGAGCTGTTCAACCAGGGGATGATCTCCAAGGAGGGGTACCGTGATCCGTCCCGGAACATGGCGTGGGTGCCCCGGGAGGAGATCGAATGGCGGGACGGTACCCCGTATCGCAAGGGCAGTGACGTCAGGCTGGTCGCCGAGCTCGCCAAGATGTCCAAGTCGAAGTTCAACGTCGTCCCGCCGGACGAGCTCATCGAGCGGTACGGGGCGGACACCGAGCGGGTCTACACGTTGTTCATCGGCCCGCCCGAGCGCGACGCCGAGTGGCGGGACGACGCGGTGCCCGGCGCGCACCGGTTCCTCTCGCGGCTCTGGGCGTTGCTGCCGCGGGTCGAGGCGGCGGCCGGGCGGGAGGGCGATCCCGGCGACAGCGAGGCCCTCAAGGTGGCCACCCACCGCACGGCGAAGCGGGTGAGCGAGGACTTCCGCCGGTACCACATGAACACCGCCGTGGCGGCGATGATGGAGTTCCTCAACACGCTCTCCGAGGCCGCCGAGCGGAGGAACCCCTCCGGGGCCCAGCTGCGCGAGAGCTACGAGACGCTGCTCAGGCTGCTGCACCCGGTGGCGCCGCACGTCACCGAGGAGCTGTGGCGGCGCCTCGGCCACGCGGAGACCATCCTCCGCTCGGGGTGGCCGGAGTGGGACGAGGCGTTGCTCGAGGCGCAGCGCGTGACCTACGCCGTCCAGGTGGGCGGCAAGCTGCGCGGACAGGTGGAGGTGGAGGCCGGCGCCGGCCGGGAGGAGGTGGAGGCGGCGGCGCGGGCGAACCCCTCGGTGGCGAAGTGGCTCGAGGGCCGCGAGGTGGTCAAGGTGGTGTTCGTCCCCGGCCGCCTGGTGAACTTCGTGGTGCGATGAGACGGGCCGCCGCGATCCTCCTTCTCTCGATGGCGGCGGCCGGGTGCGGCTACCACCTGGTGGGGACGGTGTCCTCGCTGCCGCCCGACGCTCGCACCCTGCACGTGGCCACCTTCGTGGACCGGTCGGGCTGGGCCGAGCTGAGCCAGCGCCTCACGGAGGCCGTGACCGGCGAGTGGGTCCGCCGCCGGCGCTTCGTGATCGTGGAGGACCGCTCGCAGGCCGACCTCGAGCTCAGGGGAACCGTCGTCCACGTGGGCGTGACCCCGGTGACCGTGGACGAGCAGGGGCGCGCCACCGAGTACCAGATGACCCTCACCCTGGCGGTGCAGCTCTACGACCTCAGGGGCGGCAAGCCCCGGCTCCTGTGGGAGGACAGGGCGTTCTCGCGGCGCACCTCGTACACCGTGGACGTCAACGCGGTCAACTACTTCGACCGCCAGCTCGAGGCCCTGGACCTCCTCTCCGGCGAGATCGCCCGCAACCTCGTGACCGCCGTCCTCGAGGGGTTCTAGCCCGGATTGTCCATCAGCGATCGACCGCGCGTCGCGGTCTGGCTGCCGGGGGTTGGCTCGTCGCTCCTCGCGGCCTGCGACGTGGCCTCGGGAACGCTCAGGCCGCCGTCGCTCGAGCTCGAGTCCCGCCGCTCGCGACGAGCCCATCCTCTGGCTGCGGGCGCGGGCCCATCCCGAGGAGCGGCGGGAGCCCACGAGGAGGGAACGCCCCGGCGGGAGCGCGCCGACGACCGTCCCCGGAGGGAGTCCGCGGCCACCCGTGGGGAGCCGTCACGGAGCCGGGGGTGGCGCGGGGCTCGACGGGGCCTGGGTGATCGGGACGAGGGGCGGGGGAGAGCCTGGGAGCGCCTGGCGGCCCGGATCGGGGCGAGGCGGCGGGCGAGGCGGAAGCCGGGCGCCGGGCGGGGCGGGTTCCGGGACCGGGACCGCGGGCCCCGGCCGTGTCCGCTCGCGGGAGCGGCCGCAGATCCGGCTCGGGAGGCGGATGCGGTTGCGAGGACGCGGGGGCCCTCGATCCCGCCTCCATGGCGGATCGCCCTTCGCCCGACGTCGGCGTGCCGCGACGGCCGGGATGGGCGCTACCGTCTCCCGGCCCGCCCTGACGGAAGGAACGCGAGAGCCGAATCCCGGGGAGGGTCCACGCGGGCCGGGGTGGACAGCCCGGCCGGGGCGACCTAACCTTGAAGACGGAGCCGGAGGAGGCGGGTCCTCGCCGGCCGTCCCGGCGGCCGGAGGAAAGTCCGGACTCCAGGTGGGCGGCATGCCGGGGAAAGCCCGGCCGCGGCGACGCGAGGGAAAGTGCCACAGAGAGCAGACCGCCCTCGGTGGGCCCGGGGGCAAGGGTGAAAGGGTGCGGTAAGAGCGCACCGCCTCCCCGGTGACGGGGAGGGCAGGGCAAACCCCATGCGGAGCAAGGCCAAGTAGGGGAGCCGAGGGACGCCCACCCCCGACGCCCGCGCGGCGGGCACGGCTCCCGGGTGGGCCGCACGAGCCCGGCGGTGACGCCGGGCCCAGAGGAATGAGGACCGCCCCCGCTCGGGGGTACAGAATCCGGCTTACAGCCTCCTCCGGCTCCGCCCTTTCTCATCGCCCCCCGCGGTGCGGCGGCCACCGCGGCACGGCCTGCGGTATCCTCGCCGCGTGCGAGGCGCGTTCGAGCCGCTGCGTCCGGGCGAGCCCATCGGGGTGGTGGCCCTCTCCGGCCCGGTGGATCCGGACGCGTACGCCGAGGGGCTCGCGACGCTGCGCGCGTGGGGCCACCCTGTCATCGAGGCCCCCAACCTCCGTGCCCGCGAGCGCCTCGGGTACCTCGCGGGCGACGACGAGGCCCGGCTCGAGGGGCTGGTCTCGGTGCTCGACCGGGGCGCCCGGGTGCTGGTCGCGGCCCGCGGTGGCTACGGGGCCGTCCGGATACTCGACCGCCTGCCGTGGAAGCGGCTCGCCCGGGCGGCGGCGCTCCCGGTGGGGTTCTCGGACCTCACGGCGGTGCACGCGGGAGCGCTCGCGCACGGGCTGGTCGGCGTGCACGGACCGATGGTGGCGGCCGGCCTCGACGACCGGGAGAGCGGCGAGCGCCTGTACCGGGTGCTCACGAGGCAGCTCGCCGGACGCCCACTGTTCCGCTTCCGCGAGGAGGCCGTGGTGCGTCACGGGAGGGCGCGCGGCACCGCCGTGGGCGGGAACCTGGCGGTGCTCGCGGGCCTGGTGGGGACGCCGTTCGACCTGCCTCCGGGGGACCTCGTGCTGTTGCTCGAGGAGGTGGACGAGCCGCTCTACCGGCTGGACCGATGGTTGACCCAGCTCCGCCTCTCTGGTAGACTTCGGGATGTGAAAGCATTGATATTCGGTGAGTTGCAGCCGCAATCGGGTCACGTGGGGGTCGCCCGCCTGCGCCGGCTCCTGGCCGAGGCCGCGCCGGGAATCCCGGTGGTCGAGGGCCTTCCCTTCGGCCACGGCGGGCGCAACCTGGCGTTTCCCGTGGGGGTCGAGGTGGAGCTGGACACGTGGGCCGGATCGCTGTGGTGGGGGGTGTGATGGCGAAGTTCAAGACGGGTGCGGCGGCGGAGCACGACTCGCTCCGGCCCCGGCGGGTGAGGTTCGACGCCGGGCAGGTGATCTTCGCCGAGGGCGACCTCGGCCTGGCGATGTACGTGATCGAGTCCGGCGAGGTGGAGATCCGGAAGCGGATCGGGGACCAGGAGCGGGTGCTCGCGGTGCTGGGCAAGGGCGACTTCTTCGGCGAGATGTCGCTGCTCGAGGACGACGCGCCCCGCTCGGCGACGGCGGTGGCGAGGACCGAGGTCTCCGCCGCCGAGATCGACCACGCCGCGTTCACGTACATCCTGGAGCGCAACCCCGAGATCGCGATCCGCATGATGCGCAAGCTCGTGCGGCGGCTGCGCGAGACCACCCGGCTGCTCGAGGAGGCGGTGGGCCACGAGGTGGACCTCGACGAGTCCGGGGTCACCGAGGGTCCCGCGCCGCAGCCCGACCCGCGCGCCCGCCTGGTGGAGGTCTCCACGGGCATGGAGTTCCCGCTGGTGGACCGGGAGGAGACCACCATCGGCCGCATCGACCCGGTGACGGGGATCCATCCCGACATCGACCTCACACCGGTGGATCCGCGCCGCTCCGTCTCGCGCCGGCACGCCCGCATCCGCCGGGAGGGCGAGGGCCGGTGGGTGGTGATCGAGGACGTGGGCACCATGAACGGCACCTTCGTCGGCGGCGAGCGGCTGCGCGCCGGCCGGCCGCACCCCCTGCGGCCCGGCGACACGGTCCGTTTCGGCACGGTGGAGTGCCGGTTCGAGGTCCGCGACGCTGGCTGAGGTCGGCCCGGTCGATCCCGTCCGGGTCCTGCCCGGGGTCGGCCCGCGGCGCGCCGCGGCCCTGGCGGCCGCGGGGGTCCGAACCGTCCTCGACCTCCTCACCGCGCTTCCCCGCACGTGGCAGGATCGCACCCGGCCCGTGACCGCGGCCGAGGCGGTGGCGGCCGGCGAACCGGCACCGGTGCGTGGCCGGCTCCGCTCGTTCACCCTCCGGCGGCTCGGCGGCCGGCGAACGATGGTGGTGGCGCATCTCGAGGAGGAGGACGGCGCCCGGTTCCGCGCGATCTGGTTCAACCAGGCGTGGCGGGTGGGACAGCTGGCCGCGGGACGGGAGGTGGTCCTGTTCGGCTCGTTCCGGATCGCGCCCGACGGGGTCGTGGAGACCGTCCAACCGGACCTCGAGGCGGCCGAGGGGTGGCGGCCGGATGTGGTCCCGGTCTACGCCCCCATCGCCGGGATCGGGCCGCGGCTGCGGCGCCGCCTGGTGGTCTCCGCGCTGCCGGCGCTGGGCCGCCTCCGGGATCCCCTCCCGGAGGCGGTGCGCGAGCGGCTCGGCGTGGCGCCGCTGGCCGTGCTCCTCGCGGCCGCCCACGGCGCGGGGGCCGGCGACGCCGCCGCCGCGGCAGAGGCCGCGCGCCGGCGTCTCGCGCTGGACGAGCTCGTGGCGCTCGCGGGGCGCGCTCGCCTGGCGCGCCTGGGACGGGGTGGGCCCGCGGCACCGCGCTGCCGGGTGGACGCGGCGATCCGGGCGCGGGCGCGGGCGGCGCTGCCGTTCCGCCTCACCCCGGGGCAGCGGGCGGCGCTCGGCGAGATCGTGGCCGACATGGGGGGCGACCGGCCCATGGCGCGGCTGCTCCAGGGCGACGTGGGCAGCGGCAAGACCGTGGTGGCCGCGCTGGCGGCGCTGGTGGCGGTGGCCAACGGCCTCCAGGTGGCGGTGATGGCGCCCACCGAGCTGCTCGCCCGGCAGCATCTGGCCACGCTGCGGCGTCTGCTGGAGCCCGCCGGGGTGAAGGTGCTCGGGCTCACGGCGGCGACGGATGCCGCCGCCCGCGAGGAGGCCCGGCGGCGGCTCGCGGCGGGCGAGCCGGCGGTGGCGGTGGGCACGCAGGCGCTCCTTCGGCCCACGGTGACGCTTCCCCGCCTCGGGCTGGTGGTGATCGACGAGCAGCACCGGTTCGGGGTGTCGCATCGCGCCGCCCTGGTGGGCAAGGGGCGGTCGCCGCACCTCCTGGTGATGAGCGCCACCCCGATCCCGCGCACCCTGGCGCTGCTGGTGCACGCGGACCTCGACCTCTCGACGATCCCGGACCGGCCGCCGGGGCGGCGGCCGCCGCGGACGGTGGCGCGGCCGGAGGGGGCGCGGGGGCGCGTACAGCGCTTCGTCGCCCGCCGGCTGGCCCGTGGCGAGCGCGCGGTGGTGGTCTTCCCCCGCATCGAGCCCGGTCCCGAGGGCGGGGGACCGGCCCTGGTCGAGTGGGAGGACCGGTACCGCGCGGCGTTCCGGGGGTTCCGCTGCGAGCTCGTGCACGGGCGGATGGAGGCGGGGGAGCGCGAGGCGGCGATGGACCGGTTCCGCCGCGGGGTCGCCCAGGTGCTGCTCGCCACCACGGTGGTCGAGGTGGGGATGGACGTCCCCGAGGCCACGGTCATGGTCGTCGAGGGGGCGGAGCGGTTCGGGCTCGCCCAGCTCCACCAGCTCCGGGGCAGGGTGGGGCGCTCCGGTGGCGCCGCCTGGTGCGTGCTGCTGGCGACCGAGGGGGCGGGCGAGCGAGCCTGGCGCCGGCTCCGGCTGCTCGAGCGGTGCCACGACGGGTTCGAGCTGGCCGAGCGCGACCTCGCGCAGCGGGGCCCGGGGGAGCCTGGGGGCGTGCGCCAGTGGGGCGCCGCCGGTCTCCGGTTCGGCGGTCCCCTCGACGCGGCCCTCCTCGCCGACGTGCGCGCGGCGGTGGAGCTCCTCGAGGCCGGCGGGGAGCTGGAGGCAGCGGTGGCGACGCTGGAGCGGTTCTACCGGTTCGGTCACCGTCAGGAGGCGCTCGCGGCCGGGTGAGCCGGCGCGGCGCCGGAACCCCGCGGCGGGGCGGGACGTACACTCCGGGTGTGAGACGCACGCTGCGGCTCGCCGCGGGCTGGCTCCTGGTGGCGCTGGGCGTCGCCGGCCTGTTCCTGCCGCTGGTGCAGGGGGTCGTGCTCATCGCCGCCGGACTGCTGGTGCTCTCGCGCGAGTCGGAGCGCCTGCACCGCATCGGCGTGCGGCTCGCGCGGCGCTTTCCTCTCCTCGGGCGGCTGCGTCCGGACCGGTGGGGTGGCCGTCCCGATCAGGAGCCCGGCTCGGCCGGTACCAGCACCGGGTCGCCCGACGAGGCGTCCACCACCGACCCGTAGGCCAGGAAGCGGGCCCCGGGGGTGTCGGAGGTGATCACGGCGCGCGCGCCACGCACGCCGGCGGAGCCGGGGATCGCCTTGTTCACCTGCACGTGCGACCACGGTGGGAGGTTCACGGTCCGTACACCGAGCGACCCGCCGCCGGCGTCCCGGAGATCGATCCGGACGGCGATCGGTTCCGTCGCCAGGTTCACCACGCCGATATTGGTGTAGAAGTCGGCGTCGCCGGAAAGCCCGGAGAGCAGCGCGCTTTCACCGGCGGCGAAGCCCGCCGTCTCGGGCACCGCGGCGATGAACTGGCCGTAGGTGCCCTCCGGCGTGAGGTTGTACGTGCGGCTGAGCACGGTGACCGGTCCGGCGTCCGGCACGATCCTGAGGGCACCGGTGCCGCTCGCCCCGAACAGCGCCTCCACGGCGTCGTCCACCACCCGGACCTCGCCCGGGGCCAGCGCGAGCGTCGTGGTGACGGGCGAGGTGTTGTCCGACCCGGTGGGCAGGAAGGCCAGCTCGAGTTGGGAGCTCTCTGGTCCGAGGTTGGCCAGCACCAGCTCCGTCCGCCACTGCGAGCCGCCGAACCCGGTGGCGTGGGCGGCAGCCGGCACCCAGAGTGCCTCGCCGGCGCCCACCTCGGCGCCCGGCGTGATGTAGACGGGGTCGCCGGTGCGGTTGTCCACCACCGAGGCGTAGGCGAGGAGGGCGCCGTCCGCCGTCCCGTGCCGGATCCGGGCGGTGGCGGCGGCGACACCGGCGGCGCCCACCTTCTCGAGGACGTCGCCGATCTGCTTCCACTCGTACGGCGCGAGCGCCACGTCCAGGTGCCCGAGGGCGGAGCCGTCGGGCCCGGCGAGGTCCACGTCCACGTCCAGCGCCACGCCGCTCGCGTTGACCAGCCCCAGGTTGGTCCTGAAGGCGTCGGTCTCGCGCAGGCCCGGCAGGACCGCGGTGGTTCCGGGTCCCATCGCCGCCGTCTCCAGCACCGCCGGGATGTACTGGCCGTAGCTTCCACCGGCCGTCGCGGTGAACGTCCGGCTCGAGATCCGCAGCTCGCCGGTGGCGCCGATGCGGATGGCACCGGAGCCGCTTCGCCCCAGCACGCTCGAGACCACGTCCTCGAGCACCACGCTGGCGCCGGCCGGGACCGTCACCGGGACGGTGCCCGCACCGGTGTTGTCCCCTCCGGCCGGGAGGAACGCCAGCTCCGCCCGGACCTCCGCGTCGCCCGGGTTGTAGAGCACGAGGTCGGTGCGCCACACCGTCCCCAGCTTCCCCGCAGCGTGGGCCGCGGCGGGCACGATGTAGAACCGGTCCGGCTCCGTCACCGGGCAGTCGGCGCACTCCACGGTGAGCGTGAAGCGGCCCTTGGAGGAGGTCGCGTAGGAGCTCACCATGAACCGGTAGGTGGTGCCCGCCTCGAGGTCCAGCTCGAGGTACGAGTCGGTGCGGGCGCCGTCGCAGTGGACCATCTCGTCGTCGTCGTTGCAGCCGCCCGCGACCGCGTGGAGCAGCCCGCACGACCCGGTCCAGGCGGAGAGGACGGTGTCCGCGCCCGAGCCGCAGGTGGAGATCACGTACCGGTGGCTCTCCTGCGGCGTGAAGGCGAACCACATGGAGCCGTAGGTCCCGGCCTTGGCGTCGTCGGGATCGGCGATGCACGGCGGGGTGGGGTCGTCGTCGGCCGAGCGGGCCGAGGTGTTGTTGCCCTGGAGCACCACGGGGAACGGGCCCGAGCCCGGGATCGTCCGGGCGCTCGAGCAGTCGTCGGCGGGGTCCTCGATGCGTACGGTGAGGCTGGCCAGACCCGCCCCGCCGCGGTCGTCGTCGCCGCGGAGCGCGAGCTTGTAGGTGCCGCCCAGCTCGAAGGTGCGCTCGAGGGTGGGCTCCAGGGTGCCGGCGCCGCTGCCGGCGTCCACCGCCTCCCACCGGTCGGTGATCACCCAGGTGGCCCGGACCGGATCGCCGTCGGGATCGGCGATCCGGCCGGTGAAGGTCACCGTGTCGCCGACGGTGGCCCGCACGACCGACCCGGTGGGCGAGGTGATCTCCACCTCGGGCGCGTGGTTGACCGGCAGCCCGAGGTCGAGCTCCCACACCCCGCGCCCGTGCGAGGCCACCCGCAGCATCGAGCCGTCGGGAAGGATCTCGATGTCGTGGATCGAGCCCGCCGGCAGGCCGTCACCGAACGGCGCCCAGCTGTGCCCGCCATCGGTGGAGCGGTACAGGCCCACATCGGTGCCCGCGAACACCACCTCGGGGTCCGTGGGGTCCCAGCGGATCACCTGGACCGGGAACCGCGGCAGCCCGTCGGCGGAGGGCGACCAGGTCACCCCCCCGTCGTCGCTGCGGTACAGCGGCGGCCCCGAGAGGGTGGCGAGGCCCGCGAGGATCGTGTCCGGGTCCACCGGCGAGACCTGCACGGCCGGCATCCGGTTGCCGGGGAGGCCGCCGTCGCCCACCGGGGCCAGCCACCAGGTGCGGCCGTGGTCCCCGCTCAGGTAGAGGTCGCGGTCCTTGGACACCACGATCCGGTCGGGATCGGCCGGCGTGACCGCCACCGCCCACACCTCCTGGTCGCTCCACTCGCCGTTGGAGACCTCGGTGGGGAGCGGGTGCCAGGTGTCACCACCGTCGCGCGACTCCCACACCCGTGACGTGCCCGTGTACACCACCCAGGGGGTGTCCGGGCGCAGCGTCAGCGGCGTGATGAACGGCGTGTGCTCGCCGTCGGGGAAATGCGGCGAGATGTTGCGGAAGCTGTACGGCGTGGCGGCGCCGTCGGTGGCGCGGTAGACCCTGGTCTCGTAGATGGTCGCGTAGACCACGTCGGGGAACAGCCAGTTGATCCCGCAGTCGAACCCGTCCGCCCCGAGTACCTCCTCCCAGGTGTCGTCGTCGGCGTCGCTGCGCCGGTTGGTTCCGTTGTCCTGGGCGCCGGCGAGCACGCGCTCCCGGTGCACCGGATCCACGGCGAGACTGTAGAACTGCCGGGTGACGAGGCCCGCGTTGCAGTCGGTCCAGGTCTCGCCCCGGTCGGTGGACTTCCACACGCCGCCGTCGTTGACGAGCCAGAGGGTGGTTCCCTGCCACTGGAGATCGTGCGCGTCCACGTGCGGGAGGCCGGGGCTCTCGTACGGGTTCTGCTCGCTCCAGCTCTGGCCGCCGTCGGTGGAGAGGACGTACGAGACCCCACCGGCAATGATCCGGTTGCCGCCGGAGCCGGGCGCGACGGTGAGGGTGTTGTCGTACCACCCCTGCGCGCCGAGGTAGCGCGGGGGGTTCGTGAGGCGCGTCCAGCTCTCGCCGCCGTTGCGCGACCGGTACACCCGCACGGGAGGGTCGCCGTCGCCGGCCTCGCTGACGTTGAGCGCCACGACCAGGTCCCGGTCGCTCGAGGGCGAGAGCGCCAGCGCGATCCGGTTCAGGGACGCGTCGGGATCGGCGACGGGAAGGCCGGTGGAGGCCTGCTCCCAGGTGAGGCCCCGGTCGGTGGAACGCATCACGCGGCCGGTGCCCGCCGGGCACGGTCCGTAGCACCACAGCGCTGCGTACACGAGGTCGGGGTCGGTGGGGGAACGGACCACGTCGGTGACCGCCAGCTCGCGGCTGTCGCCGCCGCTCCATCGGGCCGGGATCGGTGCCGTCCAGGTGGCGCCGCCGTCGGTGGAGCGGAGGAGCCCCTCGTTCGTGGCCGCGAGCACGGTGTCGGGATCCTCGGGATCCACCGAGATCCGGAAGAACTGCCGCGCCACGACCTCGTCGGGCAGGATCCAGGTCTCGCCGCCGTCCTCGGACCGGAGCAGCCCGATCCCCGCGATGAAGTCGATCCCCCAGCCGCCCTCGCCGGTGCCGACGTACACCACGTTCGGGTCGGAAGGCGCGTAGGCGATGGCGCCCACCGCGAGGTCGGGCACCCCGTCGGTGAGCGGGGTCCAGGTCTGGCCGCCGTCGGTGGTGCGCCAGACGCCGCCGCCGGCCGCGCCCACGAGCACGGTGCCCTCCTGCGTCGGGTGCGGGGCGATGGCCACGCAGCGGCCGGCGCCGTTCACCGGGCCCATGTTCACCCAGGCGCCGTCCTGGATCCCCTGGGCGTGCAGCCGGGTCATCCGCTCGCGCCACAGCCGGTAGCCCAGCCTGGCACGGGCGAGGAGCTCCGCCGGCCGGAGCGTTCCGTCCTCGCTGTGGCGCAGCGCGTACGCGCGAGCCCGTTGCACGATGGCCCAGGCCTCGCCGGTCCGGCCATCGCCGTCGGGGCGCGGACGGTCCACCGTCGCGGCCAGTGCGGCCGCGGTCAGGAACGTCGTCAGGAGAACGGTGGTGTGGGCGGATCGCCTGGTCATGAGACCTCCTCGGACGCGCCCGGCTCTCGGTGCCGGCGCGCCGCGCCCTCTCGCCGTGGAAGAACCCGGGAACGAGGCGCCATCCGCCCGGCATTGTAGGCCGTCCCGCGCCCCCTTGTCAGCCGGGCAGGCCTCGACTGGAGCTTCCCCAGAATCTCCGCGACCGTGCCTCGGTTGCCGCCCCGAGGCGACCGGGATCGAAGACGCCGGACATTCGCGGCCGAGACGACAGGCCCTCCGGGGAGCGCGGGCTTCAGCCCGCAAGGGCCTCCCGGCTGCGGCGCGTGCCGGGTGCGTCGCGTCGGTGGTATCTCGCGCGGACGGAAGGACCTTGCGGACCGAAGTCCGCGCTCCGCGAGGCGGCCGTCCGGCGTTTCGCCGCCGCGGCCGCGGCCACGGATGCGGCTCCGGCCGCGGCCCCGGTCGCGGCCGGCCTCGGCTGCGCCGGGCGCCACGGCGCGGTCCCGCTCCTTCCGGCGCGCGTGATGGGAGGCGCCGGCCGCTCGGC
>CAYTTB010000075.1:0-14923 GCA_964440565.1 uncultured Thermoanaerobaculia bacterium
ATCCGCGAGGGCGGCCGCACCGTCGGCGCCGGCACCATCACCGAGATCCTGGAGTAGGTGCCGCCATGGCACGAGACATCGTCCACCTCCAGTGCACGGAGTGCAAGCGGCGCAACTACACCGCGACGCGCAACAAGAAGGCGCAGCGGAACAAGCTGCAGCTGCGCAAGTACTGCCGCTTCTGCCGCCGGCACACGCTGCACAAAGAGGTCTAGAATGAATCGGAGCGCAGGGCAGTAGCTCAATTGGTAGAGCTCCGGTCTCCAAAACCGGCGGTTGGGGGTTCGAGTCCCTCCTGCCCTGCCATCGGACCCGCTCCCCGGGAGTCAGCGCCATGAGTTGGTGGAAGCGCTTCACCACGTTCCTCCGCGAGGTCGTGGTCGAGACCAAGAAGGTGACGTGGCCCACGAAGACCGAGGTCGTGAGCACCACCACGGTGGTGATCATCGCGTCCTTCATCTTCGGGATCTTCCTGTACCTGTGCGACCTCGCCTTCTACAAGCTGGTGAACACCGTGTTCCAGGTGTTTCACGTGTTCTCCTGATGGGGGCCGGCATGGCCAAGCGGTGGTACATCATCCACACCTACTCGGGCTTCGAGGACCGGGTGAAGAGGACGCTCGAGCAGCGGATCGAGGCGCTCGGGATGAGCGAGCTGTTCGGCGAGATCCGGGTCCCCACCGAGACCGTCGTGGAGGTCAAGGACGGCAAGAAGCGCGAGGTGAAGCGCAAGTTCTTCCCCGGTTACGTGCTGGTGGAGATGGAGATGACCGACGATGCCTGGCACCTGGTGCGCAACACGCCCAAGGTGACCGGGTTCGTGGGCGCGGGGAAGAAGCCCACGCCGCTCTCCGAGGAGGAGGTCAACCAGATCCTCCACCAGTCGGTGGTCGCGGAGGAGAAGGCGAAGCCGAAGGAGATCTACGAGAAGGGCGAGCGGGTGCGCATCGCGGACGGGCCGTTCTCCGGCTTCACCGGGGTGGTGGAGGAGGTCAACCTCGACCGTGGGACGGTCAAGGTGATGGTGACCATCTTCGGGCGCGAGACCCCGGTGGAGATGGAGTTCCGCCAGGTGCAGAAGCTCACCTGAGAGGGGAAGTATGGCCAAGAAAGTCGTCGGACAGATCAAGCTGCAGCTCCCCGGAGGGCAGGCGACGCCGGCGCCCCCCGTGGGCCCCGCCCTCGGCCAGTGGGGCCTCAACATCATGGATTTCTGCAAGGCGTTCAACGCCCGCACGCAGAGCCAGCAGGGCGTGATCATCCCGGTGGTGATCACCGTCTACGCGGACCGGACGTACTCCTTCGTCACCAAGACCCCGCCGGTCTCGTTCCTGCTGCGCAAGGCGGCCGGGGTGGACAAGGGCTCTGGCGTACCCAACCGGGAGAAGGTGGGCAAGGTCACGCGAGCCCAGGTGGAGGAGATCGCCAGGACCAAGATGCCCGACCTCAACACCGATTCCCTGGAGGCGGCGATGCGTACGGTGATGGGGACCGCGCGCTCCATGGGGATCGAGGTCGTGGATTGAGGAGGTGGCCGATGGCTCGCAGGGGCAAGAAGTACCGCAACGCGGCCGCCAGGATCGAGAAGCAGGCGTACGCGCTCGAGGAGGCGCTCGAGCTCGTCAAGGAGACCGCTTACGCCGACTTCGACGAGACGGTCGAGGTGGCCATGCGCCTCGGGGTGAACCCGCGGCACGCCGACCAGATGGTGCGCGGCACCGTGATCCTCCCGCACGGGACGGGCAAGAGCGTGCGGGTGCTCGCCGTGTGCGAGGGGCCGGCGCAGAAGGAGGCGGAGGAGGCCGGGGCCGACCACGTCCTCGGTGCCGAGGAGGCGGTGGAGAAGATCCAGGGCGGCTGGCTCGACTTCGACGTCGTGGTGGCCACTCCGGACATGATGCGCCTCCTCTCCCGGGTGGGGCGGGTGCTGGGTCCGCGGGGGCTGATGCCCAACCCCAAGTCGGGCACCGTGACCCAGGACATCGCCGGTGCCGTGCGCGAGATCAAGGCGGGGCGGGTCGAATTCCGCGTGGACAAGACCGCCATCATCCACGCGCCGGTGGGGAAGGTCTCGTTCCCGAAGGAGAAGCTGGTGGAGAACACCAGGGCGCTGGTGGAGGCGGTGATGAAGGCCAGACCCGCCTCGGCCAAGGGCCGCTACGTGCACACGGTGCACGTCTGCTCCACCATGGGCCCCGGGATCAAGATCGACCCGGTGAGCCTGGACCTGAAGTAGGGGGGCGCGATGCTCACGAGGACCGAGAAGCAGCGTCAGGCCGAGCAGCTCCGGGAGTCGCTCGCCCGCATCAGCTCGCTGTACGTGGTGGAGAACCGGGGCCTCACCGTCAACGAGGTCAACGAGCTGCGCTCCAAGATCCGGGAGATCTCCGCCACGTACAAGGTGTACAAGAACTCGGTGGTCCGGATGGCGGTGGAGGGAACCCAGCTCGAGGAGCTGGCCCGGGGGCTCACGGGGCCCAACGCCTTCGCCTTCACGGACGGCGACCCCGTCCAGCTGGCCAAGGTGCTCCGGGAGTTCATCAAGGAGCACGAGCGGCTCACGTTCAAGGCGGCGTACGTGGACGGGACCCTGATCCCGGCGGAGCGTGTGCCCGAGATCGCCGACCTGCCCACCAGGGAGGAGCTGCTCACGCAGCTCGTGTTCATGCTCCAGTCGCCGATCCGGCGGCTGGTCACGGCGCTCGCGGCGCCCGTCCAGCAGCTGGTCACGGCGCTCGCGCAGGTCGCCGAGCAGGTCGCCGAGAAGAACGAGAACCAGGACTGAGCAACCCCAAGGAGGATCGAGCAATGGCCCAGATCGAGGAGATGATCGAGCAGATCAAGGGGATGACCGTGCTGGAGCTGAACCAGCTGGTCAAGGCCCTGGAGGACGAGTTCGGCGTGTCCGCCGCGGCCGCCGCGGCGCCGGTGATGGTGGCGGGCGCGGCCCCCGGCGCCGGCGGCGAGGCCGCCGAGGAGAAGACCGAGTTCGACGTCATCCTGAACTCGGTCGGCGACAAGAAGATCCAGGTGATCAAGGCGGTGCGCGAGGTGACCTCGCTCGGCCTCAAGGAGGCCAAGGAGCTCGTGGAGAGCGCCCCGACCAAGATCAAGGAGGGGGTCTCCAAGGAGGAGGCCGAGGAGATCAAGAAGAAGTTCGAGGACGCCGGCGCCCAGGTGGAGATCAAGTAACGAGGCTCTCGGCTCGTTGCCCTGGACCGCTGCGAACTTCGTCTGAAGGCGCGGGGAGCGTGTGTCTCCCCGTGCCTCGATTGTCCCGGAGGATGGCCGCATGAAGACAACCCCCAACGGGCGGGTGGATTTCTCCAAGATCCCCACGACCATTCCGCTGCCCAACCTGATCCAGGTGCAGCGGAAGTCGTACGAGGAGTTCCTGCAGATGGATCTCCTCCCCGAGGAGCGGACCCGGAGCGGCCTCGAGGCCGTGTTCCGCTCCATCTTCCCGTTCACCGACTTCCGGGAGACGTGCGAGCTGCAGTTCGTGCGCTACCGGATCGGGAACTGGACCTGCCGGTGCGGCGCCCTCGAGGGGCTGGAGCACCTCCGCATCACCTGCGCGCACTGCGGCGAGCGGTTCCGCGCCGCGGACCCGCACGAGGCGTCGGTGGTGTGTCCCGGCTGCGGCAGGGCCAACCCGAACCGCGTCGAGAGCTGCGGGATCTGCGGCAGTCCCGTGGGGCTGCGCCTCACCTTCAGCGAGGACGACTGCCGCGAGCGGGGGATGACCTACGGGGTCCCGCTGCGCGTGACCTTCCGCCTCGTCACCTTCGACACCGACGAGGACGGCACCCGCCACGTCCGGGACGTCAAGGAGGAGGAGCTCTACTTCGGTGAGCTCCCCCTCATGACCGAGACCGGGACGTTCATCATCAACGGCACCGAGCGGGTGATCGTCTCGCAGCTGCACCGCAGCCCCGGCGTGTTCTTCACCCTCGAGGGCCCGAACCACTACCTGGCCAAGGTCGTGCCGTACCGTGGCTCGTGGATCGAGTTCGAGTACGACACCAAGCAGATCCTGTGGGTCCGCATCGACCGCAAGCGGCGCCTCCCGGGGACCGTCTTCCTGCGCGCGCTGAGCCCGGACCTCGAGACCGACAGCCAGATCCTGCGCGCCTTCTACACCCCCGTGCGGGTGAAGCTCGGCAAGGGGGGGACGGTCAGGCTGCAGCTCGGTCGGGAGATCCTGGAGCTCGAGGAGCGGCGGCAGAAGGCCCTGCGCTACCGGCGTTCGCGCGAGCCGCAGCTGTTCGCGGGGCTGGTCCTCGACGACGCGCTCCGCGCGCGGCTCGAGAAGGCGACGTCCTCCAGGCCGGCCCAGGTCGCGGTCTCGCGCGAGGACCTCCTGGGCGCCATCCTGCTCGACGACCTGGTGGACCCGGACACCGGCGAGGTGGTGGCGGCTGCCAACGCCCGGGTCACCGACGAGCTGCTGGCGGCCGCGGAGGCCGCGGGGTACCGCGAGCTCGACCTCGCGTTCCCGGAGTGGGACCCGGTGGGCGAGATCCTCCACCAGACGCTGGAGAAGGACACCACCACCAGCCAGATGGACGCGCGGATGGAGATCTACCGACGGCAGCGCCCCGGCGACCCGCCCACCGAGGAGTCCGCGACGACGCTGTTCAACGGGCTGTTCTTCGACGAGCGCAAGTACGACCTCTCCGCGGTGGGCCGGTTCAAGTTCAACTCCAAGCTCGGCCTGGACAAGCCGCTCGATCAGCGCACGCTGGACGTGGACGACTTCATCAGGCTGGTCCGCTACCTGCTGTGCCTGCACCGCGACCTCGGCCGCGTGGACGACATCGACTCCCTCTCCAACCGCCGCGTCCGCACCGTGGGGGAGCTGCTCGAGAACCAGTTCCGGATCGGGCTGGTGCGGATGGAGCGGGCGATCAAGGAGAAGATGTCCATCCATCCCGACATCGACTCCGCGATGCCGCGGGATCTCGTCAACTCCAAGCCGGTGATGGCGGCGGTGGACGAGTTCTTCGGCTCCAGCCAGCTCTCCCAGTTCATGGACCAGACCAACCCGCTCTCCGAGGTCACCCACAAGCGGCGCCTCTCGGCTCTCGGCCCCGGGGGCCTGTCGCGGGAGCGGGCCGGTTTCGAGGTGCGCGACGTCCACTCCACCCACTACGGCCGGATCTGCCCCATCGAGACCCCGGAGGGGCCCAACATCGGCCTGATCTCGTCGCTTTCCTGCTACGCGCGGATCAACCCGATGGGGTTCATCGAGTCGCCGTACAAGAAGGTGGAGAACGCCAGGGTGCTCGACCACGTGCGCATCACGCAGGTCGGCGACTCGAAGTTCGAGCTCGGCCAGGTGGTGCTGAAGGAGGAGTTCGAGAAGGAGAACGCGAGGCTGCGTCGGCAGGGCAAGATGGAGGCGTGGGCGGAGCCGCACGCCTTCTACCTGCCGGCGTGGAAGGAGGAGGAGCTCAACATCGCCCAGGCCAACGCGCGCCTGGACGACGAGGGCAACCTCCTCGACGAGCGCGTGATCGCCCGCTCCGGCGGCGAGTTCCTGCTGGTGGATCGCCACGACATCGACTACATCGACGTCTCCCCGAAGCAGGTGGTGTCGGTGGCCGCGTCGCTGATCCCGTTCCTGGAGCATGACGACGCCAACCGCGCGCTCATGGGCTCCAACATGCAGCGCCAGGCGGTGCCGCTGATCCGCCCGGAGGCCCCCATCGTCGGCACCGGCATGGAGGAGGTGGTGGCGCACGACTCCGGCGCGGTGGTGGTGTGCAAGCGCTCGGGGATCGTGGACAAGGTGGACGCGCAGCGGATCATCGTCCGCGTCGAGGGCGAGGGCGACGAGGACTTCGGCGCCGACATCTACCAGCTGGTCAAGTACCGGCGCTCCAACCAGAACACCTCCATCAACCAGCGGCCCATCGTCCGCGAGGGGCAGCGGGTGGTGAAGGGCCAGGTGCTCGCCGACGGCCCCAACACCGCCGCCGGCGAGCTGGCGCTGGGGCGCAACGTGCTGGTGGCGTTCATGCCCTGGCGCGGGTACAACTTCGAGGACGCGATCCTGGTCTCGGAGAAGCTGGTCAAGGAGGACTACTACACCTCGATCCACATCGAGGAGTTCGAGACCTCGGCCCGGGACACCAAGCTCGGGCCCGAGGAGATCACCCGCGACATCCCCAACGTCTCCGAGAGCCAGCTCGCGGAGCTCGACGAGGCGGGGATCATCCGCATCGGCGCGCACGTCAGCCAGGGCTCCATCCTGGTGGGGAAGGTCACCCCGAAGGGCGAGACCCAGCTCACCCCCGAGGAGAAGCTGCTCCGGGCGATCTTCGGCGAGAAGGCCGGCGACGTCCGCGACGCCTCGCTGCGGTGCCCGCCGGGGATCGAGGGCGTGGTGGTGGGCGTGCAGATCTTCGCCCGCAAGGGTGCGGAGAAGGACTCGCGCCAGCTCGCCATCGAGGCGCAGGAGATCGAGCGGATCCGCAAGAACTCCGAGGACGAGAAGCGGATCATCCTGGAGGTCCGCGACTCCAAGATCGAGCGGCTGCTCGCGGGCCTCGAGCTCACCGAGGACCTCGTGACGGGCGACGGCGAGGTGGTGGCGCGCAGGGGGGAGAAGCTCACCCCGGAGCTGATCCGGAGCCTCAAGCGGGCCGACCTGATCTCCGTCCCGGTGGGCGACCCGGTGGTGCTGGACAAGGTTCGCCTGCTGGTGCGGCAGGCGGAGTCGCAGATCGAGGTGCTCGAGAAGCTCAACCAGGAGCGGATCGAGCTCCTGCGCCAGGGCGACGAGCTCCCGCCGGGGGTGATCAAGCAGGTCAAGGTGTTCGTCGCCATGAAGCGGAAGCTCCAGGTGGGCGACAAGATGGCGGGCCGCCACGGGAACAAGGGCGTGATCTCGCAGATCCTGCCCGAGGAGGACATGCCGTTCCTCCCGGACGGGACGCCGGTGGAGATCGTGCTCAACCCCCTGGGCGTGCCGTCGCGGATGAACGTGGGCCAGATCCTGGAGACCCATCTCGGGTGGGCCGGGCACGAGCTGGGCCTCACCTTCGCGACCCCGGTGTTCGACGGTGCCACGGAGGACGAGATCCGCGAGATGCTGAACCAGGCCGGGCTCCCCGAGGACGGCAAGAGCCTCCTCTACGACGGGGTCACCGGCGAGCCGTTCGAGCAGCGGGTGACGGTGGGCTACATCTACATGCTCAAGCTCTCCCACCTCGTGGACGACAAGATCCACGCCCGCTCCATCGGGCCGTACTCGCTCATCACCCAGCAGCCGCTGGGCGGCAAGGCCCAGTTCGGCGGGCAGCGGTTCGGCGAGATGGAGGTGTGGGCGCTGGAGGCGTACGGCGCGGCCCACGTGCTCCAGGAGCTGCTCACGGTCAAGTCGGACGACGTGGAGGGCCGGGCCAAGGTGTACGAGGCCATCGTCAAGGGCCAGGTTCCCGAGGAGCCGGGCCTTCCGGAGTCGTTCAACGTCCTGGTCCGGGAGCTCCAGGCGCTGGCGCTGGACGTGGAGCTCCTGCAGCAGGACAGCGAGTAGGGAGTGGAGTCCATGGATCGAGACACGCTCAACGAGGTCCGCAACTTCTTCGAGCGGCCGAAGGCGCTGGACGACTTCAACGCCATCCGGCTGCGCCTCGCGAGCCCGGAGAAGATCCGCTCCTGGTCGTACGGCCAGGTGACCAAGCCCGAGACGATCAACTACCGGACGTTCAAGCCGGAGCGGGACGGCCTGTTCTGCGCCAAGATCTTCGGCCCCGTCACCGACTGGGAGTGCCTCTGCGGCAAGTACAAGCGCATGAAGTACTCCGGCGTCGTCTGCGACAAGTGCGGGGTCGAGGTGACCAAGTCGCGGGTGCGGCGGGAGCGGATGGGGCACATCGAGCTCGCCGCGCCGGTCTCCCACGTGTGGTTCTTCAAGGGGCTGCCGTCGCGGATCGGTCTGCTGCTCGACATGACGGTCCGTGACCTCGAGCGGGTGCTCTACTTCGAGGCGTACGTGGTGGTGGACCCGGGCGACACCCCGCTCGAGGAGAAGCAGGTCCTCTCCGAGGAGGAGTACCGGGAGCTCAAGGACGAGTACGGTGAGTCGTTCGTGGCCAAGATGGGGGCCGAGGCGATCCGGGACCTGCTCGAGCGGATCGACCTCGACGAGCTGGCGGCCGAGCTCAGGATGCTCATGCGCACCGACACCTCGATGCTCCGCCGGCAGAAGGCCGCCAAGCGGCTCAAGCTGGTGGAGGCGTTCCGGCGCAGCGGCAACCGGCCGGAGTGGATGATCCTCGAGGTGATCCCGGTGCTGCCGCCAGAGCTCAGGCCCCTGGTGCCGCTGGACGGCGGGCGGTTCGCCACCTCGGACCTCAACGACCTGTACCGGCGGGTGATCAACCGCAACAACCGGCTCCGCAAGCTGCTGGAGCTGCGGGCGCCCGAGGTGATCGTCCGCAACGAGAAGCGGATGCTGCAGGAGGCGGTGGACGCGCTGTTCGACAACGGACGCCGCGGCCGGGTGATCAAGGGCTCCAACAACCGCCCGCTCAAGTCGCTGTCGGACAACCTCAAGGGCAAGCAGGGCCGGTTCCGCCAGAACCTCCTGGGCAAGCGCGTGGACTACTCGGGCCGGTCGGTGATCGTGATCGGGCCGGAGCTCAAGCTCCACCAGTGCGGCCTGCCCAAGAAGATGGCGCTGGAGCTGTTCAAGCCGTTCGTGTACCACGAGCTGCAACGGCGGGGGCTGGCCACCACGATCAAGATGGCGAAGGAGCTGGTGGAGCTCGGGACCCCCGAGGTGTGGGACGCGCTGGAGGCGGTGATCAGGGAGCACCCGGTGCTGCTCAACCGCGCCCCGACGCTGCACCGGCTCGGGATCCAGGCGTTCGAGCCGATCCTGGTGGAGGGCAAGGCGATCAAGATCCACCCGCTGGTGTGCGCCGCGTACAACGCCGACTTCGACGGCGACCAGATGGCGGTGCACGTGCCGCTGTCGCCCAAGGCGCAGCTCGAGGCGCACCTGCTGATGATGTCCACCCGCAACATCCTCTCGCCCGCCCACGGCAAGCCGCTGGCGGTGCCGAGCCAGGACATGGTGCTGGGGCCGTACTACCTCACCACCGCCAACCCCTACGCCAGGGGGACCGGGAAGGTGTTCGCCGACCTCGACGAGGTCCTGCTCGCCCACGCCGCAGGGGCGGTGGGGACGCAGGCCCCGATCCAGGTGCGCTACACCGGCCGGCTCATCGACCTCGAGGCCCAGGGCGGCAGCCAGGACGTGCTCCGGGCCGACGTCATCGAGGTCGCCGACATGCTGCTCGAGACCACCGTGGGGCGGGTGATCTTCAACACCAAGCTCCCGGAGGAGATCCCGTTCATCAACGGGCAGCTGAAGAAGAAGGGCCTGCAGAGCCTGGTGGCGTACGCCTTCGTGCACCTGGGCCGTGACCGGACGGTGGCGATGCTCGACATCCTGAAGGAGATCGGGTTCGAGTACGCGACCCGGTCGGGCCTCAGCTTCGCCGCCACCGACATGGTGATCCCGTCCTCCAAGCAGCAGCTGCTGGAGGAGGCGTACCGCCAGCTGGACGAGGTGGAGCAGCAGAGGGCGGCCGGCCTCATCACCGCCGGCGAGCGCCACAACAAGATCATCGACATCTGGCACCAGGTCACGGAGCGGGTGGCCGAGGAGATGTTCGCCGAGATGTCGCAGATCGATCCCGAGACCGGGGAGATGAACCCGGTGTTCATGATGGCGGACTCGGGCGCCCGCGGCTCCCGCGAGCAGGTACGCCAGCTCGCCGGCATGCGTGGCCTCATGGCCAAGCCCTCGGGCGAGATCATGGAGACCCCCATCACCGCGAACTTCCGCGAGGGGCTGTCGGTGCTGCAGTACTTCATCTCCACCCACGGCGCCCGCAAGGGGCTCGCGGACACCGCGCTCAAGACCGCGGACTCCGGGTACCTCACCCGGCGCCTGGTGGACGTGTCGCAGGACGTGATCGTGGTGGAGCACGACTGCGGCACCGAGGACGGGATCGAGGTCACCGCCATCATGGAGGGCGGCGAGATCCTGGAGCACCTCCGCGACCGCATCGTGGGCCGCGTCGCCGCCGAGGACGTCTTCGATCCCATCGAGGGCGCGCTGATCTGCCCCGCCAACACCGAGATCTCCGAGCAGCTCGCGGCGGAGATCCAGGAGGCGGGGATCGAGCGGGTCAAGATCCGGTCGGTGCTCACCTGCGAGACCGAGCGCGGCGTCTGCCAGCTGTGCTACGGGCGGATGCTGGCCACCGGACGCCTGGTGGAGATCGGCGAGGCGGTGGGGATCATCGCCGCGCAGTCCATCGGCGAGCCGGGCACCCAGCTCACCATGCGCACGTTCCACTACGGCGGCACCGCGACCCGCGGCGGCGAGCGTTCCCAGCACGTGGCCTCGCACCCCGGCACGGTGAAGTACCTCTCGGTGGCCACGGTGCTCAACAAGGAGGGCCAGCGGGTGGCCATCTCCCGCGCCGGCAAGCTGGTGATCCTCGACGAGCGCGGCCGCGAGAAGGAGCGGTACTCGGTGGCGTACGGCTCGCACCTCCTGGTCGAGGACGGCCAGAGCGTGGACGCCGGGACGCCGCTCGTGGAGTGGGACCCCTTCACCACCTCGATCCTCACCGCCATCGAGGGGACGGTGGAGTTCGTGGACCTGGTGGAGGGCGAGAACGTGCGCGAGGAGATCGACAGGATCACCGGGCACGCGCACAAGATCGTCATCGAGCCGCTCGGCTCCGCGAAGCGGATCCCCACCATCGTCATCCGCGGCGACGGCGAGGAGCGCCGCTACCAGCTGCCCATCGGCTCCCACCTGATGGTGGCCGAGGGCGAGGAGGTGGCGCCCGGCGACGTGCTCGCCAAGATCCCGCGGGAGGTCTCCAAGACCAAGGACATCACCGGCGGCCTCCCGCGCGTGGTGGAGCTGTTCGAGGCGCGCAAGCCCAAGGAGCCGGCGGTGGTCACGGAGATCGACGGCATCGTGAGGATCACCGAGCCGGTGCGCGGCCAGCGCCGTATCGTGGTGGAGGGCGAGGACGGGGAGCACCGCGAGTACACCATCCCGCGGTACGCGCACGTCTCGGTGCAGGAGGGCGAGGCGGTGCAGGCCGGAGATCCCCTCACCGAGGGGCCGGTGAACCCGCACGACATCCTGGCCATCCTGGGCGAGAAGGAGCTGCAGCGGTACCTGGTGGACAAGATCCAGGAGGTGTACCGCTCGCAGGGGGTGGCCATCAACGACAAGCACATCGAGGTGATCGTCCGGCAGATGATGCGGTTCGTGAAGGTGGTGGACCCGGGCGACACCGAGTTCCTGCTCGACCAGCAGGTGCCCAAGTACCTGTTCGAGCGGGAGAACCGGCGCGTGGCGGAGGCCGGCGGCCAGCCCGCCACCGCCAAGCCGCTGCTGCTCGGGATCACCAAGGCGGCGCTGGCCACCGAGTCGTTCATCTCCGCCGCCTCGTTCCAGGAGACGACCCGCGTCCTCACCGAGGCCGCGGTCTCGGGGAAGGTGGACAACCTCTACGGCCTCAAGGAGAACGTCATCGTCGGGCGGCTCATCCCGGCCGGAACCGGAGCGCCCCACTACCGCACCACCAAGGTGGAGCCGGTGCCGGAGGAAGAGATGGAGCCCGAGGAGCCCGAGGAGGACCTGTACGCGGGCCTGGTCACCCGCACATCCTCGATCCTCGACACCAGCGGCGGCGAGGGCGAGGACGAGAGTTGACAGTGCGACGGTAAGCGGGTATATTTCCGCGGCCCCGGCGACGCCGGGGCCAATCCCGGAATCGAGCCAGGCGTGGGGCCTGGTCTGGAAGCCCGCAGGGGAGAGGGTATGCCGACGATCGCGCAGCTGGTCCGTCAGGGACGCAAGAAGGTGGTGGAGAAGACCAAGAGCCCGGCGCTGGAGGGCTGCCCCCAGCGGCGCGGCGTGTGCACCCGGGTCTTCACCACCACCCCGAAGAAGCCGAACTCGGCGCTCCGGAAGGTGGCCCGCGTGCGGCTCACCAACGGGATCGAGGTCACGGCCTACATCCCCGGCGAGGGTCACAACCTGCAGGAGCACTCGCAGGTGATGATCCGCGGCGGCCGCGTGAAGGATCTGCCGGGCGTCCGGTACCACATCATCCGGGGCACCCTGGACTGCCAGGGCGTCGAGGGTCGGCGCCAGCAGCGGTCCAAGTACGGCGCGAAGCGCCCGAAGGCGTGAGGGGGGCATATGCCGCGTCGAGGAGGGGTCGTCCGTCGCGAGGTCCTGCCGGACCCGGTGTACAACTCGCGCCTCGTGACCAAGTTCATCAACTCGGTCATGCGCGAGGGGAAGAAGACCGTGGCCGAGCGGATCTTCTACGGAGCCATGGAGATGATCGAGGAGCGGACGGGCGACGATCCGCTCAAGGTGTTCAAGCGGGCGGTGGAGAACGCCAAGCCCCAGGTCGAGGTCAAGTCCCGGCGGGTCGGCGGCTCCACCTACCAGGTTCCCGTGGAGGTGCGCCCGGAGCGCCAGCTCTCGCTGGCGATCCGGTGGCTGATCCAGTACGCCCAGCAGCGGCACGAGCGGACCATGATGGAGAAGCTCGCGGGCGAGCTGCTGGACGCGGCGAACAACCGCGGTGGGGCGATCAAGAAGCGCGACGACACCCACCGCATGGCCGAGGCGAACAAGGCGTTCGCCCACTACCGGTGGTGAGGGAGTAGCGCAGACCATCGACGCGCCGCCAGGCGGCAGGGAGTTCCTTGACAAGATGCCCCGAATCATTCCGCTCTCCAGGGTCCGCAATATCGGCATCATGGCCCACATCGATGCCGGAAAGACGACGACTACCGAGCGGATCCTGTACTACACCGGCATCAACTACAAGATCGGCGAGGTCCACGAGGGCACCGCCACGATGGACTGGATGCCGCAGGAGCAGGAGCGGGGCATCACCATCACCTCCGCCGCCACCACGTGCTTCTGGCGCGACCACCGGATCAACATCATCGACACCCCGGGCCACGTGGACTTCACCGCCGAGGTGGAGCGCAGCCTCCGGGTCCTCGACGGGGCGGTGGCGGTGTTCTGCGCCGTCGGCGGGGTGGAGCCACAGTCGGAGACCGTGTGGCGGCAGGCCGACCGCTACCACGTCCCGCGGGTGGCGTTCGTCAACAAGATGGATCGCGTCGGCGCCAACTTCGCCGGCGTGGTGGAGCAGATCCGCAGCAAGCTCAAGGCCAACCCGGTTCCCATCCAGATTCCGCTCGGGGCCGAGGACGAGTTCGCCGGGGTGATCGACCTGGTCACCATGAAGGCGTACCGCTACCTCGACGAGACGCTGGGCGCCGAGTACGAGGTGGAGGAGATCCCGGAGTCGTACCGCGCCGAGGCCGAGGAGTACCGGGAGCGGCTGCTGGAGGCGGTGGCGGAACAGGACGAGGAGCTCCTGGACGCGTACCTGGGCGAGGGCGAGCTGTCCGAGGAGCAGATCCGCCGCGGCCTGCGGCTCGGCACCCTGTCCTCGCAGCTGGTGCCGGTGCTGTGCGGCTCGGCCTTCAAGAACAAGGGCGTGCAGCCGCTGCTCGACGCCGTGGTGGACTACCTGCCCTCGCCGCTCGACGTCCCCGCCATCGAGGGCCACGACCCCGACACGGGCGAGATGGACGTGCGCCACGCCGACGACGACGAGCCGTTCGCGGCGCTGGTGTTCAAGATCATGACCGACCCGTACGTGGGTCAGCTCGCGTTCATCCGGGTCTACTCGGGCCACACCGAGACCGGCACCACGGTGCTCAACGTCAACGCGGGCAAGCGTGAGCGGATCGGCCGCCTGCTCAAGATGCACGCCAACAAGCGGGAGGAGATCTCGGAGGTCTACGCCGGCGACATCTGCGCCGCGGTGGGTCTCAGGACGGTCTCCACCGGCGACACGATCTGCGACCCCAAGCACCCGATCCTCCTCGAGTCCATGCAGTTCCCGGAGCCCGTGATCTCGGTGGCCATCGAGCCCAAGACCAAGGCGGACCAGGACAAGCTGGGCCAGGCGCTGGGCAAGCTGACCCAGGAGGATCCGACGTTCCGGGTCCGGGTGGACGAGGAGACCGGCCAGACCATCATCTCGGGGATGGGGGAGCTCCACCTCGAGATCATCGTGGACCGGCTCCTGCGCGAGTTCCAGGTGGGCGCCAACGTGGGCCGTCCCCAGGTCGCGTACCGGGAGACCATCACGGTCGAGGCGGAGGGCGAGGGGCGGTTCGTGCGCCAGACCGGCGGCCGCGGGATGTACGGGCACGCCAAGATCCGGATCTGGCCGCTGACCGACGGGACCGACTTCGAGTTCAAGAACGAGATCACCCAGGGGGTGATCCCCAAGGAGTTCATCCGTCCGGTGGAGCTGGGGATCCGCGAGGCGATGGAGCGGGGGATCCTCGCCGGGTACCCCATGGTGGGCGTGGGCGTGGCCCTCTACGACGGCTCGTACCACGAGGTGGACAGCTCCGAGCAGGCGTTCAAGGTGGCAGGCTCGCTGGCGTTCCAGGAGGCCGCGAAGCGGGCCAGGCCGGTGCTGCTCGAGCCGGTCATGGAGGTGGAGGTGGTCACGCCCGAGGAGTACATGGGGGAGGTCATCGGCGACCTCAACAGCCGGCGCGGCAAGATCGTGAGCATGGAGCCACGCGCCGGCTTCCAGGTGGTGACCGCGCACGTGCCCCTGGCGGAGATGTTCGGGTACGCCACGGACCTCCGCTCGGCCACCCAGGGCCGCGCCACCTACACCATGCAGTTCGACCACTACGACGAGGTGCCGGAGAAGCTGGCGCGGGAGATCGTGGCCCGCGCCCGGGGAGTCGCCTGAACGGGAGGCAGTGATGGCCAAGCAGAAGTTTGAGCGGACGAAGCCGCACGTGAACGT
>CAYTTB010000076.1:0-13942 GCA_964440565.1 uncultured Thermoanaerobaculia bacterium
GGACTGAAGTCCGCGCTCCGCGAGGCGGCCGTCCGGCGTTCCACCGCCGCGGCACTCGTGGCAGGGCGCGGTCCCGGTTCCGACCCGAATCCGGTCACGGCTACGACGCCGCCGTGTCCGAGGACAGACGACTTGGCGACACTCCCCGCGAGTTGGGGACAGTGTTCACCTCGGCAGGTGGCGTCGCACCCGGCCCGTGCGCGGACCCGGCCCCGGTTCCGGCCACCGCCACGGCCACGGATCCGGTTCCGGTCACGGATCCCGTCGCGGCCCGCGCGGCCGCGGTCCCGGGGCGGGGGTGGAGGTCTCGACGAGGCGCCGCGCCCGCGGGCGGAGGGCGCCGACGCCACGAGGGGGGAACGGGAGGTCGGGAGCCCCCGGCCGGAGCGCGGTACAATCGGGCCGCGAGGTCGCCATGCCCGACAGGAAGCTGGGTGAGATCCTCATCGGCCGCGGTGCCATTGACCGCACGACGCTTCTGGATGCGCTCTCCATCCAGCGGGCCACGGGCGAGCGTCTCGGGTCCATCCTCCTGCGGCTGGAGGCCGTGGACGCCTCGCTCCTGGCCGCGGCGCTCGGGGAGCAGCACCGGGTGGAGCCGGCCGATCTGGCGCGTCCGCCCTCCCCGGAGGCGCTGACCCGCCTTCCCGCCGCCGTGGCCTACCGCCTCGCCACCCTGCCCCTCGAGGTGCGCGAGGGTCGGCTCGTGGTGGCGATGGCCGACCCCACCGACGCGGCGGCGGTGGCGGCCGTGGAGGACGCCGCCGGGATGCCGGTGGAGCCCCGCGTGGCCCCGCTCACCGCGCTCTACCGTGGCATCCGCCGTGCCTACGAGGCGGGGGACTGGGTGGACGTGCCCAGGGTTCGCCGGCTCCTCCGCGAGATCCACGATCGCCTCGCCGAGATCGAGGCTCTCCTCGGCCCGGCACCACCCCGCGGGACCGGCGGCCCGGATCCCCCGTGAGCGGCACACGGGTGCGGCGCACACGCGTCGCTCTCCGGACGTGCGCACCGGTCGCGCCGCACATTCCGGGCCCCGGGGCGCGGTACGCGCGGGGCCGCCGTCCAGGCGACGCCGGGCGGCCGCGGGAGGTCCGGTCCGGGCCCGTTGCGGTATCCTCGGCGGCGTGGAATGGATCGTCTCGCTGACGCCGGAGGCCGCGCCCGACCCCGTGGCCGCCCTCGCCGCCCCGCCGGACGGCGCCGCGGTGGTGGAGCTCAGGGCCGACCTGCTGCCGGACCTCGACCCCGCCGCTGCGGTGGCCGCGTGCCCGCTCCCGCTGCTCTACACCCTGCGGTCGCGCGCCGAGGGCGGTGCCGGGCCGGACGACGGGGAGGAGCGCCTGCGGCTCCTGGCCCGCGCCCGCGATGCCGGCGTGGCGCTGCTCGACCTCGAGGCGGCGCGCGACCTGCCGGCCCTCGACCGGCTCGGGCTCGACCCCGAGCGGGTGGTGCTCTCCTGGCACGACCCCGGCGGCACCCCCCCGGACCTCGCGCGCCGCTGCCGCGAGCTGCTCTCCCATCCCGCGCGGTGGGTGAAGGCCGTGCCCGCAGCTCGCTCCCTCGCCGATCTCGCGCTGGTCCTGCGGACCCTCCGCGAGCTGAGCCCGAGGGCCAGGGGCCGTCGTCGCCTGCTCCTCTTCGCCACCGGAACGACGGGCCAGGCCTCGCGCTACCTCGCGCCGCTCCTGGGTCCCTCGCTGGGCTTCGCCGCCTGGTGCGAGGGGGCCGCCGCCGCCCCGGGACAGGTCACCGTGCCCCGCCTCGAGGCCGCGATCGGCCATCTCGCCGGTCCGCCCCGCCGCCTGTTCGCGGTGGTGGGCGCCGACGTCTCGGCCAGCCTGAGCCCCGCGATGCACGGCGCGGGGTACCGCGCGTGCGGCCTCCCCGACGCCATGGTGCCGCTGTCGGTGGCCGACCCCCGCGAGCTCGACGCCCTCTTCCTGCCCGCCGGATCCGGCGTCCTCGCCGAGGCAGGCTTCCCCCTGGCCGGGCTCGCCGTCACCGCGCCGTACAAGGAGCGCGCCCTCGCGGCCGCCACCCTCGCCGCCCCCCGGGCCCGCCGCGCCCGCTCCGCCAACACCCTGATACCCGGCCCCGGCCGGCTCGCCGCCGACACCACCGACGCCGACGGCGTGGTGGCGGCGCTGCGCGAGGCCGGGGTGGACCCGCTGGGCCGGACCGTGGTGGTACAGGGCACCGGCGGCGCCGGCCGCGCGGCGGCGGTGGGCCTGGACCTCGCGGGTGCGGTGGTGGTCCTCCGGGGACGGGACGGCGAGCGCACCGCCGCCGTGGCGGAGGAGCTGGGCGTCGAGGCCGCCGCCCCGGACGCCTGGCCGGGGGAGGCCTCGGTGGCGGTCAACGCCACCCCCCTCGGTTCCTGCCCCGGCGACCCGCCGCCGTTCTCGCCGCGGGAGATCGCGAGCCTCGACGCCGTGGTGGAGATGGTGTACGGCGCCGAGCCGACACCCCTGGTCCGGGCCGCCCGCGAGGCCGGCCTCGCGGTGGTGGACGGGGTGGAGGTGCTGCTCCACCAGGGGTTCGCGCAGTTCGCGGCGATGACGGGGAAGCTGCCGCCGCGGGAGGCGATGCGGGCGGCGGTTCGCCGGCTGGCGCCGCCCTGAGCGGAGCGCGTGGCCCCCGGCGGCCCACGGGCGCCTCTCGCCGCGACCGGCCCCGGCCCGGATCATGCATCGGCGATCCACTGCGCGGCGCGATCCGGGCGCCAGGGCCAGGCTCGTCGCTCCTCCCCCTCGGGAACGCTCGGGCCGCTCGTCGCTCGAGCTCGAGTCCCGCCGCTCGCGACGAATCGTGATGAACGATCCAGGCTGGCTCAGCGGACGCCCACGGCGCGGCGCACCCGGTCCATCAGCGGAGCCATCGCCGCGCGCGCCCGCTCGGCCCCGTCGGCGAGGATCCCCTCGAGCTCCCCCGTCTCGGCGATCAGCTCGGCGTACCGCTCGCGCGCGGTACCGAACGTCTCCATGAAGTAGCCGTAGAGGCGCTTCTTCATCTCGCCGTAGCCGGTACCGCCCTCGTCGAAGGCGCGGTCCACCCACTCGCGGTCCTCCTCCGGCGCGAAGATCGCGAGGAGCCGGTACAGCGCCGAGCCTTCCTTGGGTTTCGGGGCCTCCACCGGGGTCGAGTCGGTGACGATGGACATGATCCGCTTCCGGACCACCTTCTCCGGGGCGAAGATCTCGATGGTGTTGCCGTACGACTTCGACATCTTGCGCCCGTCGAGCCCCGGCACCACCGCCACCGTCTCCAGGATCAGCGGCTCGGGGAGACGGAAGACCTCCCGGCCGTAGGTGGCGTGGAACGCCTGCGCCACGTCGCGGGTCACCTCGAGGTGCTGCTTCTGGTCCTTCCCCACCGGGACCAGGTCCGCCTCCACGATGAGGATGTCCGCCGCCATCAGCACGGGGTAGGCGAACAGGCCGTGGCTGGGCACGATCCCCTGCGCCACCTTGTCCTTGTACGAGTGGCACCGCTGCAGCAGACCCATCGAGGTGACGGTGGAAAGGTACCAGGCCAGCTCCGTCACCTCGGGCACGTCGGACTGGCGGTAGATCACGGCCCGCTCCGGATCCAGCCCCAGGGCCAGGAACGCCGCCGCCAGGTGGCGCGTGAGCTCGCGCAGCCGGTCGGCGTCGTGAACCGTGGTGAGCGCGTGCAGGTCGGCCAGGAAGTAGTAGCAGTCGTGCTCGGCCTGCAGCTCGACGAACTGCCGGATGGCACCGAAGTAGTTCCCGATGTGCAGGTTGCCCGAGGGCTGGACGCCCGAGAGGATCCGCATGCTCCCCCTCCGCTACACGGCAAGGGCCGGCGCGTACGCCGGCCCCGCGACACCGGTCGGGTACGGACCGGCGCTCAGCACTCCTCGCCGTCGTCGCCGATCGCCTCGACCGGGCACTCCTCCATGGCCTGCCGGCACTGCTCTTCCTCTTCCTCGTTCTCCGGCTGCTTGAAGACGTAGGAGTACCCCTCGTCCTCGTTCGCCTTGAAGTTGTTGGGCGCGGTGGTGCGGCACACGTCGCAGTCGATGCAGTTGGAGTCCACGTAGTACTTGCCCGGGACGTTGTCCGGAACCTTGTCGGTGCAGTCGGCCATCTCGCCTCTCCTTTCCTCCCGGGGCTCGCCGCCGCCCCGGGCCGATGTCCGCGCGGATGCTAGCACAGCGGTGCGAGCTGTCAACAGCGAGCGCGTCGGCGTGCCCTCGGACCGCGGCCGGCCGCCGCGTCAGCGGCCCGGCAGCTCGAGCGGCGGCCGCCGCCCCGCGGGCTCGCGGACCGGGCGCGCCGCCGCCCCCGCGGCACCGCCGTCCGTCGGGGTCGGGAACATGCACTGCACGTTGAACGGGAACCCGAAGGACGGCAGGATCGTGGTGGGGTCGTTGCCGCGCCCGTCCACCAGCGACCCGTAGCAGGTGAACATCACGACCGGGTCGGGGCTGGTGGTGTCCCACGAGTCCAGGGCCACCTTGATGCGCGCCACGGTCACGTCGCTCAGCCCGAACAGCGAGCTGAGCACCCGGTTGCTCTGGAAGTGACCCAGCGCCCCGAGCCGCACGAACCGCTCGATGGGCTGGTCGTTCTCGTCCAGATAGGGGGCGCCCTGCTCGTCGAGCGGGGTGAGCCTGAGCGTGATCCCGGTCTGCTTGTCCGAGGCGTTGACGAACCCCACGTTGTAGCGGAAGTCGGCGTCCTCGCGCCCGCCCACCAGGATCAGGTAGCTGAAGTCGCCCTGCTCCGAGATGGCCGAGGCGTCGGCCATGCTGTACCACGGCACCGCCGGAACCGTCTGGCCGTAGGTCGCGGGCTTCTCGATGAAGGTGGGGTTGTCGGGGTCGGCGCTCTCGGGATCGGGGACCCACACCGTGGTCTCGTTGTAGGTGCGCGACTGGGCCACCACGTTCCGGTACACGGGATCGTCCGCCGTGCCCGCCTCGTAGGCGAAGATCACGATGGCCCCCAGCGAGGCGCTCCTCGCGAAGTCCTCGAGCCAGTACGCGCCCACCACGTCCTCGAGGGCGACGGTCCCGCCGGGCGGGATGTCGGCGAGCCGGGGCTCCACGTGGCCCCACGCCTCGCCCTCGCGGCCGCCGACGCCGTACTGCCGCGTCTCCATGAAGAACGAGTTGTCGCCGCCGCCGCTGGGAAGGAAGAAGAGCGCCACGTCCACCGGCGCCGTGTCCACGTTGGTGATGTAGAGGTCGGTGCGCCAGACGCTCCCCTCCGAGCCCTCGTTGTGCGCCGCCACCGGCACGTACAGCAGGTGGGCGGCCTGGAAGAACCCGGCCTGCGCGGTCCCCGCCGCCAGGGCGAGCGCCGCGAACGCGGTGGCGAGTTGCCTCATCGTCGTCCCTCCTTACGGTTCAGCGCCGGCCGTCGCCGAGGCTCCGCCTATGGTGACACCCTCCCCCGCCGAGGGCAAGACGAGTCGGGCCTCGAACCCGTGCGGCTCGAGGTTGACGAGCTCGAGCTCCCCCCCGTGGGCACGTGCGATCCGCTCGGCGATGGCCAGGCCGAGCCCGGTCCCGCCGCGCCTGCCTGTCACGAACGCCTCCCGGATCCGGTCGAGCTCGCCCTCCGGGACGCCATCGCCCCGGTCCCGGACGAACAGCGCCACCCGGCCGTCCCGCGAGGTCGCTCCCAGCTCCACCCGCCTGCGGCCGGCCGGCAGCCCGCTCACGGCCTGGAGCGCGTTGAGCACCAGGTTGAGCAGCACCTGGCGAAGCTGCGCCGGGTCGGCCACGACCTCGAGGCCCCCGGCCGGCGGCAGCACCTCGAGGCGCGCCCCGGCTCTCGCGGCCTCCGGCCCGAGGAAGCCCACCACGTCCTCGAGCAGCTCCGCCACCGCCACCCGCTCGGGCCTCGGCTCGGACGGCCGCGCGTAGGTGAGGAAGTCGGTGACGAGCCGTGCGAGCCGCGCCACCTCGCGCCGGGTGGACTCGAGCGAGGCCCGGGCCGGTGGGGCCGTCCCGCCCAGGTCCTCCTCGAGGAGCTCCAGGTTGATGTTGATGGAGTTGAGCGGGTTGCGGATCTCGTGCGCGAGGTTTGCCGCCAGCGCTCCGAGGTCGGCGAGTTCCTGCGCCCGATGACGCTGCTCCTCGAGCCGCCGGTTGCGCTGCACGAGGTGCCAGATGAAGGCGAACGCGCCGGCCAGCGTGAGCAGGGTGATCCCGGCGGCCGCGAGCGTCTGGGCCAGCAGCTCGCGCCGCAGCCGCTGGATCCGCTCGGCCAGCACGCCCCTGTTGAGCATCAGGACCACCTCGCCCACGGTTCCGATGGGGGCGCGGAACTCGTACCGCTTCTCGCTGTCCCGCACCTCCTGGTCGAGGCCGGACCCGATCTCGAGGCTCTCGGGTACCGCGCCCGAGGGGGTGTGGCGGGCGGAGAGCGTGGCCTCCCACACCACGCGCCCCTGCCTGTCGATGACCTTGAGGTGCTCGAACACCTGACGCTGGGCCAGCTCCGTGCCCCGCCTGAGGAGCGTCTCGCGCCGCTTCTCCACCACCTGGAAGATGTCCTCGCCCCCCCCGGCCCCGATCTCGCGGGCGAGCTCCCGGGCGGTCTCGCGGCCGCTGATGAGGACGTCCTCGAGGTAACGGCGGGAGAGCGACCTCGAGAGCAGGTGGCCGAAGACCAGGACCACCGCCGCCACCAGGACGGCGAAGGTCACCGCCGCGGCCACGTACTGGCGCGAGAGCTCCCCGCCCCGGCCGCGGCCGCGGTCGCGTTCGGCCCGTGGGGTGGCGGGGCGGCCGCCCATCGCCTCACACGCCGCACGCCGCCTGCAGGTCCTCCACGCGGTGGGTCCGCTCCCAGGTGAAGTCCGGGTCCGTGCGCCCGAAGTGCCCGTAGGCGGCGGTCTTGCGGTAGATGGGCCGGCGAAGGTCCAGGTACTCGATGATCCCCAGCGGCGTCAGGGGGAACACCTCGAGGATCGCCCGCTTGATCCGGTCCTCGTCCACGGCATGGGTGCCGAAGGTGTCCACCATCACCGATACCGGGTCGGCGACCCCGATGGCGTAGGCGAGCTGGACCTCCACGCGCCGCGCGAGGCCCGCGGCGACGATGTTCTTGGCGATGTGCCGGGCCATGTACGAGGCGGACCGGTCCACCTTCGTCGGGTCCTTGCCCGAGAACGCGCCACCTCCGTGCGAGCCCACGCCCCCGTACGTGTCCACGATGATCTTGCGTCCGGTGAGGCCGCAGTCGCCCTGGGGGCCGCCGATGACGAACCGGCCCGTGGGGTTGATGTAGAACGTGGTCCCGTCGTCCACCATCTCCGGCGGGATCACGCGGTCGATGATGGACTCCCGCACCTCCTCGCGAAGCTCCTTGATGGTGATGGTGTCGGAATGCTGGCACGACACCACCACCGCCGCGACGCGGATCGGCCGGTCACCGTCGTACTCGATCGTCACCTGGCTCTTGCCGTCCGGCCGCAGCCACTCCAGCTCGCCCGTGTGCCGTGCCTCGGCCAGGCGCATGGTGAGCTTGTGGGCCAGCATGATGGGCATCGGCATCAGCTCCGGCGTCTCGTCGCACGCGTACCCGAACATCAGCCCCTGATCCCCCGCACCGCCCCGGTCCACGCCCATGGCGATGTCCGGCGACTGCGGATCGATGGACGAGATCACGGCGCAGGTCTCGTAATCGAACCCGTACTTGGCCCGCGTGTACCCGATCCGCTTGATCGTCTCGCGCACCACGGCGGGGAAGTCCACGTAGGTGTCGGTGGTGATCTCGCCGGCGATGAACGCGAGCCCCGTGGTGACCAGCGTCTCGCACGCCACCCGCCCCTCGGGGTCGCGCTCCATCACCGCATCCAGGATCGCGTCCGAGATCTGATCCGCGATCTTGTCGGGGTGACCCTCCGTCACCGACTCCGAGGTGAACAGGTGAATGCCGTCGATCGCCATCCGCACCTCCTCAGGAGGCGCACCGTACCACCGGGGCACGACGGGGTCAACGTGCGCCCGGACCTTCCCCGAGAGTCCGACCCGGAGACCCGGAAGCGATGGATCCGTCGGTGTCGGGCACGCGCGCGCAGGTGCGACGGGCGGCGAGCGCCTGCGCGACCGTGCGGGCGGGGACCGGCGCCGCGAGGGGGCAGGGCCGCGGCGAGGCGAGGGCCCGGTCTCCGCGACGGCGGCCGGATCCGGCCCCAGGCCCCGGGGCCGGGACCGCGACCGGGCGCGTGCCGTCGTGCAGCCCGGCGATCACCGTGGCGTGGCGCCCCTCCGAGAGGCCCACGGTCGGAGGCCTCCCCCCGTCGGGATGTGGTACTCATGGGCCGTGCGAGAGGTGTCCTACCGGGAGCTCGACCGGCTCTCCGCGCTGGCGCGGGGACGCTCCAGGCGCCGGGTCAACCTCAACCTCCACCCGGAGCTCGAGGATCCGGTCCAGCGCCTGTTCAACGTCATGGAGCCGGGCACGTACGTGCGTCCCCACCGGCACCCCGACGGCCGCTGGGAGCTGTTCGCCCTCGTGCGCGGCCAGGCCGCGGTGCTCGTGCTCGACGGGCGCGGCACCGTGCTCGACCGGGTCGAGCTGGCACCGGACCGGAGCGCCGCGGTGGAGATCGCCGCCGGAGAGTGGCACACCGTGCTCGCGCTCCGGACCGGAACGGTGCTGCTCGAGGTGAAGCCGGGCCCGTACCGGCCGCTCACCGACAAGGACTTCGCGCCGTGGGCGCCGGCCGAGGGGAGCCCGGAGGCGATGGAGCTGCTGGCCCGGCTCGAGAGGGCGCAGCCGGGGGCGACGGTGCGTCGAGCGCGAGGACGCGGCGGCGGGCCGGGAGGTGGATCGTCACCGGGCGATCGGTTTTCGTGATCTCGAGAGCTCCCGGCCCGTCGCACGCTGGACGCATCCCGAAGACCGCGGGTTGACGTCGCCGCGGCGGCCTCCCATGATCCGCGGGTGCGTCACGTGATCCCGGTCACCGCCCTCGCCCTCGCCGCGGCGTGGATCGCCGCGGCGGCTCTCGGGTCGCTGGCGTTGGGAGTCCTCGTGGCCGGACCCGCCATCCCGCTCGCTGCCGCCACCGCCCTGCGCCGCCGGCGCGGGAGGGACCGGCGCGCCCTCGGCGCCGGTCTCGCCACCCTCGCGGGCGCGCTGACCCTCGGGCTGGGGGCGCTCGCGGCCGCCAGACCCTCGCCACCCGGCGCCCTGGCGGCGGTGCTCGCGGCGGCCGCGGCCCTCGCCGTCCTCGTGCCGCTCCTCTACGCGGCCACGCTCCCCCGCACCGGAGGCGGACGGTGACGGCCTGGGCCACGGCCGTCCTCCTGCTCGCGCTACTGGCCGTGCTGGGGCTCCGCCTGGCGAGGAACGACCTCGCCTTCTTCGCCGCGTCGCGATCCGTCGGACCGGTCCTCGCGGGCCTGGCGGGGACCGCCGCCGGGGTCTCGGCGTTCGTCTTCGTGGGCGGGCCGGGGCTGTTCCTGGCGCTGGGCGCCGCGAGCCTCTGGATCGTGCTCTCGGCGCCGCTCACCACGGCCCTCCAGTGCTGGGCGGTGGGCGAACCGGTCACCGAGCTCGTCCGGCGCCACGGCTGCCTCACCGTGCCGGACCTGGTCGCGGCCCGGTTCGGCGAGGGCGCGCCCAGAGCGCTGGCGGCGGCGGTCGTGGTGCTCGGGTCGGTGGCCATGCTCGCGGTGCAGGCGCGGGCAGCTTCCGAGCTCGCCCGCGCCCTGCTCGGCACCTCGGGCACCGCCGCCGCGGTCGCGGTGATGGCGGCCACCGCCGCCGTGGCCGCGACCGGGGGTATGCGCCTCGGCGTGCTCGTGGAGGGGCTGCAGGGGGCCGTGATGGGCGCGGCGGGGCTCGCGGTGGCGGCGTACGCGGTGTGGGTCGCCGGCGGTCCGCGGATCGTGGCGCGTCTCGCGGCGGATGCGCCGGAGCTCCTCGACCTGTGGCACGGACGCCCCCCGGTGGCGCTCCTCGGCTGGTTCCTGCTGTTCGGCCTCGGCACCTGCGCGCAACCGCACTACGTCCAGAAGTTTCTGCTCCTGCGCGACCGCGAGGCGCTCCGGTGGCTCCCCGCGGCGGGCACGGCGGCGCTCGTGGCGGTGCTGGCGGTCTGGGTGGGACTCGGCCTGTCCGGCGCCGCCCTGGTGGCCGACGGGCGGCTCGCGGTGCCCCGACCCGACGCCCTGACGCCCGCCTTCCTCGCCACCGTCGCGCCGGCGCCGCTGGTGTGGGTGGCGGTGGCCGCCGTGGCGGCGGCGGTGGGATCCACCGCCACCAGCCTCCTGAACCTCGCCGCGGCGGCGATCGTCCGCGACCTGCCGCTGGCCGCTGGCCGGGCGGCGCGCGGGCTGCCCTGGGCTCGCCGGGCCACCGCCGCCGTGGCGGCCGCCGCCACCTACCTCGGGCTCGCCACGCGGCGGCCGCTGGCGCTGCTCGGGGTCCTGGGCTGGGGAACGTTCACCGCGGGGCTCCTCCCGGTCCTGCTGGTGGGACTGTCGTGGGAGGGCGCCAGCCGGCGCGGTGCGGTGGTCGCCCTGTCCCTCGGACCGGCGGTGCAGCTCGCCCTCGAGGCCGCGGGGGTCGCCGGCTGGGAGCCCGGCCTCTCGGGCGCCGCCGTGGGCACGATGGCGCTGGTCGGGCTCTCCCTGCGAAGGAAGGGGGGGTGACCGGTGACCGCCTGGACCACGGCCGGGATCCGGGAGCTGGAGCGCCGCCTGCGCGCGTTCCGCGACGCGTGCCGGCCCACCACCCTGGCGGAGGTGCACGCGCACCGACGCGACCCCTTCGCGATCCTCGTCTCGTGCGTGATCTCGCTCCGGACCAGGGACCAGGTCACCGCCGCGGCCAGCGCCCGCCTGTTCGAACTGGCGCGAACGCCCGAGGAGCTCGCGGCTCTTTCCGAGGCGAGGATCGCGCAGGCGATCTACCCCGCGGGCTTCTACAACACCAAGGCCCGCCAGCTCCGCGCCATCGCCCGCACCCTCGTCGAGCGCCACGGCGGGAAGGTGCCCGCGGATCGCGACGCCCTGCTCCGGCTCCCGGGCGTGGGGCGGAAGACCGCCAACCTCGTGCTGGGACTCGGCTTCGGGGTACCGGCGATCTGCGTGGACACGCACGTCCACAGGATCTCGAACCGGCTCGGCCTCGTCGCCACCCGCACCCCCGAGGCGACCGAGCGAGAGCTCGAACGTGCGCTCCCCCGGGATCTCTGGATCGACATCAACGACCTGCTCGTCACCTTCGGCCAGAACCGCTGTCACCCCGTCTCTCCCCGCTGCACCGGTTGCCCACTCGACGATCTCTGCCCGCGGAGGGACGTGACCCGGCACCGGTGACCGGAACGGGGTAGAATCGGCGGCCGTGGACGTGCCGCGCGACCCCTCCGTGGCCTACCTGGACGGCCGGCTCGTGCCGTGGGAGGATGCCCGCGTCCCCATCGAGGACCGCGGGTTCCAGTTCGGCGAGAGCCTGTACGAGGTGGTTCCGGTCACCGCCGGCCGGGCCCGCTTTCTCGAGCCGCACGTCGAGCGGATGCGCGCGGGCGCCGCCGAGCTCGGGCTCGAGGAGGGCGTGCCCGACCTCGCCACCTGGTCGCGCCTCGCGGCGGAGCTCGTGGCCGCCGACGGCGTCGAGGAAGGCCTGCTGTACGCCCAGGTGACCGGCGGCGTCGCGCCGCGGTGCCACTGGCCGGAGCACCGCCCACGGCCCACCTTCCTGGCCTACGTGCGCCGGTGGCGCTTCCCGCGCGCCGCCGACGTGGCACGTGGGATCCGCGCGATCACCGTCCCCGACCCCCGCTGGGGGCGCTGCGATCTCAAGACGACCCAGCTGCTCGGGAGCGTGCTCGCGCTGCGCGCGGCGGCCGCCGCAGGCGCCCGGGAGGCCATCTTCGTGGGCGAGGACGGCGCCGTGCGCGAGGGGGCGGTCTCCAACGTGTTCCTGGTCGAGGAGAACCGGCTCGTGACACCGGAGCAGACCCACCACCTCCTGCCGGGCGTGACCCGCCCCGTGATCGCCCAGCTCGCGCGCGAGGCAGGGATCGAGGTGATCTCGCGGCGGGTCGCCGCCGCCGAGCTGACCACCGCCTCCGAGGTGTTCGTCACCTCGAGCGCGGAGCTCGTCATGCCGATCGTGGCGCTGGATGGCCTCCGGGTGGGCGACGGTGCCGGCGGTCCCGTGGCCACGCGTCTCGCCGCAGCCCTGCGCCGGCGGCTCGACCTGCCGGACGAGTGACGCCTGCGGGGGGGCCGCGGGATCAGTTGGCCTGCCGCCGCTGCCCCAGCCCCTGGAGGCGGGCGGTCACGTCGCGGTAGCCGGGATCCTCGGCGGCGATGGCCTCGAACGCCTGGGCCGCCTCCTCGTACTCGCCCGCCGCCTCGAGCACCCGCGCGAGATCGTACAGCACACCGTGGCGCGCCTCGCGAGGGAGGTCGGGCAGCGCGAGCGCCTTGCGGTACCACTCCGCCGCCTCCGGGTACTGCCCCTGCTCGGTGTGGCACAGCCCGATCATGCAGTAGCTCTCGAGGCGGTACCTGGGGTCCCGGGCCGCGATCTGGAACTCGCCGATCGCCTCCGCGAGGAGCCCCATCTCCTTGTAGGCGATCCCGAGGTTGAAGTGGGTGTCCGAGTCCTCCTCCGACAGCTGCTCGGCCACGCCCTTCTGGAACTCCCGGAACACCTCCTCGAGCAGCGCCTCCTGCTGCCCCGTGCCGGTGGCCTCCTGGACCATCCGCTCCTCTTCGGCGAGCTCCTCCTCGAGCTCCTTGGCGAGGTCGATGTACTCCTCCTCGCCCGCGAACAGGTCGGCCGCGGCCTCCTCCGGGGCCTCGGTCACCTCGTCCAGGAGCACCCCCGCCGCCTTGAGGCGGGCCCGCCGCTCGAGGAGCTCCGGATCGTCGGGGTAGCGTTCCTCGAGGTCGGAGAGCATCCGCAGGGCGTCGTCGTAGAGGCGCTGCTCGATGAAGAAGTCGATCTGCTCGAGCTCCGCCATCGGCGGGCCGGTCACGGTGGCGGTGATCTCGACCAGCTCCTCGTCCGGCGCGGGCTGCGCCCCCGCCGGCGCCTCCGGAGCCGCCCCCTCCGCCGGGGCCTCCACCTCGAGCTCGAACTCGATCCCGCCCTCCGGCGCGACCGCGGGACGCTCCTCCGGCACCGGCTCCGCCGTCACCTCGTCGAGGTCGAGGACCAGTATGTCCTCCTCTTCATCCTCGGACACCGGCACGGCGGGCCGGGCCGGCGGCGGCTCGGGAGCGGGGACCTCTCCGGACACCCCCGCCGGGCCCGCGGGCCCCCCCTCGCCCACCAGCGCCGCCAGCTTCTCGAGCTTCTCCGTCTCGCCCGCGGCGCGGTACCGCTCGAGCAGCGGCGCCGCCACCTCCCGCGCCCTCTCGAGCTCCCCGCGCTCGGCGAGCAGCGTCGCCAGACGCTCGCGCGCCTCGTCCATCTGGGGGAAGGCCGAGAGGATCTCGTGCAGGTGCTCCACCGCCTTGTCCACGAGGCCGTACTTGGCGAACACGTTGGCCTCGGCGAGCCGCTCCTTGGGGTCGAAGGGCGGTTCCGGCTCCGGGCCCGGCACGGGGCCGGGCCCGGTCTCCGGCTCGGGGGGCTGCGGCGGGGCCGGCACCGGCACCTCCACGATCTCCGGCACCTCGCCGGTGAGCTCCTCGAGCCGCCTGCGGAACAGGTCGTTCTCCGGGTCCTCGAGGACCAGCCCCTGGTAGAGCGCCTGGGCCTCCGCCTTCCGGCCGGTGCGGAGGTAGGTGTCGGCCAGGGCCGCTCGCAGGGTGATCAGCGTCTCCCGGTCGCCCGAGGGCTCGAACGCGGAGATCGCCGCCTGGAGGACGTCGGGGTCGCGCGGGAGCGCGCGCAGGAGCCGGTTCGCCAGCGCCTGCGCCGCGTCGGTCCGCGCCGCCGCGATCTCCTCCCGCAGCACGGGCAGCAGGAGCTCCTTGGCACGCCCGCCC
>CAYTTB010000077.1:0-13649 GCA_964440565.1 uncultured Thermoanaerobaculia bacterium
GCTCGTGCGCCTGGACTTCCCGTCCACATGTCTCTAGCAAGTGTCAAAGTCGGGCGGTGGTGAGCTCCTTGATTGCGGTGGTCCATTGTGGCCGCTCGAGGCCGAGGGCCTGCATGATCTCGGCGGGGGCGTGCCAGCCGGGGTGGGATGTGAGCCAGGCGAGGATGCGGCGGGCGGTGGGGCTCAGGGCGGGTTTCGGCGAGGATTCCGGGGCCGGCTCGCTGGGATCAACTGGCTTGGCGGCGTCCGTGGGCTCGGCGGCCTCGGCGTGCGGGGCCTCCTCCTCCGGGGTGGGGTAGAGGGCGAGCTCCCCGGGGACGCCGGGGAAGGGGAGGACGCCGTCGGAGCGCGGGGTGGGGGATGGCGCGGTGTCCGGCTGCTTCTTTGGCTTCGGGGGCTTGCTGGTCCGGGGCTTCCGGCGCGTCTTCCTGGCGTCGTGGAGGCCTTGGGTGACTTCTTCCTCGTAGCGCTCGCGGTTGAGGAGGGCGAGGCGGCGGAGGAGCTCGATTCTGGCCTCTTCGGAGACGGCGAAGCGGAGGTTGTCGTTCTCGGGGAGGTAGGCGACGCGGTGGAAGTCATGGGCGAGGTCCAAATCGCCCCAGCCGTAGGCGGCGGCGACGGCGCGGTCGATCTCCACCTGGAGCTCGCGGAGGCGGAGGATCCGCGGGTCGCGGTCCGTGGGGTCGTGGAAGCGGTTGTAAAGCCTCGTCAGGCCGATCCACTCGTCCCGCATGATCTCGGCGCGGAGCGCGTGGTAGCGCTCGCCGAGGGCCTCGAGACGGGCCGCGGCCTCCGGATCGAGCCGGGGGAACGGGAAGGTCTCGAAGCAGTCGGAGGGGGAGTAGTTCAGTGCCAAGCCGAGACGGGACGAATTCTGCCACGCCCAGGCCACGTTAATCGCAGACTGCATTAACGCGAAGAATGAAGGCCGAGGATCGGAGAAGATCGCAAGCCTGTGAGCGAAGATTGCATTGTTGGTAAAGAGTGCAAAGCCCACCGTCTTACTCACAACAGTCAGGCCCAGGACACGGTCTGGCCTACCTGCTGCAGGATCCCACCCCTCGGGGTGGCGGATGAAGTGGTGGCCGCGGCCGATGGCGTGGTATAGGGCGGGTCTCTTGTCTGCGTGATGCCACCAACGCTGCGGGAGGGGTTTCCGTAACCGAAATGTGCCGTCAGGCCGTTTGCGTTGGCGGTCTGGTTTCACCAGCCGCTCCACCCGCTCGAAGGCTAGCGGGTACTCCCGGGCGCGTTCCTCGGGCCAGTCCCAGAAGTTGATGACCCAGCGGGAGGGCCTCTGGAGTGGGTGGGAGTTGAGGTCCTCGCCGTTGAGATAGGGGAAGAGCACGTCGCGGTACTTCGGGTCGCGGTCGATCCACTCGAGGGCCAGTTCCTCCGGAAGGGTGAAGCCCATGCCGAGGACGTAGGAGCCTATGTACGAGATCCCCTCGTTGGCCTCGAGGCGCCTGGGCGTCCACTCCTCGCGGGGCGTGAGAAAGGCCGAGATGGTGGGTGCCTCGTTCCCCGAGAGGATGTACCGGCCATCCCACTGTCCCTTGTGGACGTGGACCCGGGAGGTGACCACGGCGGCGTCGTTGGGCCACGGCTCGTCGGGGTGGGCAGCGTAGATGACGCCGCGACGGCCCAGGATCTGTTCGAGGCCGACCTGGCGGGTGTCGCCCTCGGCGATGGTGTTGGTGGCGAGCAGGCCGAAGTTGCCGCCCTCGCGGAGGAGCTCGAGGGCGCGGAGGAAGAAGTAGGCCACCAGGTCCGCGGAGCCACGCGCGCGCCCGGCAAGATTCTCCACGAGGTAATCGCGATACGGCTTACCGAATGCGCCCGTCAGTTTCTTCCCACCCATGTACGGCGGGTTCCCCACGATGGCGTCGAAGCCGGGGTTCTCCCGCTCGAACACCTCGGGAAACTCGATGGGCCAGTGGAACGGCCTCCGGCCCCCGAGGAGCTCGCGGGCGCGGGCCTCGAGCCTGGCGGGGTCGTCCAGGTGGGATGTGGCCTCGACCACGAGCCGGCCGGCGAGACGCCGGCGCTCCGCCGGCCTCTCGGCCGCGATGGCGGGCGCGACCACGAGGTCCGCCAGGGTACGGAGGGCCTCGAGCGCCGCCTCGGCGCGCCGGTGCAGCGCCTCCTTGGCCGCGATGTCGTCGGGCGTGCCCGAGGGCAGCGCCTCGAGGTCGCGGCGGAGGCGGACGGCCTCCTCGATGCGCTCCTCGAGCAGCGCCTCGACGACCTCGTAGCGCTCGCCGGTGCGGTCGAGGGAGAACCTGCGGAGCTGCTCGAGGTCGGAGATCCCGAGGAGCGAGTCGCCGGACTTCAAGGCATGGTCGAGGAAGGAGAAGGGCTTGTCGCGGGCCAGGGTCACGAGCCAGAGCGAGAGCTTGGCCATCTCCACGGCGAGGGGGTTCAGGTCCACGCCGAAGATGCACCGCTCGGCCACCAGGCGGCGGGCGAGGACCTCCGCCTCCTCGCGCTCGGCGGGCAGCGGCACCCGGGAGGGGTCGTCGGTCCCGGGCTCCGCGTAGGGGAGGTACAGCGCGGTCCCCTCGCCGTACCGCTCGCGCTGGGCCCACCACGCGTCCACCAGGCGGGCACCCAGGTAACGGACCACCTCCACGAGGAACGCCCCGGAGCCCATGGCCGGGTCGCAGACCTTGAGGGCGAGAAGCTCGCGGGGGGAGCGGAGGCGGCGGGGCTCCTCCAGCCTGCCGTGTTCGCCCACGAAGATCAGCGGGTCCAGGGTCTCGCGGACCATGGCGCGGGTGTACTGGATCGGGGTGTAGTGGGTGCCGGTGGCGCGGCGGGAGGCCGAGGTGGTGAGGTAGAACCGGCGGGGCTCCACCACCTCGGCGGGCTGGATCACCGAGGCGAAGGGGCGGACGCGCTCTGCGGTCTCGGGGGAGAGGTGGGCGAGCGCCGCGATGTCCTCCGGGTCCGGGCTCTCCAGGGCCTCGCGGATCTTCTCCTTCTTCGAACTGCCGCCGCCCATGCAGCCCCTCTCGGCGAGCCAGTCCACCAGCTCGTCGCCCGAGCGGCGCTCGAGCTCGGTGACCGGCCAGGCGGCCTCGCCGGCGCCGCGCAGCTTCACCACGGGGACGGCGCCCGCGCGGGCGGCGCGGTGGTCGAGGAGGCCCTCGTACAGGTAGCCGATGTGCTCCACGTCGAGGGTGCGGAAGCTGTACCGCTGGGCGACGGTCTCGCGGCCGACCCGGGCGCGGCCGTAGGTGAGGCGGCGGAGGATCGCGTACACCTCCCGGTTGGTCAGGGCGGCCTCCGGGCGCTCGAGCCGGCGGAGGGCCCCGGTGGCGCCGGGGTCAAAGAGCTCGCCGCCGTAGGCGGGCAGCGCCAGGTCGGGGTGGGGGCAGCCCGCGAAGACGAGGCGGAACAGGGCGAGCAGCCGGGGCCAGGCGTCTCTGGCCTGGCGGTGGGTCTCGGGTTGCTCCTGGCGCTCCCGCTCCAGCCGGTGGAGGAGCCTGCCGAGGCCGTACGCCTCGTCGAAGAAGACGTTGCCGTGGGGCAGCAGCCGGCGCTCCTCGGCGAACAGCAGGAAGACAAGGCGCATGATCACGACCACCGCGGCGTGGTAGAGCTCGTCCGGGGTGATCCCGGCGAGGAGCGCCCCGCCCGCCTCGCGGTCGCGACGGTCGAGGGCCAGGATGAGCCGCTCCACCGCCTCGCGGACCTGGACGCCGAGCTCGCCCGTGAGCTCGGTCTGCCTGCGCTGGCTCTCGGCGGCGAGGGATGCGAGACGGGTCGCCTCGGGACCGGTGAACCGGCCGGCCCTCAGGAGCGTGTAGAGGCCCCTGAGGACCTCGCGCTCCTGGAACAGGAACGACCCCTCGAACTCGATCCACGCCGCGGGCAGGCCCGGGGGCACGTGGACGAGGCGGAGGATCTCGCCGCTCGAAAGCAGCGCGAAGGGGCACCCCGAGCCCTGCAGCCAGCGCTCGACCTTGGTCTGGGGCGTGGCGCGCCAGCGGCCGGGGGTGCGCTCGATGCGGTCGGGGTGCTGGTCCCTGGGGACCTCCCAGAGGGCGAGGAGCAGCGCATCCTCCGGGCCGGTGAGCACGCCGTTCGGGCGGAGCGTCTGGTCGAGGTCGGGGAGGTCCACGACGGCGGCGGCCGGCAGGTGGGGGTGTGCCTTCCAGCGGTCGCGCGGCAGCTCCAGGAAGTCGAACAGGAGCGCCTCGTGCCAGGCGCGCCGGCGGTCGCGGCTCGACGGGTCGGTCTGGAACCGCTCCCAGGCGGCGGCGAGGCGGCGGACGGCGGCGGCGGGCGGCGTCTCGGGGCCGCCGGGGAACCGCTCGGCGAGCACCGGCTCGGAGACGACGAGCCCGGACAGCTCGACGAGCTGCAGCCACTCGTGGGCGTGCTCCCTCCGGGTGCGGCGGCGGGCGGTCACGAGCGCCTCCTGCGTGGGGGCCGGTAGTCCCTGGGATCCCGGCACGAGTCGTAGACCTCGAGCGGGATCCTGATCCAGTCGGTCCTGTCGATCCCCCGTCCCGACGGGACGTCACGGGAAAAGGGAAAGGCGCTGGCGATCTTGATCCAGCGGCCGTGCTCGTGTGCGATGGTCCGGATCTCCCGCGCGACCTCGGAGAGGTCCTGGTCCTGGGAGAAGACGACCGCCACGTCGTAGGCCCGCTCGCGCGCCAGCCGGATGCTGTCGAGGGCGATCCGCACGTCGATGCCCTTCTCCTCGGCGACCTCTACCCTGGTCGCCGTGCCGTCCTCGAGGACCACCCTCTGCCACCGGTACCTCAGCGGGCGGGTGAACACCACGACGCCCTCCCGGCGCATCCTCTGGAGCTTGCGCTGCCAGAATCCGGACCAGAACGGGTCGCGGTTCTCGTCCGGCACGCCGGTGTAGAAGTGGACCCGCTCGAGCCTCCACCCGTGGAGATCGCGGACGAACCGGGCCAGCTCCACCACGTCATAGTCCGGCCAGCGCGAGCCGAACCGCTCCCTCGCCGCGTGGAACAGGTTCTGGCCGTCCACGAAGGCCATGGCTCGCCTGACCTCGGGCTCACGAGCCATGGCGGAGCTCCAACGAAATAACCCCGCCCGAGGCCTTGCGGCAGGTCGAGCGGGGAGCAACTCGCAAGCTATGTGCACCCACAATTTGGCACGGATCCGCCTGGTCGTCAACTGTGGGTGACACGTTCCTGTCCCACGCCGGCTCTCCGGCCGTGCCCAGCGCGGGCGGCGTGAAGCGGCGGGTCACGGCAGCCTCCCCTCGCGCACCACCGACTCCGGAAGGAGGAACCGCACCCCCAGGGGGAAGGCGCGGAGGTGACGCAGGCGGTAGCGCTCGGCGATGCGGCGCGGCGCCTCCTGGCGTTCCCGCTCGAGCTCCTCCAGTCGGCGCTCGAGACGGCGGATGTCGTCGCGGATCTGCTCGCGCTCGTACTCGTCGAACGGGAGGCGTGGCTGGTCGGCCTCGAGACCGCGGAGCTGCCTGAGGCGGGTCCGGATCTCCCTCCGGCGCCGGTCGGCGAGCTGGCGGACCTCGTTCTGCTCGCGGGCGGTGCGGTCCTCGAGCCGGCGCACGATCTCGCCGCGGCTGGCCTCGGCGAGGGCCTCGAGGCGGCGGCGGACCGTCTCCTCGTGGTTCCGGAGGATGAACCGGAGCCGCCCGGCGAGGGCCGCGGGGATCGCCGGGTACCGCTCGGCCTCGGGCGGCCAGGAGGGCTCGAACCGGTCCACGGGAACGAGGCCGTCCGCCGTCACCTCCCACGCGAGCAGCTCCACCGACTCGTGGAGCTTGCGGCCGGCAGGGCCCGAGGCGAGGAGCCGCGCCGGCACCACGAGGAGCGGGGCGGGGAGGTCGGCGTCCGGCAGGACCAGGTAGCTGGCGCGGTGGAGGCGCTGCGCCGCGTGGACGCCGAGGGCGAACATGTTCTTGCGGAAGGTGGCGAGCGCGCGCTGCATCAGCGGGTGGTGGAGGTGGACGAGGGCGACGTCGCGGCGGCCCCGGGCGACCTCCGGATCGAACACCAGCGTGAGCAGGCGGCCCTGGCGGTCCCTGACCGAGCGGGCGCACGCGTCTCCCCAGGAGGGCGGCGGCTGGCGCAGGATGGCGCCGTGCGGCGCGAGCTCGCCGGCGGCCGGGTCCAGGCCCCGGCCGGTCTCGAGGCGGAGGGCGGCGTGGAGGACCGCGCGCAGCGTTCCGGGCGCGAGATCGAGCTCGTCGCGCGTGCGCTCGAGCTCGGCCCTGAGCTTGCGGATGTGGGCGAGGTCGAGCCGCTCGCGGCGGATGTCGTCCTCGAGCGTCCGCCGCGGGGCGACGGTGTCGAGATCCACGTCGCGGTCGCCGGACATGTACCGCTCCACCCGCGACTCGATGACCGAGGCGACCGCCCCGAGATCGCGGCGCATGCGCTGGACCTTCCGGACGAGCGTCTCGAGGAACGGCGTGTCGCGGCGGTTCTCGTGGAGGAAGTGGTAGATGACGACATCCCGCTCCTGGCCGTGGCGGTCGATGCGGCCGTTGCGCTGCTCCATGCGGTTCGGGTTCCAGGGGATCTCCCAGTGGATCAGGTACCGGCAGTGGTTCTGGAAGTTCAGCCCCTCGGCGGCGGCGTCCGTGGCCACCAGGACGCGCACGGGGTGCTCCGAAGGGGGGGCCTGGAAGGCGGCCTTGACCGCCTCGCGCTCCGGGAGCGGGGTGTCTCCGGTGATCGAGAGGACGCGCTCCCCGCCCAGCCAGCTCGTGAGGTGCTGGAGCAGGTAGTCGTGGGTGTCCCTGTACTCGGTGAACAGGATGAGCCGCTCGTCGTTCCAGCCGCCGTCGGTGCGGAGGTGCCCGTCGAGCCAGGAGGAGAGCACCCGCAGCTTGGCGTCGGGCGCGGTGCGGTGGGCGTCGGCCCAGGCCCAGAGCTCGCCGAGCCACGCGTCCTCCTCCGGGGTCAGCTCGCCGAAGAACTTGCTGGTCTCGGCGATGGCCTGCCGCTCCGTGCGGTCCCGCTCCTCGTCGCTCGCCGTGTCCTCGCGGGCCCTCTGGATGAGCCGCTCGGCGAGCCTGCGGTCGGCGGGGCCGGCGGGTGCGCCGCCCGGACGGGTGACGTTCTCGAGATGGGTCTCGAGCGAGTTGCAGAACGCGAGCGGGCTCGACAGGAACCGCTTCTTCAGGACGTTGAGGGCGAAGCGGACGGGGTAGAGCTCCTCGCGGCCACGGGCGCGGGCGGCACGGCTCTCGATGTACCGGTCGAGCAGCTCCGCCGCCCGGCGCTCGTCCGGCTCGTCGGGGACCGAGAGGGAGCGAACCTCGCGATCGGGGAAGACCCGCGAGGTGGCATCGGTGCCGCGGAGCTCCTCCTTGAGGCGCCGGATCATCACGGTCCGGACCGCGTCGGGGTCGACCGTGCCGTCGGAGTGGAAGCGGAGGGGGTCCAGCATCTCGAGCAGGGCCGTGAACGATTCGGTGAACCCGTTGTGCGGGGTGGCGGAGAGGAAGAGGCGGTGCTCGAAGACCGGGGCGATGCGGCGCAGCATCCGGGTGCGCTGCGAGTCGCGGACGTACCGCGTCCGCCCGGAAGGGGCGCAGTTGTGGGCCTCGTCCACGATGAGCAGGTCCCACCGGGGCGGGTTGCCGTGCTCGTCGGGCGCGAGGAAGGTGCCGAGATGGCGCTCGGCCTTGAGGAAGTCCATCGAGGTGATGAGGCGGGGGAAGCTCCGCCAGGGGTTGACGTGGGTGCCGTACTCGCGGCGCAGCTCGAGGATCCGGTCGCGGTCGATGATGTCGAAGCGGAGGTTGAACTTCTCCAGCATCTCCTCCTGCCACTGCCGCTGGAGGGAGGCCGGGCAGACGATGAGGCAGTTGCGGATGCGGGCCCGTGCCAGCAGCTCCTGGAGCACGAGGCCGGCCTCGATGGTCTTGCCGAGGCCCACGTCGTCGGCGATGAGCAGGTTGACGCGCGGCGCGCGCGCGGCGCGGGCCACGGGCTCGAGCTGGTACGGCTCGATCTCGATGGCGCCGTGGAACGGTGCGAGGAGACCGTGCTCGCGGAGCACGGAGGACGCCGACCAGCGGATGGCGGTGATGAAGGCGTCGAACACCTTGGGGTGGTCCCAGCCACCCTCGGGGACGGGGAGAGCGCCCGCGAGCACGACCTCGGTGTTCACCTCGCGCTCCCAGATCACGCTGAGCGGCTCACCCATCCGGTCGTCGTCGAGGCACTCCAGGTCCACGCGGTGGACGCGGTTCCCGCGGTCGTCCTCGGCGGGGATCACGTCCTCGACGAGGAACAGCCGGTTCCGGACGCGGACCAGCTGCCCCTGCTCCGGGATCCCGCTCTCGTTCGCTCGCTGTGCAGGTGCGCTCACCGGGAGCCCTCCCGTCGGCGTGGTGTCACGAGTGTACCGCGGGGCGGCCGCCGAGCTCGGGAAGAGGTCCCATCGCCACGCTCGGGACCCCGTCTCACGTCTGCGTGTTCCTCAGGTGCCGCCCGACCCAGGCGACGACGATCCGGTCGTCGCGCAGCCTGGTGCTGAAGTGGATCGAGAGGCAGGTGTTGGGGTTGCCCGCCCCGATGGTGAAGTGCTCCTCGAAGAGGTGGTCCTCGTCCCCGTAACGGAACGTGTACTCCTCGCCCCACCGCTGGGCAGTGGCATCGCTGATCGTGGGCCTGTAGCCGGGGACACCGGCGGAGGTGAAGTACTCCTTCCATCCTCCGGGGATCCGGCCGCCGTGCGCGTTCCGGACACGGGCCGCCTCGTCCAGGGCGCGGAGGAGACGCTCCACCTCCTCCGGACGGCGGAAGGTCTCCGGAACCTCCTCGGCGGACCGGAACGCCGACTGGAGGAACTCGAGGTGCTCGAGCTCGTCGGCGAGGGCGGCGACGATGTCGCCGACTGTGCGCGGCTGGGCGGCCCCACCCGTGGATCGGCCGAGATCGAGCGGTCCCCGGCCCACCTCGCGCGAGAGCTCCTCGATGTTGCGCTGTGCGATCCGGAGCTGGCGGCGCAACGACTGGTTCTCGTCCTCCCTGGAGCGAAGCTGCTCCTGGAGGCGATCCCGCTCCGCGGTGAGGGTGGCGACGCGCTGCTCGTACTCGAGAAGCAGCTCCTCCGCCGCCCGCTCCTCATCGGCGAGGCGGTGCTCGAGCTCCCGCCACCTGCGCTCCTCGTGGTCGCGGGCGCGCCGCCTGTGGACGCCGAGCAGCGGCGATTCGCCCACGGTGACCAGGCTCCGCTCCGCGAGGCGCGCGAACAGCCAGTCGCCGAACTCGTCGCCGCTCATCCCGCGCCGCTCGATGGTGTCGAACAGGAACGCCCAGTGGTGCGCGGGATCGTCCGAGGGCGTGAGGCCGGGCATGAACACCCGCACCATTCCCCGCGTCACCGCGAGGTCCGGCCCGAGCCGCTCGTTGAGCGCCTCGGCGGCGACGCCGTCCCGCGGGTAGTGGACCTTCACCAGGCCCGCGAGGCGGGTCGCGAGCCTGCCGGGCGAGATCGGCGAGGCCTTTCCCTCGCGTTTTTCGCCGAAGAAGAGCACCGGGAGCGTCCGCTGCGGGTCGAACAGCACCTCGGAGACGATCTCGTCCACCTCGTGGACGGTGTACCGCCTGGGCATCAGGGGGAGACGGACGGACTCGGCCTGGCAGCTCCAGTGATCGCTGGCGAGGAGCCTGCGCACGATCCGGGGCTGGCGGGCGCACAGGTCCTCGGGCACGTCGGCGAGGTCCTCCGCCTCCACGCCGAGCACGAACTGGAGCTCCAGGACCCCGTCCAGGCAGACGAGGTCGGCCGCGACGGTCCACCAGAACTCGCCGCCGGAATCCGGATGGGTCCACAGGAGGGCCCTGTGGAACGAGCCGTCGGGCAGCGAGCTCTCCCGGATCTGGTACGGGCGGTCGCGGTCCCAGACGATCTCCCGGACACGGACCGCGACCGGGTGCCCGTCCTCCAGCTCGTGCTCCTCGACCCACTCGCGCAGGGCGGCGAACGCCTCGTCGGCGACCTGCCCCGGCGTCCTGTCACCCTCCGGCAGCAGCCGGAAACGGGTCTTGAACAGCGGTCTCACGGTCGGCCTCCCACCTGGATCCCGGCGGGGGCGAGCGCGCGCGAGAGCAGGCGGCCGAGATCGAAGTTCACGCTGGTGGCGGCGAAGCCGGGTTCGACGTCGATGAAGCGCATCACGTACCGGGGCTCCGACGCGCGGCCGTCCTCGACCTGCACCAGCGCCAGGATCCAGTGGTCGGGGCGGTTGAGCGCGGTGAGGATCTCGTTGCGGGTGAGGGTCACCGTCGTCGCGCCCGCGACCCGCCCCTTCACCTCGATGAAGAGGAGCCGCCCGGTCTCGGGGTCGTACGACTCGATGTCGTAGCCGGGGTTGTGACGCGGCATCTCGGTCGGCTCGCGGCCCGCCGCGCGCTCGGCGGCGAGCACGGCCTCCACCGCGAGGCGCTCCACCGTCTCCCGGTTCCGGGCGAAGATCCGCACTGCGGGCTCCTCGTGAGCACGGAGCAGCCCCTCGGGCGCCACCAGCGCGATGCCGCGCACGACGGGCAGCCGGGCACGAAGCTGGCGCTCGCGCTCCAGCTCGGCGAGCCGGGCCTCGAGGCGCCGCTCGAGCTCGCGGGCGTGTTCCTGGGCGCGCTCCCAGTTCATCCTGGGCTGGCGCCCGCGGCGCACCTGATCGAGCAGCTCCTGGGCCTTGCGGTCCCAGTGGGCGATCTCGGCGGTGAGGCGATCGCGCACGGCCCGCTCCGTGCGTTCCACCCGAGCCAGCACGCGGCGGCGAACCTCCTCCAGGTGCTCGCGCCCGAGCGAGGTGGCGGCGAGGGTGACGGCCCGACGCTCCAGCGCCTCCGGGCTCCAGGCCGACCCGTCGAGCCGGGCCAGGACCGCCGTCCGTTCCTGGTCGGTGGCGGGGCGGTAGTCGAGGTACGGGGCGGGGCCCGCCTCCCGTGCGGTGCCGTCGGGGAGGAGCTCGGTGAACTGCAGGCGGCGCGAGACCACCCGGCCACCGCCGTCCACGATCTCGTGCTCCAGGTAGACGAGCGCCCTCGGGGTCTCGCCGGGGTCGTTCCCGTCCACCAGCACGGCTCCCCGCTGGAGGAGGCCGTCCAGCCGCTCGAGGAGCTCGTCCACCGTATGGTCGAGGAGGGGATGCCCCGGGGCCACGAGCTCGGCCAGGGGCTTGCCGGGAACGCGAACCAGCTCCTTGCGAAACGTCACCCGTTCGTACCGGCCGAGCAGGGGCTCCCGCCGGTGGGAGCTCCGGGCGCGCCTGCGGAGAACGTGCGGTACCTTCCGGATCTCGAACCGTCCCGGCTCCCGTTCGTGGATCCGGCCCCCGAGCCGCTCGAACGCCTCGAGGAAGAACGCCTGGATGTGGTGCGGCTGGAGACGGCGTGCCGCGGCGCGCTCGAGGTCGCGGCGGATCTCGTCCACCTCGGGGGGGCCGAGAACATCGTGGGCCAGGGCGTCCTTGAGGAGGTCTCCGGCCCGGATGATCTCGGCGAGGCGGTCGAGCTTCTTCTCGAGCTCCCGCTGCCGTTCGGGATCGTCCCCGTACCGGATCGCCTCGATCATGAGCTCGCGAAGCGGTGTCTCGGCGAAGGCCTTGCCGAGCACGTCGAAGACCTTGCCGTCCAGCGCGTCGGCCTCGCGCTGTAGCTTCTGGAACAGGCGGAGGTAGACGTCCGCCTCACGGGTCTTCCTGGCCACCAGGTTCCAGCAGTGGCAGACCTCGGTCTGGCCGATCCTGTGGATCCGCCCGAATCGCTGCTCGAGGCGGTTGGGGTTCCACGGGAGGTCGTAGTTGATCATGAGGTGGGCACGCTGCAGGTTGACGCCCTCGCCCGCCGCGTCGGTGGCCACCAGGACCTGGACCCCGGGGTCCTGGAGGAACGCCTCCTGTACTCTCCTGCGCTCGTCGCGCCCCATGCCACCACGGATGGTGACCACGGCCTCGGGCCTGCCGAGCAGGGTCCGGATCCTCTTGGCCAGGTACTCGAGGGTGTCCCGATGCTCGGTGAATACGATCAGCTTGCGGCGGTGCCCCCTGGCGTCGAACATCCGCTCGCGATCGAGCAGGATCTCGCGGAGCTGGGACCACTTGGCGTCGGTCTCGGCGGCGAGCGCCTCGCTGGCGAGCCGCTCCAGCTGCTCGAGCGTGTCGATCTCCGCGCGCAGCTCCTCCCGCGTCTGGGCGGCCGTGGCCCGGTCGATGAGCTGGCCCTCGACCTCGTACGCCTCGTCCTCGGGGAGGTCGTCGATCTCCTCGAGGCGGGAGGCGAGGGAGCCGAGGTCGCCCAGCGAGGAGGGCGAGCCGTGCTCCCGCAACTGCCGGTCGAGCTCGTGGAGCCGCTTCTCCAGGCGCGTGCGGCGCCGCCGCAGCGAGCGGTCGATGGCCGCGGGAGAGGAGGCGAGGCGGCGCTGCAGCACGGTGAGCGCGAACCCCACGACGTTCCTGGCCTTCTCGTCGCGCAGGCGGTCCGCCCGGTTCATCTCCTCGCGCACGTACCGCGTCACCTCCTCGTAGAGGATCCGTTCGGGAGGCGAGAGATCGTAGGCGACGGTGTAGGCCTTGCGTGCGGGAAACAGGGGCGTGCCGTCGGGCCAGACGGGATCCTCCTTGACCCTGCGGAGCATGAGGTCGCGGTACGGCCGGCTGGAGGGATCCACGGTGAACCGCCCCTCGAACCGGTCCGGGTCGAGGAGGGCCATGAAGAGGTGGAAGTCGTCGTCCTTTCCGTTGTGGGGTGTCGCCGAAAGCAGCAGGAAGTGGCGCGCGACCCGCCGTAGACGCTGGCCGAGACGGTACCGCTTGGTGTACTCCACCTTGGCCCCGTACCGGTGGGCCGACATCTTGTGCGCCTCGTCCACGACGACGAGGTCCCAGTGGAGCTCGGGGTGCTCCAGGAGGGACTGAAACGTCTCGTTGCGGGCGAGCTGATCGAGCCTGCAGATCGCGAAGTGGTGGCGCAGGAACGGGTTGCCGCCGGGTGTGGTCTCGACCATCTGGGGCGTGACGATCTCGAACTCCATGTGGAACTTGTCGTAGAGCTCGTCCTGCCACTGACCCGCGAGCGCTCCCGGGCAGACCACGAGACACCGCTCGAGGTCCGCCCCCGCCTCGAGCTCGCGCATGTACAGGCCGGCCATGATGGTCTTGCCGGCGCCAGGATCGTCGGCGAGGAGGAAGCGCAGAGGCTGCCTCGGCAGCATCGCCCCGTACACCGCGACGATCTGGTGCGGTAGCGGCTCCACCAGCGAGGTGTTCACCGCCAGGTACGGGTCGAACAGGTGGGCGTTGCGGATCCGGAGCGCCTCGGAAACCAGCCGCAGGTCGGTCCCGTCGGCGTCGAACATCGGCCGGGAGCTCTCCACCGCCACCAGCTCCTCCGCCTCGTGGCCGAACAGGACCCTGGTGTCGGTCCTCCCGTCCGGGGTGCGGTAGGTGACGGAGACCGTGTCGTCGTCGAGCCGCTCCACCAGGATCAGCGTCACCGTGGTTCCGGGTACGAGGCCCTCGATTCGGAGTCCCGGCTTGAGGTCGTCGAGCCGCACGGTCACCTCCGTGGTCGTCCCTCGAGGTGGCAGGGTGTGCGGCCAGGTACGGGCCGCGTGCGGATCCCGCTCTCGTTCGCTCGCTGTGCAGGTGCGCTCACCGGGAGCCCTCCCGT
>CAYTTB010000078.1:0-13373 GCA_964440565.1 uncultured Thermoanaerobaculia bacterium
CCTCGAGCTGGAACGCGACACGGTCCCCGTGGGCGGGACCGCGCGCATCCTGGTCCATTCGGGGCTTCCCGACCAGGAGATGGTGCTGGAGGTGTTCCGCTCCGGCCGCCGCATCGAGCGGCGCGTGCTCCGCGCCGGCGCCGGCCCGGTGGTGATCACCCGCCGGGTGACCGCCGAGGACCGCGGCGGCCTCGGGATCCGCCTCACCGCGCTCAGGGACCACCAGCTCATGCGGCTCGAGCGCCGCCTGCGGGTGCCGTGGGACGACCGCCGGCTCGAGCTGGAGCTGGCCTCGTTCCGGGACCGGGTGCGGCCGGGAGCCCGCGAGACGTTCTCGGTCACCGTGCGCGGCGCCGACGGGAAGGCGGTGGGCGAGGGCGTGGCGCAGCTTCTCGCCCTGATGTACGACGCGAGCCTCGACCTGTTCGCCCCCTACGCGCCGCCCGACCCGCTCGGGCTCTACCCCGACCGCACCGCCACCGGTCGGCTCGCCTGCGCCCTCGGAGGAGCGGGGCCGTTCTGGAAGGAGGGCTCGGCGGCCGTCCTGCCACGGCCGCCCTCGTTCCACGAGGACAGCGTGCGAGCGCTGGACCGGTACGGGATCGGCGGGATGGGCCGCTACGGCCCGGGGCGCGTGCTCATGGCCGCCGCCCCCGTGGTGCGGAAGAAGGAGGGCCTCGGCCAGGCGGTCGCGGTGGTCGGCCGCGAGGCGGAGGCGAAGGGCGAGTCCCAGGCGGCGCCGGCCGGGGAGAAGGCGGCGCCGGTGGAGCTGCGCGCCGACTTCGCCGAGACCGCGCTCTGGGAGCCCACGCTCCTCACCGGCGCCGACGGGTCGGTGACCGTGAGCTACCAGGTTCCGGACTCGGTGACCGAGTGGAACCTGTGGATGGTGGCGGTGACCCGCGACCTGCGCGCCGGCCGCCTCCACGCCACCACCCGCTCGGTGAAGGAGCTGATGGTCCGGCCCTACCTGCCGCGGTTCCTGCGCGAGGGCGACCGCGCGACGATCCGCATCGAGGTCAACGACGCGGGCGATGTGCCGCTCGAGGGCGCCGTGGACCTCGACATCGTGGACCCGGAGAGCGGCGAGAGCCTGCTCGGCGCCTTCGGCCTCTCCCCGGAGACCGCGCACGGCCTCCCGTTCCGGGTCGAGCCGGGCCGAAGCGCCACCCTCGAGGTGCCCGTCGTGGCGCCACCGCGCCCCGGCCTCGTGGCGTTCAAGGTGGTGGCCCGCTCGGGGGACCTCTCCGACGGCGAGCTCCGGCCGCTGCCGGTGCTGCCCGGCCGCTACCACCTGGTCCGGTCACGGTTCGCCACCCTGCGCGACGACGACCGCCGGGTGCTCGAGCTGCCCGGAATGGCGGACACCTCCGACCCCACCCGCGTGAACGAGGCTCTGGTGGTCACCGTGGACGCGCAGCTTCTCACCACCGTGCTGCGCGCGCTGCCGTACCTGGTGCGGTACCCGTACGAGTGCACCGAGCAGACGCTGAACCGGTTCCTCTCGGCCGGGATCGTGTCGTCCGTGTTCCGGAGCCATCCGGAGCTCGCGGCCCTGGCGAGGCGCCTCGCCGCCCGCCGCGACACCCGGCTCGAGCGGTGGGACCGCCCCGATCCCAACCGGGTCATGCTGCTCGAGGAGACCCCGTGGCTCGTGGAGGCGCGCGGCGGGGGTGAGGAGCCGGGGCGTCTCCTCCGCCTCCTCGACCCCGACGTCGCCGACGCCCAGCGACGGGAGGCGCTGACCAAGCTGGAGAAGGCGCAGCTGCCCTCGGGCGCCTTCCCGTGGTGGCCCGGCGGCCCGCCGTCGCCCTACATGACCCTGTACATCCTGGACGGCCTCGCGCGTGCGGTGGAGCACGGGATCCCCGTGCCCCGGCGCATGGTGCAGCGCGCGTGGCGGTACGTCGCCGACGACTGGCTTGACGACCTGGTGACGCGCGCCGAGCGCGAGGACTGCTGCTGGGAGATGGTGACCTACCTCGGCTACGTCCTCTCCTGCTACCCGGACGAGGAGTGGACGGGCGGCGCGTTCTCGCACCGCGACCGCGAGCGGATGCTGGCGCTGTCCTGGAAGCGCTGGCGGGAGCACCCGCCGCGGCTCAAGGGGTACCTCGCGCTCACCCTCGAGCGGATGGGCCGCCACGACGACGCCCTGCGCGTCTTCGAGAGCGTGATGGACTCGGCCCGCTCCGACCCCGATCTGGGCGTCTACTGGCAGCCCGAGGAACGCTCCTGGCTCTGGTACAACGACACCACCGAGGGTCACGCCCTCGCCCTCCGGGTGCTGGCCGAGCTCGCGCCCGACGATCCCCGCCGCGACGGGCTCGTCCAGTGGCTGCTGCTCGACAAGAAGCTCGGCCACTGGAAGTCCACCCGCGCCACCGCCGAGGTGATCTACGCGCTGGTCACCTACATGGAGCGCGAGGGCCTGCTCGGCGCCACCCAGACCGTGGAGGTGAGCGCCGGCCCGCGCAGCGCCACCTTCCGGTTCGAGCCGGACGAGCCCGTCACCCGGGCCCGCCTGGCGGTGGACGGACCGGAGATCGTTCCGCGCGAGATGTCGCGGATCGAGGTGACGAGCCACGGCAAGGGGTTCGCGTTCGCGACGGTCACCTGGCGGTTCTCCACCGAGCGCGAGCCCGAGGCCGGCCCGGGGACGCTGTTCGCGCTCGAGCGGCGGCTGTACCGCCGGGTGCGGCGCGGGGACGAGTGGGTGCTCGAGCCGCTGGCGGAGGGCGCCCGGGTCGAGGTGGGGGACGAGGTGGAGGTGGAGCTCACCCTCCGCGCCCGGCACCGGGCCGAGTACGTCCACCTGCGCGACCCGCGTCCGGCCGGGTTCGAGCCCGCGGTCCTCACCTCCGGCTGGGAGGCCATCGGCGGCCTCTCGGTCTACCGGGAGGTCCGCGACTCGGGCGCCGACTTCTTCATCGAGCGGCTGCCCGCCGGGGAGTACAGGCTGCGCCACCGCCTGCGCGCCGCCGTGGCCGGCCGGTTCCGGGTCGCCCCCGCGACCCTCCAGTGCATGTACGCCCCCGAGCACACCGCCCACTCCGCGGGCACGGTGGTGGAGGTGGAACCCGGCCGTTGAGGCGCCGCCCACGGGGCGCGGGAAGGCGCGCACCCGCGACCCCGGATGGGACCGGCGGGGAAGCCGGGGCGGCGGTGGATGGCTCCGCGGCCGCGCCGACCCTGCGAGCACGAGCGGGCCCCTCTCGCGGCGCATCGGGCGAGGCCGGCGGCACCTCGGCCGGAGAGAGCACGACGACCGGGGTGCCGCCGCACCGGTCCCGGGCAACCAGCGGTGACGCACACCGGCGATCGCTGGCATAATCCGTTCCGTGAGACCCGGAGATGCGACGGACGCCGAGCCGGCCGCCGTGGTGCGGACGCTCGACAACGTGGCGCTCGAGCTCCCGCTCGCCGGCGTCGCCAGCCGCGGGCTGGCCTTCGCCGTGGACTCGCTCCTGCTCCTGGTCCTTCAGGCCTTCCTCCTCGTGGTGCTCCTCGGCGGTGCCACGCTGGCCGGGGCCGCTCCGGGATGGGCGCTGGCCGCGGCCGTGGGGCTTTCGTTCCTCTCGCAGTGGTGGTACTTCGCCCTGGCCGAGATCGCGCTGCGCGGCGCCACCCCGGGCAAGGCCGTGCTCGGGTTGCGGACGGTGGCGGCGGACGGCGGCCGTCCGTCGGCCGGCGCGCTGATCCTGCGCAACCTGGTCCGGGGCATCCCCGATCTGTTCGTCGGGGTGTTCCTGATGGCCGCGGACCCGCTGGCGCGGCGGGTGGGCGATCGCCTGGCGGGTACGGTGGTGATCCGGGAGGGGCGGCCGCGCCCGCGCCCCACCCTCACCCGGGTGCCCCCCGGCTGGGGGGCCGCGGAGATCGCGGCGGTGGAGACCTACCTGGAGCGGCTCCCGGATCTGGAGCCCGACGTCGCACGGCGCCTCGGAGAGCGGATCGTCCGCTGGCTCGAGCGGGACGCCCCGGAGCTGCTCGACGGCGTCGAGGTGGAGGGCCGCGAGCCGGCCGAGGTGGTGCGCGAGGCGCTGGGCGTGGAGCGGCTGTGAGCGGGTACGCGGGCTGGGTGGCGGCGCGGCGGGCGCTGTGGGACGAGGTGGAGGCCCGCATCGGGGCCGGCCTCCGCGCCGGCGCCGGGATGACCTTCGCCGACCTCGAGGAGCTCGCGCTCCAGTACCGCCGGCTGCTGCAGGACGTCGCCGTGGCCCGGGACCGGTTTCCGGGAACCGCGGCCGCTCTGCGGCTGGAGCGGCTCGCCCTCCGAGGGGCGTTCCTGCTCCAGGGAGAGGCGGTGCCCGGGAGGTTCTCCCTGCGCCGCTTCTACGCCGCCACCTTTCCGCGCGCGTGCCGCCGGGTGGCGGCGCGGCTGGGAGCGGCGGCCGCCCTGTTCGCGGTGGCGGCGCTCTTCACCGGGACCGCCGCCCTCGTCGACCCGGGGCTGGGCGCCCGCCTCCTCGGCCCCGAGCGGATGGCGGCGCTGGAGCGCGGCGAGGTGTGGACCGAGCGCCTCACCACCGCCGTCCCGCCCTCCCTCGCCGCCTCGGGGATCGCCACCAACAACATGAGCGTGGCCCTGGTGGCGTGGGCGGGCGGCACCCTCGCGGGCCTCGGCCCGCTGTACATCCTCACCCTCAACGGCGCCCTTCTCGGCGGGGTGTTCGCGGTCACGTGGCGGTTCGGGCTGGCCGGCGAGCTGGGCCGGTTCGTGCTCGCCCACGGGCCGCTGGAGATCTTCCTGATCCTCGTCTCGGCCGCCGCCGGTCTCCACCTGGCCGCCGGACTGATCGTGGCCACCGACAGGCCGCGGGCGGTCACCCTCCGCGAGCACGCCCGGGAGTCGGTGGTGGCGGTGGTGGGCTCGCTGCCGTGGTTCCTGCTGCTGGGCGTGGTGGAGGCGCTGGTGTCGCCGATGCCCGTGGTGCCGGTGGGGCTGAAGGCGGCGGTGGCTGGGGGCCTCCTGGCGGCGTACGCCGCGGTGGCGTTTCGCGCCCCCGCGCCGCGGGAGGAGCGGTGGCCGTGAGCACCGGGCCGCGGCTGGAGCGGGGCTCGCTGCTCGATCTCCTGGACGAGGCGGTCCGCCTGGCGCGCGCGGTGTTCCCCCGGGCGTTCTGGGCGCTCGCGCTGCCGCCGGTGCTGGGCAGCGCGGCGCTGGCGACGATGCAGGCCGGCCTGATGTCGCGGGCGATGGCCGTGCCGCCCGGGGGCGAGCCGCACCAGCAGCTCCCGGCCGAGTGGCTGGGGCACTGGTTCCGGGTGGCGCTCCTGGGTCTCGGGGTGAGCCTCGCCAGCGTGCTCGCCCACGCCGGGATGGTGCGGGCCACGGCCGAGCACCTGGAGGGACGCCGGCCCTCCGGGGTGGACAGCTGGGGGTGGGCGCTGTCGTGGCCGGTGCTGCGGACGCTGCTGCTGGCCGGGATCCTGGTCGTGGCGGGCCTCGCGCTGTGCATGCTTCCCGGGCTCTACCTGCTGGTGATCTACGCGGTGGCGCTTCCCGTGGTGGCGCTGGAGGGGAGGGCCGGGTACGCAGCGCTGGCCCGCTCCCGGTCGCTGGTGACCCACGACCGGCGGCGGCGTCTGCTGCCGCCCGCGATGGGCTGGGTGATCGCGGTGTGGACCACCGGGGTGGTGCTCACCTACGGGACGCAGCTCGCGCTCCAGCTCCCGCTCGCGGTGGCCCAGCAGGTGCTGGTGGCGCGGCAGGTGCTGGGCCAGGTCCAGCGCGGTGCAGGCGGCGGGCTGCAGTTCCCCGGCTGGTTCTGGGTCCTGCAGGCGGTGACGGTGACGGCGGCCGCGCTCGCCCGCCAGCTGGTGGCCCTCTACTCGGCGGCCGCGGCCACGCTCCTGTTCCTGAGGCTGCGCGCCCGCAAGGAGGGTCCCGACCTCGAGGCGGCCCTCGACGCGCTGGGGGCGCCCGGGTGATGGGCGCGCTCCCGCCCCCGGGCGCGGCCGCCGCGGCCGCCGCCGTCGGGCCGGACCGGGCGGCGCTCGCCCGGATCGCGGCGGAGACCGGCGCGGTGACGACCCCGCCGTCCCCCTCCCCCGCGGCCTACGTGACGTACCTGGCATCGCGCGCCGCCGAGGCGCTCCGGGCGTGGCTGCACGGGCTCCACGTGGACCTCGGCGCGGTGGCACCCCTGCTCGAGGTCGCGGCGCGGGCGCTGGCCGTGGCGGTGGTGGTGGCCGCCGCGTGGGTGCTGTACCGCCGGCTCGCGGCGCGCTCCGACGCCCGCCCCGCGCCGCGCGTGGCCGCCCCCCGGCCGCTCGGGCGAGAGACGGGGCGCGCTCCACCGGCCGCGTGGTGGTGGGCGCGGTTCGAGGAGGCGGCGGAGCGCGGGGATCCGCCCGCGGCGTTGGCCGCGCTGTGGATGTGGGCGGCGGTCCGCCTCGCCGGGGCCGACCCCGACCCGGCCTGGACCTCGCGCGAGCTGCTGGAGCGCACGGGCCGCCGGGAGCTGGCGCCCCTGCTCGCCCGCCTCGACCGGTGGCGGTTCGGGCCGTGGACACCCACCGCGAGCGACCTGCACGGTCTGGCCCGCGCCCTCTCGGAGGCGGCACCGTGAGGCGGCGGGCCGGCCCCTGGCTCCTCGCCGCGGCGGGGGTCGGGCTCGCCGTGGCGCTCGGGCTGCTGGCCGGAGGCGCCCCGGAGGAGGCCAGCTCCGCGGCGCGCTCGGGCCGCGGCCTCCTGCTGGCCCGGCGCTACCTGGAGCGTACGGGCACGCCGTGCCTCACCCTCACCGGGGACCGCACCCCCGGGCGGGCCGGCGCCGGGTCGGTGATCGAGGCGTTCCCCGCGGTCCGGGGGCGATCGCCCGCGTGGCTCCGGGACCTCCGCCGCTGGGTCCGACGCGGCGGCGTCCTGCTGCTGGCCTACGACGCCACCGCGCCGGCCGGGCCCGCGGAGGCGGCGGTACTCGACGCCTTCGCCGTGGACACCCGGCCGCTGCCCGGGATCTCCACCCTCCATCCGGTGCGCTGGTGGCGCGAGGCCCGGACCCCGGCGCGGCTGCGCGGGGAGGGGTTCGGGCGGCCGGTGCTGGTGAGCCGGCCCCGGCGGGCACTGGTGCCCGCCCCGGACGACGCCACGCTGCTCACCGCGGAGGACGGCGGTGCGGTCCTCGCCGTGGCCCGGGCGGTGGGCCGCGGCCTGCTGGTGGTCGTGCCATCGGAGGCGCTCGCCAACCAGCGTCTGCTCGAGGGCGGCAACGCGGAGCTGCTCGAGGCGCTCCGGGCACGCCTCGCGGCACCGGTCGCCTTCGACGAGGCGATCCACGGGCTGGGCCCGCCCCCGGCCGGCGACCGCACCGGGACCCCCATGGCCGACGCCCTGCTCGCGCAGCTCGCCCTGATCTACGCGCTGGCGGTGGCCGCGCTGGCGTGGCGACCGGGACCGCCGTGGCCCGAGCCGCGCCCGGCCGGCACCTCGGCCGCGGCGCTGCTGGTGCGGCTCGGAGCGGTCCACCGGCGGCTCGGCCACCACCGCGACGCCGCCCGGGCGGCGGTGGAGCGCGCCGCGGAGCTGGCCGGGAGGGAGCCGCCGGTGGAGCTTCTCGAGGCGGCCCGGCGGTGCCGGGGCGACCGCGAGCTGGTGGAGGTCGCACGCCGGGTGGCGGCCTGGCAGGGCGAGGCGAGAAGGAGGCGACGATGAGCGCGGAGACCACGCGTCACGCGGAGCTCGCGGGACGGATCGTGGACGCGGTGACCGGGGTGGTGGTGGGCGCGCACCGGGCGGCCGGGACGCTGCTCGCAGCCTACCTGGCCGACGGCCACGCGCTGGTCGAGGGCGTGCCGGGGATCGGCAAGACCCTGATCGCCCAGGCGCTGGCGGGCGCACTGGGGCTCGAGCTGCGGCGGGTGCAGCTCACGCCGGACTTCATGCCCGCCGATCTCATCGGTACCAACGTCTTCGACCAGGCGTCCGGGACCTTCCGGCTCGTGCGCGGGCCGGTGTTCACCCAGGTGCTCCTCGCCGACGAGATCAACCGCACCCCGCCCCGGACCCAGGCGGCCCTGCTCGAGGCGATGCAGGAACGCCAGGTCACCATCGACGGGGTCACCCACCCCCTCGACCCCTCCTTCTTCGTGGTGGCGACCCAGAACCCGGTGGAGTTCGAGGGCACCTACCCGCTCCCCGAGGCGGAGCTGGACCGGTTCCTGCTGCGGGTCACCATGGCGGCGGCCGAGGGGGAGGCCGAGGCCGAGTTGCTCCGTCGCGCTGCCGACGGCACCCTCGCCGGCTGGGGCCGGCGCCAGCGCACGATGGCGCCGGTGGTCACTCCCGAGGAGGCGGCCGCGCTGCGCACCGCCGCCGCCTCGGTCCACGTCGAACCGGAGCTGCTGGACTACCTCCGCCGCCTCGCGCGCGCCGCGCGGGAGGCGCCGGAGGTCACGCTCGGACCCAGCCCCCGGGCGCTCCTGGCCCTGCTCGACGCCGCGCGGGGGGCGGCGCTGGTGGCGGGCCGGACCTACCTCCTTCCCGACGACGTGAAGGCGATGCTCGAGCCGTGCTGGGGGCACCGCCTGCTGCTGGAACCCGAGGCGGAGCTGGAGGGGCTCACCCCCGCGGCGCTGCTCGACCGGCTCGCGGCCGCCGTGGAGGTCCCCAGGTGATCCCGGCGCGGCGGCTGTTCGTGGGCCTCGCCCTCGCCACCCTCCTGGTCGTCGTGGGGATCGTGATCCCCGCCGCGGCCGTGGTGGCGGTCGCCGCCGACCTGGCCCTGCTCGTGCTGGCGGTGTCCGACGCCGCCGCGGCGCGGCGGGTGCCGCTCGAGGCCGCGCGCCGTTGGCCCGCGGTGCTCGCCCAGGGGAGCCCGGCGGAGCTGGTGCTCGAGCTCACGAACCGCGGCCGCCGGACCATCGCCCTCCGGGTGCGCGAAGGGCTCCACCCCGCCATCGCCCGCGCCCCCCATACCGCCGCCCTCCGCCTTCCCGCCGGCCACGCGGCGAGGCTGCGGGTCCCGCTGGAGCTCACCCGGCGGGGCGAGCACCGGGTGCTGCCGCTCACCGTGCGCGTGCTGGGTCCGCTGGGCCTGGCCTGGGGGCAGCGGGAGCTGCTGCCCGGCGAGGTGCGGCGCGTGCTGCCGCGGGTCCGCTGGGGGGGCGAGGTGGGACTGCTGCTGCGCCTCGCGCAGCGCCGCCAGCTCGGCCGCAACCCGCTCCGGGAGCGGGGCGTGGCGGGCGAGCCGTACGCCCTGCGGGAGTACCTCCCCGGCGAGCCGGTGCGGCGGATCCACTGGAAGGCCACGGCCCGGCACGGGCGGCCCATCGTTCGCGAGGACAGCTGGGAGCGGGGGACCACCCTCCTCCTGCTGCTCGACGCGGGCCGCGCCATGGCCGCCCCGGCCGGGGGCGGGCCGAGCACGCTGGACGAGACGCTGGCGGCGGCCCTGGCGGTGCTGCGCATCGCCGCCGCCCGCGAGGACCGGGTGACGCTGGTGGCGTTCTCCGACCGGATCGAGCGGGTGGTGCGCCTGCGGCCGGGGGCCGCCGGGGCCACGGCCGCCTACCGCGCCCTGTACGACCTCGAGCCGCGCCTCGCGGAGCCCGCCTTCGAGCTGGCGGTGGAGCGGGCGCTGGAGCTCGAGCGGCGCAGCGGCGTGGCCCTCCTCCTCACCTCCATGACCGACCTCGCCGCGGCCGAGGGGCTGCGCGGTGTCCTGCTCCGCCTCGGGCGCCGCCACCGCACGGTGCTCGTCAACCTCGAGGACCCCGGCATCGAGCGCCTCGCGCTCGGGGCGCCCGCGAGCCCGCCCGAGGCCTTCGCCAAGGCGGCGGCGCTCGAGGTCCTGCTCGCCAACCGGCGCACGGCGCGGGCGCTCGCCGCCCGCGGCATCCGCGTGGTGAGCACCACCCCGCGCCGCCTCGCCTCCGAGGCCATCCGCGGCTACCTCGACGCGGTGGTCGCCGCCACGCCGCGCACCCCGGCCGGCAGCCGCCGGGCGGCGGCCACCCCCGCCCGGGCGGGCCGCGTGGCACGGCCCGTGCCCGGACTCACCGCACCGGCACGGGCTCGAGCTCGAGGTCGGGCGTGACGCGGTAGAGCTCCCGGCCGCGGATGAGGAGGGCCGGAGCGCGGGCGGACCCGACCCACCACCACAGCCTGATGTCGGCCCCCTCCCCGAGGGGCACCGCCGTGCCGCGGTCGAGCTCGAGGGCGTAGGTGCTCGCCCCGTCCCCCCGGCGATACAGGGAGAAGAGGATCGTTCCAGGGGAGGGGGCGCCGCCCCAGGCGATCCACGCCGGCCGCTCCGGGAGCTGAACCCGCCACGCCCGCCCCCCGGGCGTGTGGAGGGAGAGCTCGCCGTGCCCACCCGGGGGCAGCACCGCCACCAGCAGGCGGTCGCTCCCCGCCAGATGGAGGGCGACGCAGTCCCAGGGTCCCGCCGACGGGCACGGGGAGCGGGGCACCACCGCCCGCCACAGCTCGGCTCCGTCCGCCACCCGCCGCACCGAGACCTCGCGGGAGCCGTCCTCTCCCGGCCGCGAGACCGCCACCACGGTCCCACCCTCCGCGAGACCCGACACCCGCCCCGGGGCGTGCCACACCTCGCGCCACCCCGTCTCCCCCGACGGCGAGATCAGCTCCCGGGTAACGTACGGCTCCCCCCGCGAGCGGAGCAGGACGTGCAGGGTGCCGTCGCCGTCCAGCCGCGGGAGGAGGACCCAGCCCTCCGGGCGGGCCACCTCGCGGACCGCACTCCCGTCCCCCGTGCGGAGCACCTGATACCGCCGCGGCCGCGGGCCCGCCTCGGGGAGCGCCACCGCGAGCAGCCTCCCGTCCGCGGAGAGCGCCGCCGGCGTGCCCCACGTGGGCACGGCAGCGGTGCGGCGCACCACCCCGTCACCGAGCTCGAACACCTCGACCGTTCCCGCCGTCACGGCCCCGCGCACCCCGGACACCGCCAGGTACCGCCCCCCCGAGGCGATGGCGGGGGGGAGCGCCCACGGGCCGCCAGCGAGCTCCAGCCGGTACCACCGGCCCCGCTCCAGGTCCACGGCGAACCGGGGGTAGGTCTCGATCCCGGCCCGGCGGGCCACCGTGTCCAGCACCACCCAGTGGGACACCGCGGTGGGGCGAACGACCGCGATCCGCGTGACGCTGGCCGGGGTGGGCGCCGAGGCCGCCGCGCCCCACAGGGCGGTGGCTGCAGCCGCCAGGACCCACCCCGCGGCCGTCACCGCGCCCGCGGTGCGCGCCCACCGCCCGAGATCCGACCGCCCGCGCACCGCTGCGGCGGCAGTGGCCGCCACCAGCGGAACGGCCAGACCGGCCCAGGCCCCCAGGGCGAGGAGCCGCACCTGCGCCGGCTCCAGGCTGGCTCGCGCCAGGACGAGTAACGCGGCGCCGCCCGCGCCCCACGCGCGCCACCACAGCCAGCCGGCCGCCGACACGGCCACCAGCCAGGGGGAGCGTGCGCTCGCGAGACCCCGCGCCACCGCCGCGCCGCACGCCGCGAGCACGCCCGTGGCCACCGCCGCTATCGCCCACCCGGGACCCCGGAGCAGCGCCCGGACCGCCAGGGCGCCGGTGGCCTCCGTCCCTCCCGCCGGGGCCACGGCGACCGCCGCCGCGGCCACGGCGAGCGACACCGCCGCCGCGAGCCGCGCCGACCACAGCGCCAGCTCGCCGATGGGACGGGCGAGCAGCAGCTCGTCACCCCGCCCCACCAGACCGCCGGTGAGGGCGCGCGCCCCGAGCAGCGCCGACCCCAGGAGCAGCAGGCACAGGGCGAGGATCCCCGCCGTCGCCGCCCGGACGTCCGCGGGGGCGGACGCGACGTCCGCCCACACCGCCGGCGCCGCAAGCGCCGCGAGCCCCGCCACCGCACCGGCGACGAGCACCAGCCAGCCCCGCTCCAGCTCGAACCGCACCACCGCGAGCCACGCCCTCATGCCGCACCTCCCGTCACCGCCACGAACACGTCCTCGAGCGACGCCTCCCGGCCGAGGCGCCCGCTCCACTCCCGCCGCACCGCCTCCACCCCACCCTCCAGCACGATCCGCCCCCCGGCGAGCACCGCCACCCGGTCGGCCAGCCGCTCCACCCCGTCCAGGTCGTGCGTCGCCAGCAGGACGCCCGCCCCGCGGTCGGCGAGGTCGCGGATCAGCTCGCCGTAGAGCTCCCGCCGCGCCACCGGATCGAGCCCCAGCGCCGGGTCGTCGAGCAGCAGCACCGCCGGGCGTGACGACAGCGCCAGCGCCAGCTGCAGCTGGGCCACCTGGCCCCGCGAGAGGTCCCGCACCCGGCGCCACGCCCCGATCCGGAACCGCTCCAGCCGCTCGGCCGCGGCCACCGCGTCCCAGCCCGGGTGCAGCGCCGCGGCGAGGCGGAGCAGCGACCGTACCCGCACCTCGCCCGGAAGCAGCGGCCGCTCCGGCACGTACCCCACCCGTGCCACCGCCCGCACCCGGCGGCGCCACGGGTCCTCCCCCGCCACCGTCAGGGAGCCCGCACGTGGGGGCAGCTGGCCGAGCAGGCACCGGATCAGCGTGGTCTTGCCCGAGCCGTTGCGTCCGAGCAGCGCCACCACCTCCCCCGCGCCCACCTCCAGCGACACGTCCTCCAGGACCAGCCGCCGGCCGTACCCGGCCGCCAGGCCCTCCGCCCGCACCACCGCCTCACGCTCCGTCATCGCCGTCCTCCCGCCGCGTCCCGCCGGGCCACGCCTCGCGCACCGCCCGGCACGCCGTCCCCACGTCCACCCCCAGCGCCGCCGCCTCGGCCGCGTAGCGTGCCGCCGAGGCGGCGAGCTCCCGCCGCCGCAGCGCCTCGAGCCGCTCGCCGCCGAGAGCCGCGACGAACGTCCCCTCCCCCCGCCGCACCTCGAGCAGCCCCGCCTCGATGAGCCGGCGATACGCCTTGGCCACCGTGGCCGGGTTCACCGTCAGCCGCACCGCCAGCTCGCGCACCGACGGGACGGCGCCCCCCGGCGGCAGCCTCCCCGACGCCACAGCCCGCCGCACGCCCTCCTCGATCTGGCGCCAGATGGGTGCCGCCGCGCCGGGCTCGATCCGGATCTCCACGTCGCCGCCCACGGGCACCTCCCAGCGTACTGGTGTACTACGACACTAATACACCCGCCCTACCGCCATGTCAACCCCGTCCACCGGGGAGACCGCGGCCGCATCCGGAGCCGGCCACCGGTGCGGGCTCGGCATGCGCGGCGCCGGGCCCCGCCGCGGCGCCCGCCGGAGCGCCCGTTCTCCCCTGGTTCGTCGGGGCGCGCTCGCCCCTCCGCCACGGCCACCCCTCGCTCACGGCGGCCGGCGTCCCGACGAGCACGCCAGCGCCTCGCTGGGCAGCGGTGGAAGCGGCGTGACGCCCTGCGGTGGGACGCCGGACGGCCGCCTCGCGGAGCGCG
>CAYTTB010000079.1:0-13182 GCA_964440565.1 uncultured Thermoanaerobaculia bacterium
CCACCTGGTCCGCCCACATCCGCGACCAGGCACGCACCAGCGCGGGATACCCCAGGGAGTCGAGGTTGTACCCCATCGGGTGGACGGAGAGCGACTCGAGCCACCCCGCGGCGTGCTGGAACGCCGAGGCGAGGAGATCGCCCCATTCACGGCGCAGCGCCGGGTCCTCCGGGTCGTCGGCGGGCACCGTACGCCAGTCGAGGTCCCCGATGGCGGTGGCGAGGTCGGGGTACCCGCGCGCCCGCATCGCGGCCACCGTGCGGCTCATGAGCCGGATCGGGGCGCTCGCGAAGCTCGCCTCGAAGCCGCGGAACACCTCCAGCCGGACCCGCCGCGCCTCCTCCCTCGACACCATCGGCACCTCCGGGGCGGCCATGGTACCCGCCGCCCCACCTCCCGGCAACCGGCGATCGCGGCGGAGCGCCCGCACCCGTCATGAGACAGTGTCGCGCCATCACCGCCTCCACGACCGTGACCGGCGCCGCCCGATACGATGTCGCCGCGAGGCCCTCGTGCCGGCGGGGACGGCCGCGCCCACGAATCCGCCGGATGCACCACGCCACCCCGGCCGGGCGCGAGGCGCTCCGGTCCGGGTCTCGGGGCGGTGGCGCCGCCCTCCCTACCGGGATGGTGCCGTCCATCGACCGCCCGACAGTCGGGGAAACTCCCGACCATCCCGGATCGAGGAGACTCGAGCGCGGCCGGGCTTGACAGCGGAGGTCTCGAGTGAAAGCATGAATGAGCGTTCATTCAGTGGGGAGGGGTGGCGATGCCTGGAGGAGCGAAGGAACGAGCCTACACGCCACGGGAGCTGAAGCGGCGGCGGATCCTGCGAGCCGCGATCGACGTGTTCGCGGAGAAGGGGTACTTCGCCGCCCGGATGACCGACGTGGCGCACCGCGCCGGCGTCGCGGACGGCACGCTGTACCTCTACTTCGACGGCAAGGAACACCTCCTGATCAGCATCTTCGACGAGATGCTCTCCGAGTTCATCTCGCGCGCCCGGCACGAGATCGAGGACGTCGAGGACCCGCTGGAGAAGCTCCGGATCCTGATCCGCCTCCACCTCGAGGCGCTGGGGAGGGACCGGGCGCTGGCGCACGTGATGCAGATCGAGACCCGTCACTCGCGCCGGTTCATGCACCTCTTCACGCGTGGTAGACTCGGCGAGTACCTGGGTCTGCTGCGCAGTATCGTGGAGGAGGGCCAGGAACTCGGGCGGTTCCGGAAGGAGCCGGGGCCCGGGTTCGTGACCAAGGTGATCTTCGGGGCCGTGGACGAGCTGGTGACGAGCTGGCTGCTGGCGGACAGCCCGTCGGACCTCGGCAAGGAGCTGCCGAAGCTGATGCGGCTGCTCACGCAGGGGCTCGTGCCCTGCGCCCAGCATGAGGAGTGAGAGGCAAGGAGGAGGGACGATGGAAGACCGCACCGTCCTCGACCTGTTCCGGCACGAGGTGGATCGTCCGCGATCGGCCCACTACCGGCACTTCTGGCCGGGGGGGTCCAGGGCGCTGGACACGGGGGAGTTCGTGGCGGCGACGACCGGCCTGCGTGCCGCCCTCGCGGAGCTGGGGATCGGCCGCGGCGACCGGGTGATGCTGCTCTCGGAGAACCGTCCCGAGTGGCACGTCGTGGACCTGGCGGTGGCCTCCCTCGGGGCGGTGTCGGTCCCCATCTACGGCACCCTCACCCCGCCCCAGATCGCCTACCAGGCCACCGACTCGGGTGCCGTGGCGGCCATCGCGGACACCCCGGAGCAGATGCAGAAGTTCCTCCAGATCCGGGAGAGCTGCCCCGGGCTCCGCCACCTGATCCAGATCGAGGGAGAGCGCGCCGAGGGCGTGCTCGACCTCGCCGAGCTCGCCGCGACCTCGCGCGGGACCGACGCCGAGGCGGCGTTCTGGGACGGCGCCGCCCGGGTGGAGCCGGACGACCTGCTGACCATCATCTACACCTCCGGCACCACCGGGGAGCCGAAGGGGGTGATGCTCACCCACGACAACCTGGTGAGCAACGTCAAGGCCTCCCAGAAGCGGGCGCAGCTCACCGCGGACGACTACGGGCTCGAGTTCCTCCCGCTGTGCCACGTGTTCGAGCGGATGGTGGGCTACCTCTACATGAACGCCTCGTGCTCCGTGGCCTACTGCTCGGTGCACCACGTGGGTGACCTCATCGCCGACATCGCGCCCACCGTGTTCGCCTCGGTCCCCCGCTTCTACGAGAAGGTGCACGACCGGATCCAGGAGAAGGTGGCGGCGGCGCCGGCGCTCCGCCGCACCCTCTTCAACTGGGCCATGGGCGTGGGGATGCGGGCCAAGGACCTCCGGCTCGCCGGGAGGTCGCTCGGCCCGGCACTCGCCCTCCAGCACGCCCTGGCGGACCGGATGGTGTTCGCGAAGCTCCGCGCCGCGCTGGGCGGGCGGCTGAACTTCTGCATCTCGGGCGGTGCCCCGCTGCCCAGGTTCCTGGGCGAGTTCTACCACGCCATCGGGATCTACCTGGTGGAGGGGTACGGCCTCACCGAGACCTCGCCGGTGATCGCGGTCAACGGCCGCGGCGCGGGCGAGATCAAGCTGGGGACGGTGGGCAAGCCGGTGGAGGGTGTCGAGGTCCGCATCGCCGAGGACGGCGAGATCTGCGTGCGCGGCCCCAACGTGATGAAGGGGTACTGGAACAAGCCCGAGAAGACCGCGGAGGTGTTCGACGAGGACGGGTTCTTCCACACCGGCGACATCGGGCGGCTCGACGAGGACGGGTTCCTCTCCGTCACCGACCGCAAGAAGGACCTCATCGTCACCGCCGGCGGCAAGAACGTGGCCCCTCAGCCCATCGAGAACCTGCTCAAGCGCTCGGTGTACGTGGACAACGTGGTCCTCATCGGCGACCGCAGGCCGTTCATCGTGGCGCTGATCTCCCCCAACCAGGAGGAGCTGGAGCGCTGGGCGCGCGAGCGCGGGATCGAGTTCGGCTCCTTCGAGGAGCTCACCCGTCACCCCGAGGTGGAGCGCCTCTACGCCGAGCACGTCCAGTCGGTGAACGCGCACCTCGCCCGCTACGAGCAGGTGAAGAAGTTCCGGGTACTGCCGCTGATGCTGTCGGTGGAGGGCGGGCAGCTCACGCCCACCCTGAAGGTGAAGCGGCGGGTGGTGGAGAAGGAGTACGCGGAGCTCATCGACGAGATGTACGGCGCCTGAACGGCGGATGGGGGCCGCGGAGCGCCGCCTCGCCCTGCTGCTGCTGCTCGCGGTGGCCGCCTCGCGGCTCCTCGCCGTCCCCGGTGTCCCCTGGGAGCAGGACGAGGCGCTGTTCGCGGCCGCCGCCTTCGACACCGACCTGGTCCAGCACCGGCCCCATCCGCCCGGCTTTCCGCTCTGGGTCGCCGCCTCCAAGGCGGGCCTGGCGCTGGCCGGCGACCCGGTCCGCGCGCTCCAGGTGCTCTCGGCGCTCGCCTCCACCGCCGCGGCGTGGGCGCTGCTCGCGACGCTCTCGCCGCTGCTCGGCGCGCGCCTGGCCATCGCCGCGGCGGCGTGGTGGGCGTTCCTGCCCGGGGTGTGGTTCCACGCGCCCCGTGCCTTCACCTCCACCCCGGCCACCGCGCTCGCGCTGGCGGCGGTGGCGGTGTGGCGGCGCCCCGGGCGGGCGGCGTGGCTCGGCGGCACCGCCCTGCTCGCGGCGGCGGTGCTCGTGCGCCCCGTCCTGGCGCCTCCGCTGCTCGCCCTCGCGCTCGCCGCCGCCTGGCTCCGCCGCGAGCGGCCCGCGCGCGTGGCCGCCGCCGCGGGCCTGGGGGCACTGCTCGTGACGGCAGGGTTCGCGCCCCTGGTGGCGGACACCGGTGGCCTCGGCCCCTACCTCGCGGCGCTGGCCGGCCACGGCGCGGGCCACGCGGGGGCGCTCCATCTGGCGCCGTGGCGCCTGGCCGGGCTGGGCCCGGTGCGGGCCGTGGGCGGGCCGCTCCCCGCGGCGGTCCTGCTCGTGCTGGCCCTGGTCGGGGCCGGCGCGCTCACGACCCGCCTCCGCACCGCCTGGCTCGGGGTCACCGCGGTGACCCTGGCCTGGCTCCTGCTCGCCCACAACCGCACCTACCCGCGCTACGCGGTGCCCGCGATGGCGCTCCTCGTCCCCGCGGCGGCCGCCGGTCTCCGGCGCCTGGAGCCCCGCGCCGCGGCGGCGCTGGCGGCGGCCGCGGCGGCGGCGGCGGCCGTCCAGGCCGGTCCGGCGGTGGCCGCCCAGGCGCGCGCTCCCTTCCCTCCGCTGGAGGCGATCGCCGCGGCGCGGGAGGCGGGGTTCGTGGTGGTGGACGGCGGGCTCAGCCCCTTCGGCGACCTCCTGAACCTGGCCCGCCGCACCCGCGCGCCGGTGGTGTGGCGGCCGCTGGTGGCCCAGGGCCGCATCCGGGTGGAGCGGCTGCGCGGCGGTCTGGCCTTCGTCTGGGCGGAGCCGACCCCGCGCCGGTGGATCGCGCCGCCGCTCGCCCCCGCCCGCACCCACCGGGCGCCGCGCGCGCTCGCTGCGCTGGCCCAGGGGCGGTACCTCGAGGCCCACCTCGGGCGCGGCGGCGCGGTGGTGCTGGCGCCGGAGGGGGCCCACGCGGGCGCGGCGGGGCTGCCGCTGGACACGCCGGTGGAGCTGCTGGTGCCGCCCACCGGGCACGGCGACCGGCTGGCGCTGGCGCTCGAGGCGTCGGCTGGCGCCGCGGTCCGCCTCGAGCGGGTCGGCACCGGCGACGTCCTCGCCCGCGACCTTCCCGCCGGTCCCTCCACCGTCTGGGCGCGGCTGCCGCGGATCCCGCACGCCTGGCGGCTCCGGGTGGCGGCTGCGGGCGGTGCGGTCCGCCTCCTCAGGTGCTGGCGGGAGGACGCCTTCCGGGGGTACGGGCGCCTGGTCGTGCCCGCGCGCGAGCTGCGCCCGGGAGGGCTCGAGGGCCTCGTGGGGGCGCGCGGTCTGTGGGGGATCGAGCGTCTGGGCGAGCCGCCGCGCGAGGGCCGGTGGACCCGCGCGACGGCGACGCTCGAGCTCCCGCTCGCGCCCGGCGCGGTGGCGGTGGAGCTCGCCGCCCCCCGGCCCGGGCCGGTCGCGGTGACGCTGCAGGTCCCGCCGGGGGGTACGGTGGTGCGGGTGGAGGTGGGCCCCTCCTGGCGGCGGGTCGAGGTGCCGGTGCCGGCCCGTCACGACCGGCGGCTGGTGATCGCCGTGGACCCGCCGTTCGTGCCGGGACGGCACGACCCCCGCTCCCGGGACACCCGCGAGCTGGGGGTCGTGGTGGGCCGGGTGGAGGTGGGCCTCACTTCACCTCGACCCTGATGCTCCGCGGCCGGCTCTCCTCGCGCTTCGGCAGCTCCACCCGGAGCACGCCGGCCTCGAACCGCGCCGAGATCCTCTCGGCGTCCACCGACCTCGGCAGCTGGAACGAGCGCTCGAACTCGCCGTACGCGCGCTCCACCCGGTGGTAGGTCTCGCCCTCCGCGGCCTCCCGGAACCTGCGCTCGCCGCGCACCGTGAGCACCCCGTTCTCCACCGTGATCTCCACGTCCTCGGGGGAGAGGCCGGGCAGGTCGAGCTCGATCCGGATCGCCTCGCCGGACTCCAGGATGTCCACCGGCGGCACCCAGGCGCCGCGCAGCGCCTCGCGCCCCCGGCGCTCGCCCACGAGCTCGCCCACGAGCCGGTTCATGTCCTCGGAGAGCCGGGCCATCTCGCGGAACGGATCCCAGACCGTCATCCTCGTCATGGCGTCACCTCCTTCGTCGTCCTCACACGATCAGTATAGGATCTCAGCGGTAGATTGTCAAGTCCGGAGATCTGGCGCGACTCCGAGGTTGATAGTGGTGCTGTCAGTTCCGCTCCGTGACGCCCGTCACCACCCGGGGGTCAACCCGGACCCCGGGACGTCGTCGAACACGGCGACCGACACGGCGGGAGGTGACCCATGAGAACGAGACGGATCGTCACCGCGATGGCACTGGCCGGGGCGCTCGGGCTCGCCCCGATCTCCGCGTGCAGCGCCGGAGTCTCCGGCGCCGTGGTGGTGCGCACGCCACCGCCGCCGCCCCGGGCGGAGGTGCGCCCGCCCGCCCCCGGGCCCGCCTACGTCTGGGTGCCCGGACACTGGCGCTGGAACGGCCACCGCTACGTCTGGGTCCGCGGGCACTGGAAGCGGGCGCCGCGCCGCGGCGCCGTGTGGGTGCCCGGGCACTGGGTCCGCCGCGCGGGCGGCTGGGTCTGGGTGCCGGGCCACTGGCGGCGCTGAGGCGCCCCTGCGCTACCATGAGCGGGTGAACGCCCCGCACGCGGCGACCCTCCACCGCACGGCGGCGGCCCCGGACCTCCCCGGGGCCGCCGTGGTCCGCGACCCGGGCGAGGTGGTCCCGCCGGCCGTGGTGGTGGCGAGCGCGGGCGAGCTGCCCCGCTGGCGGGAGCGGCTGGCCCGGGGCTGCGTGCTGGTGGCGGCGGGCCACGACGGGCCGGCGCCGGAGGGCGTGCTCGCGGTCCCGGATCCCGCCGCCGACGGCGCCCTGGAGGCCGCGGTGTCCGCCGCGCGCTCGCTGGCGATGGCGCTGGCCGAGGTGGCCCGCCTGGAGGAGGAGGCCGAGCGCCGCCGCCGGCTCGAGGCGGAGCTGCTCGAGATCGGCGCCGCCCTCGCCGACGAGCCGGATCTCGAGGCCCTGCTCGGGCGGATCCTCACCTCGGCGCGCACCCTCGCCGCGGCCGACGCGGGATCGGTCTACCTCGTGGAGCGGGACACCCGGGGGGCGGGCCGCCTCCGCTTCGTGCTGGCGCAGAACGACTCGCGCCCGGTCCCCTGGCGGGAGAGCGCGCTCCCCCTCGACACCTCGAGCGTGGCGGGGATGGCGGCGGTGACCGGGGAGCCGGTGCGGGTGCCGGACGCCTACGCCATCCCCGGCGACGCGCCGTACCGGTTCAACCGCTCCTTCGACGCCGCCTCGGGCTACCGCACCCGCAGCATCCTCGCGGTGCCCATGGCCACGAGAAGCGGCGAGACCGTGGGCGTGATCCAGCTCATCAACCGCAAGCGGCGGGCGGACGCCGTCCTGGACACCCCCGAGGCGGTGGCGCGCGAGGTGGTGGCGTTCACCGACGAGGACCTGACGCTGCTGCGCGCGCTCGCCGCCCAGGCCGCGGTGGCGCTGGAGAACAGCCGCCTGGTGGCGGAGATCCGGGGGCTGTTCGAGTCGTTCGTGCGCACCGCGGTGATCGCCATCGAGCAGCGGGACCCGCCCACCCGCGGGCACAGCTTCCGGGTGGCCTCGTACACCGTGGAGCTCGCCGAGGCGGTGGAGCGCACCCCGCCGCCGCCGTACCGCGGGGTGCGGTTCACCCCCGACGAGCTCCAGCAGCTCCGCTACGCGGCGCTCCTGCACGACGTGGGCAAGCTCGGGGTGCGCGAGCGGGTCCTCACCAAGGTGGGGAAGCTCTACCCCGACCAGGAGCGGCTGGTGCGGGAGCGGTTCTTCCATGCCCTGCGCGCGGAGCAGCTCGGGCGTGCCATGGAGGTGCTCGAGCGCTGCGCGGCGGGGGGGCGGCCGGTGACGCGCGACGACCTCGAGCGCCTCCGGCGCGAGCTGGACGAGATCGCGGACGAGCTCGACCGGCTGTGGCTCGAGGTGCGGCGGGCCAACGACCCGGCGGTGGTGGCCCGGGAGGTGGCGGCCTCGCTCGAGGCCATCGCCCGGCGCCACTTCCCCGGCCCGCGGGGCGAGCCACACCCGCTGCTCCTGCCGGACGAGCTGCGCCTGCTCCGGATCCCGCGCGGCAACCTGGACGAGGCGGAGCGGCGCGAGATCGAGTCGCACGTGGTGCATTCGCACCGGTTCCTCATGAGCCTGCCGTGGCCGAGACCGCTCGCGCGGGTCCCCGAGATCGCCGCCCTCCACCACGAGAAGCTCGACGGCCGGGGCTACCCCAACGGCCTCGCCGGCGACGCCATCCCGCTCGAGGTGCGGATGCTCACCATCGCCGACATCTACGACGCCCTCACCGCCAGCGACCGCCCGTACAAGCCCGCCCTGCAGCCCGAGCGGGCGCTGGACATCCTCCGCGAGGAGGCCCGCCAGGGGGCCCTCGACCCGCACCTCCTGGCGGTGTTCGTGGAGTCCGGCGCCTACCTCCGGCCGCACCGGTTCGAGCCCGTCTGAGGGGAGCCCCGCCCGCCTCCCGCCCGCACGGGCCGTCCGGACCGAGGCGGCGCCTCGCTCCTCGGGCCGCCCCCGCCCCCGGTGCAGGAGCCCCCGCCACCGGCACGTGCCGCCGCCTCCGCGACCCCGTCCGGAGCTGTGCCCGGAGGCCGCCTCCCGGCGGGACGCGCGCCGCCTTCGGGTACGGAAGGACCGCCGTCCCCGGGGGACGGCGGCGAGGAGGAGGGTGTGAGGTCACCGACGCCTCCATGATGGGAGGAAGGCGGTGGGCGCGCAGTGACGCCCGTCACCCGCCGGGCGTGCGCTGCACGGCGAGCACGGTGGTGTCGTCCTCCCGGGCCACCTCGCCCGCGTGGTCGCGCACTGCCTCGAGCACCGCCGCCGCGACCGCCGTGGGGCCGCCCGCGGCGCCGCGGCGCGCCACCGCCTCCAGCCGCTCGAGTCCGAACTCCTCCCCGTCGCGGCTCGCCTCGGTGACGCCGTCGGTGTACAGCAGGAGGAGGTCGCCCGGATCCAGGCGGCCGCGCCAGGCACTCCAGCGCGCTCCCGGCAGGACGCCCACCGGCACGCCGGTGCTCGCGATCCGCTCCACGCGCCCCGCGGCGCGCACCAGCAGCGGCGGACAGTGCCCGGCGTTGGCCACCGCCGCCGTCCCGTCCGGCTCGAGCTCCGCCAGCACCACCGTCGCGAACCGGTTCGGCTGGGTCACCCCCACCAGGTACCGGTTGAGCCGGCCGAGGAGCGCCTCGGGGGGCTCCTCGAGCTCCACCAGCAGGTGGACGCCCGCGTGCAGGGCGCCGGCGAGCAGCCCCGCCCCCACCCCCTTGCCGCTGACGTCCGCCACCATCGCCAGGAGGCCGGAGCCGCGCCGCAGCACCTCGAAGCAGTCGCCCGACACCTCGCGGCTGGGCCGGTACTCGAGCCCCACCGCGTACCCCTCCACTGCCGCGACCCGCTGCGGGTACAGCTGCTCCTGGATCTCGGCCGCCACCTCGAGCTCCGCCCGCAGCCGCTCCCGCTCCAGCGACTCCCGGTACAGACGCGCGTTCACCACCGCCACCGCGACGAGGACCGAGAACAGCTCCACCAGCCTCCGGTCGTCCTGCGCGAAGGGGACGGTGCCGGTGCGCCCCTCCTTGTCGGCCACCGCGATCACCCCCACCGTCCCCCCCGGGGCGCGGACCGGGAGCGCGATGCGATCGGGCCCCACCAGGCCCTCCTCCCACGCCCGCGCCAGCTCGGCCCCCGCCACGACCTCGTCACCGAACCGGGCCACCGTCCTCGCCGCGGCAGGCCCCTCGCCCACCACGAGCTGCGCCCGCCGGACGCCGAGGAGCGAGGCGAGGCGGGCCACCACCTCGTCCCCGAGCGCCGCGGGATCCAGCACCCCGGCGATCCCCGAGGCCAGGCCCCGGAGCGCCTCGAGCTCCCAGAGCCGCAGCCGTTCGCCGAGGCGCGACCCGCGCAGCTCCTCCCTGAGCTCCCACACCCGCAGGAGGAGCCGCACCAGCCGGAGCGTCCCGGCGGCGGGCGTCTCCCCGCCCGCGAGGTACGCCTCCCACCCCGCGCCACCCAGATCCAGCCGCCTGGGCGACCGGCCGGCGTCACCCCACCGCGCCACCTCGCGGCCACCGCGGCGGACGGCGGCGCCCGCCGCCCCCGCCTCGCGCGCCAGGTGCTCCGCCACCGCCTCCAGGAGGCGGGGGCTGATGTGCTCCTCCAGGGCCAGGCCGACCAGGCGGTCGGCGTCAGGCTCCCGCATCGCCCGCGAGCTCCGCCAGGGCCCGCTCGCGGTCCGGGTGAATCGTCGCGTACTGGGTGAGCCCCATGATGTCGAACGTCTTGGCGATGGTGGGGGAGAGGTTGCAGAACGCGAGCCGTCCCCCGCCGTCGAGGACCCGCTCCAGGACCTCGAGCAGGATCGAGACCCCCACCGAGTTGACGATGCGGGTTCCCTCGAGGTCCAGCAGCAGGGTCCGGGCGCCCCGCTCGAACAGCCCCAGCGCCGCGTCGGCCACCCGCTGGCCGCCCTCGTTGTTGATGTACCCGCCGACGGCCACGACCCCGATGCCGCCGGGCGCCGTCTCCGTCCGCACGGTGAGCTGGTCCTGGTTCATCCGTCCGCCTCCCGCCGCTTGCACAGCCGCACCACCGTGTGCCCCGGCCGCGACTCGATGGCGAGCTCGTCCACGAGCTCCCGCATCAGCCGGAGCCCCCACCCGCGCCGCCGCAGCCGGCCCGTCACGCACCGCCGGGCCCGCCGCTCGGGATCGAACCCCGGGCCACGGTCCTCCACCTCCACCACCAGCGCGAGGCTCCCGTCGGCCCGGCGCTCGTCCAGGACCCGGACGTGCACCTCGCGTCCGCCTCCGTGCTCCACCGCGTTGAGGAACGCCTCCGCCACCGCCACGCCCACCGCGTCGAGCTCGTCGCCGGCGAGGCCGATGGCCCGGCCCACCACCTCCGCCGCCCGCACCGCCACGAGCTCCATGTCCGCCACCGGCGGCAGGGTCAGCTCGAGCTCCACCGGTGGCTCCCTACAACTGTACCAGGAGGGAGGTGATGGTCCACGCCACACCGATCTGGCGCAGCGCCAGCTCCGGAACCGCCGGGACCAGACGGGCGGCGAGCAGCGCCAGCGTCCCCGCCCCGCCCAGCGCCGCCGCCCCGATCCGAACCACGAACGCGCCTCGCATCGTTCCTCCAGCCGGTCGAAGCGCAAGGCGCGTGCCAGCGTGGACGCGCCACCCGCGCGGGAGAGCCGTTGCAGAACGCACCGGGTCCGGCCATCACCCGCGGTCCTGAATCACAACCTACTCGCAGTCCGTATGTTGCCGTATGTTGCACTTCGCATCAGATGATGCAATCCGCCTCAGCTTGCGGTAGAGGGTGGAGCGATCGATCCCCAGGAGTCGCGCGGCGCGGGAGCGGCTGCCCCCCACGGCCTCCAGCACGCGCAGGATGTGGCGGCGCTCCACCTCCCACAGCGGAGCCAGAGCCGGGAGCTCTTCCTCCTGCCCCGGTCGCTCCAGCGGCAGGTCGTCGGCCTCGATCACGGTCCGCGGCGCCAGCGCCACCGCGGCCTGGATCACGTTCTCCAGCTCGCGAACGTTGCCGGGCCAGGGGTGGCTCATCAGGCGGGAGAGGGCGCCCGCGGAGAGCCGCAGCTCGGGACGGCCGAACCTCGCCCCGTACAGGGCCAGGAAGTGGCGCGCCAGCAGCGGGATGTCCGTGGGACGCCGGCGCAGCGGGGGCAGCTCGATCACCACCACCCGCAGGCGGAAGTAGAGGTCGCGCCGGAACGTGCCCTCCTCCACCATCGCCTCCAGGGGGCGGTGGGTGGCGGTGACCAGGCGCACGTCGAGCGGGATGCGCTGCCGGCCGCCCACCCGCTCCAGCTCGCGCTCCTGCACCACCCGCAGCAGCTTCGCCTGGAGCGTCAGCGCCAGGTCGCCCACCTCGTCGAGGAACAGCGTGCCGCCCGAGGCCAGCTCGAGCTTCCCGAGCCGCCGCCGGACACCGGTCGCCACCCCCTCCTCGATCCCGAACAGCTCCGCCTCCAGCAGCGACTCGGGCAGCGCCGTGCAGTCGAGCGGGACGAAGGGGCCGGACCGCCGGGGCGACAGGCGGTGGATCAGCCGCGCCAGCCGTTCCTTGCCCACTCCCGACTCGCCCCGGATCATCACCGAGGCGTCGGTCGCCGCGACCCGGCGCGCCACCTCCAGGACCCGCCGGATCGCCGGCGACTCGCCGACGAACCCCTCGCTTCCCTGGAGCTCCCGGAGGCGGAGGTTCTCCTCCTCCAGCAGCTGCCGCTCCCGCTCCACCGCCGCGAACGTCCGCGACGTCCAGATGGCGGCCGCGGCCAGGCTGGCCAGCGAGCGCAGGAACCGCTCGTCCTCCGGGGTGAAGGCGCCCGCCCCCCCGCGCACCTCCCTGTCGAGGAGCGCCACCGCGCCGAGCACCCTCCCCTCCCACACGAGCGGGGCCGCGAGCACCTCGCGGGCCGCGGGGTCCGCCGACGGCCCCAGCACGGCCTCGCCGCCCACGAGGCGCTTCCACCGCTCGGGCCCGAGCACGCGCTGGAGCCGCTCGACGGGCGAGTGGATGCCCACCGCGCGGACGAGCGCCGGGCGCCCGTCCTCGGCCAGGGTGATCACCGAGCCGGCCCGGGCGTCCAGCGTCCCCACCGCGCGGTGGAGCACCTCCTCGACGAGGCCCTCCTCGTCGCGGACGCCCCCCATCGCGAGCGAGAGGTCCACCAGGGTCTCGAGCCGTACCTCCCGCCAGCCCCGCTCCACGTTCTCCGCCACGGCGATCCCCACCCCATCCTACCGCGGGACGTGCGCACAGGACCCGCCCGCGGGCCGCCGCGGGCGAAAAGGAGGCGTCGCCCGCCGCCGGAGCGGCGGGCGACGTCGCGTCGGCCGGCGGCTCACACCCCCCTCGCCGGCGTCCAGGCGGCGAGCTCGTCCTTCGCCACGACCGAGGTGAACCCGCTCTCGCGCGCCTCGGCCTCGATGCTCGGCCGGCGCTCCCCGTAGGCCAGCACCAGGTGCATGGCCGGGTTGATCTCGCGCAGCATCGCGCCCACCGTGAGCCCGTCGAGCCGATCGAGTTCGAGGTCCACCAGAGCGAGGTCGTACCGGTCGAGGTCCGGCAGCTCCAGCATCTCGGCGGCGCCGCGGACCTTGCTCACCTCGAGCTCGGTCCGTTCCAGCATCCACGCCTCCACCGAAGGACGCCAGAGCTCGTCCCGCGAGACGATGAGCACTCGCAGGCCGCGCCGCCCGTTCCCTCCATCCTCCATGTCCTCCCGGGTCCTCGCCGACATCGCCTGCACGACGCCTCCCCGTGCCCCCCCATAGCAAGGCGGGTGCCACCACCGCCCCCGCCCGTTCCGAGCCCCCGTCGCCACGCTTCGTCCCATCCTGAATCAGGTGTCCCGAAACGGGGCGCCCCCCCGGCCCGACCTCGCCGCCGGGGGTCGCAGGGAGCGCGCAGCGCGACCGGAGTGGGCGGGGGCGCG